>CAYRBP010000047.1:0-28534 GCA_964422535.1 uncultured Ardenticatenaceae bacterium | reverse complement strand
GCCCTCAGGGTTTTTCAGTAGTCGGACTGGCTGCGTCGAATTTGCCTTCCTGGAATCATAGTAGGGGCAATGCAACGGCCGCGACACGGCTGCTTCAGCGACAGGCTTTTGCTGCCGTTGCATTGCCCTCCCTGCCCTGTGTCAAAGAATGCAGAGCGGGCAATGCAACCGGGAGCGAAAGGTCCCGTTGCCCAAAACAGCACTTGCCCGGTTGCATTGCCCCTACTGAGCGGTCAGCCGGGCCGTCAAAGAGGCGTGTGTCGACCAATCTTGCCTACTACTGAAGAGCCCTGCGATTGCCCTCCTCCGCTTGTGCCCGCGGCCGCCCCGTCATATAATCGCAGGTCGCAACCTATGACGCGCTCCATCCGGGGCGCCTGACCCGGTCCTATGAGCATTTTCGACAAGCTGGAAAAGGTCGCCGCGCGCTTTGATGAGATCGAGGCGATGATGGCCGACCCCGCCGTCCTCGCCAACCATGTCAGGCTGACCGAGCTGGCCCAGGAACGCACCGAGCTGCTGCCGGTCGTGGAGACCTACCAGGAGTACCGCAAGGTCCAGGACAACCTGGCCCAGGCCCAGGAACTGAGCGCCGCCGGCGAAGATGAAGAGATGGCGGCCCTCGCGGCCGAGGAGGTCGAGCAACTCACCGCCGAGCTCGAATCGCTGGAGCGCCGGCTGCGTTCCCTGCTTGTCCCGAAAGACCCGCGCGACGACCGCAACGTCTTCATCGAGATTCGCGCCGGCACCGGCGGCGACGAAGCCGGCATCTTCGCCGGCGACCTGCTGCGAATGTATACCCGTTACGCCGAGGCGCGCCGCTGGAAGACGGAGATCGTCGACGAGAACGAAACGGGCGTCGGCGGCTACAAAGAGGTCATCCTGGCCGTCAAGGGCAAGGGCGCCTACTCGCGCCTCAAGTACGAAAGCGGCGTCCACCGCGTGCAGCGCGTCCCGGTGACCGAGGCGCAGGGGCGAATCCATACCAGCGCGGCGACGGTCGCCGTCATGGCGGAGCTCGACGACGTGGAGATCACCCTCGACGAGCGCGACCTGGTCATCACGGCCGAGTTTTCCAGCGGCCCCGGCGGCCAGCATATGCAGAAGAACCAGACGGCCGCCCGCGTGGTCCACAAGCCGACGGGCATCTTCGTCAAGATCCAGTCCGAGCGCAGCCTGACCCAGAACAAGCGGCTGGCCATGGCCATCATCCAGGCCCGGTTGCAGGAGATGGAAGAGGAAAAGCAGAGCGCGGCCGTGGCGGCCGACCGCAAGGCCCAGATCGGCGGCGGCGACCGGAGCGAGAAGATCCGCACCTACAACTACCCCCAGTCGCGCGTCACCGACCACCGGGTCGGCTTCACCAGCTACAACCTGCCGGCTGTCATGGATGGCGACCTGGACCCGTTCATCGATGCCCTGGCCGTGGCCGACGAGACGGAGAAGCTGGCCGCAGCGACGGAGTAGAAGAAGTGGACAGTGAACAGTGGTCAGTGGTCAGTGGCCAGTAATCAGATGAAGACCACTGTCCACCGGCCACTATCCGAGGAAACCATGACCGAATTCGCCTACCAACCCCGCGGGAAGTACTTCGAGGAGTTTGAGATCGGCCAGGGCCTGGGCACGGCCGCGCGGACGATCACCGAAGCCGACATCGTTGCCTTCGCCGGACTATCGGGCGATTTCAACGCCATCCACACCGACGCCGTCTATTCGGCCGGCCAGCCGTTTGGCGCCCGCGTCGCCCATGGCCTGCTGGTCCATGCCATCGCTTCCGGCCTGGCCGTCCAGTCCGGCCTCATCGAAGGCACGGTCCTGGCCTTCCGCGAGGTTGAATGCAAATTCAGCCTGCCCGTCTTCATTGGCGACACCGTTCATGTGCAACTGGAGATCGTTGAGAAGAAGGCCTTTCCGCGTCTCAACGGTGGTAACATCACGATGAAGGTCGCCGTGGTCAATCAGAAGGGCGAGATCGTCCAGCGCGCGACCTGGGTCATGCTCGTCAAGAGCCGGGCCTGACGGGAACATTTCGGCGGCGCGCGTCGTCGAAAGGGTGACAATGGACGACGACAAGAAGCAAGAAGACCCGGGTGGAGCGCCCAACCAGAACCCACCGCTGAAACCCTATACCCGGCGCGAGTCGCCCGACAAGCCGGCCGGCGAGGTGTCGCTGTTCGACCTGATGAACGAAGGGATGGACAGCGACGTCAACGTGCCGACGGTCGTCGGCCCGGCCGGGAACAGGCCTTCCGAACTGCCCCCGCTGGTCAAGTCGAACCCACCGACCGCGGCCGAACCGCCCGCCGCGGCCCAGCCGGTCGACCCGGCTGCCGCGAGCAAGACGCCGGCCCAGCCGCCGAAAGGCATCGACCCGACGATCACCATCACCCTGGACGACATCGAGGGCGGTGGGGATACACCGGCCGACCAGGCGACGGGCGATCGGACGACGACCGCCCCGCAGCCGCCTGCCGCCCAGCCCAGGCCGGCCGCGCCCGCCACGCAGGCCACGCCGGCGACCCAGCGCCCGCCGCAGACGATGCGCCCCCCGGAAGCGATCCCGCCGCAGGAAGACATGGACGCCACGATCGTCCGGCCGAACGTCGCTTTCCCCGGCGCGCAGCGGCCGACGAGCGATCTGCCGACCCAGGCCGCCGGCGTTCCCGGCCAGACGCAGGGCACGACCCGGCCGGCCGGCGGGCAACCCGCTGCCCGACCCGCGCAGCCGAAGCCGGCCGGCCCGGTCCGCGAGACGAAGCCGGCAGGCCCGCCGCGGCCGCCCGCGCCGCCGCCGCCGGCCGTCGTGCCCGCTCCAAAGGGCAGCGGGGGCCAGGGCTTTCTGCGCGCCATGGCCATCCTGGCCGTCAGCATGGTGGTGCTGTTCCTGCTGGCCGCCTCCGGCGCGGCCATCGTCTACAGCGTCGTCGCCAGCGACCTGCCCAACCCGACCGAACTGCGGGACCGGGCCAGCTCCTTCGAGACGGCGCGCATCTTTGACCGCAACGGCGAATTGCTCTACGCCCAGGCCGATCCAAACGCCGGCAACCGGACCTATGTCCCGCTCAGCCAGATCTCGCCCTATCTGATCCAGGCGACGATCGCGACGGAGGACAAGCGTTTCTACGAGAACCCCGGCTTCGACATCATCGGCCTGACCCGGGCCGTCATCGACGCGGCCGTCAACCGGGAGGCGATCGCCGGCACGAGCACCATCACCCAGCAACTGGTGCGCGCGACCCTGCTGAATGAGGACGAGCGCACCGAGCGCAGCTTCCGCCGCAAGGTGCGCGAGTTGTTCCTGGCCGCCGAGATCTCCCGCACCTACACCAAGGACGAGATCCTCGAGCTGTACCTGAACGAGATCTACTACGGCAACCTGGCCTATGGCATCGAGGCGGCCTCGCAGACCTATTTCCAGAAGCCGGCCTCCGACCTGACGCTCGCCGAAGCATCGTTGCTGGCCGGGCTGCCCCAAGCGCCCGCCCTGTGGGACCCGTACAGCGCGCCGGACAAAGCCGTCGGCCGCCAGCGCGAAGTGCTCAGCCTGATGGTCGCCAACGACAACGTCACCCTGCAGGACGCCCAGGCCGCCCTCGATGAGATGGCCCAGCGCGTCTACAACCTGGAGCAGCCGACGGTCACCATCCGCCACCCGCACTTCGCCCTGACCGTCCTGCAGCAGGCGGAAGAGCTTCTCGGCGCGCAGTCGATCTACCGCGGCGGCCTGAGCATCCAGACGACGCTCGACCCGGCCGCCCAACAACTGGCCGAACGGGTGATCAGCGAAGCCCGGCCGCAGCTCAACGCCGGCGGGGCGAACAACGCCGCCCTGGTCGCGCTGCAGCCCGAGACCGGCGAGATCCTGGCCATGGTCGGCAGCATCGATTTCAACGATGAATCGATCAGCGGCCAGGTCAACATGGCCCTGGTCCCGCGTCAGACCGGTTCGGCCATCAAGCCGCTCGTCTACCTGTCCGCGTTCGAGAAGGGATGGACGCCGTCCACGCTGCTGTGGGACGTGCCGACGGAGTTCCCGGACGGGGCCAACCCGCCCTACGCGCCGAAGAACTATGACGATGAGTTCCACGGGCCGCTGCGCATCCGCCCGGCGCTCGGAAACTCCTACAACGTCCCGGCGGTCAAGGCGCTGGAGTTCGTCGGCGTCTGCGAGTTCATCGCCAACGTCCAGAAGGTCGGCCTGCACAGCCTGCAGGACACCGGCTGCGCCGGGAACGGCATCCCGCGCGATCACGGCCTGTCACTGGCCCTCGGCGGCGGCGAGATCCCGCCGCTGGAGATGGCCGGCGGGTTCGCCACGCTGGCCAACCAGGGCCGCTTCATCGCCCCCTACGCCATCCAGCGCATCACCGACCGCCAGGGCCGGGTGCTCTATGATCAGGCGACGCTCACCCCGGCGCCGCAGCAGGTCGTCCGGCCGGAGCACGCCTACCTGCTGACCCATATCCTCAGCGACAACAACGCGCGCCAGCCGGAGTTTGGCGCCGACAACTCGCTCGTCATCCCCGGCTATCCGACGGCGGTCAAGACCGGCACCTCCGGCTCCACCCGCGAAGACGTGCGGGACGGCTGGACGATCGGCTACGCGCCGCAGGTCCTGACGACCGTCTGGATCGGCAATACCGATAACGAACCGATCGGCGCGGGCCAGTCGGGTTACCAGCTGGCCACGCCCATCTGGAACCGGTTCATGACCGAGTATCTGGCCGGCCGCCAGCCGCTCGACTTCATCCGGCCGCCGGGCATCGTCCAGCAAGAGGTCTGCGCCACAACCGGGACCGTACCCGGCCCCGGCTGCACGCAGCGCATCCCGGAAGTCTTCGCCGGGGACCAGCCGCCCCTGAACGACCCGGCCCTTGCGACGACGACGGTCGATCGGTGGACCGGGCTGGCGGCCAACAACTTCTGTCCTGAGGCGACCTACCCGGGCAACTTCGGAGACGTGATCGTCTTCGGCCGCCCTGAAGTGCTGGACCGCGAGCGCGCGCTGGCGCTGAACTGGCTGCAGACGACGCCACAGGGCCAGGCCTGGGCGGCGCAGGCGGGCATTGGCCTGCCGCTCCGCCCGCCGCCGGTGCAGCAGTGCGACGCCAACACCCCCCGGCCGAGGGTGGAGATCAACCGCCCGGCCGGCGGCAGCGAGGTGACCGGCGAGATCGAGATCGGCGGCACCGTCGCCGGGCCGAACTACGCCGGCTACCAGGTCGAGTACGGCCTGGGCGAAAACCCCGGCGGCTGGGGATTGATCCAGGGCCAGAACCCCAATACCTACCAGGACGGGCCGCTGGCCCGCTGGGACACCGCGCAACTGGGCGACTACTCCGGGCCGGTCACGATCCGGGTCATCATCTTCGGGCCGGACAACCCGTTCACGGCCGAGTTCGACCCGGTGACGGCCGAAGACCGCATCACCCTTCGCGTCACGCAGCCGACCCCGACCCCGACCGCCACACCGACAGCCACCGGGTCGCCGACGCCGACCGCCACGGCGACGCCGACGGAGACGCCGACTGCGCTGCCGTCGCTCACCCCGACGGCAACCTGGACGCCGCTGCCCAGCGCCACCGCGCCGGTGGCGACCAGCCCGGTCGAAACGCCGACGAGCGAGCCGACCGCCACGCCGGAAATCCTGCCGACATTGCCGGCGCCGACGCCCTACCCGTAAAGTGAAGACCTCAGTGGGCGGGCAACCCACTGAGGTCTGATCGCGCTACCCTCGCAACTCCCGCACCTTCTCGGCCAGCGCCTCGCGGTTGGCATGGATCTTCTTCATCGCCGCCACGGCGTCGTCGACGCCCTCGTGGCCGGCGCGGAAGATGGCTTCGTCGAGCCAGACGGCCTCATGCTCGCAGGCTCGCGTCGCCACCGGCAGGTTCATCCGGTCAAAGTGGAAGTAGTCGGGAAAGGCGTTGGGCACGGCCAGCTTCGACTTCTGCGGTTGAAAGAGCTCGTAGTTGTGCATCGCCTCGTACCCCACCCAGCAGTCGATACCCTCAGCATTGAGCGCGGCGCAGACGACATCGTGGTCCATGCCGTATTCGGCCGTGTCGATGGCGAAGACGTAGCGGTAGAAGGAGCGCGTCGTATGGCGCGGGTCGCGGCGGAGGACGCGCACGCCCGGCACTTCGCTCAACGCCTCATCCATGTAGGCCGCCATCGCCTCGCGCTCGGCCGCCTGGGCCGGGAAGCGCTCGATTCCGACCAGGGCCAGCGCCGCCTGGAGCTCGCTCAGCCGGTAGTTGGCCCCCATCAGTCGCTCGCCCTCATCCGACTCAGGCCCGCCGCCCGGGGCATGCGGCCGCCCGCAGTCGATGACCGACGCCGCCCTCGCCGCCAGTTCCGGGGTCCGGCAAAGCAGGATGCCGCCCTCGCCGGACGTCAGCGTCTTGGATGATTGCAGGCTGAAGCTACCGAAGTGGCCGATCGTCCCCGCGCCGCGGCCGTTCCACTTCGCGCCGTGGGCATGGGCGCAGTCCTCGACGACGATCAGATTGTGCTTCTCGGCGATGGCCATCAGCGCGTCCATGTCGGCCATCTGCGCGCCGAGATGGACCGGGATGAGCGCCCGCGTCTTCGGCGTGATGGCCCGCTCGACCGCCGCCGGGTCCATGCAGAAGGTCTCCGGGTCGACGTCGACGATGACCGGCACGGCCCCGGCAGCCATCGGCGCGGCGGCCGTGGCCTGAAACGTGTAAGCCGGGACGATGACCTCATCCCCCCAGCCGATGTCGCTGGCCCGGAGCGCCACTTCCATGGTCACCGTGCCGTTGATCATCGGCACGGCATAGCCGCCGCCCTGCATCTCAGCAAAGGCTTTGGCCAGCGCGGCCGTCTTCGGGCCCGGATAGGGGAAGCCGCCCCAGCGCCCGGAGCGGACGACCTCGGCGACGGCCTGGACGTCGCGCTCGTCCCACACAGGCCAGTCAGGATACGGTGCGGTGCGGGCCTTCGGGCCTCCCAGGATTGCCAAGTCGGACATTGTATTTCTCCTATGGTCTCGTTTGATCAGTCTGATGCACGCGGCAGGGGCGGCGCGCCTTGACCGGCGCCTCGCGCCCGGCCGTCAGTTCCATTCGTCGTTCGCGGCGAGCAACTCATCCAGCATCGCCTCGGCCGCGTCGACCGGCAGGCGGGCCGACAGCGGGTCGTTGAGCAACACCTGCAGCGCCATACCCCGGTCGCCGGCCAGCGCCGCGCGGACGGTCATCTCCTGGTTGCGGATGTGGCGCTCCAGCACGGCCGCCACCCCGTCCGGCAAGCTGCCGGAGGCAAGCGGACGCGGCCCGGCCACGTCGATGACGCCGATGGTCTCCACGACCGCGCCGGACGCCAGGTTGGCGATCTGCCCGATGTTGGGCAGGTTCATGATGCCGGTGTAACGGCCGTCGCGCGTCCAGGCGGTGATGATCTCGGCCGCGGCCTCGCCCGACGTTTCCGCCATGTATGGGGCAAGGGCCAGGTCCCCGCGCAGCGCTGCCTCGATCAGTCCGCGCGCGTCCGCTTCGATTGCCAGCCGGTCTTCCACGGTCGTCAGGGTCAGCCCGTAGTCCGCCCCCCATCCGCCGGCCTCCGTGATGAACCCGCCGAAGAACTCGGCCACATGCCGGTCGCCGGCGGCGGGCAGCGCGCCGTAGATCTGGAACAGGCGCGACTTGACCCGGCCGTGGTCGGCGAAGACGGTGGCGTCGTCCGCATCCAGCACGATCTCGCCCGACAGCACCTTCCCGGCCAGCCCCGGTATCTCCGGCCAGACGTCGCGCCCGGCGGCCCACAGCCCGGTAAGCCAGATGAGGTGGTTGATGCCGGCCACCCGGCCGGTGATCTGCGCCGGTTCAACGCCGAACAGGCCGGCCAGCTTGTCGCGCACGCCGTGCCACTCGTGACACAAGCCAACCACGCGCACGCCGGCCAGGGCCAGGACCCGGGTCAGCGTCGTCATCGGGTTGGTGTAGTTCAGAAACAGCGCCTCCGGGCAGAGGGCCATCACCCGCCGGCCGATCTCGGCTACGACCGGGATGTTGCGCAGCGAGCGGGCCAGCCCGCCCGGGCCGGTCGTGTCGCCGACGGACTGGCGGATGCCATAGCGGGCCGGGATCTCCAGGTCGCGGCGCATCGCCTCCAGGCCGCCGGTGGTGATGGTCAGGATGACCACGGCCGCGCCGCGCAACGCCTCGTCGAGCGACAGCGTCTTCTCCAGCCGGCAGTCGAGGCCGAAATCGTCGAGCATCAGACGGCCCAGGGCATGCAACAGGTCGAGGCGGCCGGCGTCGATGTCGTGCAGGACGACGGTGCTGCCGCGCAGCGCCGGCGCGGTGAAGATGTCGCGCATGAAGGCCGGCGACCAGCTATAGGAACCGCCGCCGATGATGGCGATGCGGCTCATAGCAGCGACCTCACGGCGGCCACGACGCGCGGCCCGGCCTCCTGGCTGACGCAGACGCTCTCCTCGTACTGGTCGCCCGGGTCGAGCCAGTCAGCGGGCGTCACATAGTCCTCGGCGGGCAAGATGTAGCCGAGTTCGTCGTCCGCCAGCCCGATGATCGCCGCGTCTTCCGCCCCACCGGCCAGCATGTCGGCCTTGAGCGCCATGCCCGGCTTCGGGAACAGCTCGCCCGGCACGCCCGCCAGCCAGAACCCGCCGAGCTTGACCAGGCTGACCGCCGTCTCGACCTCGCCGGCGTCGTTCCGCCCGTCGGGCAGGATGCCGGCCGCAAATGCCATCTCGAACAGGGGGTTCTGCACGCGAATGGAGACCGGCGCGCGGCAAATGCTGATCGGCCCGGCGGTGGAGGGCAAGCTGCGGGCCGGGGAAGTCTGCGGCCGGTGGCCTGGCGCGCCCGCCCGGCCGTCCAGCGCCTCCAGTCCCGCCCGGGCGAGCGCCTTGCCCATCGCTTCGCACGCCTCAAATGAGTGTTCGACCACGTCGGGCGTCATCATGCCGCCCAGGGCGCCGGCAAAGAACAGGCAGGGCGCGCCGGTGGCGGCTTCGATCTCGCGCCGCAGGACGCCGGCATAGTCGGCGGTGATGACCGGGTTGCCATCCCACAGCACTTCCGGGTGGCAGGGGAAGTCGGCCAGCGTCGCCAGCGGCCGCCCGTCCGGGCCAATGAACTGGAGCAAGGCCAGCTCATCATCGACGATCTCCGGGTCGCGGGCGTTCCTGGCCACGCCGGGCACGCGGACGCGCGCGCCGTGCTGCAGCACGACCGGCTGCACCGCCCCGGCCACGGCCGCCAGCGCGGCGTCGACGATCCGATCCTTTAGCTGGGCCATGTAGACCGGGTCGACGCCTCGCTCCAGCTCGCTGGGCCCCCACAGGCCCATCGTGTCCGGGCCGTGGTGAGTGTGGGTGCTGGCGATCAGCATCTCGACCGGCGGCGTGTCCGGGCCGACGCGCGCGCGGACGCGCTCGACGACCTCCAGCACGTCTGCCCGGAAGAAGCCGATCAGGTCAAGCGCGACCAGGACCAGGACAAGCCCGTCAGTCCGCAGGCACAGGGCGCGAGCGGTCAGGTCGTCGTGGACGGCCGTCGCCCGCCGATCCCGGCCGAAACCGGCCAGATAGACCGGCCGATCGAGGTCGGGCGTGATGACAGTTTGGGAATAACCGAGGTAGATAGACATCGTTCTCACCGGTCGGAGGTCAGTGGGCAGAGATGGGTGATTCACCGGCGGGCAGGGAGGCGCCGGCCTCCCGCTTCGCCACCAGCCGGGCACGGATCTCCCTGAGCCGGGCCCCGTGCAGCGGGTAAAGCCACAGCAGGAAGATGGCCAGCAGGAAGCCTATGGTGGTGGGCACGGTCAGGAAGATGCGGAAGCCCTGGTCGACCGTCGCCGGTTGGACATCGAGCAGGGTGTCATAGCCGAACGCGGGCATGATCAGCCCAAAAGTGGTTGAGACAAGGAGCCCGCTGAGGGTGATGACGAAGCCGCTCATGCCGAAGTACATCCCCGCCCGCTGGTGGCCCGTCTTGACCTCATCCTCGTCGATGACCTCGGTCATGATGACGTCGCCGATCAACACCAGGCCGCCCAGACCGATGCCGATGATCACCGCCGCGGCGTAGGCGAAGGCGATGTTCGGGGCGAAGCCAAGCGGGACGATGCCGAGGATCATGACCGCGTTGGCCAACATCAGCGTCCGTCGCGAATCGAGCCGGTTGGCGACCCAGTTGCGCCACGGGTAAAGCGACAGCATGGCGACCAGGAAGGCGATGCCGAAGATGACCGTGGCCATCCCTTCGTCCACTTTCAGGCTGTACTTCATGTAGAACAGCATGCCGGCCTGGAGCGTCCCGGTGGCGAAGAAGCGCATCGCCTGCGCCCCGGCCGCCGTCAGGTAGCTGCGGTTCACGAAGGTATCGCGCACGGCCTTACCGAACGGGTAGCTGGTGTCGGTCCGGAGGTCAGGCCGTTCGAACAGCGCCGGCAACGCGACGTAGATGGCGATGGCCGAGATGACGGCCAGCAGGATCGCCATGCCCGACCAGCCCAGCCATTGTGACAAAACCGGCGGCAAGGCGGCGCCGAGCACCAGGGCGACGGTCTGGAAGATGTTCATCTTGGCGGCGACGTCGGTCCGCTCCTCATAGCGGCCGAACATCTCCGGCAAGAGGCCGTAGTAGCCCGTCGCCAGACCGGTGTAGAGCGTCTCCCATATGACGATGATCACGCCAAAGAAGACCAGCAGGGCGACCGGGTTCACCTTGCCGTCAAAGGGGTTGCTGAAGATGAGGACGAAGGCCACGACATAGGGCAGGCCGCCAAAGCGGACGTAGGGGATGCGCCGGCCCCAGCGCGAGCGGGTCCGGTCCGACAGGTAACCGAGCGCCGGATTGTTGAAGGCGTTGTAGAGCGTATAGATGAACCAGAACGAGGCGTACCAGGTCGCCGGCAGGTTCTTGACGTCAACGATGAAGAAGGCGATCACGCCGGCGATGGTCTCGGCCGGCGTTGCCACGCCGAGGCTCATCAGCGAATACATCATCCGGGTGCGCCGGCTGGTCTCCATCACCGGCGCGTCCGGGCCTGGCTGGGTGATAGCGGTCATGCGCTCGCCTCCGGTGTCTTCCTGCCCGGCACGAGGTCGCGCAGCGGCCGGTAGCCGATGACCTGAATACCTGCGTCCCTGATGAACTGCTTCACTTCGTGGCTCATGAATGCCTCGTAGTTGGCGACGCGGCTGGGCCAGTCGGGGGTGATGGCCCGCAGTTCCGGCGTGTCGATCGCCGGGTGCATCAGAAAGTGGGTGATGCCCGGCGGCATCGCCGCCAGCTTGCGCTTCGCCAGGTCGATATGGCCGGCCGGGTCGTCCAGCGGAAGATAGTCGATGGCATCGATCAACGGATAGCCGGCCTGTTCAAGGCCGTTGATCAGCCCGACGAACATCTCGGCCGCGTCTTCATCGATGGGCAATCCCAGGCCCATCAATTGGGCCTTGTCCATCCGCGGGATGAGCCCCGGCTGGGCAAAGCGGTGGAGTGTCTGCAGGTAGCCAGGGATGAACTTCGGGTGGGTCAGCGTGCCCATGTGGGTGTCGATGTGGGTCACATCCAGACCGGCGGCCAGCGCCCGCTCGACCTGCGCGTCTATCTCCAGCCGGACGGCCCCGGCGTCGGCCAGTTCCCAGCAACCGGTCTCGGCGCGGTGGAAGTAGCCCTCGTCGTCCATGAGGCCGGTCGCCGGGTCGCCGGTCGAGACCGGGCCCCAGCGGTAGCCGGCCCACTCGGCGTTGACTGTGCCGTGGACGCCGAGGTCGACCTCCGGGTGGGCGCGCGCCCAGGCGGCCGTGGCCGGGAACCACGGGCAAGGCACCATGACCGCGCCGGACGAGATCGTGCCGAACTCCCACAGGTCGGCGAAGGCCTGCAACGAGGCGTGGCACATGCCCACGTCGTCGACATGGATGATGGCCAGGCGGTCATCGTCCGAGTAGCCAAGTTTCCTGAGTAGCGGGTTGGGGGGCATGGGTCTCTCCGGTGAATCAGGCCGGGCGGCCGACGGCTCGCTGCTGGGCGATGATCGCGTCTTCCCAGGCGATGGCGTCCGAGTCCGGGATGCGGCCGTCGCGGTCCATGGCCTCGATGGCCTGCTCCATGCCGGCCGCCAGCGAGACGCGCGGCGCGAACGACGGCACGTCGCGCATCAACTTCGCCGGGCTGTAAAAGACGTGGTGGGCGAAGATCTCCTCGGTGATATCGAAGTCGGGGATGCCGGCCGCTCTCAGGTTAGCCAGGGGCACGCCGACCAACTCCACCTCGCGGCCGAGCACAGCCATCGCCGTCCGGTGATAGTCGGCCCAGGTGACGTGCTCGCGCCGGACGAGGTTGTAGGTCTGGCCGATGCAGGCCGGGTTGCCCAGGACGCCGGCGAAGCCCAGCGCCGCGTCGTCGACGTGGAGATGCTGGTGCAGGGCCGTGCCGTCGCCGCAGACGACCAGCGGCTTGCCCTTGCGGATGCGGTCGATCCAGGAGAAGTCCCAGGCCACCTGCCGGACGAGCCCCTGCTGCGGGCCATAGGTCGTCGATGGCTTGATGATGACGACCGGGAAGCCTTCGCGGTAGTAGGCCTCCAGGTAGAGCGCGTCGGCCGCCGCCTTGTCGCGCCCATAGCCGGTGATCGGCCGCAACGGGTGGTCCTCGGTCGTCGGGAACCAGTCATAGTCGATGCCGTAGGTGCAGACGGTCGAGCAGTGGACGAAGACGCCGACGCCTCGAAAGGCGCGCAGGCTGCTGGCCGCGTCCTCGGCGTTGAAGCAGATCATGTCGATCCCCGCGTCGAAGCGTTCAGCCCGGACGGCCGCCTCGAAGGCCGCCCGATCGTGCCTGTCCTGCCTCAGCAGCCGCGCGCCCCCCGGCACGGGCCTGTGCTCGCCCCGGTTGATGCAGACGACCTCGTGTCCCTGGTCCAGCAGCAGCCGGACGAAGCTCTCGCTGATGTTGCCCGTCCCGCCAACGACGCCGATCTTCATGGTCCCCCTCCGCTCCAGCTTCCTAGATCCCGCAGTGCAGGGCGCTGGTATTCAGCACCTTCAACGGCTCGCCGTAGTCAAAGCCCTGGCCCGCGGCCGTCTGGCGGGACTTGGCCTCCAGCGCCATGATCAGTTGATCCATGTCCGGCGGGTCGAATTGCGTCTCATAGCAGCGCAAGGCGGCGACCTTCTCAGCCCAGACCGAGCCGATATCGACCCGGACGTTCGGCTCGCGGGTGAAGTAGAAGGCGATGCCCCGGATGTCGTGGCCGTCCCAGGCAGCATCGGCCGCCGGGTCGCTGCTGGCGATGCGCGTCAGCCCGGCGAAGATAGTCGCCTCGGCCGCCGCCAGCCCGGTCTGGATGTGGTCGCGGTGGGCCTCATAGGCCAGCCACGGGTCAACGGTGAAGATGAAATCAGGCCGGACGCGACGGATGACGCCCAGCAGGTCGCGCCGGACGGCGAAGTAGTCGTAGTCGCCCGCGTCCGGGTAGCCGAGCCAGAATTGCTCGCGCACGCCGACGATCTCGGCCGCGCGCGCCTGGTCGCGCTTCAGGGCGGCCGCGGCCTCGTCCACCGGCACCCCCTCGACAACGCCCATCAGGTCATCGGTCACGGTGCAGTAGGTGAGTTCGGCCCCGGCCCGGCTGAGCAGGGCCAGCGTCCCGGCCGCGGCGATGTCGTTATCGTCATAGTGCGGTTGGATGCACAGCACCCGCCGCGCCTGGAACAGGTCCGGTATCGGCAACACAGTGTCAAGGGTCATCGTTCCTCCGAAAAACGCGATCGCGGATTCCCACGGGCGAGACGGGCTTCAGCCAGTACCCGGCCGGGGACTTCCCGGCCAGGCCCACCCGCCTGATCCGCGTGAATCGGCGAATACTCCGCTCAGATATCCACGACCTGTCCGCTTCGCGCGGAGGCGTAAGCGGCATCGACGACGCGCATGTTGGTCAGCCCCTCGGCCCCACCGGGCACGGGCGCGCGGCCGCCGGTCACGCAATCGAAGAAGTAGCGCATCTGGTCGTCGTACATCGATTGCGGGCAATGCTCCGGCCGCGGGAACGGGAAACCGGGGTCGATGACGTCCAGTTTCTCCTCGGCCCGGTTGGGCAACTCCAGTTTCGTCGGGAACAGGCTGCCATAGCCCTCCGTGCCGTAGAGGCGCGTCGCCGCCTCCGGCCCGTCGCTGTGCGGCTGCCACCAGCCGGACTCGATCAGCGACGTCGTCCCGTTATCCCAGTTGACCAGGATCAGCCCGGTATCGTCGACGTCATACGGCGTGTAATTCGTCCCGATCCGGGCATAGACCGAGACCGGGTTCGGGTCGCCCAGCAAGAAGCGGGCCGTGTCGAGGGCGTGGATGCCCATGTCGGCCATCGCCCCGCCGCCGGCGAATCGCGCTTCGGTGAACCAGCCGCTCGGCCCCCAGTGGGTGTGCACGCCGTAGCCGTGGGTGCGGACGATGCGGCCGAGCCGCCCGGCCTGCTCCTTCAGCCACAGCACGTCGGGGTCAAAACGCCAGCAGTGGGCGACCATCAACGCCGCCCCGGAACGCGCGGCCGCTTCGACCATGGCCCCGGCCTCGGTCGCGTTCATGGCCATCGGCTTCTCGACCATGACCGGCAGGCCTGCCTTCAGCGCGGCGATCGACTCGGGCGCGTGGAGATAGTTGGGCGTGCAGACGACGACGGCATCGAAGCCGCCCGCCTCCAGCGCCGCCTGAATATCGTCGTACTCGGCCGCGCCGCGTGCGGCGGCGACCGCATGCCGATTGTCCGACGGCCGCGAGACGACGGCCGCCACCCGGCCGCCCAGGTTGCGCGCGGCCATCGCGTGCACCTTGCCGATATAGCCCGCGCCGGTCAGCGCGATTCGCAGGGTCATTGCGCCTCCTTTTCCGTTTCCGCGGCCGGCAACAGCCGCAGGGTCATGATCTGGAACGGCCGCAGGTCGAACGTGAAGGCCCGCTCGCCGTGGGCCATTTCACGCTCGTCCGCCTCGAGCAGGTTCGTCTCCCAGACGCCCGCCAGCGGGAAGCCGGTCGCGATGCTCGCCGGCCCGCGCCGCCGCTGTGACTCATACAGGCGGACGATCAGCCCGCGGCCGTCCTCCGCCCGCTTGACCGTCTCAATGATGACGTTGCCGGGCTGCGCGGCTAGCAGCCAGGCCGGTTCGCCCGCTGCCGGTCTTCCCTCCGGCGCCAGCCAGGCGATGATCGGGTCATTGAGCGCGTAGGCCGCGGCCGAGGTGCGCTCGTCGAGCGGGCCGCGGTGGGGGAACAGGCTATAGGCGAAACGATGCTCACCCAGGTCGGCCAGCGGGTCGGGCAACGTCGCTCCGCGCAGCAGGCTGAGCCGGATGACGTTATCTCGGATGTCGTGGCCGTACTTGCAGTCATTGAGCAGGCTGACGCCATAGTCGCCCTCGCTCAGATCGACCCACTTCTGGGCGCAAGTCTCGAATCGGGCCCAGTCCCAACTCGTGTTGCGGTGGGTCGGCCGCTGGACCTGGCCCCATTGAATCTCGTAGCTCGCCTGCGGGGCCAGCACGTCGACCGGGAAAGCGACCTTGAGCAGCATGTGGCGCTCGCGCCAGTCGATCTGGGTGTCGAAGTCGAGGCGCGACGTGTCATGGGCCAGCGAGATGCGCTGGACGATCGGGCTGCTCATCACCCGGCGGCGGATCTCCAGTGTCGCCCGCAACGGCCCGGCCTCGACCAGGCGGATGGACTCGGCCGGTCCGGCCGGCCACATGTTGTCGTCGTAGTAGATGTCGATGTCCCAGGCGTCGAACTCCATCGGCCGGTCCTCGAAGGCCTGGAAGACGTTGGCGACCGCCCCGGCCGGCAGCACCTCGCGCGCGGCGACCTTGTCGAACAGCCGGACGATGTCGCCCGCATCGTTGAACTCGACCCGCAGCTGGTCGTTTTCGAGCCGTCGCTCATCTGCTGAAAGGCTCGCGGGCGGCTCCGGCGCACCCGCGGCCGTCCGGCTGAGCGGCGTGACGGAGTAGGCGGGCAGCACGCCGGCGTCCAGCAACAGCCCGCCTTCAACCGGCTGGCCGGTCAGGGGCTGGCCCGCCCGCGCCCAGCCACCCGACGCACCGGGCAGGAAGACGACCTCGCGCCGGGCGAATGAGCTCGGGTTGGCCAGCAGCGCGTCGCCGCCCAGCACGCCGGCCAGCGCGGCCAGCGCCTCGTCGCGCGCGGCGCCGGCGTCGGCCGTGAGTGCCGCGTATTGCGCCTGCGATTCAATGTAGACGGGCGTGATGCTGCTGCCGGGGATGATGTCGTGGAACTGGTTCAGGCAGACCGTCCGCCACGCCTCGCGGAAACGCTCGGCCGGGTAGCGGTAGACCGGATCGAGAAGCGCGGCGAAGCCGGCCAGGAACTCGGCATCATGGAGCAGGAATTCGCTCTTGCGGTTGGCGCGCTTGTTGCGGGCCTGGGTCGTGTAGGTCCCGCGGTGGTACTCGAGATACAACTCGCCGTTCCAGGTGGGCAGGCGCGGATCGGCCGCGGTCGTCGCCTCCAGCGCTTCGAAAAACGCCCGCACGGTTGAGTAGCGCGCCTGCGGCAGCCCGGGAAACGACGCCATCAACTCGATGTTCTCCAGCATCTCGCGCGTCGGGCCGCCGCCGCCGTCGCCATAGCCGTAGGCCATCAACAGGTCGCGCTGCATCTCCTTCTGCTGGAGCAGCCGCCAGCTGCCCAGGACGGAGCCCGGCGTGGCGTTGGCGTTGTAGGTGCTGACCATGCCGCCCTCGTGGTCGGGGGCGGTGCTGAAGTGGGTCAGGACGCGCGTGCCGTCGATCCCCTGCCACCAGAACGTGTCATAGGGCAGGCGGTTGTACTGGCTCCAGCCGATCTTGATCGTCATGAACCAGCGCAGCCCGGCCTGGCGGATGAGCTGGGGCAGCGCCCAGGCGTAGCCAAAGACGTCGGGCAGCCACAGCACCGGCGTGTCGGCCTCCGGGCCGAAGTGCTCGCGGAAGAACGACCGGCCGAGCAGGAACTGGCGGGCCAGCGACTCGGCCCCGGTCAGGTTGCAGTCGGCCTCGACCCACATGCCGCCCATCGGTTCCCAGCGCCCCTCGACCACCCGCCGCCGGATGTCCTCGAACAGCGCCGGGTGGTCCTGGCGAATGCCCTCGTACAGGTGGGGCTGGCTCTGGCTGAAACGGTAGCCGGGGAATTGCTCCATGTACCGGGCGACCGTGTGAAACGTGCGTTCCGCCTTGCGCCGGGTCTGGCCCAGCGTCCAGAGCCAGGCCACATCGATGTGGGCGTGGCCGGTCGCGTGGAGGGTGACGTCCATCGGCCGCCCGGCGGAACCGATGCCGGCCCGCAACGACGTCAGGGCCGGTTCGACCGAGGCATAGAACTGATCGCCCAGCGGCTCCCGTGTATCCAGGACGCCGAAGGCCGCGTCCAGCGCATCCAGGAGCGCGTGGCGCTCGGGCGCGTTGTCGTCGAGCGCGGCGGCCGTCTCCAGGGCAACGCGCGCCAGGGCGACGAAGTCGCGGAGCGGCCGGCAGATCTGGACAACGGCGCAGGAGCGCATGTAGAGCCTGGTCGTGGTCAGGTTGTCAACCATGCCGCCCAGCCCCGTCCAGCCGTGCAGCGCCAGCACGTGCTCGCCGCCGGCCCATTCCGGCCCGAGCAGGAACTCCTGGTGGTGGCGATCGCAGGTGGCATAGGGCGTGCCGTCGAGATAGGCCAGCGCCTCCGGGTGGCTGAAGTCGCCGGCGTCGCCGAGCGGCAGATAGAGGGCCAGTGGGCCGCCCGCCGCCCAGTCAGCCGGGACGTGGAACCGGGTCCGCAGGACGAAGTCGGTCATCCAGCGCCCCCAGTAGTCACCGCCGCGAACTTCGGGCCAGTCGCGATCGTCGACATCGGGGCCGACCGGCGCGGCCGCGAGCGGGCCATCGAGTTCGATATAGCGAAACGGAGCAAGCGGCGCGGACCGCCGGTAAACGAGCGGTTCGATCAGACCCAGGCGGCGAAGCAGTTTCTCGGGCGTCCAGCGGATACGATGATACATGGCATGCCTCGGGCGTCGGTTCTAGGCCGCTGCCTTCCACGCTTCGGGCACGTGGGCGATGCCGAAGGGCAGCCGGTGCCGGCGCGCGTAGTCGGGCAGGTCGCGCAGGGTCGCGGCCGTCGCCTCCGGAGCGATTCGGTCCAGCGGCACGTTACAGGCCCGCAGCGCCGCCTCCAGCGCCCGCGTGTCCTGCCCCTGCAGCCGCGCGGCGAGCAGGATGCCCGGCCCGACCAGGTCGCCGTGCGGCAGGCCGTGGCCGGTCAGGTTCTCGGCCGCGTAGGCGAAGTAGTGTTCGCTGCCTTCCTCCGGCCGGGCGTGGCCGACCTGGTTACAGAGCTGGACTTCCAGCGCCAGGCCGTCGTACAACGCCTTCAACCCGTCGCGGTCGCCGCGGCCGGCCGCTTCGGCGCAATCCAGCGCGCCGCGCAGAATGGCCTGGGCGGCGTCGTAGACCCAGGGGATGAAGGTCATGCCGGGCGGGTTCTGCCCCTGCTCCTCCGCGAATTGCCAGTCCCAGCAGCCGGTGGCGATGGACAGCACATCGGTGATTCCCGCGGCGCGAACACCGGGTGGGGCGGCGGCGACCACGTCCAGGTCGAGGATGAGCGTCTCCGGCACTTTGCTCGGCAGGTAGCGGACACAGCCGTCAGCGCGCACGCCGGAGGTGGCGGTCAGGAAAGCGTCGACCGACAGGGCCGTGGGCAGGACGACGAGGGCAAGACCGTGCCGCGCGGCCATGTACTTGGCCGCGTCGGCCGCCAGCCCGCCACCGACCGCATAGGCGACCTCGGCCGCGGCGAGGCCCGCGGCCGCCGCCAGCGCGTCCCAGAGCTCGGCCGTCGCCCCGGTGACCTCGACGTGGTCGGCGGCATCCAGGCCGCGCAGCCGGTGGGCGACGGCGCGCCAGGCCGGCCCGCTGGTGACGACAAGCGCCCGGCGGGATTCCTCCAGGCTCTCGAACGGCCGCATCTCGACCCGCGGCAGGTTATGGATGGTCTTGATCATCGGTCAATCACGGTCATGTACCAACGACATCGTCAGCCGCCGGCCCCCACGCGCTCATGTCCATCAGCCCCACGCGCTCAACGCCATGCCTCAGCCACTGAACCCGTGATCGCGGATCGCCTGCGCGTACCATTTGCCGCTGTCCTTGATCGTCCGCCACTGCGTGTCGTAGTCGACCCGGACGATGCCGAAGCGCTTGCTGTAGCCGTGGCCCCACTCAAAGTTGTCGAACAGCGACCAGACGAAGTAGCCGCGGATATCGACGCCGGACTCGATAGCCTCATGGACGGCGATCAGGTGGTCGCGGATATAGGCCAGGCGACGGCCGTCATGGACGGCCCCGCCTCCGGCCACCTCATCGCGAAAAGCCGCGCCGTTTTCAGTGATGTAGACCGGCGGCAGGCGATAATCGCGGTGGAGCCGCTTGAGCAGCCGGGCGAAGGCGGGCGCGCAGACCTCCCAGCCCATCTCGGTGTACTCGCTGCCGGGTACGGGCGACACCTGCCCCGCCGCGCCGATGACCGAGCGCGAGTATGAGTTGATCCCCAGGTAGTCGAGCCGCTGGGCGATCAGGGCCATGTCGCCGGGGCAAACCTCCGGCACGTTGTCCCCGGCCGCGGCCCAGGCGGCCGGATGGTACATGCCGTGGAAGAGCGGCTCCAGGAAGATCGTCTCGCCCCGGTTCCAGGCCTCCTCGGCCGCGGCCACGTCTTCCGGGGCATCGCTGGCCGGGTCAATGCCCCACTGGCTGAGGACGATGCCGACCTCAAGGTCGCGCGCCGTCTCGCGCAGGGCGCGCGTCGCCAGGCCGTGGGCGACAAGCAGGTTGTGGGCGACCTGGAGCGCCTGCTTCAGGTCGCGGACGCCGGGCGCGTGCTCGCCGCTCAGGAAGCCGTCAAAGGCGACGACGCCCGGCTCGTTGAAGGTCGTCCAGTGGCGCACCCGGTCGCCCAGGCGCAGGGCCATCAGGACGGCATAGTCGGCGAAGGCATGGCCGACGTCACGGTTCAGCCAGCCGCCCTGCTCATGCAGCGCCTGGGGCAGGTCCCAGTGATAGAGCGTCAGGAAAGGTTCGATACCCGCCTCAAGCAGCGTGTCCACCAGCCGGTCATAGAAGTCGAGGCCGGGCAGGTTGGCGGGGCCGCGGCCGCTGGGCAGGACGCGCGGCCAGGAGGTCGAGAAACGATAGGCCTGCAGGCCGAGCCGGCCCATGAGCTCGACGTCCTCGGCATAGCGGTGATAGTGGTCGCAGGCGACATCGCCGGTGTCGCCGTCGGCGACGTTGCCGGGCGTGTGGCTGAAGCGGTCCCAGATGGACTCGCCCTTGCCGTCAGCATCCCAGGCGCCTTCGATCTGATACGCGGCTGTCGCCGCGCCCCACAGGAAACCGGGCGGAAAGGTGTAGGTAGACATGGTGTGGTTAGCCCTTCACGCCGCTGAATACCACGCCCTGACTGAAGATGCGCTGGCTCAGGAAGAACAGCACGATCGGCGGGATGATCATCAGCACCGAGATAGCCATGATGAGATGGGTATTGATGGTATAGACCGCGTCAAAGGTCTGCAGCCCGACGGCCAGCGTCCAGTTTTCGCGGCTGTGCAGGAAGATGAGCGGCTCGTAGAAATCGTTCCAGGCGAACAGGAAGTGGAAGATGGCGACCGAGACCAGCGCGGCGCGCGACTGCGGCAGAATCACGTAGAACAGCACCTGGAGGGCATTGGCCCCGTCGATCTTGGCCGCGTCGTCCATGTCCAGCGGGATCGTCATGAAGAACTGCCGCAGCAGGAAGACGTCGTAGGCATTGGCGAAGAAGAGCGGCACGATCAGCGGCAACAGCGTGTCGACCCAGCCAAGCTCCTGGTAAAAGACATAGAGCGGGATGAGCCGCACCTGGCTGGGCAGCATGATCGTCGACAGCAGGAGCAGGAACAGGATGTTGAGCCCCGGCGCGCGGAAGCGGCTGAAGCCATACGCCACCAGCGAGCACGACAGCAACATGCCGAACATGCCAACGAAGGTGACGATCAGGGTGTTGGCCAGATAGCGCCAGAAGGGCATGGCATTGATCGCTTCCGGGTAGTTCTCCCAGTGCACCTCCAGCTGGTAGAGCTGCCGTTGCTCGCTGATCTTCAACTCGACGATCTCGGACGGGTTGGCGGGGTCCACGAACTGCCCCATGCCGCCCGGCTGTTTCTTGATCAGGGCCATTTCAGCCCGTCGCCCGTCGATCTCCACCCGGTAAAGCGGCTCCATCTTCCCGTTGACTTCGGCCGTCCGCGGGGCGCGCGGGATGAGCGAGCTGCCATCCGAGCGAATCTGCCCCGGGTCCTTCAGTGATGTCGAGACCATGAAGCCGAGCGGGATGAGGATGACGACAGCGCCGATGGCCAGGGCCAGGGTGGTCAGGGTCTTCAGGATGAGGGCGTGACCCTTGGTCGTGGCAGTCAGCCAGTTGATACTGTCAATTGCTCGCTGCATCATCGGCCTCGCAAGTGTCCTTCGTAATGGACCCAGGACCCGGACGAGCGAAACACGAGCGCGGTCAGGACAAGGACGATGACGAGCAGGATCCAGGCCAGGGCAGAGGCATACCCCATCTCGAAGTAGCGGAAAGCGTTCTGATAGAGGTAGAGGTTATAGAACAGGGTGGACCGCTGCGGGCCTCCCGTGCCTCCCGTCGCCACATAGACTTCGGTGAAATACTGGAAGGTGGCGATCAGCCCCAGTACCAGGTTATAGAAGATCACCGGGGTCATCATCGGCAACGTCACGTTTCGCATCCGCTGCCAGCCGTTGGCCCCGTCGACTTTGGCTGCGTCATAAAGGTCCGTCGGGATCCCTTGCAGGCCGGCCAGGTAGATGATCATCGTGCCGCCGATCCCCCAGAGGCTCATCATGACCAGGGCGGGCACGGCCCACTGCGGGTCGTTCAACCAGCCGGGCGGATTCTCGATGCCGATGCGCTCCAGAAACGGGTTGAGCACGCCCAGACGCGGGTTGAGGATGCGCACCCAGAGCAGCGCGACCGCCACCCCGGCGATGATCGACGGCAGGAAGTACATCGTCCGCCAGATGCGCTGCCCGGGGACCTTCTGGTTCAGCATGAGGGCCAGGATGAAGCTGAACAACAGGCCCAGGGGCAGGGCGAGCGAGGCGAAGTAGATCGTCACCTTGAGTGACTGCCAGAACAGGGGGTCGGACAGGGCGCGCGTATCGCCCGTCCGCAGATAGTCCGGGACGCCGCCCAGGGCGCGCGCGTAATTGTCGAGCCCGACCCATTGCGGCGGGTCGATGATGTTGTAGCGGGTGAAGGAATAGTAGAGCGACGCCAGCATCGGGCCGATCGTGAAGACCAGGAAACCGATCAGCCACGGCGAAATGAAGGCATAGGCCGTCAGGGCTTCGCGTTGCGACAGCGTCAGCTTGCGCGGAAGGAAACGAGACATATCGCCTCCGGGTGCGAACCGATCGCGGAATAGGGGACGGCCGCGCGGCCGTCCCCCTTCGTTACGGCCGAGCCGTCTACTGGCCGGCCCAGTATTCGTCCAGGATGTCCTGTACGTCCTGGTTGGCCGATTCCATCACGGCGGCGACATCAGCCTCCGCTTCCGTATAGAGGATGGACTGCGAGTTGTTCAGGGCGTCGTTGATCTTGCCCCATTCCGGGACCCAGCCCTCATGGTGCGGGTTGTCGAGATAGTCAATGGCTTCGAAGATGACGCTGTGGTTGATACCGGGGTAGCGCTCCTGCAGATACGCCAGGTAGGCTTCCTCGGACGACTGGCGCGCCGGCAGGCAGCCATAGACCTTGCAGACGTCGACGATCTGCTCCGGGGCCACGAGCCACTTCATCACTTCCCACGCCGCGTCCTTGTTCTCGGCCGTCTTTGGCATCGTGAACAGGTCAGCGTGGATACGGGCGATGCGCTCGCCATCCTGGTTGTAGAACAGCGGGGCGATATCGAACTCGAACGGCAGGTCGTTCAAGCCTTCAGACATATACCACGTGTGGCTGTACCAGATGGCCACGTGGCCGCCGCCGAACGGGTCGCCCGTCTCGGCGTCGATCGCGCCCAGGCCGGCCGCGTCCGGGATGAAGTGGTCCTTGAAGACGGAGTCGTGGAGCCACTGCGCGCCGTAGAGCCACTCGGGAGACTTGACCACGGCCGTCTTGTAGTCGTCCGTCGTCGGGCGGCCGACGTTTTCCGCGCCGAACATCGTCATCTGGCCGCGGAAGTCGGTCCAGGTGTCGGCATAGCCCCACTGGCGGATCGCCGTGGGGTCGAAGTCCGCGCCCGCCATTGGCGTGTTCTCATTCTCATCCAGCGTCAACTGGATGGCCATGTCACGCAAGGCGTCAATGTCCCAGGACGTGTCGGCGTAGTCGCTCGGCGGGTATTCCAGGCCCGCGGCGTCGAAGGCATCCTTGTTGTAGAACAGGAACGACGGGTAAAGGCCCAGCGGCAGGCCGGCGTCAAGGTCGGGGTACTTGTTGATGGTCGTTGCCGGTCCGTAGAAGTCGGACATATCGTAGCCTTCGGCCTCGATGTAGGGCGTGATGTCCTCCCACAGGTCCTTGAACTGGGCGATGGTCGAGGTGCCGTGCGGGCCGACGAGTTGCGGCGCATTACCGCCGGAAACCATGGCCAGGAAGCGCTCCCGCGCCTCTTCGTTCGGCACGATCAGGAACTCCATCTCGATGTCGTCGTGGGTTTCGTTGAAGCGCGCCGCCAGCTCTTCTTGCGCGGCGACCTGGTCCGGATCAGTGCCGGTGCCGAAGCCGACGAAAATCGTCACCTTGGCCTTCTCTCCGGTCGCCGCCTCCTCGGCGGGGGCTTCTTCCGCGGGAGGCTCGGCCGGGGCCGCTGTCGCGGCGGGCGCTTCTTCGGCAGCCGGAGCGGCCGCGCCGCCGCACGCTGCCAGGACCAGTCCCATGATCAGGACCAGCGCGATCATCATCCAATGCGAATAACGGTTCATCTTCTCTATCCTCCAGGGTCAACGGTCCAGTCGGTCGATACAAGTTCACTCGAACCATGTTCAGGACATCGGCAATCGGCACCTCCTCTTTGCTCACCTCACGGGCAGCCGCACGAATTGCGGATGACCAGTTCGGTCGGCAACAGCGTCAGCGGAACAACCCGTTCGCCGCTGATGACCCGCACCAACTGGCGGACGGCTTCGCGGCCGATCTGCTCGGTTGGGGCGCGGACGGTTGTCAGGGGCGGCGAGACGTAGGGCGCGAAGGGCACGTCGTCGAAGCCGATGACCGCCACATCTTCCGGCACGCGCCGGCCGCCGCGCCTGAGGGCGTGCAGCACGCCCATGGCGGCGTCGTCGTCGCCGGTGAAGACAGCGTCAAACTCGACGCCGTCGAGCAACCATTGGCTGATGGCGACGGCGGCCGCCTGCTCGTCGAACTCGCCATAGGCCACCAGACCCGGATCGAACGGGATATCATAGGCCGCCAGGGCCTCCAGATAGCCGCGCTCGCGCCAGGCCGAGTCCTCATGGCGCTCCGGCCCGCGCAGGAATCCGATGCGCCGGCGGCCGTGTTCGACAATGATGTGTTCCACCAGCTTGAACGCGCCGTCCTTGTTCTCGATGGTCACCACCGGTATGTCGACACCATCCGGCGGCGTCTGGTGGAGCAGGACGAGGGGAAACCCGGCGCGGTGAAGCCGGACGAGGTCATCGTCGTCCATGCTGTCGGTGAAGACGAGCAGGCCGTCGGTATTGTGGTCACCCAGCGGCCGGTAGAGCGGCGCGTCAACGGCGCGCTGGGTGGCATAGATGAGCAGGGCATAGCCCGATTCGCGCACGCCGGCCTCGATGCCGCGCAGCATGGGCGAGAAAAACGCGCCGCTGATCTCCGGCAGCAGCAGGCCGATGGTGTCCGTGCGCCGCCGGGCGAGGACGCGCGCGGCCGTTCGGGGGACATACTGCAGCTCGCGGATGGCCTGCTGGACGCGGGCGGCCGTGCTGGGGATGACCGGGGCCGTCCCGTTCAGGACGCGACTGACCGTGGCGATAGAGACGCCGGCGTGGCGGGCAACGTCCTGAATGGTGGTGGACGGCGTCGGGTCGGTCATGATGTAAACGCTTTCTGAAAGCGCTTACAAAGTATAGGGACACGCCCGGCCGTCGTCAAGCAGTTGGGTCAGGAATTCGGAGCCCGGGTGCCACAGCGGGGCACGTCCGTCGCGGCAGCGGCTCACCCGACCAGAACGCCCGCCAGGTCCGCTCCATCCGCCACCGAACCGCCGCGCAGCACGACGGCGTCGCGCAGTCTCGCCCCATCACCGACGCGGCCGCCCCGCTCGATGTAAACCCGCGGGCCGAGGACGCAGTTCGCGCCGACCCGCGCGCCCGGCTCGACCAGCACCGGCGGCGCCAGGCGGGTGCCGGGCGGCAGGTCGGGCGGCGCCGGCAGGTCGCCGGCGAGCTCAAGGGTGTCGAGGTTCAGGGCCAGCAGATCGGCCGCCGTCGTCACCGTGCGGCGGCCGCTGATTTCGAGTCCGGCGACCAGCCCGCCGCCGTCGATCAGGCGCTGGATGGCGTCTTGCAACTCCATCTCGCCCCGCGACGACGGCCGCACGGACGGCAGCAGGTCGAGCAGGTCGCGCCGGAAAAGATACAGCGGCAGGCTGACCATCGCTGACGGCGCTTCGCCCGGCCGCGGCTTCTCGACGATGCGCGTCACCTGTTCCCCCTCCAGCGCGACGACGCCCGACGCGCTCAGCTTCTCCGGCGATGACGGCAGGAGGCTGAGCAGGGCGTCGGGTCGAGGCCGCGCCCGCCAGCGGGCCAGCAGCCGGTTCACGTCGGCCGCGGCGACGAGGTTGTCGCAGGCGGACAACAGGAAGTCGCCGGAAATGAGCGGCGCGGCGCGCCAGAGGGCGTCGGCCATGCCGCGCGGCTCGTTCTGTACGACGAAGCGCACGGGGACCGGCAGGTCGTCGAAGGCGGCCCGTATCTCGCGGTCGTCCGGGCGAACGACGATGACCAGCGACTCCGGCGCGGCCACCATCAGGCTCGCCGCAACCCGGCCGGCCATCGGCCGCCCGGCGACCGGCATCATCGCCTTGCTACGCCCGACCGCCAGGCCCCCCAGTCGCGTGCCGCGCCCGGCGGCGAGGATGACAGCTTGCATGCGCGTCACGGTTCAGGCGCCGGCCGGGTCCGGGGAGCGTCGCGGCCTGGGCGAGCCTTTGGCGCAAGCCACGCGCAGCCCGTGTCTGACCACGTTCAGCCGGACGGCGCGCGCCTCGTGCAATCCTTCGCCCGCGGCCGTCGCGGCCCAGGCGGCCAGCACCCGCCCCTCCTCCGCCGGTTCGACCAGGGCCAGCACCGACCCGCCTCCGCCCGCGCCGGTCAGCTTCGCGCCGAGCGCGCCGGCCGCCATCGCCGCGTCAATGAAGCTGCGGTTGGCCCACCCCACGCCGTCGCTGAACCCGCAGGCGATCATCATCTCGTCCACGAGCTGGTGGTTCGTCGTCATCAGCGAGCCAAAGGTGGCCAGGTCGCCGGCCAGCAGCGCCATCTTCCCCCGCCAGGCACATTCGTAGGCCCGCGACATGAGGCTGACCAGCGGCGGCATGCGGCCGGTCGCCTGCCACTCGGCGTGCTCGGCCAGGTAGCGCGGCCGCATCCGGCCGTGGACGTCGCCGGAGTGATGGCGGACGCCGGTCATCACCACCAGGAATGACAGGCGCGGGGTGATGCCGTCCAGGCGCTCAACCGTCGCCAGCGGCTCTTCGCCGACCGGCCTGTGATGCAGCTTGCCGCGGTAGTCCACGTAGCACAGGCCGCCGAACAGCGGCACGTAGCGATCGGCATAGCCGGCGGTGATGCCAAGTTCGTTCTCCTCGGCCCGCTGGCATAGCTCGGCCAGCAGGTAGTCGTGGTGGGCGCGCCGGTCGAGGTCGTAGCGCGCCCGCAGGCCCGCCAGCGCCAGCAGGGCGATCAGCGACGAGCCGCCCAGGCCGCTCTGTCGCGGCACGTCCGAGCGAACGAACAGGCGGAACCCGGCGCGCGGCAGCTTGTGCCGCAGTTCGGGGCTATGGGCGTAGAGCCGGTTCAGCGCGGCCTTGAGCAGATCGAGCCGGCCGTCATACGGCAGCGGCAATTCCCCGGGCTCAAAGGCGACCATACCCTCCCCTTCCTGCTCCAGGACGTAGTCGCCGGCGGCCTCGATCTCGGCCTCGGCCCGCAGGTTGACGGCGGCCGTGATCGTCGCGAAGTCGCCCTCGTTGGCGTCGCCGGGATTGCCGAGGATGTTGACGCGCGCCGGGACGGAGAGACGCCAGACGGCGGATACCGGCCGCGCCCGGGCGATGGTCATGGTGCTCGCTCGGGGCAGCGGGACTCGCCGGGGAACGCCAGCGGCGCCGGCAGGATGCCGATCACCCGCCGGTCCATTGTCTGGCCGACCGGCGGCATGAGCGCGGCGGGGACGCGCTCGAAGCCCCCGGCCGTCAGCGTGTAGTTGCCGTCCGCTCCGCTCAGGAGCAGTTGCCGGATGTCGGGCAGCGGCGTCATCCAACCGGCGTATCCGCCCGGCGCGTCCTTCTGGTGAAAACTGCGCGTCACCTCGCCGCCGGCGGTGATCCAGTGTGCCCGGCGGCCGGCGAGCGGATCGTCGGGTGGGACGGGCAGGCTGTCGCCGATCGCGACCAGAGACGCGCCGCTGGCGTCCCACCACAACCCGCGCCCGCTTTCGACCGCGCCAAGCTTCGCCGGCGTCACCCGCGCCTGCTCCCCCGTCTCCAGGTCGATCAGGCCGATCCAGCCCTCGTCGGCCGGATCGTAGCTATAGGGCTGCTGGAAGGCAGCCTGCTCGCGGGCGGCATAGGCCAGGCCGCGGCCGTCGGGCGAAGGGGCGATGACGTTGATGGCCTTGTCAGGGTCGGTATGGGCGGTCAGGGGCTTGCTGACTCCCTCCTCCGGCACTGCGTGATAGAGCTGGAGGACGCCGGCCTCGTCACGGTCGGTGACGTACAGCGCCGAGCTATCGGCCGCCCAGGCCATCGCATCGCTGCTTGCCCCACCGTTGCGGGTCAGCGTCACCCGCTCGTAAGGCGGGGCCAGGGCGATCGCCTCGACATTGGCCCCGGCTTCGCCGGGCACGGCGTAGGCCAGCCAGCGCCGGTCGGGCGAAAGGCGGGCGAGCGACAGGTCAGGCACGGCCGCGACCACGTCGGACGGCAGGCTCCAGCCCGGCGCGCCCTTCAGGTCGAGCACCTGGCCGCGGACGAACAGGCCGCAGCCGTCGTCGATCCACTGGACTTCATTGAGGTAGTAGCCGATGCTGCCGGGGACCTCGCGGAACGCGCCGCTGCCGGCGTCGAACAGGCCGAGGTAGCTCTCTTCGTAGGTGTTCTCCAGAAAGAAAAGCAGCAACGGCCCGATGAAAGGCGCGCCAGGCTCAGCGGTCGGAACGGCCGCGACGGCCGTCGGATCAAGCGTGGGAACGATCGTGGGCGTGCCGAGGAC
>CAYRBP010000046.1:0-28854 GCA_964422535.1 uncultured Ardenticatenaceae bacterium | reverse complement strand
AGAGGGCAATGCAACGGCAGGAAAAGCCTGTCGCTGAAGCATCGGTGAACGCGGCTGTTGCATTGCCCCCTACAACGATTCCAGGGGAGGCAAATTCGCCGCAGCCAGTCCGACTACTGAAAAACCCTTGAGCCTTGCGGAATTATTGACGGCCCCTCTGTTCATGGATATGATTTAGTATTATTGAGTAGGTTTGGTTAGAAATAATGGACGATTCACGGACATGGTACAACTTGAAAGAGGCTGCGGCGCGTTTGGGTATTCACGAGAACACCCTGCGCCGCTGGGCGGATGAAGGCCGCATCCGCCACATGGTCACCCTGGGCGGCCACCGTCGCTTCGCTGCCAATGACGTGGACGCCCTGCTCAACAGCCGTGTACGGCAGGCGGCCGTGCCCGGCCTTGCCGACATCTGGCTTGAAGCGGCGCTGGCCCACACGCGCCAGGAACTGGTCGTTCACGGAGATGCAGATTGGGTGACCACCTTTGACAAGTCACAGCGCATGGAGAAACGCGAGCTCGGCCGGAAGCTGATGGCGCTCGTCCTGCAGTATGTCTCGCAGGACCAGAACGGCGCTGCCATCCTGTCCGAAGCAAGTTCAGTCGGCGTGGACTATGCCCGCATGGCCCTTGCCGTCGGCATGCCCCTCTCCACTGTCCTGCAGGCGGTCATGTTCTTCCGGGAGATGCTGCTCGAGACGGTGCTCGATCTTCCCGATAGTGTCAACGCCCGGCCGCAGGACCAGAAACGGCTGGTCGGCCGCGTCTCAGAGCTGCTGAACGCGGTGGAACTGGCGGTGGTCCAGACCTATGAGCAGACCGGCAGTTGATGGCCGGAGGCAGGTACAGATGAGGATTGCATCGTGACTTTTCGCGGCCCCACGTCATTTGACCACCACGCCCCATCCCCCATCGGCGTTCTTCTCGCCAACACCGGAACCCCATCCGCGCCGACGGCGCGAGCCTTGCGCCCGTATCTGGCCCAGTTCCTGGGCGACCCGCGGGTGATCGAGTACCCGCGCTGGTTCTGGAAGCCGTTGCTCCATGCGGTCATCCTGAACGTCCGCCCCCGGCGTTCGGCTGAGCTGTACCGGCGCGTCTGGACCGAAGACGGCTCGCCGCTCCTGTCGACGCTGGCGCGCCAGTCGGCGGCGCTCCAGGTCTGCCTCAACGAACGCCTGCCGGCGCCGGTCAGAGTGGCCTATGGGATGCGCTATGGAGTGCCCTCCATCGCCGAGGGGTTGCGCGAGCTGGAGGCGGCGGGCGTTCGGCGCCTTGTTGTATTTCCGCTCTACCCTCAGTATTCGGCGACGACTACCGCGACGACCCTGGACGCGGTCTTTGAGGAGTTGAAAACCTGGCGGTGGGTGCCGGAGTTGCGGACGGTCAATCACTATCATGATGATCCCGGCTACATCGCTGCGCTGGCCGCCAGCGTCCGGGAGGCATGGGCGACAAACGGCCGGCCAGACCGGCTGCTGATCTCGTACCATGGCATCCCGCGCGACTACTTCCTGAAAGGCGACCCCTACTACTGCGAATGCCAGAAAACGGCGCGCCTGCTCGCCCATGCGCTTGAACTGACTGAAGACGAGTGGCTTGTCACCTTCCAGTCGCGCTTCGGGCCCACCGAATGGCTGCAACCCTATACGGACAAGACGCTCGAAGCGCTGGGGCAGGCCGGGCTCCAAAGGGTGGACGCGCTCTGTCCCGGTTTCTCGGCCGATTGCCTTGAGACGGTAGACGAGATCGCTCACGAAGGCGCGCGGACCTTTCACGAGGCGGGGGGCGGCGCGCTCAACTACATCCCGGCACTGAATGACCGGCCTGACCATACGGCCGCATTGGCCTCCATCGTCGCCCGTCACCTGGCGGGCTGGCTGGAACCGGCGACCACTAGCCGGCCCTCCGCCGAGACCCTGGCGGCGCATCGCGCCAGGCTCGGTCTGGCCGGCATCGCGGGAGCGGATGAGGCCTTGCATGGCTGAGGACGTCAAACCACGGATCGCCATCGTCGGCGGAGGCATCAGCGGTCTGAGCGCGGCCTGGGAAATCCTGGGCGCTGCCGGTGACCGCGTCGACGTGACCGTCCTCGAAGCCGACGGGCGCTGGGGCGGAAAGGTCCTGACCAAGACGATAGCAGGCCCGGACGGCGGGCGCTTCGTCGTCGACGCCGGTCCCGAGTCGTTTGTCACGCGCAAGCGCGACATCTGGACGCTGGTTCGGGAGCTGGGTCTGGAAGATCGGGTCATTGACCCCGGCAGCGAGGCAAAGGGGACGTACGTCCTGGACGGCGGCCGTCCGGTTCGCCTGCCGCTCGATCCGGCCAGTTTCATTCGTTCGCCGCTGATGTCGGGGCGCGGCAAGTTGCGCCTGCTGGCTGAGCCTTTCATGCCGGCCAAGGGGGACGATGCCGATGAGTCGCTGGCAGAATTCGTCACCCGCCGGCTCGGTGCGGAAGCGCTGGAGAAGTTTGTCGGCCCCGTTCTGGGCGGCATTTACAACGCCAACCCCGAGACGCAGAGCATCCTTGTCACCTCGCCCGTGATGCGCCAGATGGAGCAGGCCCACCGCAGCCTGTTCCTTGCGACCGTGGCCATGGCTCGCAAGCGGCGCAAGATGGCAGTCGACCCGGCCGCGCCGCCATTCCGTTTCATTGGATTTCGCGACGGGGCGCAAGAGCTGATCGATTCGCTCGTCACTCGCCTGCCGTTTGATCTGCGCCTGAATACGCCTGTGACCTGCGTCACGCCCAACAACGGGAAGTGGATGATCGAGGTCGGGGGGGCGAACGGGGCCATCCTGGCCGACGCCGTCATCCTGACCGCGCCGGCCAACCGGACAGCCGGGATGATCGACGGGGCCGCGCCGCAGGCGGCTGCGGCCATGCGCCTGATCCGGCACAACGCTATCGGCACGATCTCGCTCGCCTATCGAGCGGCCGATGTCCGCCTGTCGGCACCCATCCGCGGCTTGATGATCCCACGCCGCGAAGGGCGGCGCATTGACGCTGTCGTCCATACTTCGGCCAAGATGCCTGATCGGGTCCCGGCCGGTTTCAGTCTGCTGCGCGTCTTCTTTGGCGGCGCCGATCCATCGCTGGCGACGCTTCCTGATGACCAGTTGCGCGAGGTTGTCTGTGATGAGCTGCGAGCCCTGCTTGGTCTGCAGGCGGAACCGAGCGCCTTCTGGGCGGCCCGCTGGCCCGACAGTTATGCCCAGGCGGATGTCGGGCATCTGGACCGCGTCGCGGCTATCGAGGCAGCCCTGCCGCCCGGTCTTCTCGTCGCCGGTGCATCCTATCGGGGACTGGCCGTACCGGATTGCGTCGGCCAGGGACGGCGAGCCGGCGCGCTCGCGCTGGCGCACCTGGCGTAGTGTTTTGGTAATTTAGTCCTATTTGTGAGGTCTTATCAACATGCAACGTGTACTCGCTGTTCTGAATGTCATCCGCATGGGTCTGCTTCCGCTCAGCTACGGCATGGTTGGCGCGCTGATGGGCAGCACCCTCAACCGCGTCATGATCGCCGACATCGGTTTCAGCGCCCTGTGGGTTGGCCTGTTCTTCGCGCTGCAAGACCTGGTCGCGCCGGTCCGGGTCTGGCTGGGCTATCGATCTGACGGCTTTCCCATCCGCGGCAAACGGCGAGAACCCTACATCTTGCTGGGGGCGCTGGTTGTTGCCGCCAGCGTTGTGCTGGTGACCGGGTTGGCTACGACGGGCTCGCCGACCAGCACGCTCCTGCTGCTGACGATCGCCTTCATGTTTGCCGTCTACGGCATCGGCCGCAATCTGGAGCACAACTCCTGGCAGGCGCTTCTGTCGGACCGCTTCGAGGGAGCCGCCCGGTCGAGAGCCATCACTGCCTATGAGGTGGTGACTGTCTTCGGCCTGATCATGGGGGCGGGCATCATCGGCCAGCTGCTGGGCGACTACGACGCCGGCCAACTGATGGCTGTCGCCGTCGGGCTGGGGGCCGTGGCCTTTGTGCTGGCGTTGATTGCGGTGCTGGGCAATGAACCGCGCACCCCAGAAGCCCATAAGTCGGCCATCCTGGCTCGCGAACACACCTTCGGCCAGACGGTGCGCGAGATCGTCCTGGCGGATCCGCAGGTCCGTCTCTTCTTCGTCCTGGTCCTGTTCGCCTTCGTCGGCACGCTGGCCCAGGATGTGTTCCTGGAGCCTTATGGCGGGCTGGTCCTGGGCATGAACGTGGGCCAGACGACTCAACTGACCGTCTTCTGGGGGCTGGGGTTGATGGCAGCTCTTCTGCTGTCGGGCTGGGTGTTGATCCGGTGGCTGGGCCAGTTGCGGGTCCTGCGCATCGGTTTGATCCTGTCGATGATCGTCTTCGCAGGGGTCATCGCGGCCGGCATGATGGGCAACGTGGCCCTGTTCCGGATACTGGTCCTGGTGATGGGCCTTGCCACGGGTATGGCCGGCGCCGGGATGTTGAGCATCGTCATCAACTTCACGACGTTGCTCCGGGCCGGCTTGCTGCTCGGCGTTTGGGGCGTGGCCAACCAACTCGGTCGGGCCATCGGCAGCCTGCTGGGCGGCAGCGTCGTCGCCGGCGTCCAGGGGATCACCGGCAACGCCTTCACTGCATACGCTGCCGTGTTTTCGATAGAGATCGTTATGCTGCTGGTTGCGCTGCTCTTATCCTATCGCTTGAACATCGAGGAATCACGGGCAAAGGCTGAGGAAGTGGCAGCTCTGGCCTGAACTACGACGCCGGCAAGCCGCGCCGCGAATCGTACGGCGCGGACGCGGATCCGGGCTGCTCCGCGTCCCATCCGCCGCGCGATCCCGGAACGGCCTGTTCACAACCCGGTAAAATGACCCTTATGGACACGATCGTCGAGGGCCATATGTCTCAGTGCCGGAACCCCTCCGGCGCGCCGGCCGGCAGCGCCTCCGGCCGCGGCGTCGTGCTGCGGACCTTCACCGTCCGGCCCTTATCCGACGACTCGTAGAAGCTGTGCATGACGTCCAGGGCATGATAGGCCAGCTCGCCCGAGGCGCGGTGCGGGCGGCCGTCGCGGATGGCGGCGGCCATGTCGGCCACGCCCACGCCGCGCCGGACGGCGTCGCTGTGGGTCAGCGGCATCTCTTCCCACTCTGCGCTGCCCGCCCGCAGCAGCCGCACCGGCCCCCAGAAGGTGTTGGGGTCCGGCACGCTGAGCGAGCCTTCGGAGCCGTAGATCTCGATCCGCGGCAGGTTGTGGCCCCAGACGTCGAAGCTGGTGATCATCGTCGCCACCGGCCCGGCGGCCATGCTCAACGTCCCGGCCACGTGGGTCGGCACCTCGACCGGCAGGCGCTCGCCTTGGCGGGCCTCGCTCGTGGCCACGCGCTCGGCGAACGAGATGCGGGCCATGGCCGCCACGCGCTCGACCGGGCCGAGCAGGTGGACGAGGGCCGTGATGTAGTACGGGCCCATGTCGAACAGCGGCCCCGCGCCGGCCTTGTAGAAGAAACCGGGGTTCGGGTGCCAGCCCTCCGGCCCGTGGCCGAGCATGAAGGCGGTCGCAGCGACCGGCACGCCAATCGCGCCATCGTCGATCAGCTTGCGGCAGGTCTGCAGGCCCCCGCCGAGGAAAGTGTCCGGGGCGCAGCCGACGCGCACCTTGCGTCCTTTGGCCGCGTAGAGGATGGCCCGGCCGTCTTCGCGGCTGATGGCCAGTGGCTTCTCGCTGTAGAGGTGCTTGCCGGCGGCGATCGCGGCCAGGCTGACCGCCGCATGGGCATGGGGCACGGTCAGGTTGATGACGATGTCGATGTCGGGGTCGGCCAGCAGTTCTTCCGGCGTGGGGGCGCGGGGGACGTCGTGTTCGGCCGCTTTGGCCTGCGCCGCCTCGGGTAACAGGTCGGCCACGGCCAGGACGCGCAGGTGGCTGAAGGCCCTGCAACCGGCGATATAGGCGCTGCTGATGTTGCCCGCGCCGATGATGCCGATGTTGGTGACGCGATCAGGCGCGGCCATGGCCCAACCCCTTCTCGACCAGGTAGCGGTAGCTGGCCTCGACGGCCGCCATCATGTCCGTCGCGCAGCGGTCGAGTTCGACGATCAGCCATTCCGCGCCGGTGGCCGCCGGGATGATCCGGGTGTAATCGAGCACGCCCTGACCCACGGCGACCATGTCGGCCGGGATGGAGTCGGCCGGGCCATCCTTGACGTGCAGCAATTCGGCCCGCGGGCCGAACGCCGCGAGCGCCTCGATCGGGTCGACGCCGCCGACCTGAGCCCAGTAGGTGTCCAACTCAAAGAAGATGGCCGGGTCGAGCCGCTCCAGCCAGACCTCATAAGCCCGCACGCCGTCGACCTGTTCGAACTCGAACCAGTGGTTATGGACGCCGAGGCGCAGGCCGTGGCGGGCGCAGACCTCGGCCGCGGCGTTGAACCGGTCGCAGACGCGACGGACGCCCTCCAGCATCGAGTACTCCTCCGGCGGGATCCAGGCGCAGACGAGCCGGTCGGTACCCAGCGCGGCCAGCCGGTCGAGCGATGCCTGGCCGTCCGGCCCTAGCGGCAGAGGCGCGTGGGCGGCGCAGATGGTCAGGCCGAGGTCATCGAGCAGCGCCTTTGCCTGGGTTGGGCTGACGCCGTCGGGGAAACCGGCCGTCTCGACGCCGGCGTAGCCGATCTCGGCCACGCGGCGGAGCGTGCCTTCGAAGTCGCGGCCGAGGGCGTCGCGCAGGGTGTAGAGTTGCAGGGCGATGGGTTGGGTCATGGGGCCTCCGGGAGAATGCTTTGCTGCGGATCCAGACGGAGGAGATGGATTTCCGACCGGACCACGAGCCAATGGCCAATTATCCACGAAAGGGGACGGGAAGGGCAAAGCGGCGACCGACCCGACGGTGTGGAAGCGCCGCCGTCGGGCCGGCTCTGTCGCTGCGGTCGATGGGGCCGGGCTACGCTTGCTGGCGGCACACCGGGAACTGGATCTCGGCCGTCAGGTCGCCGGCCTCCGGCGAACCGTAGAAGATCTCTCGCGGCGGGCCGACCACGACATAGCCGTTGGCTTCAATCCAGCGGCCGAGGGCCTGGTAGGCCGGCGTGAGCCCTTCGACCTTGCGGTAGAAATCATCGGTGACGATGGTCGAGGCAGCCAGGTCCGCCCCCTCCAGACGCCGCACGCCGACGCCGTCGGCCCCCGGCTCCACCTCTGTCACGGCGCTACTGCCGGGAAGGACAACAGCGCATTCGGTATGGATGTCGCTCCCGGTCCATTCCTCGCCGTGGTAGATGGTCATGAACGGGCCGAAGCCCAGGTGGTGGGCGGCCACCCAGCGGGCGACCGTGTTGAACATAGCGCCACAGCGCTCCGGCATGTGGGCGATGTCAGGCACGATCTCACGGACGTAGGCGATGATTGACGGGGGGAGCGGTTTCAGGTTGATCTCATAAGTGGACATGGTTTCCTCCAGGTCGAGCACGCGCAGGCGAGCGCGGATTCGTTCCAGCCGCGCCTGGCCCGCTTCCACTTCCCGCTCCGTCGCGGCCAGCCGGGCGCGAAGCATGTTGCGCAGTGCGTCCGGCGGCAGCGCGTCCTGGAGCAGTCGGCCGACCTCTTCCAGCGAAAAGCCAAGCTCTTTCAGGGCCAGGATGCGGTTCAGGGCCTGCAACTGGGCGGCCGTATAGGAGCGGTAGCCGGTGAAGGGATCGACCTCGGCCGGTCTGAGCAGCCCCAGGGCGTCGTAGTGGCGCAGCGTCTCCACTGTCACCCCGCCCAGCCGCGCGAACTCGCCGATCTTGAACATGTCTGCAGTCTAGTGCCTCGGGTAAGACGAGAGTCAAGGGGCAAGGGCCCCAGAACCGCCAACACGTCTAGTATAATCTACGTCGGCCCGGCTTGTGGCCACTAAGCGCCCGAAGGAGATCGTCATGATCCTTGACCTCGCGAACCCGAAACATACCCACGCCGATCAACGCTTGCGCGGCGAGGTCATCCTCTGGCTCAGTACCGTCCGGCCCGACGGCCGCCCGCACCTTGTCCCGGTCTGGTTCTGGTGGGATGGCGAAGCGATCTTCGTCTTCACCCAGCCGGCTTCTCAGAAGCTGCGCAACCTGGCCGCCAACCCGGCGGTCACGGTCGCCCTGGAAGCGGCTAATGAAGGCGAGGATATTGTCATGCTGGAGGGGACGGCCGAGGTGCTCGATGACGCGGCCCGGCCCGGCATCATCCCCGCTTACGTGGCCAAGTACGACAAGGCCATCGCCGGGCTGGGCTGGACGCCGGAATCGATGCTGGCCGATTACAGCACGCTCATCCGCGTCACGCCGTCGCGGCTGATCGTCTGGTAAGGGGGACGCGTGGCGACGATCTCGAACCTCATGTTCCGGCCGGCCGGGGCGCTCGACGTCGCCGCGGCCGTCCCGCTCATCTACAGCTCCGGCCCGGCCGCCTTTGACGACGTCTTCTGTGCGTTCTGATATGACCGACCAGGCCTGTCTCGACTACCTGCGCGACCACTCCGGGACGCCGGAGGCCTATATTGTCGGCACGTTTGCGGCGAAAGACGTCGTCCTGCTGGCCGAAGACCACGGCATCCGCCGAAACCTGCTGCTCGTCCGGCGGCTCATCCCCCTGCTGCACGCCGCGGGCGTTTACGCCATCGGCATGGAGTTTGGCGCCAGCGAAGACCAGCCGGCGCTCGACGCGCTGACCGGCTTCAGCGGCCCGGCCGTGTCCTACGACGAGGACGGGGCGCGGCGGCTGATGTTCAACTACAACGCCGGCTGGGCCTACCGCGAATACATGGATATCTACCGCGCGGCCTGGGCTTTCAACCGCGACCGGCCGCCGGGCGTGCGGCCGTTCCGCGTCCTCAACCTCAGCTACCGCTATGACTGGTCGGAAGCGCTGCCCGTCCGCACGCCCGAGAACACGAAGCGCATCTTCCCCAAAGGCGGCACCGAGCCGTACCGGGCTGCCCTGATCGAGCGCGAGGTCCTCGACCGGGGCGAGAAGCTCCTCGTCCTGACCGGCTCGGTCCACGCTTTCACCCGCTTCGCCGTGCCCGTCTTTGACTACAACTCGGATGGGTTCGTGCGCTTCGACGATGGTTTCCTGGGGCACCGGTTGTACCGTCGCGCGCCGGACCGGGTTTATACGGTGATGCTCCACCGCCCGTTCGAGGACAAACTGCTGGGACCGATGCGGCTCGTCCAACCGGCCGGCGGGGCGATTGAGCGGCTCATGGCCGCGTTGGGTAACCCGCGCCTCGGCTTCGACCTCGACGGGCCATTGGGCGACCTGCCGGACGACAGCTTCTATGCCAGCGGCCGTTCCGGCTTCTGCTTGCGGGACCTGGCCGATGGCTACATCTTCGAGGCACCCTTCAGCCGAATGGAAGGTTGCACGGTTGACGAGGCGTTCTTGACCGAGGCCAACTGGCCGGAGGCGCGCCGGAACTTCCCCGACCCACACTGGCACCAGCCGCCGGAGACCCGCGATGCGTACCTGGATATGATCCGGGCCTATGTCGATATCCCGCGGCGGTATGCAGACGTGATCGGCTGAGCTGACCTAGGGTCGCTTGGCTCTTCGCTATTGGAATGGTGGGCTACGCGCGGAGTTTGATGCCCGACCTGGTTCCGCTCAGCATTCGGTATGAACCCGCGGTGTGGTGCCGAAGCAATCCGAACTCATTTGTTCGAGTCCGATCCAGCATTCCGTTGTTCTAGCCAGCGCGCGAATGAAGCCCGGCTCTCGGTGGACTTTCGTCCAAGCAATAATCCCTCGACACCGATGTCTTCGTCCAGATCGGGCCAGTGTATTCCGTGGCCTGCGCCGGCAATCACGAAGTTATCTCGTTCTTCATGAGTGCCATGTGCTAGCCGTGGATACCAGCCAATGGGGACGGAGATGGTTCGGCCGTCTTCCAGGTCCACGACGAGCGAATCATCGCTAACACTGACGTGTAACGCCCTAGGGGTTGTGAGCGAGATCGCTACAGAATCTGTCCCATTCATCTCGTAGTACCTCAATATGCTCACGCATCAAGCGCTCAATATCGCGCAGTTCGCGCCTGTCGAATCCGAAATTGGCCTCAAGTGAAACGTCCGGGTCCAGCCAGAACTTTGCACTCCTCGATTCTCGATCAACGTGCATATGTCGTGGCTCGATGCAATCGTACGAATAAAAGTAGAAGCGATAGGCATTGATCCGCAGCGCAGTCGGCATAGTTGACCTTTTTCACTTAACTAGCAATTATACCCGATCCGCTTCAAGGTCACGGCAGTCTCGCGGTGGATTCTGGAGGAAATGGAGGGCAGGTTCATCGCCTGCCCTCTATCTGCTTGTCGAGCCTGACTGCGAACAGCTAAGGCCTTACTCACAGGCGGTGTTGGCTGTCGCGCTGATGATGACGCCGGAATCACCGCCCAACACGCCCGGTTCGTTGGGTCGCGCGGTGCGGCGCGACCCAACGAACCATCCGGTCAGTCAATCTCCCCCTGCCAGATCCGCCGCATCTCGGCCGACGTCTCCAGCAGCGCGTCCAGCTTGCCCTGGGCCACAATGCGGCCGCCGTCGAGCACGAGGATCTGGTCGGCCCGGCGCAGGGCGGGCCGGCGGTGGCTGACGACCAGGCATGTCGGCCGCCCGTCACCCGCCTCATCGACCAGCCGCTGCCAGAGAAGCCCTTCGGTCTCGACGTCGAGCGCGCTGCTCAGGTCGTCGAAGACCAGCAACTCGGCCCCCCGCACCAGCATCCGGGCGGCGGCCGAGCGCTGGACCTGGCCGCCGGACAGGCGCACGCCGCGCGGCCCGACGAGCGTGTCCAGCCCGGCTTCCAGCGTCGCCACGTCCGGCTCCAGCACGGCCGCGTGCAGCGCGCCGGGCAGGTCGACGTCCGCTTCCGACAAGCCCATCAGGATGTTGTCGCGCAGCGGCTCGCTGAACAGGCGCGGCACCTGTGGCGTGTAGGCCGAGCGCGGCGGCAGGAAGAAGGAGGATGGGTCACGCACCGCCTGGCTGTTCCAGCGCACTTCGCCCCCGTCCGGCGACAGCAGCCCCAGCAACGCCCGCAACAGGGTCGTCTTGCCCGAGCCGATGCGGCCGGTGACGACGGTGAACGAGCCGCGGGGGAGGTCGAAGGTGATGTCGGTGATGCCGCCGGCAGGCGAAGGCCCACCGGCCGCTGGTAGCGGGTCGCCTGTCGTCTCTCCTGGCTGGTCACTACCTACTGGCCGCCGGCCGCCATCCTGAGGATACCGGAAGCACAGCCCGACGACCTCCAGCCGCTCCAACCGGTCGGCGGCGGTTTTCGGCCGTTGGGCGGCCGGCGGCGCGCCGCCCCTCTCATAGATGGGGACGTGGGCGACGATGCTCTCGGCCGCGGCCTCCGGGTGCATCTCCTGCAGCCGGTCGAGCACGACCCGCTGCTGGGCGATCTCCGACATGAAGCTGCCCAGGTTGGCCGGGAAGCGGACGGCGATGGTCAGGTAGGTGACGAACAGGCTGAAGTCGCCCACGGTCAGCGTCCCGGCGCGGAGGGACTGCCCGGCCAGGAGGACGACCAGGGCCACGGCGATGTCGCCCATGCTCTGGCCGGCCGAAAAGGACAGGGCCAGGAAGGTGTTTTCGCGCACGCCGGCCGCTCGCCGCGCCTCATTCAGCGTGTCGAAGTGGCGCAACACGCCGGTTTCGGCGTCGGCGACCTTCACCGCCTGCACGCCGCCCAGGACCTCGCCCAGGAACCCCGTCACCCGGCTGCTGGCCAGGCGCGTGGCCCGGTCATAGCGCAGGAAACGCTTCCAGGCGAAACGGTTGATGAAGAAGACGGCCACCAGCGGCATCACGGCCACCAGCGTGATCCAGGGATTGATGCTGGCCATGATGGCGATGGCGAAGGCAAAGAAGATCGCCTCGCCCACTTCCTGCGGCAGCCAGGTCGGGAAGTCGGAGAAGTCGCCGACGTCGCGTTCCAGGCGATGGACGGCGTCGCCCGGGTCGACCGGCATCGGCCGCGCGGCCGGCTTGGCCAGGATGGTGCGCATGAAGTTGACGCGCATCAGGACGCCGTTGGTTCCGCGCACCATCCAGCCGCCCCAGTCGTAAGCGACGCCCACCAGGAGGCGGCCGAGTTGGACGGCGACGAGCAGGGCCAGCAGCGTGGCGATGCCGAACGTGGCCGGGGCTTCGCCGGTCAGTTCGTCGAAGAAGCGCCGGCTGATCAGGCCCGGGATGAGCTCGGTGACGATGAAGACGACGCCGAAGACCATGTTGGCTGCGAAGTACCACGGCCGGAAGCGGATGAGCGCCCATGTCCCTTTCCAGACGGGGAGAGAAGTCATAGGGACACCTCCCGCCGGCAGAGGCACACGGGGCCGGACTGAGAACAGCGTTTGCACAGGTTCATACCAGCACCTCCTCCAGGCCGGTCTGCAGCAGGTTGCTGAAGCGCGAGGCCGGGTCGGCCGCCAGGACGGTGCGGGGGCCGTGCTCGATGACCCGGCCGCCCTCAAGGATCAGGATGTCGTCGGCGCGGCCGACGGTCCGCAGGCGGTGGGCGATGATGATCGCCGTCCGCCCTTCCAGCAATGTGTCGATGGCCCGTTCCAGCAGGCTTTCGGTCGCCGGGTCGAGGCGCGACGAGGCTTCGTCCAGCACGACCACGCGCGGATCGCGCAGGAAGACGCGGGTGAAGGCCAGCAGCTGCGCCTCCCCGGCCGAGAGCCCCTTGCCGCCCTCCAGCACGGTGTCGAGACCGGCCGGCAGGCCGCGCAGCCAGCCGCCGAGCCCGAGCGTCTCCAGCGCCGCGACGATGCGGGCGTCGTCGACCGGCGGCTGGTCCGGGTCGCCGCCAAAGAGCGTCAGGTTGTCGCGGACGCTGGCGGCGAAGAGCTGCACATCCTGGGTGACCATGCCGACCGTGCCGCGCAGATCGCCCAGGGCGATGTCGCGGATGTCGGCCCCGCCCAGCGCGATCCGCCCCTCGTCGACGTCATAGAGCCGGAACAGCAGCCGGGTCAGGGTCGTCTTGCCGCTGCCGGTGCGGCCGAGCACGCCGAGCACGCGACCGGGCGGCAGGGTGAAGGAGACACCGTTCAGGACGGCGGGCGAGTCCGGCGTCGGCCCCCGGCCCCCGGACTGCAGCTCGCCATCCTCCGGCGCGTCTTCGCCGGCCGTTGCCGGCGGCCCGTTGTCGGTTCGCGGCCGGTCCTTGTAGGCGAAGCCCACGCCTTCGAAGCGGATACCCAGCGACCCGGCCGGCAGCGCGGCGGTCGTCGCGGCGTCGGCCACGTCCGGCCGCAGGTCGAAGAACTCCCGTGTCCGGTTGACGCTGGCCAGAGCGCGCTGGATGGAGGCCAGTTCGCGCCGGACGTTGTCGAGCGGCGATTCGAGCAGGCCGATGTAGGTCACCAGCAGGAAGACGGTGCCGATGGACATCTCTCCCGCCAGATAGGATGCGGCCGTCAGGCCCATCGTCGCCGCCAGGGTCAGGACAAACAGCAGGGTGCTGACCGCGCCCGTGGCCGTGCTGAGGGTATAGGTGCGCGTGCGCAGCGCGGCGTGGGTGTTCAGCAGCGGGTAGAGCCGGGCCATGACGTAGCCCGCCCCGCCGTTGGGGACGACGTCCTCGGTGCCGGTGATGTGCTCCTCCAGAAAGCCGAGCAGTTCGGCCGACGCCTGGCTGATGCGGGTGTACAGCCGCACCATCCGGCTCTGGATGACCCGGAAGAGGACGACCATCAGCACGGCATAGGTCAGCCCGACCAGCCCGACACGCCAGTCCTCCAGGAAGACGAGGACGAGGATGCCGATGACCAGCAGGCCGTTGCCGATCAGGTTGACGACGATCTCGGAGAAGTACTCGGCCAGCTGGCCGACGTCGCTGTCGATGCGCTCGATGAGCTCGCCCGGCGTGCGCAGCTTGTGGAAGCCCATGTCAAGCCGCAGGACGTGGGCCGTCAGGTCGGACCGGAGCCGGTTGGTCGTCGCCCAGCCGAGGTCTTCGGTGAAGTAGACCATGACGAGGTTGATGACCTTCTGGAAAGTCACCGCGCCAAAGAAGAGCAGGGCGATGGCGGTGAGGTCGCTCAACGGGCCGCTGCCCGTGGCGGCGTCAACGAAGCGGCCGAGCAGTTGCGGCGCGAGGAGTTGCAGGCCGATCGAGGCCAGCAGGAGCAGGATGAGCAGCACAACCCGCCCGCGGTACGGCCGCAGGTAGTGGGCCAGCATGGTGACGGGTTTGGTTGGGGTTGGATCAGATGGTACAGCACGCATAGGTTCTTGTTGTGAAATCAGCCAACAAACGGCCGGCAGCGGACCGTGGACCACGGTCGCGTGCCGGTGCGACGGCCACGGTTGGAGGCCCAACCGTGGCGCAGTTCCTGGATGCAACAAAGGGCCCGGTTGCGCGAGGCAACCGGCAGGGTTCGAGAGCAGAGCCGGCGGAGGGTCCGCGGCCGGAGGGGATGGTCAGGACGCCTGCGGCGGGCAGGCGAGGAGCAAGAGACTTACCGCGCGGCCGAGGCCTCCGAACTGCGCCGGGTCGATTGGGTCGTGATGGTGGTCAGTGCTGACATCTTGCGTTGCCTCCTGTGTCGCTGCCGCCGGAACTGGCGCAGCGGACGGCAGGATAGCACGGGGCGGGCGGCCGTGTCAATAAACTGGGTTACAGCCGGGCAGTCCTGGACAACCCGGCGCAGGTCGGGAAGCCGGCCCCCCGGTCGGTCGAAGCGCCGGCCGGCAGGGCCGCCTAGGCGGCCACCGCCACCGCTACATTCCCCCGCTTCCGTCCTGTCTCCACATACCGGTGCGCTTCGACGATCTGCTCCAGCGGGTAGCAGCGATCGATGACCGGCTTCACCACCCCGGCCTCAAGCAGACCCCGGAGGAAGCGCAACTCGTCCAGCATCGTGCCCCCGCCTCGCTCGCCGTCGCTGTGCTTGTGAACGTTGAGGTAGACCCCGCCGGGCTTCAGCGCGCGCCTGGCTCGCGAGGGCGGGAATTTGGCGACTGCATCGAAAACCACGTCGTACGTCTCGCCGGTTTCGGTGAAGTCTTCCCGGGTGTAGTCGATGACGCGCGCCGCGCCCAGCGATCGGACCAGGTCCAGGTTGCGGCCGCTACACACGCCCGTCACCTCCGCACCGTAATGGCGGGCGGCGAGCTGGACGGCGTTCGTGCCGACTGCTCCGGAGGCTCCGTAGATGAGGACCTTCTGGCCGGGCCGGATGTTGCCCCGCTTCAGGCAGCGCGCGGCGGTAATGCCACCGCCGATGGCGGCGGCCTCTTCATAGTTCAGGCTGGCCGGCTTGAGGGCCAGCACCTTGTCCTCCAGGAAGCACTTGTACTCGGCATACCCTCCGAAGCCGACCTCCATGGTCGAGGCGAAGATCGGGTCGCCGGCCTTGAACCGCGTGACATGCTTCCCAACAGCCTCAATATCCCCGGCCAGCTCCATGCCGAGGACCTTGCGTTTCGGCTTCAGCACGCCCAGATAGAGACGCGCGAAGAGCCATTGCTCGCGCGGGACGGTGAAACTGCGCATCCTGACATCCCCGATGGTGACGGTCGTCGCCCGGACACGGACCAGGACCTCATCGTCCTTTGGAGCCGGCTTCTCGATTTCGACCAGCCGCAACACCTCCGGCGGCCCATATCGCTCATAGATGACTGCTTTCATGATCGCTCCTCTCCGTTGATCTGATCGCTCCCACGGGCACGCTGGCTGGGCGATTGTTGCAGCTCAGGCGGCCTGAGCCGCGCCCGCCCCTATCGCCTGGTACCGCCTGTCTTCGTCGCCCACCAGCACAACCACATTCCCCTTTTTGCGCCCCGTCTCCACATAGCGATGGGCTTCGGCCATCTGCTCCAACGGGTAGCAGCGATCGATCACCGACTTTAGCTCCCCTGTTTCCATCAGCGCCTTGATGAAATCCAGCTTCTCTCTGGTCTGGTTCAAGCCCGTGGCCGCAAACACCGCTTTCTTGTCGCCGCTCAGTGACGTCCGCGCCATCTGTAGCATGATGTTCAGCGAGGGGACCGTCGTCAGGTAGATGCCGCCCGGCCTGAGCGCGCCCTTACAGCGGCCGAATGTGCTCTTGCCCACCGCGTCGAAAATGATGTCGTAGGTCTCGCCGGTCCGGGTGAAATCTTCGCGGGTGTAATCAATGACCTTGTCGGCGCCGAGAGACTTCACCATTTCGGCGTTCGCGCCGCTGCAAACGCCGGTCACTTCCGCCCCGTAATACCTGGCAAGCTGAACGGCGAAGGTGCCGACTGATCCCGACGCGCCATTGATCAGGACGGCCTGCCCTTTGCGGATGCGGGCATGATCTCTGAGGAAGCTCAAGGCGGTCATGGCCGCGTCACAGGCGCCGGCGGTCTCCCGATAGGTCATCGTCTCCGGAATCGTCGTCAGCACCCCGTCTTCGGGCACGCACAGGTAATCGGCATGGGCGCCCGAACCGGCCGCTCCAAACACCCGGTCGCCTTTGTGAAATAGCTTCACATCCTTGCCCACGGCTTCGATTTCACCGGCAAAATCGGTTCCCGGACTACTCCTGGGCCTCAGCAGACCACTGAAGAAGCGGACCAGGAACGGGCTACCCGTTCGCATCGCCATATCGGACGGTGTTACGAGCGCCTCATGGACCTTGATCAGGACTTCGTTGTCCCTGGGGACCGGTTGCTCCAGCTCTTTGATCAGGATCACTTCTGGCGACCCGTACCTGGTGTAGACAATTGCTTTCATTGCTTTCATTCTCCTGGATGGGCATGTCGGGTGACGTGGGCGGTTGGGACCCTACTTGCGTGGCGCGTGAGGGTCGTCCTGTGGGTTGTAAGTGAAGACCTCTTCCAGCGGCGCGCCGAAAACGGCCGCGATGCGAAAGGCCAGCTCCAGCGACGGCGAGTACTGCGCCTTCTCGATGGCGACGATGGTCTGGCGGGTGACGCCCACCCTGTCGGCCAACTGCTGTTGGGTCATCTCGTCGTGGTAGAAGCGCAACTTGCGGATGTTGTTGCTGATGGCGGTTGTGGCCATGCTAGACCCCCCGGCGATAGTAGACCAGTTTGGAGGCAGTCCCGAGGAATTCGGCCAGCATCATGAAGACGATGAGCAACCCCAGAGTCACCGTCGACGCCATGCCCAGGGCCAGCGCTGCTATGGCCAGGACGAAGCCGGCGCCAAAGACGATGGAGGAATTGCGCGTCGCCTTGAGGTCGATCAGCTTGTCGCGTTCGTCCGCGGGTGGCGGGGCGGCCGGTTCTTCGCCGGTTGTGGCGACCGTGGCGACGGCGTTGGTCACGGCCAGAACAACCTGGGCAACGATCTGCATCACGACCTGGACACCGATCAGGACCAGGATGGCCACACCCAGAAAGCGCGCTGCATCAACCGAGTCGTAGTCGCCTGCCTGGTAGCGCCGGTACAGGATGACGCTGTACACGAGGTAGATCAGCAGGGAGGTGATCAGGGAGACGATGATGCTCTTCTCCTGATACGATAGGCCGCCTTCGTCGTCTTCGAAATACTTCTCTTCCGGGACTGCCATGATGACCTCGCTTCGTCTGCCGTATTTGACAGGATGTCTCTATTACTTTACACAGTGTAATACAAAGCATACACAATGTCAAGTATACACGACATAAATTGGCCAAACTGGCGGCCGGCTATGGCGATGCGGGTGGGGCGAACGGCGGAATTGCGAGCGTGCCGCGAGAGACCGGATCAGCTCCGGGGGGTGTCGACGACCGTGATGACCACGCGCCCCACTTTCCGCCCTGTCTCAACGTCGTGATGCGCTTCGGCCATTTGGGCAAGCGGGTAGCGCCGGTCGATGACCGTCTTCACATGACCGGCCTTGATCAATTCTCTGAGATGGTCGAGGTCTTCCACCGTAGCGCCCGTCGCGGCCCGGTCCCCGGTCGCGGCCGCCGCCGCGCCGGGGAGCAGGTTGTTGCCCGGTGATATGATCGTGCTGCTTCACACCGTGGCGGCCGCTTTGGGGTCAACGATGATGACGATCTTGCCGCGGGCATGGCCTTCGTAGAGATAGCGCATCGCTTCGGCCGCCTCGCTGAGCGGGTAGCGCCGGTCGATGACCGGCCGCACCTGCCCGGCCTCGATCATCTCTGTCAGGACGATCAGGTCGTCCACACTGGCTTTGGCCGAAACGAACCGGTAGGTCTTGCCGCCGGGCTTCGATTTCCGGGAGCCGAGCAGGACGGTCTGGAACATCTGCCTGTAGGAGCCGCCGGCCATGACGAACACCCCTGTGGGCGCCAGCGCCCGTTCGTAATCGCCCAGCGTCCGGTTGCCGTTGGCGGCCAGGATCAGGTCGTACTGCTGCCCGTTCCGGGTGAAGTCCTCCCTGGTGTAGTCGATGACGTGGTCGGCCCCCAGCTCGCGGGCCTGGTCCATTTTGCCGGTGGAGCAGACGGCCGTCACTTCCGCGCCCATCGCCTTTGCGATCTGGACCGCGAACGTTCCCACGCCGCCGGAGGCCCCGTTGATGAGCACCTTCATGCCCGGCCGGATGTGGCCGTAGTCGCGCAGTCCCTGCAGGGCGGTGAGGGCCGCCATGGGGACGGCCGCTGTCTCCTCGAACGTCAGGCCGGGCGGCTTGAGCGCCAGCTGCGCCTCAGGCGCGGTCGCGTACTCGGCCAGCCCGCCGGACCCGGTGCCCATCAGTTCGCCAAAGACGGCGTCACCGGGTTTGAAGAGGGTGACGTCCTTGCCGATCGCTTCCACGCGCCCGGCCACGTCCGCGCCGAGGATGGTCTTCCTGGGCTTCAGCAACCCCTCGCTGAAGCGCACGAAAAACGGGTCTGCCCGCAACAGGTGCCAGTCGGCGGCGTTCAGGCCGGTGGCGATCACCTTGATCAGGACTTCATTGGCTGCCGGAACCGGCTTGCTGACCCGCCGGAATTCCATCACGTCCGGGCTGCCATATCGTTCGCTGACGACTGCTTGCATCACATATCTCCTTCGCTGAGTGTTGTGCATCTGGCCGCGGCCCCCACAGGGCGCGGATGATCGGTCAAATCGGGGCCAGCGTTCCTTACGATTCTGTCTCGACGCTGATGAACGGCCGACCACCCCTACCGCCCCACAGTATCTTGACGAGCTTTGAGAACGTGTCCGCCAGGGTCAGGACGCCCAGCACGACGGCGGTGATCTCCGGCGCGTTGTCCGCGAACGGCAGGTTGGCGAGCGCCGGGAAAGCCTCGAAGAGCAGGCCAAAGAGCGGCTTGATGAGGATGTAATAGCTGGCGAAGGCCCCGACCACTTCCAGTCCGGCTTCCGCCAGGAGCAGGCCGACACTCCACCGGCCGCGCCGCAGCGCAACGGCGTTGATGACGAGCAAGCCGAGGCCGACGATGAGATAGGCGATCAACCAGGAGGTCGGGACCGGCAGCACCTCGCCGGGATCGCTCAGGTTGAAGCGCAGTGTCAGCCCGCCCACCCGCAGGAAGTAGGTGAAGATGAGCACCCCGAAGATGCCGAAGGCGATGCTGGCCGCCACCTCGCCCCGTTCGACCGCGGCGGGGTCATCGACGGGCGGCAGGTCGAGCGGGTTGAAGGCCTGATTCGCCTGCTCAAGCTCCCCGCCGGTGTGCTGGCGAATGGCGAAGATGAGCACCACGATGCCGCTGTAGATGAAGTTGGCCTGCACGACCGCGAAAACCGTGTCCAGGAACAGGCCCAGCAGCGTGTTCTCCTCCGAGGTCAGGAAAGCCAGCAGCACGCTGACGAAGACAACGACGAACGAGACCAGCATCCAGCCGTGCTGGAGGACTCTGACCATCGTCGGGTACAGGTCCGGGCCGATCAGGTACTGCTCGCGGCCGTAGGAAGCGGCCATTTTGCGCGGCTCGCCGAGCTCTTCCAGCAGCTCGACCACATCGTCGTCCGTGGGCGATCCTTTGTAGCGGTCGTCCAACTGGTCCTGGATGAGCGAGCGCAGTTCGTCTTCAATCTCTTTCCGTTCTTTCTGGGGCAGGTTTCGGCCCACCTCATGTACGTATCGTTCGACTAACTCAGACATCTTTCTTACCCTCCCCAAACAACAGCTTTCGCATCACATCGACGGTCTCAAACCAGTCGGCCGTCAGGGTCGTCAGCACTTTGTGCCCTTGCTTGCTCAGTTGGTAGTACTTGCGCGGCCGTGTTTCGCTGGTGTCCCACTTGCTTTCCAGCAGACCCTGTTTCTCCAGCCGGCGGAGCAGGGGGTAGAGGGTGCCTTCTTCGACATCCAATCCCCGTTCAGCCAGGCGCTGGATCAGGCTGTAACCGTACTGGGCGCTGTCCAACTGGCTGAGGACCGCCAACACCACGACCCCGCGCCGAAGCTCTAATCGCAGGTTGTCGATCTGGTCATCGAATTCTGACATTCACTGTGTGTCCTTTAGTACTGTGTCGGCATCATTACTGTGTGGCGTACAGTAACAGTATACTGTACCGCGCACAGTATTGTCAAGACCCAGTTTTGGCCCGGATGGCGGGTCGGTTCCCGGCCCGGCCGGCGCTGGAACCGGGGGGCCGGGACGCGTCGCGGCCGAGATATGCGGTCGTGACGATCCGTTTGACCGTGAACGCCGGATGATGTAGACTGGTTGTATGCAGTTTAGTCTACGCTTCAGTCTACAGACGCGAGGTTAATATGACGACGACGACCATCCGCGTGTCGCGGCGAACTCGCGAGTCACTCCATGAACTTGCTGAGGTATCGGGCCTGACCCTGCAGCAGGTGCTGGAGCAAGCGCTTGAGCTTTATCGACGCCGGCAGTTGCTGGAGGCGACCAATGCTGCCTATGCCGCCCTCGAGTCGGACGCAATTGCCTGGGCTGATCTCCAGGCTGAGCGAGATGACTGGGATGCGACGCTGGCTGACGGGCTGGAGGGGGTGTAAATGGCCCCGATGCCCGCGCGTGGGGAGATCTGGCTGGCAGATCTGAATCCGACACGCGGCCATGAACAGGCGGGACGACGGCCGGTGCTGGTCGTGTCGGCCGACGCCTTCAACCACGGCCGGGCGGGGCTGGTGTTCGTCCTGCCTCTGACCCGCAGCGACCGCCGAATCCCGATCCATATTGAGATTCGGCCGCCGGAAGGCGGTTTGACGGCAACCAGCTACATTCTCTGCGATGCCATCCGATCGATCTCGAAGGAACGCCTGGCAGACGAGCCGTGGGGTCGCGTCTCGCGCGAAACGATGGCGAAGGTCGAGGATGTGCTGCGGGTGCTGATGGATCTGTAGCTGAACATAGCCCTCTCTGATGGGAGAGTCGTCTCCACCGGAGAGAACCGACTATCAAATAGGCGGCAGGCCGGGTTGGATTCCCGGTTTCGGCTCCGGCACCTTCAGTGTGGTCCCGCTGCCGATCATCGCCATAGCGGTTGGCCGGCGCTCGGCATTCTTCTCGAAGTTGGGTTGACCACGCAGGGCGACGGGCAGGAAGGCAATCCCAGTTGCTTATGATTGTGGGAATCGAGAACGCGCAGCGGTTGGTTGCGTCGGCGCTCTCATCTTCCCCTTCCGCTCCGGTTACATGTTCCCAACACAATCTTCAAATCTCCTGAACATCTCCGGGCTATCCTGATGGCAGTTAACCAAACGGCCGCGCGAGCGGCCTGCGCGGACAAACAAGCGCAACACATTGTCAGAAGGAGACAATCATCATGACTCGGAACAAGATCATCACTTCACTGATGGGCGGCGCGGTGGCCCTCGGCCTGGTCGGCAGCGCGGCCGTCACCTTCGCCCAAACGCCTGTCCCGTCGACGGAGACCCCGACGGCCGTCCAGGGCGACTTCTTCGGCCGCGGGCATGGCTTCATGGGCGACCAGGGCCAGGCCCTCGCCGATGCGCTGGGCATCGACCTGACGGAACTCCAGACAGCCCAGGAGACGGCCCGGATCGCCATGATCGACCAGGCCGTGGCCGACGGCCTGCTGACGGAGGCGCAGGCCGAGCAGCTCAAGCTCTTCAGTTTCGGCATGGGCCGCGGCGGCCACTTCGGCTATGACCGGGACGAGTACCTGGCCGAGGCGCTGGGCATCACCGTCGAGGAACTGCAGGCGGCCGAACTCGAGGCCCACGCCGCCACGCTGGCGGCGGCCGTTGAGGCGGGCGTCCTGACTCAGGAGCAGGCGGACCTGATGCTGGCCGAGAAGGCGGCCCGCTCATACCTGGACACGGACGCGCTCAACGCGCAGGCCCAGGCGGCGTACGAGGCGGCGCTGGCCGCGGCCGTGGCCGACGGGGCCATCACCCAGGCCCAGGCGGATGCGCTGTTGGCCCAGGCGGAAAGCGCCGGCGGCTTTGGATTCGGCGGGCGCGGGTTCGGCGGCCATGGATTCGGCGGGCATGGCGGCCGGGGCGGGCACGGCGGGTTCGGCTTCATGCCGGGACTGGAGGCGGTTCCGGACACGGCCGCTCCGAGCACGACCGCCGGCTCGCAGGGCGCCTAGCGCCTGACCCACGAGGCGGGCCGCCGGCGCGCCCGCACCCCGCCTCGCTTCATCTCTACGCCTCTCCTCAAGGACAGGCCCGCGGCAGCAGTCGCGGGCCTGTCCGTTTTCCGGTCCTGGCGCACCTCCTCAGAAGGCTTGCGAACGGCCGCGGTGTCGATCAATGGGATTGCCGGCCCCGCTTGCGATACAATAGCCGGCATCACGCACCTTACTTGGAGAACAACATGAGCAAGCAAAAGACGGTTCAGAAGAAACACACCACCCACAAAGGCCCTCCGCCCAAGGTCCACAGTGAGAAGCGGAAGATGACCCCGTTTGAGCTATTCATGGTCTTCTTCATCTATTTCGTCATCTGCCTGCTGATCGCCTCGCTGGTCTACATGTTAAGCGGCCAGAACATTAGCGACCTGATGGCCTGGCTGCTGCCGCTCATCGGCGCGGGTGTGCTGACCTTCCTCCACGTCTATATGAACTGGCCCCGGCCCAGTCTGTAAGCCCCTGGCAAGCGCCGGCGCGGGCGGCCGGGAGGTCGCCCGCGCGGGTTCTGCCCGCGACCGCTATAGCAGTGTCCGGTCGATCTCGGCCACACGCGCGCAGCCGCACAACCCCATCGCCAGGTCAACCTCATAGCGCAGGATGTCCAGCACCTTCTCGGCTCCGCGCTGGCCGTCAGAGGCCAGGCCCCACAGGATCGGCCGCCCGACAGCAACGGCTTTCGCCCCCAGGGCCAGCGCCTTGACCACGTCCGTGCCGCGGCGGATGCCGCCGTCGATCAGTACCTCGACCTTGCCGTCCACCGCCTCGACGATCTCCGGCAGCACGTCGATCGTCGCCGGGGCAGTGTCGAGCTGGCGGCCGCCGTGGTTCGAGACGATGACGCCGGCCGCGCCGTATTCGGACGCCCGGCGCGCGTCGTCGGCATGGACGATGCCTTTCAGCAGCACCGGCAGTTTCGTCAGCGAACACAGCCACTCGACATCCTTCCATGATAGCGTCTGGTCGAACAGCGAGGCGACGTAGGCGGCCAGTCCCGAGTCCTTGACCTCCTGCGGGAACTCCTCCTTGCCGGACGGCGACAGGTTCTTGACCGATAGCCCGTCAGGCAACCGGAAGCGGTTTCGCACGTCGCGCTCGCGCCGGCCCCAGATCTGGGCATCAACCGTCAAGACCAGGGCGGAGCAGCCGGCCGCTTCCGCCCGCTGGACGAGCGCTTTGGTCGCCTCGCGGTCCTTGTAGACGTAGAGTTGAAACCAGACCGGCCCGGTCGCGGCCGCCAGGACGTCCTCGATTGAGGTTGTGGAGAGGGTGCTGAGGATCATCAGCGTCCCGGCCGCGCCGGCCGCCCGGACCGTCGCCACCTCGCCGTCCTCGCAGGCCAGCTTGTGGAAGGCGGTCGGGGCGACGATGACCGGCAGCCTGATCGGCTGGCCGAGCACCGTCGTCGAGATGTCGCGCCGGCTGATGTCACGCAGGACGCGGTACCTGAGCCGGATGCGGTCATAGGCGGCGTGGTTCTCGCGCAGGGTGATCTCGTCGTGGGCGCCGCTGGCATAGTAATCGTAGGCCATCGGCGTCAGCTTCTCGCGGGCGATCGCTTCATACTCATAGATGTTGATCGGGTCCATCTGGCGCTCCTTATGTGGTCGGTGGGATGGTTGCAGCCACCGCAAGCATAGATCGCCGCGGCCGCGGACGCAATGGATTCGGGCGCGGGCCAACCGGCCCGGCCCGCCCCGGGCTATCCTTCTGTCCGGACGCCCGTGCCGGTGCCGGGCGCTTCGAGGGTTACAGGAGCGGCGACCGGGTCCTGATCCGCTTTGCGGCGTGGGCGACGAACTCGCCCAGGGGCAGGTCATTCTGCTGCTCGCCGTCGCGGCGGCGGAGCGAGACGGTTTCTGTCTCCATCTCGTTGTTGCCTACGATCAGCATGTACGGCACGCGCATCGTCTGGGCGGCGTGGATCTTGGCCCCCATCCGGTCGTTGCCGAGGTCGGCCGACGCCCTCACGCCCGCTGCGTGCAGCGCCGCCAGCACGCGCCGGGCGTAGTCGGCGTGGTTGTCGGTGATGGGGATGACGCGCGCCTGCTCCGGGGCCAGCCAGACCGGGAAGTTGCCGCCGTAGTGCTCGATCAGGAAACCGATGAAGCGCTCGTGGGTGCCCAACGGCGCGCGGTGGATGCACAACGGCATCTCCGGCTGGCCGTCGCGGTTGGTGAAGGTCAGGTTGAAGCGCGCCGGCTGGGTGAAGTCGACCTGGTTCGTGGCCAGCGAGAACTCGCGGCCGATGACGCTCCAGGCCTGGACGTCGATCTTCGGCCCGTAGAAGGCCGCCTCGCCCCGGGCTTCGACGTAGGGCACGCCGGCCCGCTTCATCACCCGCCGGACCATGTCCTCGGTCTTCAGCCAGGAAGCTTCGTCGTCGGCATACTTGACCCCCAGCGCCTTCTTGTCATGCAGGCTGAGGCGCATGACGTACTTGTCGATGCCGAACAGATCGAAGTAGTACCGGTAAAGCTCGAGCACGGCCGCGAACTCATCCTCCACCTGTTCTCCGGTGCAGTAGATGTGGGCGTCGTTCTGTTCGGACGCGCGCACGCGCATGATGCCGAATAGCTCCCCGCTCTGCTCGTAACGGTAGACCATGCCGTATTCCGCGAGCCGCAGCGGCAGGTCGCGGTAACTCCGGGCCTTGCTGGCGAAGATCTTGTGGTGGAACGGGCAGTTCATCGGCTTCAGGTAATAGCGGATGTCGTCGCGTTCCATGGGCGCGTACATGCTGTCGGCGAAGAACGGCAGGTGGCCGCTGTGGAGGTAGAGGTCTTCCTTGGCGATGTGGGGCGTCGAGACGCGCATATAGCCGGCGGCGTCTTCTGTCTCATGGGCCAGCTTCTCCAGTTCCTCGCGCAGGATGTTGCCGTTCGGCAGCCACAGGGGCAACCCGGGGCCGACCTCCTCGTCCATGATATAGAGTTCCAGCTCGCGGCTGAGCTTGCGGTGGTCGCGTTTCTTGGCCTCCTCAAGCAGTTGCAGGTGGCGCTTCAGCTCCTTCTTGCTGTGCCACGCGGTGCCGTAGATGCGCTGCAGCATCGGCCGGCTCTCGTCCCCGCGCCAGTAGGCGGCGGCCGTGGAGGTCAGCTCGAAGGCGTCGACCGGGACCATGCCCGTGTGCGCCACGTGCGGTCCCTTGCACAGGTCTTCGAACGTGTCGTGGCGGTAGGTGCTGATGACCAGGTCGCGCGGCCCGTCCGTCTCGTCACCGTACTCGTTGAACTCGCCGCGCAGCAGGCCGTCGATGATCTCCAGCTTGTAGGGTTGGTCGGCGAACAGCGCGCGGGCCTCATCGGCCGTCACGACGCGGTAGCGCAGCGGGTGATTGCCGACGATGATCTGGCGCATGCGCTGTTCCAGCCGCTCCAGGTCTTCGGGGGTGAAGGTGCGCGGGCGGCCGTTCTTGTCGACGCCGAGGTCGAAGTCATAGTAGAAGCCGTCGACGACCGGCGGGCCGATGCCCAGCTTGGCCTCCGGAAACAGCTCCAGCACGGCCTGAGCCAGGATGTGGGCGGCCGTGTGCCGCAGCCGGTAAAGGTCGGACTGCTCATAAGGCTCGGCGCTGTCTTGTGGCTGCATGATCCTCTCTCCGTGGGGCAAAGAATAGGACGCTGATGACGCGGATTTCAACGCAGATGAACGCAGGCAGGAAACCGGATCGGCGCTTATCTGCGTCCCAATCCGCGTCATCTGCGTTCCATTCTTATAACCCCATCGAACGTTCAGCGATGAGCAGGGCAGCGTGGGCCTTGAACTGCTCCAGCGGCATCGCGCCGCGGTCTTCGTTGTCACGCGTGCGCACGGCCACCGCGCCGGTCTCCGCTTCCTTGTCCCCGACGACGAGCATGTAGGGGACTTTCTGCATCTGAGCGTTGCGGATCTTCTTGTTCATTCGCTCGGCCGCGTCGTCGACGTTGGCCCGCAGCCCCATCACCTTCAGGCTGGCTGCGACCTGCCGGGCATAGTCGACGTGCCGGTCGGCGATCGGGATGACCGTCGCCTGGACCGGCGAGAGCCAGAGCGGAAACGCGCCGTTGAAATGCTCGATGAGGATGCCGACGAAGCGCTCCATACTCCCGAACGGCGCGCGGTGGATCATCACCGGCCGGTGGGGCTGGCCGTCTTCGCCGATATACTCCAGGCCGAAGCGCTCCGGCAGCAGGAAGTCGACCTGGACCGTGCCCAGCTGCCACTCGCGCTTCAGCACGTCGCGGAAGATGAAGTCCAGCTTCGGGCCATAGAAGGCGGCTTCGCCCTCTTCGACGGTGTAGTTGAGGCCGAGCTTGTCGGCCGCGTGGCGGATGGCGGCGATGCCGCGCTGCCACATCTCCGGCGCGCCGGCGTACTTGTCGCTCTCCGGGTCGTTGGTGCCGAGCCGGGCGCGGAAGTCGTGGAAGCCCATCGTCTTGAAGACGTACTGGATCAGGTCCACCACGGCGATGAACTCCTCTTCTAGCTGCTCCGGGGCGACGAACAGGTGCGAGTCATCGACCGTGAAGCCGCGGACGCGCGTCAGGCCGGTCAGCTCGCCGCTTTTCTCATAGCGGTAGACCGTGCCGAACTCGGCCAGCCGCAGCGGCAGGTCGCGATAGCTGCGCGCCTCGCTCTTGTAGATCTCGATGTGGTGCGGGCAGTTCATCGGTTTCAGCAGGAACTCTTCCTCGTCGACCTGGATCGGCGTGTACTGGCTGTCCTTATAGTACGGGTAGTGGCCGCTGGTCTTATAGAGGTTGAGGTTGCCGATGTGGGGCGTGATGACCGGCAGGTAGCCGCGGTCCAGCTGCGCCTTGCGCAGGAAGTTCTCCAGTGTCTCGCGGAGGATCGCCCCGTTCGGCAGCCACAGCGGCAGGCCGGAGCCGACCAGCTGCGAGATGTGGAACAGGCCGAGCTGCTTGCCGAGCCGGCGGTGGTCGCGGGTCTTGGCCTCTTCCAGCCGCTGCAGGTACTCGTCCAGCTCCTCCTTCGTCTTGAAGGCGGTGGCGTAGATGCGCTGGAGCTGCGGGTTCGTCTCCTTGCCGCGCCAGTAGGCGCCGCTGCTGCGCAGGACCTTGACCGCGTTCGGCCGAATCTCGCGCGTGCTGCCGACGTGGGGCCCGCGGCACAGGTCGACGAAGTCGCGCTGGCGGTAGATGCCGACCTCGCCGGCGGGTTCGGCCGTCGGCTCGCCCATCTCGTTGACCTTGCCGGCCGCCAGGTCGCGGATCAGTTCAACCTTATAAGGCTGGTCGGCGAAGAAGGCCAGCGCCTCGTCGACGGTCATGGCCGAGCGCTGGAACTCGGCCGGCTGCTTGAGCAACTCGCGCATGCGCGCCTCGATGGCCTCCAGGTCTTCGGGCGAGAACGTGCGCAGGCTGCCGTCGGCGTTGCGGCCGAGGTCGAAGTCGTAGTAGAAGCCGTCCTCGATCGGCGGGCCGATGGCCAGCCGCGCCTCCGGGAAGAGACCGGTCACCGCTTCGGCCAGCACGTGGGCGGCCGAGTGGCGGATGCGATAAAGCTCTGTTTCGTTGTAGGGTACATTGCCGTTGTCTGCCATGGATCACCTCGCTTGACGACGGGTGACAGGCCGCGAACCCGCGGCCGACCCTGCGCGTGCCGCCTGCCGTCTCGTCAAAACAAAAACGCCGCCGCCCACAATTGGGGCGACGGCGGTCGCGGTTCCACCCAACTTCGAGGAGCGCGAACGCCCCTCGATCTCGTTGCGGCCGCTAACGGGGCCTTGCCGGGCCACCATACTGGGCGGCGACGCAACATCGCCAGCCGTTCCGGGGGCCGCTCCTGGGGGGTTTTCGCTGCCGCTGGCCGCGGTGGCCGCTCTCAGCCGATGGCGGGCCACTCTCTGGCGCGGGGCCGGAAGCTACTCGTCCCAGTCGTCGCGTTTAATATTGTGCGCCCATTATATGAGGACGGGCGCGGTTGTCAAGCGGGGCCAGGGCCATTGAAGGCGCTCTCCCCAGGAGAGGGAACTCCGGTCCCCCGCCCTTCGGGAGGGGTTAGGGGAGGGGCCGGCGGCCGCCGAGTAAAGACCCTCTCCCTAACCCTCTCCCAGAGGGAGAGGGAACCCCGGCCCCCCGCCCTTCGGGAGGGGTTAGGGGAGGGGCTGGCGGCCGTCGAGTAAAGACCCTCTCCCTAACCCTCTCCCAGAGGGAGAGGGAACCCCGGTCCTACGTCGGGCCGGCGCGTGTAAGAGATTCGTTCGATTTGACTCGATCGCCGCCGGTTTGCGTTCGCCGAAGCAAGGGATAGACTCGCAGGCCGTATGGCAAGTGACACACCTGTTGCAGGCCGCCTCAGTTGGCGCGCGGCCGCCCGAGAGCGGATGTACGCCGCCACGCTCGACGAACTCCGCGGCCGCTACGGCACAGCCG
>CAYRBP010000045.1:11055-29394 GCA_964422535.1 uncultured Ardenticatenaceae bacterium | reverse complement strand
GCTCCTTGTGCCGGAATGGGGCACGCTGCCAGTGTAAGGGAAAAAGGAGAAAGCGTTGGTCGTGCAAAGCGTGACAAAAACCGATACAATCATTGAGTCGTTACGTCTCGCAAGGTCGCGCTGTGGAAGAGAACCTATCGTTCGGCTACTGGGTGCGGCGGCGGCGCAAGGCGCTCGATCTGACGCAGGCGGAACTGGGCCGGCATGCCGGCGCCAGCGAGGCCATGATCCGCAAGATCGAGGCCGATGAGCGACGACCGTCCCGCGAGTTGGCCGAACGGCTGGCCGTCTGTCTGGCCGTCCCCGATGCCGATCGCGACCGGTTTCTTAGAGCAGCGCGCGATGTCCTGACGGTTGAAACCCTGCCGCCGGCCGGCGCTCCGGTAGCCACCTTGTCGCCGCCCTCGCATCTCCCGGCGCGGATGACCTCCATGGTCAACCGGGTGCGCGACCTGGCGGCCGTGACGGCGCTCCTCCTGCGTGACGACGTGCGCCTGGTGACGTTGCTGGGGCCGCCGGGCATGGGCAAGACACGCCTGAGCATCCAGGTCGCCGAGCAACTGCTGCCCCATTTTCCCGATGGCGTCTGGTTCGTCGACCTCGCCCCGGTCACTGATCCGGCGCTGCTGCTGCCCACGATCGCGATCGCCCTCGGCCTGCCGCCTGCATCGGGCCTGGCTCCCGCCGCACAGCTCCAGATCGGGTTGGCCGGGCGCCGCCTGCTGCTCGTCCTGGACAACTTCGAGCAGATCGTGGATGGCGCGGCGCTTGAGGTCGCCGGCCTGCTGCGGTCCTCCGGGGCGCTGAAGGTCCTGGCGACCAGCCGTGTCCGCCTGGATATCTACGGCGAGCACGAGTACCCCCTGCCGCCGATGTCTTGCCCGCCCGCCGCGGGCCGCGATTCGCCCGAAGCCCTGATGGATTACGAGGCGGTGCAGCTGTTCGTCACCCGCGTCCGCCAGCATCGCCACGACTTTGCCCTGACGGCCGAGACGGCCGCGCCGGTGGCCGAGATCTGCCGGCGCATGGACGGCGTCCCGCTGGCGCTGGAACTGGCCGCGGCGCGGACGCGACGGATGCCGGTCAGCGACCTGGCTGTTGCCCTGCGCGAGGCCTCCGGTCGCGACTGGCACGCGCTGCTGCAGACCAGTGCGCGCGATCTGCCGCCCCGGCAACAGACATTATCCAACGCCATCCGTTGGAGCTATTTGCTCCTCGATCCGCCCCTGCAGCGGATGCTGGCCCAGCTGAGCGTCTTTGCCTGGTCATTTGACTGGCCGGCTGTTCTGGCGGTGGTTGACGAGCCGTCATTGCCCGGCGAGGACGCCCGGCGCGAGGCACTCGAGCGATTGGTTGACTACAATCTGGTCAGCCAGATCACGCACGTGCCCGAACGCTGGCGGTTGCTGGAGATGATCCGCGAATTTGCCCGCGAGCAGTTGAGCGATGCTGAACTGAAGGCAGTGTCCGAGCGCCATGCCCGGCACTATGCGACTGTGCTGGCCGGCCTGCTGCATGGGACCGCCGGCAAGGCCTATCAGACCGAAGTCGAGGCTGTCGCCGACAACTGCCGCGCCGGCTATCTATGGGCGCTGGATGCCGGACAGACGGGGCTGGCCTACCGGTTTGGCGCGGCTTTCGAGTGGTACTGGGAGCAGCGAGGCCTGATGGCCGAAGGCCGCCGGTTTCTCGAGCGGACGCTGGCGATGCCGGGCGAGGTAGAGGACGACCTGCGTTACGAAGTCTTGCACGGAGCCGCCAACCAGGCCTGGATGCAACATGACCTGGCAGCCGCCCACCGGCACGCGCAGACAGCGCTGGCCCTGGCCCGCAACCGTGGAGACGCCCCGCGCGTGTCCGGCTTCCTGAACTTGCAGGCGCGGATCTATCTGGAGGAAGGGCGGTACGAAGAAGCGGATCAGGCTCTGGTCGAAGGGATTCGAATTGAGCAGCTGCTGCCGCGCCGGATGAGCCCGCAGTTCATGCTGATCCAGCGCGGCGAGGCCGCCCTGGGGTTGGGCCGGCCGGATGTGGCCGAAACCCTCTTGAGGGCCGGCCTGGAAGGCGTTCCGAGCGAAGACGTCATCCCGTTCTGCGTCGGCTGGACTAACCTGGCCGAAGTAGCGCTGGCCCGCGGCGACAGGCCGGCCGCCCGCCAGGCGCTCCTGCTGGTCGCGCCGCTGGCCCCGCTGCACGCCCGACGGCTGCGCGTCTTCCTGACCGCCGCCGCGGGTTACTGCGTGCTTGAACCGGAAGGCGCGGCCGAGACGGCGGCATCGCTCTTGGCCTACGTCAGCGTGTCGAGCGAGCGTCTGGGTGATCCGTTATCCCCCATGACCCAACGCGCGCTGGCGAGCAGGATAGAGACGGTCCGCGACCGGCTCTCCCCGGTGCAGTGGCGGGCGGCCTGGGACGCGGGGGAGCGAATGACGGCCGAAGAAGCAGTGGCCCTGGCCGCACGGACCCTGATGGACGAGCCCTAAGCGTTGCTGAAGCGCCGGTCGCGTTCCAGTGTCATCCGCAGACCTTCATCCAGCTTCACCTTTGGCCGGAAGTTCAGCAACTCCTGCGCCCGACTGATATCGGCTGCCAGCCGCGACAGGCCGCCGGGCTTCTGCGGGTTATGGAGGACGTTGACCTCGCGGCCGGTGGCGCGCTCGACGGCGCTGATCAGGTCGAGGACGCTCACTTCGTCGCCACAGCCGATGTTGATCACCTGGCGGTTGATGCCGCGGGCAGTCGCGGCCGTGACCAGCGCTTCAACAACGTCGTCGACATAGACGAAGTCGCGCGTCTGGCGGCCGTTTCCATACACGACCAGCGACCCGCCCGACAGCGCCGCCTGCAGGAAGCGCGGCACGACCGGCGCGTGCGAGGCCGGCAGGCTCTGGTTGGGGCCGTAGGCGTTGAAGACCCGCAGGGCGACAGTCTCAAGACCCCATAGCGCTCCGATGGTGTGGACGTACTGCTCGGCCGCCCATTTGCTGACGGCATAGGGATTGTCGGGGTGGGGCGCATCGCTCTCCCGCACGGGCTGGCTCGGCTGGTGGCCGTAGATCGCTCCCGAAGAGGCAAAGACCACGCGGCCAATGCCCTGGTCGCGCATGGCCTCCATCAGGCTGACCGTTCCGCCGACGTTGACCCGATTGTACTCTCGCGGGTAGAGGATCGACTGCGGCACGGAGACGCGCGCCGCCAGGTGATAGACACAGTCTACCCCGTGAAGCAGGGACCAGAGCAGCGGGATGTTGTCTACGTCCCCCTGGGTGAACTGGACCCGGGGGTCAAGGCGGGCGGCGTCCCCGTTGCTCAGGTCATCGAGGACGGAGACGGTATGGCCGTTCGTGGCCAGGTGGTTGGCGACGGCCGATCCGAGGAATCCGGCCCCGCCGGTGACGAGGAAGCGCATAGGTCAGGACTTCGCCCGTGCCCCGCGGTGCGTTGCCGGCAGCGTGTCGAACAACATGCTCACGCGAACCGAAACGGGTCGGGATCGTGGGCGAAGATGCGATCCAGGATGTCCTTTTCCCGGCGGGTGATCAGGCCGAGAAACTCGTCGGCGCCCTTCATGTGTTTGAAGGCCGCGAAGCCGCGTTCAAGATAGCCTTGCAGCTCCGCCCAGCCGGCCAGTACCGCCGGGGCGTGGGCCAGCCTGAGCGACAGGCCGATGAACGGGATCTGGACCAGCCGGTCAATGCCGCGGCCGATATGGTCGATGAGCTGGATCTGGTGCAGGCGCAGGTCATAGTTGTCGCAAATGCGATAGGCTTCGGCGTACTGGTCAAACCCGATCGTGTCGGTCAGGCCCAGGTCGTTCACCAGCACGCCGGCCAGGCGCTCGTCGAGGTTGTCGGTCAGGGCCGCCAGTTCAACCACGTCCGCCAGGATCGAGACCGCCCTCTCGGGCAGTACCTTGTTGACGCCCTCGTAGAAGCGCTGCAAGTCGGCGTCGCGCTGGCTGAAGTCGCGCGGGGCATACACGTCGTTCAGGAAGAACTGCGCCGCCGGCCGGTAGCGGGGGTTTGCCAGCAGGTCGGCGTGGGTCCGCGCCAGGCGGCCGGACTGCAGCACCCGTAGCATGGCGATCTCTGGCGCTAGCTCCCTGGCGGTGACCTTGCGGTGATGGCCCGGTCGAGCCTGGGCCAGGTGGGTCAGGAGGCGGGCGGCGTCTGCGGCGGTGGGTCCTTCGCTCATGGTCTGGGTCCTCGCGGCCGTCAGGCGGCCGCCGTGTCGACCCATTTTAGCACCATCACCGATGACGCAACTACATGCGCTGCCGGATGCCTGCGCGCCTTTCCGACGCACGCTTGACAGGGCGGTTTATTTCGATATACTTCTATATAGATCAACATCTAATTAGAGAGGTATCGAAATGGCAGCAATACAAAAGGACGCCCTCTCGCAGGAGCAATTTGACCAGTTGCTCCGCTTCTTCCAGGTGTTCAGCAACGAGAGCCGGCTGAAGATCATCGGTCACCTCGCGAGTGGCGATCGGAGCGTCGGCGAGCTGGCGGAGTTGCTTGACCTGAAGGAGCCGACCATCTCCCACCACCTGTCCGAACTCAAAGGGCTCGGGCTGGTCAACGTCCGGGCGGAGGGAACAAGCCGGATCTACCAGTTGAACGCAAAGGCGCTGGAAACGATCAGCAAGGACATCTTCGCCCGGCCGAACCTGGCGGCGCTGGTCAAGCCGGCCGACCTGAGCGAGGAAGAGCGCATCCTGAAGACATGGGTGAAGGACGGCCGCATCATCGACATCCCGGCCCAGGAGAAGAAGAAGCAGATCCTGGTCCGCTGGGTGGCGAGGCAAATTGACCCGGAACGGCGCTGGACGGAACGCGAGTTCAGCGACTGGCTCGCCCAGTTCAACGAGGATTACGCCTTCCTGCGGCGCTACCTGGTCGACAATGGCTACATGGCCCGCGACAAGGGCATCTACTGGCGGACCCCGGAGAATGATCCGGTGATCGCGGCCTAGCGTGCCTGGCTGTCCTCCTAACCGGACCGCCGGCTGCCGGACAACGACGACATGCTGAGGTAGTCGTCGCCAACCGGCGGCCGGCGGTCTATGCGTTCCGCCAGACCGGGCTATTCGACCGGCGCGCCAAAACCATTCAGCGTGTCAACCACGCCCATCAGGTCACCCTGGCCGTAGAAGTTGACCGCGATGAAGTTGGGCATCTTGCCGCGCTCGGCCTCGCACTGGCGCGCCCGGGCCAGCAGGAAGTCATAGTCGTTGACGATCGCCGCATCGACCCGGTTGGGCGAGCCGCGCTGGATCCAGTGGTTGAGCAGGAAGAACGGCTTGCCCGTATCGCCCCGGTTCGGCGCGCAACTGAACTGGTCTGCGGTGATGAAGGTATAAGGCGTTTCCTCGGTTACGTCCCAGACGTTGGTGTACCAGTCGGGCGGCGGACCTGCGTTTTCAGCCATGATGACAAGCCGCTTGTTGTTGTCGATCATCTCCCTGAGCGTCGGCCACGCCTCTCCCTCAGGATGGTCATAGATGTAGGGCAGCAGGCCCGCTTCGCTGACCACCTTCTCCGTGTCGGTCGGCGAGATCTCGTCCTGGATGACGATGTAGATGACTTCGCGCGGGTTGTTCTCCAGGAATGTCCGGACCTCGCTCAGACCGGAGAGCATTTCCGAGTAGCCGAGGGCGCAGAACTGGTGGCACAGGAAGGCGCCTTCGAGCCTGGGCGGCGTGAAGTTGGCGATGGCGTTCTGAACGAACTGCTGCGCCGGCACCGGCAACTGCGCAAGGAAGCCTTCGCTGTCCTCTTCCTTGGTCAGGTAGTGGCTGTCGATGAGCAGGGCGCGTACTCCGGCCTCCATCTGGTCGGTCAACGTTCCATCGTGCATGGGCCATACCCAGCCGTACTCGGTGATCGACATCGAGTTATGGCTGGTGGCATAGGCGACTTCGTTGGCGGGACGATCGCACAGCTCGACGTGGCCGTTGCAGGGCAGGTTCGCCTCGCGGGCATCGACCGTCGCCAGTCGCCAGACCAGCGGCAGAAGCACGAAAATGCCGAAGATGCCGGCCAGCACGGCCCACTTGTACTCCCAGACGGGTTCCAGCGCCCGGCGCAGCAGGCCGAACAGCTCCTTGCTGTAGCCAAAGGCCAGGGAGACTAGACCGAGTACGCCGAACCAGATGGCTGTTGTCCAGACGGAGTCCCAGACGCCCCGCACGAGCCCGGCGACCACGTCATCAACGACGGCGTCGAGGCCTGGCGTGCCCTGCTGGGCGGCCAGCGCGGCTTGTATGGTGGAGCGGGCGATCAGGCCGCCGATGAACCAGACGACCATGACGATGGCGCTGGCGCCGACGAGCGTCCAGCCGGCAGCCCGAAGCGCCGACGCCAGGTCTTCGGCGTTGAGCCAGACGATGGCCACCATCGCCGCGACCATGACGATGGCGGCGATGATCATGATCGTCCGGGCCATCTGGATGTAGTCGCGGGCGATGTTGAGGTTGCGGACCAGGCCGTCGCGGGTCTGGCCCAACGAGGCAGCCAGCGCGGAAACGCCGTTGACCGCCGACGACTGTTCGATCTTTGGCTGCGCGGCGGTGATGGCGGTCGTCACCCGGGCGCTCAGGCGTTCGCCGGCGGCCAGCGAGATGGCGCTGGGCAGATCGTCGGCGGCCAGGGCGGCTTCGATCTGCAGCCTGGTCTCCTCGGAGGCAGCAGCAGCCGCCGGGCCCAGCAGGAGGTTGACCACCGCGCTGCGCTCGTCGGGCACCATCCGGGCCACGGTCGCTCGTAACAGGCGATCGGGAATGGGGGCCAGGATGCCGTTATCGAAGTTGGCCATGTAGCCAATCAAGTCGTCGGGCAGGAGGACTTCCGTACCCTTTTGGACGATCGGCGTCGCCTTGTCGATTAACTCGTTGGACACGGCCACGGCCGCGCGGACAACGCGGGCAGACAGGACGTCGGGCGTCAGGTTCTGGCCCAGCCCCAGGTCCTCTTCCAGTTCCGGTCGATCGCCTTTGAGGTAGTCGGTCAGCCCGGTCAGGAACCTGGTCGATCTGCCCTCGAGCTCGCTCGGCGGCAGCACGAGATACATCGCGCCGACGACCTGGGCGTAAAGCTCGCCGACGATCAGGTCGGAGCGAATGCCCGTCGCTTCGCTGATCTGCTGCTGAACGGCCGGATCAGCCAGTACCTCGGTGTAGATGCGCTCGTAGACGTCGTTCTCGGTGAACACCTGCGTGTATAGGTCCGGCGAGAGGAGGTCTCGCCGGACGACGAGAGTCAGGACGAAAACGACGAAGGCCAGGACGAAAACGATCCCGGCCAGCACGGTCCAGATTGTGCGGCTCTTTTCACTCATGGCGGACTCCTTAACCTGCGGGCGATGTCAAGCGCCTATCATGTCGCATCCAGGTGAACCGGACGCAGCGTCAAGCGTTGTACGGTCCTCACATAGGAATCATATCGAGATGTTCGCGTTTGCGGGTCCGCGTTATCATATATACCTCCAAATTACCCCCATCATTGGCGAGATAAGACCATGCACGACGTCATCATTCGCGACGGGATCATCTATGACGGCAGCGGCGGCGAGCCGTTCGAGGCCGACGTGGCGATCGACGGCGACCGGATCGCCGGCATCGGACGAGCCACCGGGCGCGGCCGAGTCGAGCTTGACGGCCGCGGCATGGCGATCGCCCCCGGCTTCATCAATCTCATGAGCTGGGCCAACGAGTCGCTCATCCACGACGGCCGCTCGCAGTCCGACATCCGCCAGGGGGTGACGCTCGAAATCCACGGCGAGGGCTGGTCGATGGGCCCGCTCAACGACGAACTGAAGGCCTACTTCAAGGAGCGCCAGGGCGATATCCGCTATGACATCGAGTGGACGACGCTGCGCGAGTACCTGGAGTACCTGGTGCGGCGCGGCGTTTCGTGCAATGTGGCCTCGTTCGTCGGGGCGGGTGGGGTGCGGGCGAACGTCCTCGGCTTTGCCGACCGGCGGCCGACGGCCGAGGAACTGGCCCGGATGCAGGCGCTCGTCCGGCAGGCGATGGCCGAGGGGGCGGTCGGGCTATCGGCCGCGCTCATCTATGCCCCGGACAGCTACGCCGACACGGCCGAACTGATCGCCCTGGCCCGGGTCGCCGCCGACTATGACGGCCTCTTCGCCGCCCATCTGCGCAGTGAGGGCGAGAGCTTCCTGGAGGCGTTGGACGAGTTTCTGACCATCGTCCGCAGCGCGGGCATCCGGGGCGAGATATACCACTTGAAGGCCAGCGGCCGCGGCAACTGGGGCAAGCTGGAGACGGTCATCGAGCGGGTCGAGGCGGCGCGAGCCTCCGGCCTGCCGGTCACGGCCGACATGTACACCTACCATGCCTCCTCGACCGGGTTGGACGCGATGATGCCCGGCTGGGTGCAGGAAGGGGGTCACCGGGCCTGGGTCGAGCGACTGCGCGATCCGGATGTGCGCGCCCGGCTGCGGGAGGAAATTGGCGCGCCGAGCAAAGCCTGGGAGAACTCGTATCATGAGGCCGGCTCGGCCGAAAGAATCCTCTGCGTCAGTTTCCGGAGCGAGGCGCTGAAGCCCCTGACTGGCAAGTCGCTGGCCGAGATCGCCGCCCTGCGCGGTACCGACCCGATCACGACGGCAATGGACCTGGTCGTCGAGGACGACAGCCGCGTCGGCTGCGTCTACTTCACCATGTCCGAAGACAACGTCCGGCGGCAAATAGCGCTGCCCTGGGTCAGCTTCTGCTCCGACTCGGCTTCACTGGCGCCGGAGGGCGTCTTCCTGCGCTCCAACCCTCACCCACGCGCCTACGGCAGTTTCGCCCGGCTGCTGGGCAAGTACGTCCGGGACGAAGGCCTGATCCCGCTACAAGAGGCGGTGCGGCGGCTGTCGGCCTTTCCGGCTGCTAACCTGCGCCTTGACCGCCGCGGCCGCTTGCTGCCCGGCTACTTCGCCGACGTCGTCGTCTTTGATCCGGCGACTATACAGGACCATGCCACGTTCGCCCGGCCGCACCAGTACGCGACAGGCGTGCGCGATGTCCTGGTTAACGGCACGGCCGTGCTGCGCGACGGAGAACATACGGGCGCGACGCCGGGGCGGGTGGTGGATGGGCCGGGCGTCCTGTGAAGTCGCTGCCAGGCTAGACGGTTGAGGTCAGTTCCGGGGCCGACTCGGCCGTGCCCATCAGACCGATGAACACCAGCCGCGTCCCCGGCTGGTGGCTTCCCCACAACTCCTGGCGCGTCACTGTCCATCGCCTGCCGACCAATTGCACTACATATCGGTGGGCCGGGTCTTCAGCCAGGTAGACGAAACCCTTGGCGCGCACGACGCTCTCCGGTAGCTGGGCAAGCATCGCCTTCAGGCGTGATTCATGGACCGGTTCAGCGAGCGAGAGTGACCACGTGTGGTACACACCGGTATGACCATCTTCGCTGAGGTCGTGGTCATGGTCGAGGGCATCGTCGCCCACGCCGGTTTCCGCGCGGCCGCCTGCCAGTTCTCCCAGCAGGACGGCCGGCGGCACCCTCCCAAAGGTGGCCTCGACGATCCGGACGCCGGGCGCGGTCGCGCCCAGCCATGCCCGCACGTCAGCAAGCTGCTCGGGTGTGACCAGGTCGATCTTGTTCAGCACCAGTAGATCCGCCCCACGCAACTGGCGGACGACCGTTTCGCCGACGTACTTGTTGGCTGCCTTGTCGCGGATCTGCTCGACATCGACAAGGACGATCACCCCGTCGAGTTCATAGCGCAGGATGGCTCCAAACTGGCCGACCTTGACCGGGTCCGACACGCCGCTGGCCTCGACGATGATATGGTCGATGCGGTCCGCGTGGTCGCGCAGGCGGGCCAGGGCTTGCGTGAAACCATCAGCCAGCGAGCAGCAAATGCAGCCGCTGGCCAGTTGCATCGTTTCGCCGTCGTGCGCGCTGATCAGGTCGGCGTCAATGTTGATGTCGCCGAAGTCGTTGACCAGGACAGCCAGGCGCAGGCCGTGACTCTCGCGCAGCAAGCTGTTAAGCAGTGTCGTCTTGCCGGCACCGAGATAGCCGCCGATGACGGTGTAGGGGATGTGCTTCGTCATCATACATAAATGGCTGATCGATGCGACCGGTCGCATCGATCAGCCGCCCGCTAGAACTCACGCCTGTGGCGGATAGACCGTCACCCCTTCCTTGATGGTCTCAACGACCTTGATGTTTAGGATGTCGTCCTCGGGCACCGTCAGCGGATTGGTATCCAGGATGACCAGGTCGGCCAGCTTGCCTGCCTCAAGCGTTCCCTTTTGGTCTTCCTCAAAGAGTTGCCAGGCGGCGTTGATCGTCAGCGCCTTGAGTCCGTTCCAGCGATCGACGCGCTCATCCGGCCCAAGCACGCTTCCGTCACGCATCTTGCGCGTGATCGACGACCACAGCGGCAGCATTGGGTCAATCGGCGTGACCGAGAAGTCAGTGTGGTTCGAGAAGATTAGGCCGGCTCGCAGCGCCGAGGCCATGGGGCTAATGAAGCTTGCCCGCTTCTCGCCCAGGTTGCTCAGGTGGGTGTCACCCCAGAAAAAGCAGTGGCTGGTGAAGAAGCTGGGCGAGAAACCGAGTTCGACATTATCGTCGATCTGGTCCGGCCGCATGACCTGCGAGTGGATGATGACTGTGCGCCGGTCGTCCTCCGCCTTCACCCCAGCCAACCGGGCGCCGTCGATGATCATGTCGATGGCTGCATCACCGTTGGCGTGGCAGAACACCTGGATGTCCGCTCCGTAGATGGTAGCCAGCGCTTTATTCACCTGCTCGGGCGGGAAGAGCGGCTGGCCGCGCCAATTTTCCTCTCCACCGGGACCGGGCGTCAGCAATGATTCGCTCCAGAACGCAGTCTTGGCCTGGGGCGACCCGTCCATCGCGAACTTGATGCCCTGCAGTTTGAGACGACTATGATAGTTGCCAAAAGCATCCGGCGTTTCATCCGGTATTTCCATGGGACCGCCCGTGAAAGAGGGGACATACTCGCGCACCATCGCCGGCACCTCGAAGATCAGGGGCAGACTCACCACGTCCAGGTAGAGCCGGCCCTGCTTCGCTGCTTGTCGCAATAGGCGCAAGTCCTTGGCGTGTGTGGCTCCTTCCTGACAGGTTGTTACGCCGGCTCTGGCATAGATCTGTTGGGCCTCGAAGAAGGTGTCGAGTAATTCCTCTTCCGTTGGCTGGGGCATGTTGCCAAAGATCGGCAGGAAGGCGGTCTCCATGATGAGGCCCGCGGGCTGCTGGCTGCCCTCAATCCGGAGGATGATGCCGCCGGGTGGAGTTGGCGTGTTCTCGTCTATCCCAACCTTCTCGAATCCGGCCGAGTTGAGCACGGCGCCGTGGTTGGAGCTGTGGATCAACATGACCGGGTTATCCGGAAACGCCGGGTCGAGGTCGGAGGCCATCAGTTCGCGGCCCTCCGCGAGGCTGACGATATCATAGCCGTAGCCTATGATCCACTCGCCCTTCTGGATGTGTAGCTTCCTGACGTGCTCCTCCAGGACAGCGATGATGTCGGCTATCTTGGTGATCGGTCCGACAGGCTTGCCGGACACATTGGCCCACTTGACGATCTGCAGTGCGTTCATGAAGTGGCCGTGCGAGTCGATGAATGCCGGCATGAGCGTCTTGCCACCCAGGTCGACGACGACAGTGTCGTCCGTCCGGGTGCGCATGACATACTCTTCTTGGCCGGTGGCGATGATGCGGCCGCCGGCGACGGCGATGGCCTCAACCTCCGGACGATTATCGTCCATGGTGATGATTGTCCCGCCGTGATAGATGACTTCCGCTTGTTTTTCGTCAGACATGTTCGGTTCCTATGCAGATGTGTTTGATGCTGCCTTGAATACGAAGCCCTGGTTCAGACCTTCGAGCGGCTCTACCGAGCAACAAGATGAAGGATAGCAAGAATGGCATAGCCAGATGGTGCCATATTTGGCTATGAGCGGGTGTTAGCCGTAGAAGAAGTGGATATGCCTAACTAGAAGAAGGCGCTGATGCCCTGATAGAGGAACAGGACGCCGAAAACCAGCGACACGGTGATGACGATCGGGTTATTGTACTTCTCCAGCCAGTCGCCTGTTGAGACCAGGAGCTCAGTCGCCCGTTTTGGCACGATCAACCGGATCAGGATCGGGATGATCAACAGCGATTGGGCCAGCAAGATGTAGACCAGATACCAGAGAATGGCCGCCATTGGCTCCAGTTGCGCCTCGCGGATGGTGCTCAGGGCGCCCAGGGTAAAGACCCACAGCTTGGCCGCGATGAGGATGAGCCCGGCGCCCATCAGCAGAGCCTTGCCCGGCGTCATCGTCTCAAACATCGTCAGCCACCTGGGTGGCGGGGCGTCGGGGTCCGGTTCCTTGCGCCAGGTACGGTAGGCGGAAATGAGCAGCAGCAGGCCCAGCACGGTCAGCAACGTCGCCTTTACCCAGGGGATGCCGGGGTCCTCGGTTGTCGTGTCGCCACTGCCCCCGGTGAAGACATAGCCGAACAGGAAGCCCTGGACCAGCCGGGCCAAGGTCATGCCCAGCACGAACAGGCTTGCCTTCAGCGGCCCGCGCTTTTCGCTGGTCAACAGCAGGATGACCATGATGATCTGTAGCGGGACAAGGGCGCTGCCGATGATGAATGGGAGGAGCGAGACGAGCATGCTATCCATGGCGTTTACCTGTTGTTGCGACGGGTTGCCTGATGCGTTTGGTTCCGGGCGGCAGCGCGATGCCACTACCACGGCTGCCTGACAGGGCAGCGCAAGTATAACGCGCGGCGGCCGATGCCCAAGCCGGTGGGCAACGCCGGTCGAGTTGAGTCATGGGCGCCGGCGCGTCGTGCAGCCGTTTACGCCTGTCCCGCGCCGTTGTGGCGGTAGATCGCCACGTCGACCTTCTCCAGCGTTACAAGCCCTTCCTTGATGATGCCGTCCAGCTCGGCCACAAAAGCGGCGATCCGCTCCGGTTCGTCGACGATCTCGATCACCATCGGCAGGTCTTCGGACAGGCGCAGGACGCGCGCGCTGTGGATGCGGCTGTTCGCGCCGAAGCCCAGATAGCCGCGCAGGACCGTTGCCCCGGCCAGCCCGCGCTGCCGCGCCCGCTCCACGATGACCTGGTACAGCGGCCGTCCTTCGAACTTGTCACTTTCACCGATGAAGATGCGCAGCAGCTTCGCCTCAGTCAGTAGTTTCATCGCCTGTTCCCCACATCTAGAACAATCGACCGGCGCTTAATCCCAGAAACATCGCCACCAGTCCCGACACGATCTGGCCGCCGACATTGGCCAGCGCCAATCCCCACAGACCGTCACCGATCAGTATGCTCGTCTCGAACATGAAGCTCGAAAACGTGGTGAAGGCCCCCAGAAAGCCACTCAAGATGACGACCCGAGTCTCGACACTCACCACCAGCCGTTGCTCGACGAGCGACCAGATGAACCCGAAGGCAAACGCCCCGACGACATTGACGACCAGCGTGCCCCAGGGAAAGAGTGAGTCGGTGTAGCGCTGTACCCAGCCGGACAGGGCATAGCGGGACAGGGAGCCGAGCGCGCCGGCGAGACCGATCAGGAGTAGCTTTTGCATATCATGATGATGCGGGCGGGGCCGCGGCCGCGCTGCCGGCAGCGGTCTTGCGAGCAAGCAGCACAAGCGCAGCCAGGACGACGGCGAGGCTCAGGAATTGGACGACATGGTATCCCCCCGCCGTCAGCCAGGCATTCTCCCGAAAGGCATCGACCAACAGACGCCCCGCGGCATAGACGGTCGCGGTCACCAGGAACGGCCGTCCGTCCACTCTACGCAGCCGATTTCCCGTCGTCGCCCACCAGGCCGCCAGGGCCAGCAGCCCCACGAGTAATTCGTAGAGCTGCACCGGATGGCGGCGCACGCCGTAGTTGCTGATCCCCCAGGGCATTGACGTCAGCGAACCGTATCCCGTACCGCCCAGGAAATCGGCCAGGCTGAGGGTCATCAGGAAGATGACCAGGCCGGGGGCAAGGGCGTCGAGCGCTTCCCAGGCAGGGAGCCGTTTCCAGCGGGCGTAGAAGAAGGCGGCCGCCGTGGCGATGATGATCCCTCCAATGCCACTGTAGCCGCTGTTGAGCGGCCAGAGGATGCCGACCAGGTTGTCATCGTACGACGACCAGTGCAGCAGGACGAACACCAGTCGCGCGCCGACAAACCCGGCCACCAGTGTGACGGCCGCCAGCACATAGTACGATTCCGGGTCGCAGCCGAGACGCCGCGCCGCCCGGTCGACGGCATACAGGGCCAGCCATGCGCCGAAGAGCGTGACCAGCGGAGCAGTCGGGAAACCCAGGGGGCCGAGGTTCAGGTAAGGGAGCATGGCATCAACCCAGAACGCGGGTCACAGACCAGAAACCGCTGCCGACCGGCCACAAACCACTGGCCCCTGACCACCGGCCCCTGACCACTTCTTCATCGGCCATCGTCACTCTTCCAGCAACTCCTCGATCCGGTCTTCCAGCACTGCCTGGCTGATCGTGCCGATCAAGATCTCGCGGACGACGCCGTTGCGGTCGATGAAGAGGGTCGTCGGCAGGTTGAGCACGGCATAGAGGTTGTTGACTTTCATCTCGGTGTCGGCGAGCAGCGGGTAGGTCAGGCCGTTCTTGCGGGCAAACTCCTCGATCGTCTTCGCCTGCTCGGCCTGGTTGACGCCCAGGATGGCGACCCGGCCGTCATAGGTCTGACTGGCACGCTCGAAAAAGGGCATCTCGACCCGGCAGGGCGGGCACCAGGTGGCCCAGAAGTTGAGGACGACCGGCATCCCCTGTTCATTCGCATAGTCCGCGAGGGTGATGGTCTGGCCGTCAAAGGTCTCCAGGGTGAAATCCGGGGCCAGGTTGCCGACGAAAGGCGCCTGGGCGGCCGGGACGGCGATCTGACCGGGCGCATCGTCCCTGGACAGGTAGATCCAGCCGCCGCCCAGCAGGGCGACCAGGACGATGACGGCGATCCACTCCAAACGGAAACGCATGGTTCACCCTGCCAGGTTGATGTCGCCAAGCGGCACCGCCCGGTCGCCCTCAAAGACCGGCTGGCCGGTCAGGTCATAGGTCATGGCCCCGTCGATGCGGATCGGGACGATCTCGCCCACGGGGAGCTCGCCCGGCACGAAGACCATGCCGTCGATCTCGGGCGCGTCGCGATAGCAGCGGCCGACGCTGACGCCGTCGCCCGTGCCTTCGATGAGGACGGGCAGCACGCGGCCGACCTGGGCCTGGTTACGGGCCAGCGAGATGCCCTGCTGCAGTTCCATCAACGCGTCGCGCCTCGCTTCCTTGACCTTCTCCGGCACCTGCGGCGCGACGGTGGCCGACGGGGTCGAGGCCTCGTAGGAGTAGGTGAACGCGCCCACGCGGTCGAACTGCAGTTCGCGGACAAACGTCTTCAGCCCGTCGAACTCCTCATCGGTCTCGCCCGGGTAGCCGACGATGAACGTCGTGCGGATGGCGATGTCGGGCATGGCGGCCCGCAGCTTTTCCACGGTGCCGTAGACCCATTCGATGTTGGCCGGGCGGCGCATGCGCTTGAGCGTCTCACGGTGGCCGTGCTGGAGCGGGATATCCAGGTAGGGCAGGATCTGCGGCGTGGACGCCATCGTCTCGATCAGTTCGTCGGTGACGTAGCCGGGATAGGCGTACATCAGGCGGATCCAGGGGATGTCGGGCGCGGCGGCCGTGATGCCCTTTAGCAGCGCCGACAAGCCGTTCTTCATCCCCAGGTCGTGGCCGTAGTCGGTCGTGTCCTGGGCGATGATGATCAGCTCGCGCACGCCGGCTTCTTGCAGCACGACAGCCTCTTCGATGATCGCTTCCGGCCGGCGGCTGACGTGGGTGCCCTTGATCTGGGGGATGGCGCAGAAGGCACACGGCCGCCGGCAACCGTCGGAGATCTTGACGTAGGCGCTGGCCCCCTGGACGGACACGCGCAGCACGCCACGCTCGTCGGAGCCCACGGTCTGGGCCTCGACTGGCAGGTGATAGAGCGGCTCGGGGTGCTTGCGGCGGCGCAACTGGCGCACGAACGGGACGATGTCCATCCAGCGCCGGGTGCCGATCACGCCGTCGATGCCGGGGACCCAGGCGACGACTTCGTCGCCGTAGCGCTGGGCCATGCAACCGGCGGCGATGAGCAACTGGTTCTTGCCCTTGGCGGCCGCCAGTTCGCGCAGGGCGCCGATCGACTCCTGGCGGGCGCTCTCAATGAAGCCGCAGGTATTGACGATGAGCACACTGGCGTCGTCGGCGTCGGCGGTGGCGCTGAAACCGGCGCGCAGCATCAGGTCGGCCATGCTTTGCGAGTCGACGGTGTTCTTGCTGCAGCCGAGGCTGAGCAGGTAGAACTGCTTCTTCTGCTGGTGTTTGCTCATCTTCGTGTCAAAAAGGCAGGCGTAACGCCTGCCTGGATAGTCAGTGACGGGTCCGTTTGCCGGAGGGAGCGGGACTTTGGCAAGGTCGTTGTCCGCCGATGCCTACTGGGTCGTCCGCCAGACTTCTTCGTACCGCTCGCCGCGGCCGCCCATCCGCCCCAGTTCGACGTCGTTGATCGTCGTGTAGACGCCGATGGCGTTGCCGGTCACCAGTTTCGCTTCCTCGGCCGCGGTCCACTCGAAGGCGTCATTGGCCTTGGCGATGCCGCTGTAGACGACCTCGCCGTCGATGGTGACCTCCATCCATGTCCGCTCGAGGATATCGAGCTTCAGGCGAATCTCGTCCAGCGTGGCCGGCAGCGGCGGCCGGGTCGGCGTCGGCGTGGTCGGGCTCAGGTCGTTGCGGCTGGTATTGACGATCGTCTCGGGCGTTGCCTCGAAGGCCGCGCCGGAGGACGTCGGCTGTGCCGCGCCGGTGTCGGCCGGTTCGGGCGTCGGCGTGATGCCTTCGATCTGATTGACCACATCCTGCACGGCCGACGTGATCTCCTCGACCGCGCTGTTGCTGTCGCGGTCGCCGATCAGCAGCGGGATGAAACGGTTGGCGACCAGCCCCAGGGCGATGAGCAGGGCGACGATGATGACGACCTGGAGCATGCCCGTGCCGCTCCCGCCGCCGTTCCAGCCGCTGCGGGACTCGACTTCCATGTTGACCGGGTCGAAGAACGGTTGGTCCTGCCGGTCAGGAAGCGGGTTGTCGGGCGTGATCTCGCGGTTGATGGTCGGCGGGATCGGGACCTGCGCGCCCTGGCTCGCCTCATAGCGGTCGAGCAGAGGCTTGGGGTCCAGGCCCAGGAAACGGGCATAGTTGCGCAGGAAGCCGCGCACGTGCACCGGAGTCGGGAGGACGCTGTACTGCCCGTTTTCCAGCGCCTCCAGATATCGGATGCTGATGCGGGTCTTGGCCTGTACGTCTTGCAGGCTCAGGCCCTTGTTTTCGCGAGCCTCGCGCAGGATCTGACCGATTTCGTCCATGTATCGCCGCCCCATAGGCGGCGGGCCCTGCTGAAGGTCTTAGGCTTCCGCTTCGGCCGTTTCGGGTTCGGATTCTTCGCCGGCCTCGACCACAGCCTCAACCGCTTCGGGCACGGAGGCGGGTTTGGCAGGCGCGCCACCTTCCGGCTCGACCACGACGGTGAACTCAGGGTGATGGTCGGCGCTCAGACGGACCACGATCGTGTGTTCGCCCAGCTGGCGGATCGTGTCGCCGCCGACCTTGCGGCGATCGATGTCCGTCCCGAGGACACGGTTCAATTCGTCCGCGACCTGGGCGGTGGTGATAGAGCCGTAGAGCTTGCCGCCTTCACCGGCGCGGGCGTGGAAGGTGAGCGTCACGGCGCGGATCTTGTCCGACAGCTGGTCGTACTCAGCGCGCAGTTCATTGCGGCGGGCCTCGGCGCGCTTGCGCCAGGCTTCGGCCTGCTTCATGACGTCCGGGGTCGCCTTGACGGCCAATCCCTTGGGCAGGAGAAAATTGCGGCCGTAACCATCAGCCACGGTGTAGACTTCCCCGGCGTACCCCAGGTTGTCGACATCTTCTTTCAGCAACACTTTCATCAGCGAACTCCTATGCGACCTGCAAAAACACGAGCCGCGGGGCGAGTACCGGCCGCTGAACCCGTATCGGAAAGTCGGTTCATGATTTGTTAGGCAATCGAGTATGGTAGCAAAGCTTCCGCAGATTGGCAACCTGATCGGACGGCTCTCAGAAAGCCGGGCAGGGCAATCGTGGGCAGCCCGGTCATGGGGCAAGGCGACGGCGCCTGCGGTGATGCCGTGAAGATGGGCCAGGCGCGTCGTTGCGTCCCCCTGACCAGAAGCCGGCAATGCAACCGGGAGGCGAAGCCGTGGGCCGACGCGGGGCTTGC
>CAYRBP010000045.1:0-10955 GCA_964422535.1 uncultured Ardenticatenaceae bacterium | reverse complement strand
TTATCTATCGACCCTTAGCTACAACGGGAGACCAGACATGACCGAAAACGCTTCCAGCAGCGAATTTGCCCAGTTCATGACCGAGGAACAAGACCCGGCCGTTGTCGAGCGGGTCTACAACCGAATGAAGACGCTCTTGACCCAGGGAGAGGTCATGCGCTACATCGCGGTCCAGAAGGCACTGACCTTCGACCCGACGCCGGAGATCGTCGTCCTGACCAACCGCCGCTTCCTCCACTACCGGCCGAAGATGATGGGCGGCGGCGATTTCACCGACTATATCTGGCGCGACATACGCGATGTCCAGTTGAGCGAAGGCTCCTTCCGCTCGACGATGGTCTTCTCGGCCGTCAACGGCGAGACCATCCGCATCGAGAACCTGCCCAAGGATCAGGCTCGTCGCCTCTATGCGATTGGTCAGGAGATGGAAGAGCACGTACGCGAGGAATTGCGGGCGCGCGAGATGGAAGAGAAGCGGGCTGCCGCCGGCGGCATCGTCCTGCAGGGCGCTGCGCCGGTCGCCTCCGGGACCCCCGCGGCCGAGGACCCCATGCAGGTTCTCGGCAAATTGAAGCAACTGCTCGATGGTGGGTTGATCAGCCCGGAGGAGTACGAGGCAAAGAAGCGCGAAGTCCTGTCACGCTTATAGACTGAGCAGGTCTCCTGTCTCTCTCTCTCTCTCTCTCTCTCTCTCCAACATGAAAAAGAAAGAGCCGGACGCGCGTCCGGCTCTTCTATCTTATGGGGGGCCGCGCCCTGGGGCGGGTGTCTAGCTGTGGCGCAGGCGGCGCGCGCCGACGAGGACAAGGACCAGCGCCGCAGCGACCAGGCCGACCGTCAGCATCCCGTCTGTGCCGCCCGTCTCAGGCAGTGTCACGGGGGGTACCGGCGTGGGCGACGGCGCCGCGGTGGCCGTTCCGGTCGGGATCGCGGTCGATGTCGCGGCCGGACCCTGCGTGACCGTCGCAGCCGTGGTCGGTTCTGCCGTGGTCGGCTCGGCCGTGGATGGCTCGGCCGTCGACGGCGCGGCCGTAGCCGCCAGGGTGGGCGTCGACGGGGGCGTCGTCGCCGTCACGGAAGGAGTCGCCGGCAATGTGGCTGTTGGCCCGGGGTATCCGGGCAGCGGCGTGGTGGCCGGCGCGGTGGCCGGCGGATAACCGCCGCCGACCGGCGTCGCCAGTGGCGTCGCCAGAGAACCGGGCGGAAGCGTGGCCGTGGGCGAACCGGGTCCTTCTGCCGGGCCGGTCGTTGCGGTCGGCGCGCCCGGCTCGATCGTCGTGTCAGCCGTCGGTTCGACCGTCACCCCGATCAACGTCACGATCGGCGTCGCTTGCTCGGCCTGGATGGTGGCCGCGGCGGCCGTGGTCAGCGCCGAGGCGGTCGCGAAAGCGGCGTCAATCGTGGCAGACGCGTCGGCCGTGGCCTGGGCGTCTACCGTGGCGAAAACGACGGCGGCAGTGGCGGTGGCGTCAGCCTCGACCTGGGCGGTCGCGGCCGCGTCGCCGGCGGGGACGGCAGTCGGCGTTGCCGCCGCCGCCTGGGCAGTCGCCGCGGCGACCGTATTGACCGCGCTCGACGTCGCGAAGGCCACGGTGATGGTGGCCGGGATGTCGCGCGTGGCGACGGACCCTGTGACGACGGTGGGGGCAACGGTTTCGGCTGCAGCCAGGGTGGGGGTTGGCTGCGGTTCGTCCGTCGGCGCTTCCGTTGCCGCGGCCGTTGCTTCGGTGGTTGGCTCGGCTGTAGCCGGCGCAGTCGCTTCCGTGGTCGCCGCCGGCTCCGTCGCATTCGCGTCCGGCGTCGGCACCAGAGTCGGCGTCGCCACAACCCCGGCGGCGGCCGTGGCGTCAGCGGCGGCCGTGGCGTCAGCCACTGATGTGGCCTCAGCGACTGACGTGGCCTCAGCGACTGACGTGGCTTCGGCGACTGATGTGGCCTCAGCGGCGGCCGTCGACGTTGCATCGGCTTCCCCGATGCCGCCGGTAATAGCCGTCTCGGCGGTTGGCGTCTCTTCCGTCGCCGGTTCCCCGGCGGTCGGTTCGACCACGGGCGGCTCTTCAGTCGCCAGAGGGCTCTCATCCGCCGTCGAAAGGCCGTCAGCATTTGACTCGGCCGCCGCAGTCGCGACTGCAGCAGTCGCATCTGCTTCGATCGCCTGTATGGTCTGCGTGACGGCGGCGTTGGTGGCCAGGATGACCGCGTTCTGCGTCTCGATGGCGGCGATCTGGTCAGCGCGCGCCGCTGAGCGGTTGGACAGCAGGATGACGACGGTGATGACCGAGAAAAGCAGCAGCGTGCCGGTCAGAATGGTCGCCCAGAGAAGGAAGGAACGGCTCCCTTCCTCGGCCGCAGCTTGCCCGGCTGCGGTCCCGCCTGTGGCCGCCGTCGGATCGTTGACGGCCGCCGGTTCGTTCGCGACGAAAGTCTCGTCCTGCTCCATACCCTAGTCCCCTGCTTTTCGGGCGAGCCCGAATCATCCGCTTTAGAAGTCGCCTTGTCAGACGCGCTTACTTGACGTAACATTCGCGTCGCCGGTCAGTATAGCACGATCGTTCTTATGTTGTAAAGTTTGTTTAACATGCATACCAAGGTCATCCTCAACCCACGTTCAGGCGACGGCAAGGTGGGGCGTTTGCAGGGGGAGATCGCCGAGATGTGCCGGCAGTATGGGGACGCCGATCTGGCGCCGACCCAGCATGCCGGCCATGCCATCGAACTGGCGGCCAGCGCGCTGGATGAGGGGTATGAGTTGGTTGTGGCTGTCGGCGGCGACGGCACGGTCCATGAGGTCGTCAACGGTCTGGTGCGCGGGGACCGGGCAAGCTTGCCTCTGGGTGTCATCCCGGTTGGAACGGGAAATGACCTGGCCTGGGGGCTGGGTATTCCGCGCGAGCTGGACAAGGCCGTCGCCCGTCTCTACCAGGAAAACACCCGCATCATCGATCTGGCGCGCATTGAGGATGACCACGGGCGCAGCGAGATCTTCCACAACAATCTGGGGATCGGCTTCGATGCGACGGTCGTCATTCGCACCCAGTCGCTGCGTTATGTCCACGGGTTTCCGATGTACCTGACGGCCGTGCTGCAGAGCATCCTGTTCAACTTCGACACGCCACGCCTTGAGATCGACTTTGACGATGAGCACGTCAGCCAGGAATCGCTCTTCCTCGCCCTGGGCAACGGGCCGCGCGGCGGGGGCGGTTTCCTGATGGTCCCCGACGCCGAGTTCGACGACGGCCGCCTGGATAGCTGCCTCGTCCGCCGCGTGGGGCGCGCGACGATGCTTTCCATGCTGACCCGGGTCATGAAAGGCACTCACATCACGTCGGAGCATGTCAGCATGCGCCAGAACAGGCGCTTTGTTGTCCACTCCAACCTCCCGATGCCCATCCACATCGACGGCGAGATGTTCGCCTATCCGGCTGACAACGTCCGTACGGTCACGATCACCACGCTCCCGGCCGCGCTGCGGATCGTCGTCTAGTTTCCCGTGCCCAAGAAACACCTATGCGCTCGCTTGAACAGAGTCTGCTTGAACATGATCTGATCGTCCTGCGCGTCATCGGCGAATGGATCGGCCTTGACCTGACCGGAGCCGACAAGGCGGCCTCGGTCCGGCACATCGCCCAGATGCTGGCCCAGGTTGACCTGCGCCAGGAGATGGCGTATCTGGAGCCTGAGGAAGTGGCGGCGATCAACGATCTGGTGGCCCAGGGCGGCCGCGTGCCGGTCGCCGTCTTCGAACGCCAGCATGGCGAGGTACGGATGATGGGGCCGGGTCGGATGGAGCGCGAGGAGCCCTGGCTCGACCCGGTCAGCCCGGCCGAAGCGCTCTGGTACCGCGGCTTCCTCTATCGCGGTTTCGACGATGTGGACGGGGCGACCCTCGAGTATTACTTCCTGCCTCGCGAATGGATGACCCAACTGGCCAGTGCGGACCCCGGGGTCGCAACAGCGACGCCGGCCGCGGCGGTGGCGCTCGCCCCGGTGACGGCCGTCGACCGGGTCGGGGAGGACGCCTCCGACGACGCCGTCGACGACCTGACGACACTGCTCTCGCTGGCTCAGCGCACCGGACTGCAGCCGGAGTCGGGAGGACACCGCCTCCCGCCGCTCGAGGCGCTGCTGGTCAACCCGGGACGCGAGCGGCGATCGCTCTTGCTGACCCTGGCCGACGAGATGGGGCTGCTGCGGCGGGCGGACAACGGCCTGCGGCCGACGCGTGCGGCGCTCGACTGGTTGCGCCTCAGCCGTGACGCCCAACTCCGGGCCATCGCCGAGGCCTGGAGCCGCAGCGCCTGGAACGATCTGTGCCACACGCCAGGTCTGGCCTGCGACGGCAACGGCTGGCAGAATGACCCGGTCCTCGCCCGTTCGGCGTTGCTGGAACGGCTGCCTCAGCGCGCGGACTGGTACCGCCTGCGCGACCTTGTGGCCCAGATGAAGGCCGAGAACCCCGACTTCCAGCGGCCGGACGGCAACTACGACACCTGGTATCTGCGCGACACAGCGACCGGCGGCCTGCTGACCGGCTTCGGCGCCTGGGACCAGGTCGAAGGGCGGCTGTTGCGATTCCTGCTCGAAGGCCCGCTGGTCTGGCTGGGCATGACCGAGATCGGCGTCGAGACGGGGGCCGGCGAGCCCTGCTATCGCCTGACGGATCGGGCGCTGGCCTGGCTGATGGACCAGCCGCCCTCGCGTGACGAAGTGCGCGTCCCTCTCGTCGTCCAGAATGATGGCTTGCTGATCGTCCCGTACAATGCCGGCCGCTACGAGCGCTTCCAGGCGGCGCGGGTGGCCGACGCCGAACCGCTTCAGGCCGGCAAGCCCTTCCGCTACCGGATCACGCCGGCGTCGCTGGCCTCGGCCGCGGAGCAGGGCATCGCCGCCGACCGGGTGCTGGCCTTCCTGGAGAAAGAGAGCGGCCGGCCCGTACCCGCAAGCGTCCAGCGCGGCATCAAGCGCTGGGCCGAGCGCGGCGTCGAGGGGCGCCTGCAACGGGTCGTTGTCCTCCGCGCCGGCGATCCGGCCATCCTGGAGACGCTGCGTTCCAACCCGAAGACGCGTGACTACATCGCCGAAAGCCTGGGCGAACTCGCGGTGGCGATCAAGACCGATCAGTGGCAGGCCTTCCAGCAAGCGACGGCCCAACTGGGACTGCTGCTGGACGTCGAAGGGTTCTAGCCCGGCAGCCGGCGCATCACGACCAGTTCCTCGCGGCCGCGGCGGGGCTTGATCGTCTCCGGCCTTGTCTCGCGCCGTTCCAGGGCCAGCCCCTGCCCTTCCAGCAGGGCGATGAGTTCCTCCGGCCTGGATGTGAACGGCGGGCCGCCGGGGCGCTCATCCGTGGGAAAGACGAGCCCGATGAAGCGGCCGCCCGGCCGCAGCAGCCGGGCAACCGTCTTTGCATAGTCCGGCCGCCGGGCCGGGTCAATGGCGCAATAGAAGACGTACTCCAGCACGGCGTCGAAGCCCCGATCGAGTGCCTGCGGCAGGCTGAAGAAGTCGGCCTGCAGGACATCGACGGGATGGGCCGGGTCCTGGAGCGCCCGCATCGCCCGTGCGGCCCCCGGGGCAAAGTCTAGCGCCGTCACCTGGTGGCCGTGACGGGCGAAGAGACGCGCGTCATGGCCCAGCCCCGCGCCCAGGACGATCAGACGACCGGCCGGAAAGGTCCCTTCCTCCGCCAGGGCGCGGAAGACCGGCGTCGGCCCGCCCAGATCCCAGTTCAGGCGCGCGTCGCGGTAGTTGCTTTCCCAGAAGTCAGCGTGGTTGACGTCCATGACGGTCAAGACGCGGCGAGGGCGATCAGCCTTTCGCTGTCCTCGTCGAACGGCGAGCCGTCGTAGTCGCCGGCCAGCGAGACCAGCTTCAGGCCCGCCTGCGCCAGCAACAGGTCGAGCTGGTGGGGATAGGTGTAGTGCTGGCGAAAACGGGCCTCCGTTCGCAGCGGCGCGCCGGTCGCATCTGTCGTCTCATAGACCCAGACGACGTCAACGACCTGTTCCGTCGTGTCGGCGGCATAGGCCGACCACTGGCGCACCAGCCGGCCGGTGGACGGATCCTCAAACACCGCCTCCAGTTCCATCTCCCCCGTATCCGGCAGGTCGGCCAGGGCGAAAGGGTTCTCGAGGTCGAGCCACAGCCGGCCCCCGGGCGCGAGCAATGCCCGGACGCGCCGCAGGGCGAGTAAGGCCGCCCGCTCGTCCAGGTGCATGAACGTGTTGTAGCCGAACAGGGCCAGGGCGAAGGTCGTGCCAGGGAGTTCCAGTGACGTGATGTCGCCTTGCACCAGGCGGACGCGGGCCGCAACATCCGGCTCGGCCGCCAGCCGCGCCCCGGCCCGGGCCAGCATGGCGGGGGAGCTGTCCACGCCGGTGACCTCGACGCCGGCCCGGGCCAGCGGCTGCAACAACCGACCGCTGCCGCAACCCAGCTCGACGACCGGCCCGTCGGCCGACTTCGCCAGCGCCACGACCGCGTCAACATCAAGGGTCAACCCGTCGTGGGTCAGGTCATAGTAGGCGGCGATGCGATCATACACCGGCATCATGCTCGAGGTCTCGGTTGAAGCGCGGGGGGCGTTTCTCGTTGAAGGCGGCCAGCGCCTCCAGATGGTCGGCCGATGGCCACAGGTCGACGAACAGGCGAGCCTCCAGGCGGGCCGCGTCCGCCGGCGACAGATGCGCCGCGGCATGGACGAGTTGCTTGATCGCCGCCAGCGCCTCGCGCGGCAACAGCAGAAGCTCGCCGGCCCAGGCGCGCGCTTCCTGGATGACGGCCGTGCCGGGCGGCGCGATCCGGTGGACGAGTCCCAGGCGCAGGGCCTCGTCGGCGTCGATCATCCGTGCCGTCAGCATCAGTTCCATCGCCCGCGCCTGTCCGATCAGCTCGACCAACCTCGGACCGCCGCCCCACCCGCTGGTCAGGCCGTTGTGCACCTGGCGGAAGCAGAAACGGGCGCCGGCGGCCGTGAGGCGCAGGTCACAGGCGGTCAGGATCTCGCAACCGCCGCCGATGGCGTCGCCGTTGACCGCGCCAATGACCGGCGCCGGCAGGGCAGTCAGCGCGGCCAGCGCCCCGCTCATGACCCGGTTGAGCCGCGCGCCGGCTTCCGGTTCAGGGTGGTCGGCCAACTCTTTCAGGTCGCCGCCGGAGACGAAGGCCTGATCTCCCGCCCCGGTGACGATAAGGGCGCGGAGCAACGGCCGCTTGCCCGCGGCGTCGGCCGCCGCCTGGCTGACCGCGCTTGCGAACGCCTCCTGCGCCGCCCAGTTCAGCGCGTTGCGGGCCTCCGGCCGGTTCACGCGTAACAGGCCGATGCCGTCGCGCAGGGAGTATTCGACGCCGTCATCCGGTAGGGGTGTCATGCGCTCGCAAGGTTAGCAGAGTTTGGCGGCCGGCGCACCCGGTCGGTGGCTGTGGCTGAAGGCAGCGACAGCCCGATGGTACTGCGCTCGAGGCGGGGGAGGTATGGGGGCGGACGGGCCGCGCGATCCGGCTCAACTGCCTTAAGTTTCGTTGTAATCCACGCCGCTTAGCATGGCGTGCATGGGACTTTAGTCCTACTGCCGCAGGTGACATCCGAGTTATGAACCAGAAGCAAATCCTGATCATCGACGATGAAGCGCCCATGCGCTATCTACTGGAACGGCAGTTGTGCCGGGCCGGGTACGGGGTGAGGGTTGCGGGCGACGGCGAGACCGGCCTGGCGCTGGCCGCCGAGCGACCCGACCTCATCATCCTCGACATCTTGATGCCCGGCCTCGATGGCTTCGCCGTCTTCGAACGCCTGCAGCGCTCGCCGGAGCTGGCCGGCATCCCGGTCGTCTTCCTGTCGGCGTCGATCACCGCCGAAACCCGACACCGGGCGTTTGCCCTCGGCGCGGCCGATGTACTGGCCAAGCCGCTCCGCGCTGACGAACTGACCCACTCCGTCGCCTCCGTCTTCAGGCGCGCCGCGCAGCGCGAGGAAGCGCCGGGCCGGATCGTGGCGTTCCTCTCTATCGATGGACCCGGCGGCGCGGCGGCCGAAGCGGTCCGGTTCAGCCGCGCGGCGGCGCTCCAGTCGCCGGCCCCGGTGCTCCTGCTTGACCTGGAGTTCCCCTACGGCGCGATCGGCTCGCGCCTTGGGCTGCGCGCTTCGCCCAACGTCCTCGACGTGTTCGCGCCGGATCCGGCCGCCTGTGCGCCGGGTGGCGCGGCAGTCTGGGAAGCGGCCCAGCGGCTCCACGCCGGATTGCGGGTGTTGCCCGCGTGCGGCGCGGCCGGCGAGCCGTTTCCCCCGGATCGCATGATGCCGGCGCTGGATGATCTGGTTGGGTCGGGCCATACCATCGTCCTCAACCTGGGAAACGACCTGACCGACCTCAACCGTCAGGCTCTCTGTCGCGCCGACTTGATCGGCGCGGTCGGTCGCGATCCGTCTGCGGCGGCCAGCTTCGAAGGGTTGGTGGCGGCGTTGTGCGGGCAAGGTGTCGCCACGGACAAGTGGTTGCCGCTGTTGCATCCCGCCGGGCAGCGAGAAACGACCATGCGGCCGAACGGCCACACCGGCGAGCGCCGTTCGTACCCGGCCCAACCGCTGGAACCGGCGCTCAGTTAAGCGTCTTCTCGCCCGACCGGGCGCCCCCTGACCGGTGACCCTTAGCGGAATGAGTCCGGTTGGCGGCGGGCCAGCGACGTCATCTGCCGGACGAACGGCTCCATCGACTCCGGGGTGCTGGCGTCTGTGAAGCAGACGGTGTGGGTGTAGTTGCCGACGTCAACCGTGACTTTGTAGCTCTTCTGGTCGTAGCCCTCAAGCATTCCGCCGTCGAGTTCGGACGGCAGTCCAAAGAAGTCGGTTTCCTCCAGCGCGCGCACCAGGGGGCGGGCCTCCTCCGGGTCGAGATTGCTGGTATCGACCGTCGTCGAGAGCTGCATCCCGGTGAAACCGCCGCTGCTTTCGAATCGAATACGCATCTGGACCTCCCACGACGGAGCGAAGCGGATGTCCCTCTTGGCCGCTTCGCCCGCTAAGCTGCCACTCAGCGCGGCCCGACGACCGCGCGCATCAGCGACATCAACGTGCCCACGCAGCCCGGCCGGCCGTCGTCGCCGGGAGGCGGCCCGCCACTCTGGATGTCGATCCCGACGTCGGCCCAGCCCGCTTTCACTGCCTGCTGTTCAGGGCTGCCCACGCCGTAGAGCTCGCCGGCTGCCTGGTGCGTCAGGAAAGCTGCCTCGGCGAACTGGGTGCTGGCGCCCATCTTGTTCTGCAGGGTGTGATACCAGATCCGGCCGGCCTTCTCCCAGGCAAAACCACCGATCGTGACCGCGGTCACGTAGAACGCCCGATTCGGAATGCCGGAGTTGATGTGGACGCCGCCGTTGTCAGCCGATGTCTGGACGTAGTCGCGCATGTGGGCCGGCTGCGGATCTTTGCCCAGAACGGTATCGTTGTAGGCCGTACCGGGGGCCTTCATCGAGCGGATGCCGACGCCGTTGACGTTGGATGTGAAAAGCCCGCCGCCGATCACCCAGTCGGCGTCGGCCGCTGTCTGGCTGAGCAGGTACTGCTTGACCAGCGAGCCGAAGACGTCTGACATGGACTCATTCAATGCGCCCGACTGGCCCTGATAGACCATGTTGGCCGTATACTGGGTCACGCCGTGGGTCAACTCATGGCCGATGATGTCAATGGAGATGGTGAACCGGTTGAAGAGACGGTCCGCTTCCGGCAGGTCCTCGTCGCCGTCGCCGTAGACCATCTGGCGGCCGTTCCAGAAAGCGTTGTCATAGCCGACGCGGAAATGGACGGTCGAATCAAGCCGCATCCCCTGGCCGTCGATCGAATTGCGGCCGAAGACTTGCTGGTACAGGTCGAAGGTCGCGCCCGCGCCGTCATAGGCCTCGTCGGCGGCCAGATCGCCCGTGGGCGGCTGGCCTTCGGACCGGATGAGCCGGCCGGGCAGATTGCCGGCATTGTCGGCGGTGTAGATCGCCCGTGTGGCGGCGGGGCCCATCGCCTCCGTGCTGTCCGGGCCGGGCGGCGTGGCCTCCCTGGCCGCGGTCTCGCGTTGCAGTCGCATCGCTTCGGCCGAGACTATATTGCGGAGCGCCTGCTGGCGCTGGGCCTGCGTCCCGTTCTCGACGATGCTTTGCAGCATGTGGGGCGGGATGACGCAGTAGAGCGAGTCGTGATGGCAGTTCATCGGAAGCCTCCGGGGGCGCGAGTAAGCGCACCCTGCCGACATTGTACACGATCCACGCATTGGTGGTAAACGCCGGTCCGGGAAACGGAGCCTTCCGCCGCCTGGGCCGGGCGCGATCGTGCCCACCTGGCTGAACGAAAAAAGGGCCCCGATTCCGGGGCAGGCTGCCCGAAGGCGCCCTTCGACGCCCTGGTCGGCCGGACGGCGCGCTCCCGGGCAGATGAGAAACAGCCGCGCCTGGTGCGAAATCGGCTGCGCCTCGCTAAAATTAGGTTGAATGAGGTGAGGGTGCTATGGACAATAGCGAACAGGGGCTAAAGTTGCTGCTGGAGTACGACGTCAATCAGGATACGGTCCAGGAATACTACCAGTTTGTCATGGGCCAGTACGTTCCGGCGCTGCAATCCATGGGCTTGCAGATGAGCGAGGCGTGGCACACGGCCTACGGCACGGCCCCTAACCGGCTGATCGGTTTTGTCTGTGGCGACGCCGGGACGATGGACCGCTTGCTCGGCAGCGATCTGTGGTCCGACCTGAACACGGAACTCGAGAAATACGTCAGCGATCTTCATTACAAGGTCGTGCCCTATCGCGGCGGGTTCCAGCTCTAGCCTGCTTGCCCGCCGCCTTTCGCCCGTTTTCAGGCAGGGTTTTTCAGGAGTCGGACTGGCCGCGGCGAATTTGCCTCCCCTGGAATCGTTGGTGGGGCAATGCAACGGCCGCGTTCACCGATGCTTCAGCGACAGGCTTTTCCTGCCG
>CAYRBP010000044.1:0-29552 GCA_964422535.1 uncultured Ardenticatenaceae bacterium | reverse complement strand
TCGGCCGTCATGTCGCTCGTATCCACGTACAGATCCGCATGTTGCCGTGCGTGGCTCAGTCGCCGCGCCTGCTCGGCCATGCCGTCCTCGCCCAGGTCCTGCCCCGGCCGGCGGCGGCGCGAGGCCTCATAAGAAATGTCCAGATAGATGAGGATGTCCGGCGCGACGAGGCGCAGCCACATGTCCTTGACGTAGGAGTGCTCCTGGGCCGGGTGGCGGGCGTCATAGCCGGCCTCGCGCAGGGCCTCGATCAGCGTGCTCTTGCCGCTGGCGCACGGGCCGACCACGGCGACACGCAGGGAGTGGTCAGTGGCTGGTGGTGAGTGGTCAGTGGCTGTCAAAGGCAGGTCACCCTTGATCGGCGAACCGGCCGTGGCTTGCGCTTTCACAGCACCAGCCGCCCGCTCAACCGCCGCGCCTCGTCCCCGCCTTTGGGTTGCACCGACAGGGCGACAACACTGATATCGTCCCGCGGCCGGCCGTCGTCCCTGGCCACCGCCTCCAGCAACAGGTGGTCGCAGATCGCGGCCGCGCTCGTCGTCCCGGCATTGATCAGCGCCTGGAAGGCGGCGTAGGGGTCATACTCCCCCTTGCCGCTCAGCGTCCCGGCATGGCGCAGGCCGTCGGTGAAGGCGACGACGATCGTGCCCAGGCAGATGGGAATCTCGGTAATGACCGGCCTGGTGGTTGGGTGAAAGCCGACGCTCTCCGATGGCTGGTCGAGCTGGCTGATACCCTCGCCGGTCGTGTGGACGAAGACCGGCGCTTCGTTGTTGCGCGAGATGACCAGTGTCCGGGTGCGGGTGTCAACCGACAGGATATTGAGCGTGGCCGAGACCTTGCCGCTGCGATAGGTGTAGAGGTAATCGTTGGCCGCCCGCGCCACCGCGCCGTCGCGCACGCCTTCGGCCAGCAGCTGGACGGCCTTGCGGGCGACGACGTTGCTGATGTTCTTGGCGCTCTTGCCGCTGCGCTGCCCGTCGACGAGGACCATCGAGATGCCGCCGTGCGGCCGCTCGATCATCTCCAGCGTGTCGCCGCTCTCGCTCATCGCATACTTGTTGACTTTGGCGACCGCGAATTGGACTTCCATAGTTCCTCAGTGGACAGTGCACAGTGGTCAGTGGTCAGCGGTCAGTGGTCAGTCGGTCCTACTGATCACTGACCACTGACCACTGATCACTTCTTCAACCTCACGTCGAGCGCTGTATACCGCTTCGAGACCTGGTTATTACGGACGGCGACGCTGATCGCCTTGCGCGTGCCGACCAGGATCGCCAGCTTCCTGGCCCGCGTCACGGCCGTGTAGAGCAGGTTGCGCTGTAGCATCAGGTAGTGCTGCATGACGACCGGCACGACGACGCAAGGGTACTCCGCCCCCTGCGACTTGTGGACGCTGATGGCAAAGGCATGGATCAACTCGTCGGCATCCAGAAAGCTGTACACCACCGGCACGCCGTCGACGCTGACCGTCAGCGTCTGGCCGATCGGGTCGATGGCTGTCAGGCGGCCGATGTCGCCATTGTAGACGTTTTTGTCATAGTTGTTAACGGTCTGCATGACCTTGTCGCCGACGCGGAAGACCCGTCCGGCCAGCCGGCGCTCGATCTTGCCCCTCTCCAGCGGGTTGAGCGCCTCCTGCAGCAACTGGTTCAACCGGTTGACGCCCACCGTGCCGTTGTACATCGGGGCCAGCACCTGGATGTCGTCCAGCGGGTCGAAGCCGAACTTGCGCGGTACGCGGTTCCTGACGATATCGACCAGCAGCGCGGCCGTCTCATCGGGGTCGTCCTTGACGAAGAGGAAGAAGTCGGTCGCATCCGGCCGCGTCTCCGGCATCTGGCCCTGGTTGATGCGGTGGGCATTGCGGATGATGAGCGAATCGGCCGCCTGGCGGAAGATCGTCTCCAGCCGGACGACGGCCACCGCGCCCGACTCGATGAGGTCGCGCAGCACGTCGCCCGCCCCGACCGAGGGCAGCTGGTCTACGTCGCCGACGAGCAGCAGGTGACTGTCAGAACGGATCGCGCGGGCGAGCGAGTTGGCCAGCACCAGGTCAAGCATCGACGCCTCGTCGATGATGACCATATCCACGTCGAGCGGGTTCGATTCGTTGCGGCCGAAGCCTTCGCCCGGCTTGAATTCCAGCAGGCGGTGGACAGTCCTGGCCTCGCGGCCCGTCGTCTCGGTCAGGCGCTTGGCTGCCCGTCCCGTGGGCGAGGCCAGGGCATAGGTCAGACGGTGCCGGTCCAGCAAGTCGAGCAGTGTCCGCAGGGTCGTCGTCTTGCCCGTGCCCGGCCCGCCAGTCAGCACCGTGACCTTGTGGCTGACGGCGGCGATGACGGCCTGCTGTTGCTGCGGGCTGAGCCGGGGCCGGTGGGCGCCGGACAGCGGATGGCCGGCGAGTGCTTCCTGCTGCGGCCCGTCCCGCACCTCTTCCGCCACACTCGCCCGCAACATCGCCAGCCGGCTCGTCGGGTGGTCAACCAGCCGCCGCACCTGGCGCGACAGCCCGACTTCGGAATGATAGAGCGCCGGCAGGTAGATGGCTCGCTCCTCTCGCACTTCGGGCGGGAGGTTCGGCTGCTGGATCTCGTAGACCAGCGTGTCGCGCCGGACGAAATCGCTGTGCTCCAGTTCGCCCAGCACCGTCGTAACCTTCTCCTGGGCCACGCCGAGGATCTCGGCCGCCTCCGGCTCCAGCGTCTCCTGCGGCACGTAGACGTGACCTTCCTCCGCCAGCCGGTTGAGGGTGTAGCCGATGCCGGCCTCGATCCGGGCCGGGTCGTCGGGCTTCAGGCCAAGCGCCTGGGCGATCTTGTCGGCCGTCTTGAAGCCGATGCCGCGCACGTCCTGGACCAGCTTGTAGGGCGTGCTCTGGACGACGGCCAGCGAATCGTCCTTGTATTGCTTATAGATCTTGACCGCCAGGTGAGTCGGCACGCCATGGGCGTGCAGGAAGACCATCACATCCTTGATGGCCCGCTGCTCCTGCCAGGCTTGCTTGATGCCATCAATGCGCTTATCGCCGATGCCGATGACCGCCCGCAGCCGCTCCGGCTCGTGGTCAATGACATCGAGCGTCTGGTCGCCAAACACCGTGACGATGCGTTCGGCCATCACCTTGCCCACGCCGCGGACCATCCCGGAGCCGAGGTACCGTTTGATGCCCTCGGCCGTCGCCGGGAGCGACTGCTCGCACAGCTCAACCTTGAACTGGCGGCCGTGTTTGGCGTGGTTGTCCCACTCGCCGGTCAACCGCACCCACTCGCCCGGGTTGAGTTCGGGCAGGTTGCCGACGGCCGTGATGAGTTGGTCCGCGTACTTGAACGGCAGCATGCCGCGCTGGTCTGGCTTCAGGCGCAGGACAGTGTAGCCAGTTTCGTCGCTGTAGAAGGTGATCCGTTCTACGGAACCGCTGATCGTCGCCCGATCGCTCATCGCACAATTGTAGCAGCATGGTAAGATGGGGTGCATTGGAGAGGCGCAGCGCTCATTCCCGCAGGCGACGCGCCGGGTGCCGGCTTCTGCCGACAGCCCGCAGGCACAAGCGCGGGCGCGCCGTCCGTCACCTCTCAATAGCCTGCCGGGTCGTCCGCAGGCCAGCAACACCGCTATGTTCCCATCGCTCACCCAACCCTTCCAAATCGTCTGGCTCATCGGCCTGCTCATCGTGTGGGCCGTCCTGCTCTTTGGCGGCTTCATCATCGGCTCGGACGATCCGCAGAGGCGCATGCCGCTGTGGACGCGCCTGGGCTCCTCGGCCGTACTGGATTTGGCCGCGTGGAGCTGGTTCGCCTTCAGCCGGGGCACGTCCGTCCAGAGTTATGCCTTGCGGATCGCCATAGGGATGACGCTCGGCTTTCTGGGCGATCTCTTCATGGCCGGCGTTTTGCCTCGCGGCCGGAGCGTGATGGGGGGACTCAGCTCGTTTGCCCTGGGCCACATCGTCTATATCACCGCCTTTCTGCAGTTCAGCGCACAGGAAGGACTGACCGACGGTGGCCGCCGCTGGCCGGCGCTGATGGTATGGCTGCTGGTCGGGGCCACCGGCTGGACCTTCATCGTCTTCCGGTCCGGGAGTCAACACAACACGCTTCGCTGGGCAGCGCTGCCCTATTCGCTGCTGCTGGCGTCAACGGCTGGCCTGACAACCGGCATGGCCATACAGGACCCGCGCTTTCTGCCTCTTGCGCTGGGTGGGGCGCTCTTCCTGCTGAGCGATCTCATCCTGGCAGGCGAGTTGTTTGGCAAGTTCGACTTCCCGCTGATCCGCGACATCATCTGGCTGACATATGGCCCTGCCCAGGCGCTCATCGTCTATTCCATCGGCGCGGCGCTGTCGGTGGCCCGCGTCCCGTGATGCGGTGATCGCGCCCGGAGCCGGCCGGCGGGCCAATGGGCGACTGCCCGGCAGTTCGATTGCACTTGGCCAATTGCCCATCTGCGCGGTTGTATCCGTTGCCGCAAGACGATAGAATCGGCTGATATACTCAAGTCTGAAGTTCCAGGGAGGCACCAAAGTGGCCAAGAAAAACAAGAAGGACGAGACCAAAGGGACCGGTCTGACCGAAGGTGAAGCCATGGCGGCAACCGCCGCCGCTGTCAGCAGTGCCAAGATAACGGCAGGCTCGGCCGCGCTGTATGCCGCTGACCGCCGCGCGACGTTGCGCGACATCACCGAAGCGGCAGGGATCAACGATATCCTTCAGGGAGCCGACATCGTCGCCACCTCCGAAGACGTAGCCTTGATGAGCGCGGCCGTCAGCGCGCTGAACGAGGATGACCTCGACGACACGATGGAAATCGCCGCCATCTCCGGCGAATTGAGCGTCCTGGCGGACGTCCTGGCGACGATGGACATGGCGGTCATGGCCGAGTTCGTCTTCGACCGCAGCGAGCGCCTGCACGAGGTCGCCGTCGACAACATCCTGCGCTTCGGCGCGATGCGCGCCCTTTCAGAAGCAATGGGCGAAACGAGCGAAGACCTGGCCCAGATGGGCGAAGACGAGATGATCGAAGGCGAAGCGCGCCTCGACCTGTCGGCAGCCGTGGGCGAAAACGCTGAAGCGATGGCCATGGCGGGCGAAGAATTGATCGCCGAAGGCCTGGCGACGTTGGCCGCGGCCCAGGCGGCCGAGGACATGGAAAGCCTCCTGGACGAGTAGCGTCCTCATTCACTGGAACGGGCCGCGCGTGGCAGGGTTACTGCGCGCGGCCCTTTTTTGATCCCGCCCAACCGGACCTCAGTCCGCTTCAACGGCTTTTGCCTCTTGACTTGGGTATGCCCTTTGCTATACTTTTCCACAGTCGTTTTGGTCACATTTGTGATAGAAACTATTGAAGGTCTAAAGCGTTCTATGTGGCAACATTGCAGGTGTCTTAAGCGGGGGTGTTAGCGCCGTCGCTTGCCTGACGTAAAGAGCGCAACGCTCAGGTCGTCAAGAACACGGTGGTAGCACCCTCGCGAGTAACGAGATGTTACGCGCGCGCATGGGGTGTGCTGCGACCGTTTTTTGTTGCCCCGTCGTTTTTTCGGGCGGGGCTGGCCGAGCAAAAGAGCTTTTTTCGACAGGACAAGACCTTGTCTATGTTAGCAACGATTGACAACTTACTCTCGACGCAACGGGCCTTTTCCCCCACCCGTCTTGAAGAACTGATTGGCAACACGCCGCTCCTGCGACTGGACGGCATCGCGGCCGCCCACGGCGTCTCGCCGGGCGTTGCCCTGCTGGCCAAAGCCGAGTGGTACAACCCCGGCGGGTCGATCAAGGACCGGGCCGCGCTCCATATCATCCGGAGCGCCGAGCGCGACGGGCTGCTGCTTCCCGGCATGACCCTGCTGGACGCCACCTCGGGCAACACCGGCATCGCCTATGCCATGCTCGGCGCGGCACGCGGCTACCGGGTCAGGTTGGCCGTACCGGAGAACGTCAGTCCCGAGCGCCTGGCGATCTTGCGCGCTTACGGGGCCGAACTCATCCTGACCGACCCGATGGATGGCTCCGACGGGGCCATCCTGGAAGCGCGGCGGATCGCGGCCGAAGACCCGACGATCTTCTACGCCGACCAGTACAACAACCCGGCCAACTGGGAGGCCCACTATCTGACGACGGCCAACGAGATCTGGGACCAGACCGGGGGCGAGATCACCCATTTCGTCGCCGGCCTGGGCACCAGCGGCACGTTCACCGGCACGACCCGCCGCCTGCGCGAACTGAATCCCGGCATCCTGTGCTATTCGGCCCAACCCGACAGCCCATTCAATGGTCTCGAAGGTTGGAAGCACATGCCGACGGCCATCCGGCCCGGCATCTACGATGAGCAACTGGCCGACGCCAATCTGACGGCGCGAACGGAAGACGGCTATGCGATGGCCCGGTTCCTGGCCCGCAACGAAGGGTTGCTGGTCGGCGTCTCGGCCGCCGCCAACGTCTTCGCCGCCGTGCAGGTCGCGCGCGAACTCGACGAAGGCGTCGTCGTGACCGTCCTGCCGGACAGCGGCCTCAAGTACCTGAGCGAGCGATTCTGGACGGCGTGACAGCTGAACCAGACGACGGTCGACGGCTTCCGGGACGCCGTGGCGAGCGCGATATGCTAATCCTGAACGAACAACTCCACGCCGACATCAAGACCCACGGGGCGGCCGCCTACCCGTATGAGGGCTGCGGCCTTCTGCTGGGCCACGCCGCCGGGGGCAACAACATCGTGACCACCATCCGGCCGGTGGCCAATGTCTGGCCGGTCGAGTCGGAGAAGCCGGAGCGCTTCCGCATCGCCGAAGATGACTGGCGCGACGTCGAGCTGGAAGCCATGTCCGAGGGGCTGGATGTGGTCGGCATCTTCCACAGCCACCCCGACCATCCGCCAATCGCCAGCCCGCGCGATCTGGCCTGGGCCAGCTGGCCCGGCTACTCCTACCTCATCACCCAGGTCGTGGCCGGCCGGCCCACCCAGAGCCGTTCGTGGCAGCTCGCCCCCGACCGCTCGGGCTTTGTCGAAGAGCATGTAGAGATTCGCTGAAGACATTGACGCAAAAAACGCGAGGAGACGCAATGACAACGATTCGAATTCCAACGCCGCTGCGGCCGTACACGGGCGGCAACGGGACCATCACCGTCACCGGCACGACCGTCGGCCAGGCGCTCGACGACCTGACGGCGCAGTACCCGACCCTGCGGCCGCACCTGTATGAGGGCGAGACGCTGCGCAGTTTCGTCAATATTTACCTGAACAAGGAAGACGTGCGCGGGCTGGACGGCCCGGAGACGGCCGTGCGCGACGACGACACGCTGATGATCATCCCGTCCATCGCCGGCGGCCGGACCGATCGCATCGCAGAGGTGTCATCATGACTGAACGAAAAGTTGACCAGAACGCCCTGCGCGTGAACCAGGCCTTCATCATCGGCTTTTTGGCCCTGGCCTTTGTCCTCAACGCGACCTGGATCGTGGTCTTTGTCGCCGCGGTGATGCTGCTCGGCACGGCCGTGCCGTCGCTGTCGCTCTTCAAGGGCATCTACCAGCGCCTTCTGAAGCCGGCCGGCCTCGTCAAGCCGCAGGTCATCACCGACAACCCGGAGCCCCACCGCTTCGCCCAGGGATTCGGCGGCGTCGTGCTGCTCGGGGCCGTGGCCGCGCTCTTCGCCGGGGCAACGACCCTCGGCTGGGTCCTGGTCGGGCTTGTCATCGTCCTGGCCGCGTTGAACCTGTTCCTGGGCTTCTGCGCCGGCTGCTTCGTCTATTACCAGCTCAACCGCCTGGGCGTGCCCGGTTTCGTCCACGGGCCGCTGAACCAGAGCTGACACGATGGAGACGCTCATGATCGAACGGGCAGCCCTGCTCCTCCTGTTCGCCGCTGCCGGCGTCGCCGCCTACTACCTGCTGCGGACGGCCCACATGCGGCGGATGACCGCCGCGTTTCAGGTCGGGCCGGCGGGCGAACCGGCCGCAGCCGGCGGCGTGCCGACACTGCTCTACTTCCGGGCCGACTCGTGCGCGGTCTGCCCGACCCAGTCGCGCTATCTCGACCAGGTGGCCGAGTCATGGGGCGGCCGCGTGGCCATTCAGCGCATCGACGCCGAGCGTGAAACGGAACTGGCGAGCCGCTATGCCGTTTTCTCCCTGCCGACGACGATCCTGGTCGACGCGGCCGGACAGGTGCGCCAGGTCAACTACGGTTTGACCGACGCCGGCAAGTTGTCGCGGCAGCTGGAAACCCTATCGTAGAGGCAGGTCTGAGACCTGCCTCTACCCACCCCTTACCTGCCCTGCCACAAGAACAGCGGATAATAGGCCCATGACCATGCAAGCATTGATCGACCCGGCGGCCATCGCCGACCTGTCCCTCTCCCATGAAGAGATCAAGCGCTACAGCCGCCACCTGATCATGCCCGAAGTTGGCATGAGCGGGCAGAAGAAGCTGAAGGCGGCCAGCGTGCTGCTGATCGGCGCGGGCGGCCTCGGCTCGCCGCTGGCGATGTACCTAGCCGCGGCCGGCGTCGGCCGCATCGGCCTCGTCGACTACGACACGGTCGACTACTCCAACCTGCAGCGACAGATCATCCACGGGACGAAGGATGTGGGCCGGCCGAAGCTGGACAGCGCCCGCGACCGCATTCTTGACATCAACCCCCATGTGCGGGTCGACACGTACGAAGTGCCGCTGACCTCGGCCAACGCGCTGGAGCTGTTCGAGCCATACGACATCATCATCGACGGCACCGACAATTTCCCGACCCGCTACCTGACGAACGACGCGTGCGTACTCCTGGGCAAACCTAACGTCTACGGCAGCATCTTCCGTTTCGAGGGCCAGGCTTCGGTCTTCTATGCGAAGGAAGGGCCGTGCTACCGCTGCCTGTTCCCCGAACCGCCGCCGCCCGGCCTCGTGCCAAGTTGCGCCGAAGGTGGCGTGCTGGGCGTGCTGCCCGGCACGATCGGGGCCATCCAGGCCACGGAAGCGATCAAGCTCATCCTGGGCGTCGGCGAGCCGCTCATCGGCCGCCTGCTGCTCTATGACGCGACGACGATGACCTTCGACGAGGTCCGGCTGCGCAAGAATCCCAACTGCCCCGTCTGTGGCGAGCACCCGACCCTGACCGGGTTGATCGACTACGAGCAGTTCTGCGGCGTGCCGGCCCACGACCGCAGCCCGTTCGCCGCCGGCGAGAACGGCGACGCGCTGCCCGTCATCACGCCGAAGGAACTCAAGGCCCGACTGGATGCCGGGGATGACCTGGTCATCATCGACGTCCGCGAGCCGCATGAGTGGGAGATCTCGAACCTGGGCAGTGTCGGCGCGCGGCTCATCCCCAAGGGCGAGATACTGGAGCATCTGGGCGAGCTGGACACGGCCAAAGAGATCGTCGTCCACTGCCAGATGGGCGGCCGCAGCGCCAACGTCGTCCGCGAATTGCAGGGCCACGGCTACCGCAAGCTCTATAACCTGGCCGGCGGCATCAACCGCTGGGCGCGCGAGGTGGACCCGTCGCTGCCGGTGTACTAACCGGCCGGCCGACGAGCGAACTGGAACTGCCCTGACGACGCTGCGGTGGCGCAGGCAGGCACGCCGGGTGTGGCCCGTTGTCTTGCGAGGGTGACGGACTATACTCGGACACATGAACACCGGATTCGTCCTTCCTCATGGCGACGCCCGCACCGCGGCCGACCTCGCTCGCGCGGCCGAACGGGCGGGTTGGGATGCGTTCTTCGTCTGGGAACCGGTCTGGGGCATCGACGCCTGGGTCTGCCTGACGGCCGCGGCGATGGTGACCGGGCGCATCAGGCTCGGCACGATGATCACCCCCGTCTCCCGGATGCGGCCGTGGAAGCTGGCCTCTGAAACGGCCACGCTCGACAACCTCTCCGGCGGCCGGGTCATCCTGTCCGTCGGCCTGGGCGCGACCGACACCGGCTTCGCCGACTTTGGTGAGGTGACCGATCGCAAGACGCGGGCCGAATTGCTGGACGAAGGCCTCGACATCCTGAACGGGCTGTGGCGCGGCCAGCCCTTTTCTTATGAGGGCACTCACTACAAAGTCCGACCGACCGAGTTCATGCCGCCGCCTCCCCCGGTCCAGCAGCCGCGCATCCCGATCTGGGTCGTCGGCGCCTGGAACCGGCCGAAGTCGATGGAGCGTGCCCTGCGCTATGACGGCATCCTGCCCAACCCGATGACGCCGGCGGGCGACCACCGGCCGCTGACCACCGACGACGTGCGCGACATCCGCGCCTACGCGCGCGCCAGCCGGGCGGAGACAACGCCCTTCGATATCGTCGTCGAAGGCCAGACGCCCGGCGACCGGCCGGACGAGGCGACCGCGCAGGTGCGGCCGTGGGCCGATGCGGGCGCGACGTGGTGGATCGAGGCGATGTGGAACACGCCGGAGAAGGCCTACACCACCGAAGACGTGCTGTGCCGGATCGAGCAAGGGCCGCCCAGAATTGACCGCTAACGACCAGTCGCATTCGGCCGGGCCTGCAGGCGCGAGTGCCATCGGCTCGCTTCACGCGGAGATGCGCGGCTGCCGGCGCTGCCTGGAGGCCGGATACTGGATCGCGCCGGGGCCGGTGTTCAGCAGCGGGCCGCGACCGCAGGTCATGCTCATCGGGCAGGCCCCCGGTATCACCGAGGGACAGGTCAAGCGGCCGTTCAACGCCGGGAGCGGCCGCCGTCTCTTCCAGTGGTTGGGCGAGGCGGGCTGGGACGAGGCGGCGTTCCGCGCCGGCGCCTACATGACGGCCGTCACGAAGTGCTATCCCGGCCCCAACGCCGCCGGCAAGGGCGACCGCGTGCCCAGCAAGGCGGAGCAGGCGCTCTGCCGGCCCTGGCTGGAGCAGGAGATCCGCCTGGTCAACCCGCGGCTGATGATCCTGGTCGGCGGGCTGGCCATCAAACTGCTTTACCCGACCTCGATGCGCCTGGATGAGATCATCGGCACGGCCGCCTACTTCCCGCCGGAGGCGCTGGCCGACCCGCTCAACTTCAATCTGAACCGGGCAGAGGTGGTTAAGACGACGGACGACCCAACGCCGGCGGCGCAACGCAGGACCAGGGCCGGCGACGCGGCCTCGTTCGACCCCGGTCCGGACTCCGTGGGCCGTCGGGCGACGGGGCTGACATCCGGCCGCTGGGTCGTCCCGCTACCCCACCCCTCCGGGGCCAGTCTCTGGCCAAACGCGCCGGAGAACCAGGCGCTGATCAGGCGCGCCATCGCCCTGCTGGACGAGCTACGCAGGATGCTGCCGGACCCTGGAGACGCGACCCGCTCGCAACCATGAGCGCTGCCGGTCGTCTCCGGCCGGTTGTTCGGGGCTGCTACTCTACCGGCGGCAGCGGCAGGAACTGGTTGGGGTCGGTTGACGCTTCGTCCGGCAGCGCGGGCGCGCTGAAATAGCTGTCGAGGCTGAAAGCCAGCAGGTTATCGACCAGGTCCTGCAACTGGTCGTTCAGCGGCAGGAGCAGGCCATCAAGACGGCCGATGTTCCAGACGGCCGCGCCCTTCACCTGCGGATACGCGCCGTAGAGCCTCGCGGCCCAGGTCACGTCTTCCATCGCCAGCGGTTCGGCCGGGATGCCGTCATAGGTCCAGCCCCATTCGGTGATCAGCACCGTCGGCCGCGGGATGCCGTTGCGATCGGCCGCGTCAAACAACTGCAGGAAGCGGCCGACCTTGAACGGATACTCGTGGGCGATGTCGCTCTTGAGATAGCTGTACTCGTGCAGGGCGATGGCCAGCCGGTCGGGATGCTCGCCAATCAGGCGCAGCAACGCCAGCATGGCCGGCGATTCCCAGTCTTCCGGCTCCGGCTCGCCCGAAGCCCAGCCGAACGCCGCCCACTTGTAGCCGTCTCGCAGCGCCAGCTCGGCCGTGCGCAGGGAGAACTGCGCCAGCCAATCGGCCCGGTTCTTGTCCAGCTCGTTCATCGTCTCAAACCAGACCAGGCCAGGATCGAGCTCCGGCGGCCAGATCGCTTTCTCCAGTTCCCAGTAGGCCTCGGCCGCCTGCACCGGGTCCAGGTCATAGTCCGGCACGTCGTACAGCGTCGAGCGGTAGACGAGCGTGTGGTCCACGCCGCTGGCCTTCATCAGTTCCTGGGCCTTGTAGAGCGGCTCGGCGTTGTCGACGCTCTTGAGGAAGAAGGGCACGCCCTCGGCGTCCAGGCGCTGCATATAGGCGTCCAGCTCGTCGTTCTCTTCGAGGAACGTGACGTGGAAGCCGATCTTGTTGTAGGCAAGCTGCCGGCCGCCGGCGGCCAGGTCGGCCGCGGCCGACTCAAAGTCCACGACGCGGATGGGCGTCGGCACGGGTTGCGCCGACTCGCCGTCGACCGCAGGGAGGGCTGTCGGGCTTGGCGTGGCGCTGGGCGGCGGCGTCGGTTCGGGCGGAGGCGTCGCGGCGGCGGTTGGGATGGCGCTAGTCGCCAGCTCGCCGATGAACGGCAAGAAGGCCAGTTCGCCGGCGGCCGCGGCCGGGTAGGCTGCGACGGCCGTCGCCGGACTCACGTACGCGCCAACGGTCGGCGTGGCGGCCGGGATCGCTACCGGCGGATAGGCGGCCTCGCCCGCGGCCGGCAGCGGCGTGGCCCCCGGGTCGGCCGCCTCGGTCGATACAGGCGCTTCCGGCGTCGGCAGCAAGGTTGCGGTCGGATCGGCCGGCGCCGCCAGGCAGCCCGCCAGGAGCACCGGCGCGACCAACAGGGACAGGATCAGGGACGGGCGGCCCGCATAGGAGCCAAACAGCATTGGAAGGAATTTCATCAGGGCGTTCACGCAGTCACGAGTTGACCGCCTACGCATGGTACCCGCAGGTGGTCTCTTCGCAATTGACGCTCACTGCCGGCTCATGGTTCCATGCGGCCAGCCCCCAGCAGGAACCGCAGGGGAATCGACACCCGCTGCGCCCAGGAACGCTCGTCATGGGCTGCGCCGGGGAACTTGCGCGTGACCCAGTTCACGTCGCGGGTGTAGCCCGCGCCCGCGACGACCTCATCGACCAGGAACTGCATCGGCTGATAGAGCGCGTCGAGCGTGTCGGTGCCGTAGTCGAAGTAGAGCCGGTGGGTCGCCGGGTCGGGCAGATTCTCGACCAGGTAGGGCGCGATCACGCCTTCGACGGCCGGCCAGTGAGTCGAAACGCAGCCCGCCCCGCCGAAGACCTCCGGGTATTCGCAGATGGCGTAGAGCGAGATCAGTCCGCCCATGCTGGACCCCATGATGGTGGTGTGGTCGCGACCCGGCCGCGTCCGGTAGGTCGCGTCGATTAAGGGCTTCACCTCGTTGACGATGAAGGCCAGGTAGTCGTCAGAGACCGGCATGCCGCCCAGGCCCGCGGTGACAACCTGCCGCGCGCGCTCCGACAGGGCCAGGAACGGCTTCGCCGGGCGGTATTCAGGATAGCGCATCAGGCCGTTGTTCCAGATGCCGACGACGATCGCCGGCGGCGCCTCGCCCGAGGCAATAGCGCCTTCCAGGGCCTGGCCGACGCCCCAGCAGACGCCGTAACCCGCGTCTTCGTCCCGAAAGACATTCTGGCCGTCGTGCATGTAGAGGACGGGATAGCGGCCGTCGCCCTCGCCGTAGCCGGGCGGCAGCAAGACATCGAGATGGCGCGGGGCCATGCGGGTTCCGGTGAAGTGCTCGTGGCGGATGAGATTCATGTCGGAAGTCTATCCATTTCGGGTTTCGAATGCAGGTGCACGACCCGCCCCGCCTCCCTGCGGCGGGGGCCAGGGGCGGGCCATGTCCGGCTCGCGACGGCCCGCCCTGCCTCCTGCGCCGAGAGGGAGCCGGAGCGGCGCGCTCGTGCTATGATACGGGCATCTACCACACCAGGGGGTACCCTATGCGACTTCAAGGACGTGTCACACTGATCACCGGCGGCGCGGCAGGCATCGGCCGCGCCACAGCCCACCGTTTCGCGGAGGAAGGCGCGACGGTCGTCATTTGCGACGTGCGGGCCGAGGCGGGCGAGGCAACGGCCGTCGAACTGGGCGGCGGCGCGGCTTTCTACCAGGTCGACATCACCGACCGCGCGGCCGTCCAGGCCTGGGTCGATGAGGTCGCCAGCCGTTTCGGCCGGGTCGACGTCCTGGTCAACAACGCCGGCGTCCTGCGCGACGGTCTCCTCGTCCGGGTTAAGGACGGCGAGGTGGTCAAGCAGATGCCGGAAGCCGACTTCGACCTGGTCGTGTCGGTCAACCTGAAGGGCGTCTTCAACTGCACCCAGGCCGTCGCCCCGGTCATGATCCGCCAGAACGGCGGGGTCATTCTCAACGCCTCGTCGATCGTCGGGCTGGACGGCAACTTCGGCCAGACCAACTACGTTGCCACCAAAGCCGGGGTCATCGGGATGACAAAGGTCTGGGCCCGCGAGCTCGGCCGCTACAACATCCGCGTCAACGCCGTCGCGCCCGGCTTCACGCTGACGGACATGGTCCTGCAAATGCCGGAACCCATCCGCGACGGCATGATCGCCCGGACGCCGCTCGGCCGCATCGGCGAGCCGCGCGACATCGCCAACGCGTATCTGTTCCTGGCGTCCGACGAGGCCAGCTTCATCACCGGGCAGGTCTTGCGCGTCGACGGCGGCATCGTCGTCGGGACCTGACCAGTCTGCGTCCCGTCGCTTTCCGATCGCCGAAACACGGCAGCCTATGGGTTAGCTCCGGGGCAGATCGCCCACGGCGGCAGAACGCTCACCTCAACCCACCATCCGCCACTTCGACCATGGCGCCGTCTCGGATCCCCTGATAGGTGACCGGGTCCGCCACCACGACCGCCGGCGCGCGGCCGTACAGCTCCCGGGCCACGGCCGCGCCGAGGGCCAGGATGCCGTCCGGCTCGGCCAGTACGATGGCCGCCGGGGCTTTGTCGAGCCGCACCGCCTCCAGGAGGATACTGCTGGCGCTGCTGCTGCCCTTGCCGACCGGCATCACCAGCACCCGACCGGTGACGTTCTGGCCCCACTGCGGGTGGCGCTGGTCGATGATGTCGCCCGTCTCCGGGTCGAGCCCGCCCCACAGGCTGAGCGGCGTGTCGAGCACCAGCGCCCGGCCGCTTGCTTCCCCGCTCACGAGAACTCGACTACGGGGCATAGTTCCACGTCCATCGTCCAGAGACTGGCCAAACGCATGCTGATCCGCTGACCACTGACCACTGGCCACCGGCCACTGGCCACTTCTCCCCTCCTCCCCAACCCACAGCCCTTCATCCCGCCACACCGTGCCGAGCGCGGCCGAGCGCACGCATTCCTCCAGGCTGCCATAGACGACCTGGAGGCCGATGTTGCCAGGCGAGTAGTGGGCGAACTTGCCGGAGTTGGTCATCAGCACCCCTGCCTGTGCCCGGACGATCGGCGTGACGACCACGCAGGTATCGACGATGACCTGCACGCCCGCCGCCCGCAGCCGCTCCAGCCAGCCGCGCTGTTGCAGGGCCGCCAGGACGAGACGGTGGGTGCAGGCGATGAGCTCCACATCCGGCCGCGGCGGGTAACGCTCGACCAGCGACAACAACGCCGCGAACTCGTCCAGCGAGAAGTGCGGGCTGCCCAGGGCGACGACATGGATCGGCCCATCGGGCGCGGTGGAAAGGACGCCAAGCTCGCTGCGCAAGTCGTCCATCGTGACGTCCACCACGACCTCGGGCGGCCGTCCCTGGAAGGCGGCGTCCAGCGTGGGCGCTTCAGGCGTGACGCCGATGGCATGGAACAGGGCCACGCCGCCCGACGACGCGGCCGCGGCCCCCAGCGCCTTGAGCTGGTCTTCGGTCGTGGTGGGCAGAAGCCCCTCGATGACCGGGACCTTCGTCCCTGTCCGAGCGCCCATCCAGTAACCCAACACGGGGAACAGGACGTCTTCGCGCAACAGGCGCTCGGGGATGTCGACCAGCCGGAAGTGCATCTGGCCGCGGCGGTTCTCGACCCGGTGCAGGCCGACATCCGGCGCGCGGCCGGTCAGCGCGGCGCAAATGTCGATGAAGTCGCCGTAGCGGTTGGTGCGCGCCCCGAGGACGGAGTTGGCGAAGACGATGGCGTTGCTCTCGGCCCAGGCCACCTGGGCGCCCAGCGCCGGGCGGTGCATGGCCTGGTACGGCGCGCAGGTGAACGTCGGCCGGCAGCCCATCTCCTGGTAAGCTTGCATCATCCGCGTCGCCCACTGCCCGACCTGGGCCGTGCCGCGAAAGACCTCCGGGTGCAGCAGGTCCATCGCGCCCACGTTCAGCGTCGTCGGGACGACAACCTTCGCCCCACCCGCCGCCAGGCGTTCAGCGAACTCCAGTCCCGAATAGCCGTGGTAGAGGCAGCCGTCGATGTGGGCGGATTCGATGTCCAGCAGCCGCTCGGCGCCGTACACGCCGGCCATCGTGACCAGGATGCGCATGGCCATCCGGGTCGCTTCGCCCATTTCCCCGGCCAGCATGGCTCGGTCCCGTTCGCTCAGTTCGATGTCGCTCATAGGTCCTCATTCATGTCCCGCGAGATGAAGGACGTCAGTGTACTGGCTTGTGCCATCCTGAACAATCTTGTCATTCCGGCGGCCGGGGCCTATACTGACTCGGTCGGACGCACAGCAGGCCACACTCCCCAATACTCCGGCGAAATCTACGATCCACCTGGAGGCACTATGGACGGTCGTTCGTTTCGTTTGTTCACGCTTTCCACTGTCATCGGAATGCTATTCGTGCTGGCGCTGGCTCTCGCCGGGCGATCACCGGCGGCGAAGGCCCAGCCCGCGGCCGAGGGCGGCCCGATGGAGGTGGTGGCCGGCGGGCTGGATAACCCGCGCCACATGACCTTTGGGCCGGACGGCGCCCTGTACGTCGCTGAAGCCGGCAGCGGCGGCGCGGGACCTTGCGCGCCCGGCCCCGAGGGCGGCGACATTTGCATCGGCCAGAGCGGCGCCGTGACGCGCATCAAGGATGGCATGCAGGAACGGGTTGTCGACGACCTCGTCTCGCTGGCCGGCGAGGCGGCGGCCGATTCGGCGACCGGCCCGCATGACGTCGCCTTCACCGGCGAGGGCGACCTGCGGGTCATCATCGGCCTCGGCGCGGACCCGAACAGCCGGGGCGATTCCGGCCCCTTCGGCGCCCTGTCGGACAACCTGGGCCAGCTCGTCGCCGTCGATGCGAACGGCGACTGGATGAACGAGGTCGATGTCTCCGCACATGAGGCGACCGACAACCCGGACGGCGGGGCGCTCGACAGTAACCCCTACGCCCTCCTGGCCGTCGAAGATGGCTACGTCGTGGCCGACGCCGGCGCCAACGCGCTGCTCCACGTCGCCGGCGACGGCACGGTCACGACGCTGGCGGTGTTCCCTGACACGATGGTCGAGTTCCCGCCCGGCAGCGGCCAGATGATGCCGATGCAGGCCGTGCCCACCTCGGTCGCCCAGGCCGGCGATGGCTCGTTCTACGTCGGCCAGTTGACCGGCTTCCCGTTTCCGCCGGGCGGGGCCAGCGTCTGGAAGGTTCCGGCCGGTGGCGGCGACCCGGAGCTCTACGCCGACGGGTTCACCAACATCATCGACCTGGCCATGGACGGCGAGGGCACGCTCTATGTGCTGGAGATCGACGCCGACAGCCTCTTCACGCCCGCGGGGCCGGGCATGAACGGCCGCCTGGTTCGGCTGGACGGCGAGGGCGGGCAGGACACCTGGACGACGTGCAGCCCGCTGCCGATGCCGGGTGGCGTCGAGGTCGGCCCGGACGGCGACGTGTACGTCAGTATCTGGTCAGTCCTTAGCGATGCGGGGCAAGTGGTCCGGCTGGGCACGGACGAGCAGTGGTGCCTGTTCCAGCCGGTGGCGGCGCGGTAGACGGGTGCCTGTCGTTTCGCTGCCCATGAGCGGGGCGGGACGGCGGGCTACAGCCGCATAGCAAAAGCGGCCGTTTCGGACGAGTGCCCGAAACGGCCGCTTCTTGGTTCGAATCAATCGGCCGAGCCAAAGCGTTGGGCGACGGTCAGGCGGGCGCCGTCAACGCGGCAAGCGCCTCTGCTTCCGTGGGATAGATGCCGATGGCTTCGTTGAGCCGGGTCAACTCGAAGATCTCCTGATAGTGCTCGCTCAGTCCGACGGCCAGAAGCTGCTGTTTCTGGCGCTGCGCGCGGATGAGAAATGTCACAAGCAGGCCAATGCCCGTGCTGTTCATGTACTCCAGTTCCGTGAAGTTCAGCACGACCGCGCGGGCCTGATCGGCCGAGGCGTCGTTGTAAGCCGCTGTGAACATCTCATCACCCGAGCCGGTCACATCGCCTTTGATGTCGATCAGGCCGATGCCGGGTAGTTTACGCACGTTCAGACTCAGACTTGGCTGGGTCATCAGACTCCTCCTGGAAGTTGGTTTGGAAAGACAGGTAGAGACATCTCGGCAGAACTCCGTTCCGCGCGTGCCCTCGGAAGCCTCCGCGCCTCGACTCGATCGGTCTCAGGCGGCCGCCACGTCCCTTAACGCAGCCTCTTCGCTCGGGTAGACGGTCATGAAATCGGACAACCGGGTGATGCTGAAGATCTCCTGGTAGTGGTCGGTCAGCCCGGTCGTCAGCAGCTGGCGGCGCGACTTGCGCGCCCGGGCCAGCAGGCCAACGATCAGGGCAATGCCCGTGCTGTTGACGTAGTCCACACCGCTGAAGTTCAGCAGGATGGACGGCGTGCCGTGGCTTTCGGCCTCATCGTAAGCCAGTTCAAGCGCGGCGTCCGCGAAGCCGTCGATCTCGCCGTACAGGTCAATGACTGCCAGGCCGTCCACGCGGCGTACGGCCGCCCGAAATTCGTTACCGGTCGCCATGCTTAGCTCCTTCGTTCAAATAGACCACCAGGTTGACGGTGTGGTGGGTCTCATCGGTCGTCGCGTGCACCTCATCCACCATGTTCTCAATCAGATACAGGCCCCACCCGCGCGGCGACTGCTCGCCCGCGAGTTTGGCGTCGATGTCGGGTTCGTGCGCCTGTGGGATCGGCGGGCCGCTGCCCTCGTCGGTGATGCGGACCGTGAGGGTCGCCGCGTCGCGGACAACCTCGATGAGCACCGGCCGGGCGGGGTCATAGCGATTGCCGTGCTCCATGGCGTTCATGGTCGCCTCGGCCACGGCCGTCTTGAGCCTGTCCAGGCGCTGTTTCTCAATTCCCAGTGGCGCGACGACCGCGGCAACCTCGTTCATCGCCCGGCGTTCGTTTCCGGCCGTGCTGGGAATGGTCAACCGGGCCAGCAACGTTTCGCCGCCGGCCGCGCCCGCGATGCCCCGCAACAACACCAGCGTCACGTCGTCCTCCTGCTCCCAGTCGGGCCCGGTGAAGCGGGCGAGCTGATCCAGCAGGTAGGGCACCACATCGGTATCCGGTCCGACTTCGGCCATGAGCGCCTGCAGCCGCGGAAAACCGAACATTTCGCGCGTCGGGCTGTGGGCTTCGACCAGGCCGTCGCTGTACAGGATCAGGCTTTCGCCCGGTCGCAGCACCGTCTCTCGCTCCTCGTACTGCATGCCGGGCATCAGGCCGAGCGGCATGCCGCGCGCCCGCAACTCGACCACGCCCGCGGCCGTATGCCGGTAGGGCACGTCGTGGCCGGCATTGGCAAAGACCAGCTTGCCCGTCTTCGGGTCGAATACGGCGTAGAGGCAGGTGACGAACATCTTTGGGGGGATGTCGTCGAAGAGCAAGTCGTTGGTCCGCTCCAGCACGTGGCCGGGCGAGACGTAGCGCTCGGCCGCCGAGCGCAGCAGGCTCCGTGTCGTCGCCATCACCAGCGCCGCCGGGACCCCCTTGTCGGTGACGTCACCGATGACGAAGCCGATGCGGCCGTCGGGGTACGGGATGAAGTCATAGAAGTCGCCACCCACCGCCCGCGCCGGCTGGTAGTGGGCCGCGACCTGCCACCCTTCCAGGTGCGGCACGTCCTTGGGCAGCAGGGTCTGCTGGATGAGCCGGGCGACGCGCAACTCCTGCTCGATCCGCTGCCGCTCCAGCGCTTCCAGTTGCTGCTGGCGGACCAGCTGGGCGACGCGTACGGCCGGGGCGGCCTGTGTGGCCAGGTTGCCCAGCAGGCGGTGGTCATCGCTGGAGTAGTCTTGCTCGCTCATGCGCGGGCCAAGATTGATCAGCCCGACCAGTTCGCCCTGGCTGACCAGCGGCAGGGCCAGCCGCACGCCGGCCGCCCGCAGGGCGTCCACCCCCGGCGATTCCAGCGCCAGCCGGTCCACGTCCACGACGCCGCTGACGTTTTGCAGGTGGGCTGTCAGGGGGTCATCCGGGGCGATGTCGAGCGGCTGCACCGTAGCCGGGGCGATGGGCTGCTCTTCCACAACCGCCGCCGGCTCCGCCGCCACCGCCACCTCTTTGTTGTCTTTCCGCCAGAACGCTCGTACGGTTGTCATAGTGTCCCCATTCTACACGTCGATCGTCTCCTAAACGTTACGGGATCGGCAACTGGACGGCAATTCTGTCCCGGAACGGCGCCCGATCGTCTCCTGAACGTTACGAAGGGTCAGCCGAGGGCGATCGGTCCCGGCTGAGGGGCTTCAACCAGACGCTGACCTGCTCTGGCTGCATCGTCTCCTGGATGACCCGCACCAGTTCGGCCGTCAGCGCATCCAGGTCGGTCTCGTCGCGGGCCGTCGCGGCGAAACGGTTCAGCACCTGTTCGGCGTCGTACTTCTTGCGGAAGAAGCGCCGGTCGATGATGTCCTGCACCCGGCGACGCAGCGGCAGGAAGAGAGCGGCGATGAGCAGTGTCGACAGGACGACGGCAACATCCGACTCTCCCGTGAACGGCGCGAAGACGCGCTGCAGCAGCACCACGCTGCCGAAGTAGACCAGCGCCAGCAGCGCGGTCAGGATCGCGTAGGAGGTCGTCCGCCGGATAATGACGTCGACATCGAACAGGCGGTAACGCAGGACGGCCACGCCCAGGCCGATGCCCATGACCGGTATCCCCAGGCTCGCCACGCCGGCGAACCACGAGGCCGCCGACTCAGACACCCAGCCAAACGCGGACGGAAAGTTCAGCAAGAATAAGCCGATCCCCACGACCAGCCCGCCAAAGGCCCACATCAGTTGAGCCCGGCTGACCGCGTCGCGCATGGTGAAGGCGCTGTGGACAAGACTGGCGATCGAGGCGACCAGCATCAGCAGCGTCGGCACCCAGCCGAAATAGGCACTGCCCCCGCTGTACAGGATGACGGCGACAACCAGGCCGATCCCGAACGGGACCAGCACAAGCCAGGGGAAGCGCGTGACGGATCGCTTGGGGCGCGGAAAGACGAGCGTGAACGCCAGCAGCGACGGCGCGAGCAGGATACCGAAGATGGTGAAGCTGAAAAAGCTCGATACGATATACGCGAGCGGGTCAAACTGGACCGAGAAGTCAGCCGGCAACAGGCCGCTAATGACATTGGCGGCAAAGGCTGAGGCGAAGATCATCAGCATTTGCGCCGCCGGGTCATTCGGCCGCCGGTAGAACGCGAAGGCGGCGACGGCGAACAAGGCCGACGCTCCCAGGGTCGTCACCGCGGTTGACGGAAAGGCGACCTGATTGGCGAGAAGGGCCCCCAGCGTCCAGCGCCCCAGGGGAACGTCGAGGCGCAGCACTTCCCCACCGCGGTCGACCGTGTATTCGACTGTGCGGCCGGCGCTCCAGAAGTCCGGCCGTTCGCCCAGCGTGTACTCGCCCAGCGGCCGGCCTTCTATGCCTGTGACCACGTCGAACGGCCGCAGGTCCGACGGCATGCCGGCCAGGTTGCCGAAGTAGAGCTGTTGCGGCGAATCCAGTTCCTCGAACGTCACGGCCCAGCCATCGGTGGGCAGAAAGTAGCGATAGATGAGCTGGGCGGTGCTGAGTCCGACCAGCAACAGGGCAACCACAAGGGTCACTCGGGCCCCGGTCCCAAATCGCGACGGGCTGTCCTCTGATCGGTCCATAGTGACAGGATAACAGTCTACCGTCTCCTAAACGTTACGAAAACAGGTCGGATGACGAACTGGCAAGCCTAGCATTGGAAATAATAACAGTCTACCGTCTCCTAAACGTTACGAAAACAGGGGACTTCACAGGATCGGGGGCGACTCTGAAGCGTGCACCGGGCGGATCGTCTGCCAAACGTTACGAGGGCTCAAATTCATCCGCCACGGCCGGGTCGCGCCGCTCCCACTCGGCCGCGTAGTAGGCTCCAAGCGCCCGCCACTCCGGCGAAAGCTCCATCAGTCCCAGGTTCTGGGCCGCCCGGCGAGCGGCGATGCCAACGATCGCGGTGTAGGTCGGGTAGGCGAGCTCCAGCTGGCCGAGCTGGGCGATGGTCATCTCCGCGCTCATGGCCGCCGCCAGCAGCTGGGCGATCTCGACCGCCTGCTCGCCGACGATGTGGCCGCCGAGCAGCTTGTGACTGTCCCTGTCGACGATGAGCTTGCAGAAGCCCTCGGTCCGGCCGTCGATCACGGCCCGGTCAAGATTGACCATCGACGCCAGCGCCACCGTGTAGTCGAGCTTCAACTCGCCGGCCTTTTGCTCGGTCAGTCCCACGCTGGCATATTCGGGGTCCGTGAACCCCCCGTGCGGGACGATGATCGGCCTGTAGGGCCGGGCGCGGTCCAGCAGGGCGTTCTCGGCCGCCAGCCGCGCTTCATAGCCGGCGCTCTGCACCAGCATCATCCGGCCGTTGATGTCGCCGGCGGCGAAGATATGGGGGGCAGTCGTCCGAAGGCTGTCGTCGACAACGATGTAGCCGCGCTCGGCCCTGACCCCGGCCGCTTCCAGATTCAGCCCCTCCACGTTGCCCGGCCAGCCGACAGCAACGACGATCGCCTCAACCTCCAGCCGTTGGAGTTCGCCATCCTTCTTGTAGACCAGCCGGTGCATCCGCTCGCCCGGCTCGACGCGTTCGACACCGCCGATGCCGGTGATGACGCGGATGTCGCGCCGGTCAAACGCTTCCTGCATGGCTTCAGCCACGGCCGCGTCCTCGGCGGGCAGGATGGTCTGTGCCATCTCGAGCATGGTCACCTGCGCGCCGAAGCAGTCAAGGATGGAGGCCAACTGGCAACCGGTCGCGGCCGCGCCGATGATGGCAACCGAACGGGGCAACCGCTGCAGGTTCCAGATGTCGCTGTGGGTCAGCGTATGCTCGACGCCCGGAAACGGCAACCGGCGCGCGTGGCCCCCGACGGCGATAATGAATTTGTCCGCGCGGAGGAGGCGCTCTCCCCCACCAAGCCGCACCGTATGGGCATCGACGAAGGAGGCTGCGCCGGCACGTTCATAGACGGTCACGCCGGAGGCTCGCAGGTGCTTGAGCAACTGCTTCTTGTCATGAACCTTGTGGACGATCGCCTGCGTGCGCGCCAGGAGCGCCGGGAAGTCGAGTTCGGGCGCCCGGCCGGTCAGGCCGTAGTCCGCGTACTGGTCAGTATTCCGCAACAACCGGGCCGCATGGGCCAGGGCGCGCGTCGGCACGCAGCCGTCGTTGGTGCAGACGCCCCCCAGCCGGTCGCGTTCGATCAATGTCACGGACGCGCCCAGCTCTCGCGCGCGCAACGCAGCTGTGGAGCCGGCCGGGCCGCCGCCAATTACGATCAGATCGGTCATGGACGAACCTCGAAAACTTGATCCCGGGAACCAGGACTATGATGTGTGACGCGACGCCCACGCGCGGCCGCCAGGCGCTTCGAACCGATCAGGCCGGGCCGCGAGGGATAAAATCGCCGCCGGGCGTGTCGTCCGACCGCCGTCTTCGAGCAGGGATTATATGCCATTTGCGGCGAGAAAGATGCCGTTCCTGACCGGTCGCTCAGCGAAACCGGCAGCGACCACCGGATTCGGGCCGGCCGCCGCCGGGGGGTGAGCCAAGAGCGAAAAGGGGCGGAGTCGCCAGGGCCTTTTGCCCTTTGCGCCTTCGCCCCTTCCGGCCTGAGCGTCAGGTCCGGGAACTAATCCGTCACCGTCAACTGCCCGACCATGCCCTTCGCCAGGTGCGGCGTGCCGTCGGCCGCGTCGGGCAAGAAGCACAGCAGGGTGTAGGTACCGGCGGGCAGGTCCCACGTCACCCAGCCCGACTCGCCCGGGCTCATCGGCCCCCAGAAAGCGACGTCCTCCATCGGCGGCGGGCCGGAAGCCCCTTCCGGGGCGCTCATCATGGCCATGAGATCATCGATGGTGCTGCCCTCCGCAAGCTTGACGATGGCCATCTCATGCCACTGCGTGCCGGTATTCGATACTTTCCACACCTGCGGGCCCGACTTGACCTCCGCCGGGACGACGAAGTTGAAGTCCACCAGATCGACCGAGACATCGGCCACAGGCGCTTCCGCCTGGCTGGGTTCGCCCGCCTCGAACGGGACGAGCGACGGCGGCCCGGACTCCGAAAAGCCGATCAGCGCGTGGGTGCCGGGCTTCAGGTCGAACGTCACCCGGTTGTCCACCCCGTTGCCCGACCCGCCAAGCAGGGTCACCATCGCCAGCGCCGCGAACGGATCGGGCTGGGCCAGCGCTTCAGTCAACTGGTCGAGCGTCACGCCGTCATTCAAGCGACCCGGCAACGCATCTATCTCCGACGAGGCCTGGAATGTCACCACACCCGACGGCACCTCAGCCGGGATCGTCGGCCCGGCCTCGCCCATCCCTACGGTGATGACCGGGGCCTCAGCGGATCCGCCAGGCAACCCGGCCTGCTCCAGCACACCGCATGCCGCCAGGACGGCCGCCATCAGTCCCAACCCCAGAACCATCAGAACTCGCGATCCACTTCGTTTCATTTCACTGTCTCCATTCACCTGATTGACTCGCCCCGCGCAGAGCGGCTGCTCCCGGCAAGGCACCGACACCGATCACAACCGGCACGTTCGCTTCCCCATGAGGGTTCAGGCGCGCGCGTGCCTCCCGACCAGGTAACCGAGCACCGCCCCGTACAGGGCGTGGGCGGCCGCGAAGTTGGCTGCGCCGAGGCCGCGCAGGGGCGAGCCCACGGGCACAAACCACAGCCAGGCCAGGACAAACAGCGCCAGCCCATACACGATCCCAAAGGCCCAGCCGGCACGGGTCACGGCCGGCCAGCGCCCCCGCCCGATTCGCAGGAGCAAGGCGAAGACCAGGCCGTAGATGGCCGACGTCGCCAGATGCAGCAGCCCGCCGGTCAGCGGCGATTGTTCCGCCGTCAGGTCGAAGCGGCCGAGCACGCCGGCGACGCCCTCGCCACCCACCAACCCCGACACCAGCAGATAGGCGGCCATGGCCAGCCCCGCCGCCATTCCCGACAAGAGACCATCCACAGCCGTGTCGCCCTGCGACCTGTTCCGCGCCATTCCAACCTGCCCGCGCTGTGCCATCATCACTCCGCCTCAACCGGCCCGGTGTTGTTCTTTGGCCGATTGATGTCAGTGTACGGGCCTACCGTCTCCTATCCGTTACGAGAATCGTTACGAAACGCGCGAATAGGGTACAATCGGCGGCAGGAAACGATCGCTAATCGTCCACATCACCTTAAGGCGATCGCTTCCTGCCTTTGGAGGAGTCGATGGGGTTGTCGCTGACATTTCTTGGGCCGCCGCGCGTCGAGGCGGACGGCCGGGCCGTTGAGTTGGACACGCGGAAGGCGACGGCGCTGCTCGCCTATTTGGCCGTGACCGGCTCCTACCAACGGCGCGAGGCGCTGGCGGCGCTGCTCTGGCCGGAAATGGACGAGGACCACGGCCGTGCTGCCCTGCGGCGGACGCTGTCCAGCCTGCGTGCGGCCGTCGGCGACGTCTATCTAAATGCGACCCGCGACGGCCTCAGCCTGAACCAGGAGACGATCGCGTGCGACGTGGTGGCGTTCGAGCGCCTGGCGGCCACTGCCCGCAGCCACGGGCATGCCGGCCTCTCCACCTGCTCCGACTGCCTGGCCGCGCTCGAAACGGCCGCCGGCCTTTATCGCGACCACTTCCTGGCCGGTTTCTCGCTCCGCGACAGCGCCGAATTCGATGACTGGCAGACGGCCCAGACCGAGTACCTGCGCCGCGAATTGGGCAACGTCCTCTCGGCGCTCGTGGCGGCGCGAACAGCGACGGGCGACTATCCTGCCGCGCTGGCCCATGCCCAGCGATGGCTGGCGCTCGACCCGCTGCGCGAAGAAGTCCACCGGGCGCTGATGCAACTCCATGCCTGGTCCGGGCGGCGCGACGCAGCCCTGCGCCAGTACCGCGCCGCCGTACGCATCCTGGATGAGGAACTCGGCGTTGAACCGCTGCCGGAGACGCGAGCGCTGTACGAGGCCATTCAGGAGGGGCGGCTGCCCCGGCCCGAAGCCCTGGGGCCGGCAACCGGCGTGCCGGAAGCCGACGTGCCGGCCGCCGGCGTGCCGGCCGCCGACGCGCACCTCCCGCTCCCCGCGCATCCCCAGACGGTCGCGGAGTCGCTCCTCATCGGCCGCGATGACGCCCTGGAGAAGCTGCGCGCGGCCTACCGAGAGAGCGCCTCGGGTGGCCGGATGGCGGCGATTGTCGGCGAAGCGGGCATCGGCAAGACCCACCTTGTCGACGCCTTCCTGCGGCAGGCCCGCGCCGGGGGGGCGCATGCCGTCCTCGCTCCCTGCTATGAAGGCGAAGCGACGTTGGCCTTTGCGCCCTTCACGGCCGCGCTCCAGGCGCTTCTGCGGCGGCAGGAACTCGCCTCGCGGCTCCAGACGCTGCCCGCCTACCAGCAGGAGGAGATCGCCCGCCTGTTGCCGGAGCTGGGCATCGGCCGGGCGGTCGCCGAGGCTCCGCCCGCGACCCCCGGCGCGCAGGCGCGCTTCTTCGCCGCGGCGGCCGAGGTCCTGTGCAACCTGCTGGCCGGGCCGCAGCCCGGCATCCTGGCCCTGGACGACGTCCACTGGGCCGATGCCGCCTCGATCGACCTGCTGGCCTACATCGTCAGGCGACAGGCCGACCTGCCGATGCTGGTCATCGTCACCTGGCGGGATGAGCCGGGGGACGAGGCGGCCGCCGGCGCCGGGCGACTACGCCGCCTGCTGGCCGAGGCCCAGCGCGCCGGAACCGGCCACCTGATCACCCTTGAGCGCTGGACGGCGGCCGAGGTGGCCGAGGCGCTGACGGCCCGGACGGCAGGCATCGAGCGCGACGGGGCGCTGGCCGGCCGCCTCTATGATGAGACCGACGGTCTCCCCTTCTTCGTCACGGAGTATCTGGCCCTTCCGCCTGCCCGCGCCGAGGGATGGACGATGCCCCCAACCGTGCGCGACCTGTTGCTAAGCCGGCTGGACGAAGTCGACCAGACGGGTCGCCAGCTGCTCCAGACCGCGGCCGTCATCGGCCGGTCCTTCGAATACGATACCCTGCGCGAAGCCAGCGGCCGCAGCGAAGACGAAGTCGTGGCCGGGCTAGAAGCGCTGCTGGCCCGCGGGCTCGTCCGCGAGGTGGCCGGCACGCCGGGCGATCCGGGTGGCGGCGACCTCCGCTACGATTTCGGCCACCCCCAGATGCGCTCGCTCGTCTATGAAGACCTGCACCTGGCCCGCCGCCGCCTGTTGCACCGGCGCGTGGCGGCCGCCCTGCAGAACCGGTCCCGCGGCCCCGCCCGGGACGCCGGCGCCGCCCTGATCGGTTATCACCTGCGCCTCGGCGGCCAGGAGCCGGAGGCGGCCGTCGAATACGGCCACGCCGGCGACTTCGCCCGCTGCCTCTATGCCAACCGCGAGGCGCTCGAGCATTACCAGACCGCGCTGGCCCTCGGCCATCCCGACCCGGCTGCCCTGTACGAACACTGCGGCGACATCCACACCCTGCTAGGACAGTACAGCGCCGCCCTCCATGCCTACGAATCGGCCGCCGCGCTGGCCGGCGACCCCGCTCCGGCCCGCGTCGAGCACAAGCTTGGCCTGGTCTACGAGCGGCGTGGCGACTGGGAGCTGGCTGAAAGCCATTACGCCGCGGCCCGCGAGCGGTGGCGGGTGACCGGGGATACGGCGGCGCTTGCCCGGCTGCACGGCGATTGGAGCCGGGTCGTCGCTCGCGCCGGCGACCTGCCGGCGGCCGGGTCGCTGGCCCGTGAAGCGCTGGCGCTGGCCGTGACGTCGAACGATGCGGCGGCCGAAGCCCAGGCCCACAACACGCTCGGAATCCTGGCGCGGCAGTCGGGTGACCTGGGCGCTGCCCGCGACCACCTGACCCATAGCCTGCGCCTGGCCGAGGACAGAGGCGACGAGGGCGCGCGCGTGGCCGCGCTCAACAATCTGGCCCGGGCCCGGGCCACCGGTGGGAATCCCGAAGGCGCGCTGGCCCTGATCGACCATGCCCTGGAGATCTGCGCCCGGCAGGGCGACCGCCACCACGAGGCGGCGCTGCGCAACCACCGCGCCGACCTGCTGCACCAGCTCGGCCGCGAGGATGAGGCCCTGGCCAGCCTGAAGGCGGCCGTGGCGATCTACGCCGAGATCGGCCTGGAGGCGGGCGACTGGCAGCCGGAGATCTGGAAGCTGGCGGAGTGGTAAACCGGCCTGCAAACAAAACGGGCCTCCGCCGGCGATGGCGGAAGCCCGTCAACTGTGTCTTGCCCGAAAAGGACGGCTACGGCTGCTGGACGATGACCAGCTCCCCGCCGTTCACGTCGCGCGTCGTCGACAGCTCGTAGCCCCCGTAGGTGCAGTCGCCCTGCTGGACTTCTTTGACCCGGCCGCTGACGGTCAGGTTGTGGGTCGTGCCGGGCAGCAGCGTGATCTCGATCTCGGTCGGGTAGGCCCCTGCGGCCGTGAACGTGCCCGACTCGGTCGTCACGGTGATGACCTCGGCGTTGCCCAGTTCGGCAACGATCGTCTGAGTCAGGTCGCTGGTCGGCGAAGTCACCGGCTGGACCTGGAAGTACTCAGGCGTCGCCTCCGGGCAGGTCTCGCTCGGCACGAGGGGGTCTTCGGTCGGCGTCGCGCCGCCCGGGACGAGCGCCCGGCAGGCGCCCAGGAACAACAACGTAGCCAACAGGAATGATCCGGCTACCCAGTATACGCGCTTTGAGGTTGTCTCCATGGTTCTCTTCCCTCCCGACACTCGAGTTTACTTCACCAGGTTCGGGTCAACAATGTACTGCCACCAGTTGTACGAGATGCCGTTATCCGAACCGGTGATATGCGGAAGCAGTTTGAACCACCACTTGTGGTGAAGCCGGATATCGCCGTCACCCCAGTCCGAGCAGTCGACCGTGCGCGGCTCGCCCTTCAGGTCGGGGAAATGGGCCCAGGTATGCCAGCGGCTCAGCACCTTCCGCTTGTTGCCCCAATCATAGTCCTTCTCGCTGTTCGGGGCATAGTGCATCCAGCCGACTTCCGCCTGACCGGGGTTCTTCTGCTCGTGGCGGATGAACCGCTCCCACAGGTTATCGTCCCCCTTGGTCTTGCGGAAGGTGTACTTCATGATCGACTCGGCGCGGTGGCCGAAGTTCTCCAGCATCTCGCCAACACCGCGCTGGTAGTTGTAACCCATGATGACGAAGCGCTTCTTGGCCTTGTCCGTCTTCTCGAGCGCCGGCGCATTGCACCAGAACGCGCCCGGCCCGGCCATGATCGATTCGTAGTAACCGGCGTAGGGGAAGGC
>CAYRBP010000043.1:24481-31003 GCA_964422535.1 uncultured Ardenticatenaceae bacterium | reverse complement strand
GCGGGACGTGGTCGCACTTGACGGCCGCGCCTATTGTAGCATAAAATAGAACGTATGAGCTATCCCTGGATTCGGGCCAGCGAGATCGGCGACTATGTCTTCTGTCGCCGGGCCTGGTGGCTGAAGCGCATGAGAAGCGTCGCGTCCCAGAACGTCCGGCAACTGGAGGCCGGCACGCTGCACCACCAGCGTCACGGCCAGCTGGTCGCCCGATCGGACTGGGCGCGCCGTCTTGCCTTTCTCGTCCTCTTCTGCGCCATTGCCGTGCTGGTCTTTCAACTCCTGTCCGGTTAGGGTCGCCGGGGTTCCGCGATGTCGCTGGGTGGACTGCCTTTGCTCTTCGTCCTCGGCCTCCTGCTGCTGGCGGCCGTGCTCTGGCACACGGGCAAAGCCTGGCGGGAGGAGTCCGGCCTGCCCGCCGGCGACGTCATCTACACCGACGCCGGCGCCTGGGAACGGAACGAGCAGGTGCTCCATGCCCCCGACCTTCGCCTGGTAGGAAAGCCCGACTACCTCGTCCGCCAGCGCGGCGGCATGATCGTCCCCGTCGAGGTCAAGTCGAGCGACGCACCCGATGCGCCGTGGGAGGGTCAAGTCCTTCAACTGGCCGCCTACTGCTACCTTGTGGAGACGACCTTCGGCGTGCGGCCGTCCTACGGCATTCTGCAATACAAGGACCGCGCCTTCGCCATCGACTACACCGACGACCTGGAGCAAGATCTGCTTGACGTGCTGGCGGAGATGCGGGCGACGATGGCCCTGCCTGACGTGAGCCCGGACCACAACGACTGGCGGCGCTGCGCGGCTTGCGGCGTCCGGTCGGCCTGCGACCGCCGGCTGGCCTGAGTCGAGCCGGCGACATCCGTTCCCCAATCCCCGAAACAGGCTATAATGCCGGCTGCGGTGCCAGTCGTCATCATCGGCAGGGCCGCCATTTCCGGAGAACCCGCGCAGCAACCGGCCGTTCTCTATCGAGGAGGCTTTCTTGTCCACTGCAATTCAGCGCGTGACCGGCATGCAGGACGTCCTGCCCGACGATCGCCGCTACTGGGATATCATCACCGAGACGGCCGCCGGCCTGGCCCACCGCTATGGCTTCCAGCGCATCGAGATCCCGATCATCGAGGCGACCGAGTTGTTCGTCCGAGGCGTCGGGACCGGCTCCGACTTCTTCATGCAGAAGGAGATGTACACCCTGGAAGAGGCCGACGGCTCCAGCATCACCCTTCGGCCGGAGTTCACGGCTGGATTCGTGCGGGCGTATATTCAGAACGGCATGTCGAGCTGGCCGCAACCGGTCAAGCTCTTCACCATCGGCCCGAGCTTCCGGCGCGAGCGGCCGCAGGCCGGCCGCCTGCGCCAGCACAGCCAGTTCAATTGCGAGATCCTGGGCGAAGAAGACCCCGCGGCCGATGTCGAGGTCATGATGCTGGCCATGAACCTCTACCGGGGATTGGGCTTCAGAGGGCTGACCTTTCAACTGAACTCCACCGGCTGTCCCGTCTGCAAGCCGGCCTACATCGAGAAGCTGGTCGCCTATCTGCAGGGGCATCTCGGCTCGCTGGCCCAGATCGACAGGGAGCGTCTTGCCAAGAACCCGTTGCGCGTGCTCGACAGCAAGGAACCGGGCATGGACGCGCTGCTGGCCGGCGCGCCGAAGATCGCCGACTACCTGTGCGACGACTGCCGCGAGCACTTCGACGAGGTCCGCGGCCTGCTCGACGCGCTCGGCCAGAGCTACACGATCAATTTCCGCCTCGTGCGGGGCATCGACTATTACACCAAGACCGTCTTCGAGGTCTGGCAGGAAGGCATCGGGGCGCAGGCCGCCATGTGCGGCGGCGGCCGCTATGACGGCCTGGCCGAGGACATCGGCGGCGCGCCGACCCCCGGCGTCGGCTTCGGCAGCGGCATCGAACGCATCGTCCTCGGCATGAAAGAACAGGGCCTTGCGCCGGCCGTGGGGCTGGCCTTGCCTGTCCTGGTCACCCACTTCGGCGGCGAGACCAAGCGCGCGGCCGTGGAATTGACCTACCGGCTGCGCGAAGCCGGCATCGGCGCCCGATTCGCCTTTGCCCGCCGGCCGCGCAGCATGAAAAGCCAGATGCGCGAGGCCGACCGCCACGCCGCACGCTTCGTCCTCATCCTGGGCGATGACGAACTGGCGAAGGGCGAGGTGACGGTCAAGCCGCTGGATGGTGGCGAACAGACGCGCGTCGCCGCAGGCGACCTGGTCGAATGGCTGAATGAGCGACTTGGCGCGTGACACCGGCATCAAATCGATCGGCCGCGGCCCGCAGGGCATGGACCGTTTCCGCACAGGACGAGGTTCGGGACGCGGCTGCAGCGGCCGCCCGAAGTGAGTGACCCGACATGGACTTCATCGGCATCCTCCAGCAACCGCGCATCGCCGCCTCGGCCGGCGTGGCACACGAGATCAACCGCTGGCTGGCTGAGCGCGGCGTCGCCAGTTGGACGGCCGCGCCGTGGGACGATGGCGACGACCTCGACGAACAGCTGAGCCGCACCTCGCTGCTCGTCGTCCTCGGCGGTGACGGCTCGACGCTGCGCGCGGCGCGCCTCAGCGTGCCCCACGAACTGCCCATCTTCGGCATCAACCTGGGCCGCGTCGGCTTCCTGAGCGAGGCCGAACCCGACGACTGGCCGGACAAGCTCCAGAAGGTGCTGGACGGCGACTACTGGGTCGAACGGCGGCTGCTCCTTCGCTCGCAACTGTGGAGAGAAGAGCAACTGGTCGCGTCACACGTGGCGCTTAACGAGGTTGTGGTCGGCCGCGGGGCGCAGGCCCGCGTCGTCCGCCTCAGCCTGCGCGTTGACGACGACCTGGTGACGACCTACATCGCCGACGCTCTCATCGTCGCCACGCCGACCGGTTCAACCGCCTACGCCATGGCTGCCGGGGGGCCGCTGCTGCCCCCGCAACTGGAGAATTTCGTCATCGTGCCCGTCGCGGCCCACCTCAGTCTCAATCGCTCGCTTGTCCTGCACGAGGAAGCACGGATCGTCATCACCGTGGAGGACAACCACGAGGCGAACCTGACGGCCGACGGCCAACAGGCGGTCCCGCTGGCTCCGGGCGACCGGATCGTCATCACCAAGCACGACCGCGCCTGTCGTTTTGCCCGGGTGGAGAGCGCGGGCTACTTCTACCGCCGCCTGATGAACCGTCTTGGGTTCACCTGGCCGCACCTTTAGCTATCACTCATCGTCTTCTAGTGGCAGGCTAACGCCGGCTCGTGAAAATCAAAGGATGTTTTTAGCAGTACTCAGGACACGTATACTCGAAATGCCCATCAGTGAACCAAGACTCCGCGCCCTCTTGACCCAGGCCGAACGAACGACCGCCAACGGCAAGAACGCCGCGGCAGAGAGCCTCTACCGTCAGATCATCGACGAGGCGCCCGACGCAGAAGAAGGCTGGTTGGGTCTGGCGTCCGTCAGCGGCGACCCGGACCAGCAGCGGGCCGCCTATGAGCGCGTGCTGGCGATTGCCCCGGGCCACCCCGCGGCGCTCGACGGGCTCGACCGGCTGGACGGCAAGAGCGCCGCCGCCATGCCCACCGCCGTTGCGGAACCGGCCGGCGCGCCACAGGCGCCAATCCCGCCGGCGGCAGTCGCGCCGGTGCTTCCGCCCCTGCCGCCCAAACCGGCGGCCGCGACGCTTGCGGCCGGGACGGCGGCCGCCACCGTCCATTCGGTGACGAGCGCCGAGACCTACCCACTGGTCTGTTACCGCCATGCTGACCGGGAAACGGCTCTGCGCTGCTACAGCTGCTCGCAGCCCATCTGCAGCGACTGCGCCCGGAAGACACCGGTCGGCTACATCTGTCCCGATTGCCAGCGCCAGGCCGAGGATGCGTTTTTCAACAACAAGCCGACCGACTACCTAGTTGCCGCGCTGGTGTCGCTGCCGATCAGCCTCCTGGCCGGTTTCCTGATGGTCAACTTCTTTAATGGCGGCTTTCTGTTCTTCCTGATCATCTTCTTTGTCAGCGGCGCGGTCGGCACGTTCATCGCGCGTGTCACCAAGCGGGCCATCGGCAACCGCCGCGGTCGCTACTTGCCTGCTCTCGTCGTGGCGATGATGGTCCTCGGCGTGCTCATTCCGGCCCTGCCCATCTTGCTGGCCGTGCTGAGCGGCAATGTCGGCGCGCTGACGGCGCTGATCGGGCCCGGCATCTACCTCTTCGTCGCCTCCAGTGCGGCCTACTGGCAGATGCGCTAGAATTGCGGCGATGTTGGCTGAGCTCTATATCCGCAATTTCGCCATCATTGACGAGTTGCGCATGCGTCTGGCCCCGGGCTTCAATGTCCTGACCGGCGAAACCGGCGCCGGCAAGTCGATCATCCTCGACGCGGTCCTGCTCGTGCTGGGCGGCCGCGCCGACTCCACCGTGGTTCGCGCCGGGTCGGAGGAAGCGTACGTCGAGGCCGTCTTTCAGCTTGGCCCGGCCCAGCAGCGGCAGGTCGAACCCATCCTGCGCGATGAAGGGCTGGATGACGAGAGCGGGGAGTTCATCGTCCTGGCCCGCGAGTTGCGGAGCAACGGCCGCAGCATCAGCCGGGTCAACGGCCGCGCGGTCAGCGTCTCCGTCCTGCGCGATATCACCGGCTCGCTGATCGACATCCACGGCCAGGGGGACCATCTCTCCCTGCTCAAGCCGCGTTCCCACCTGCCGCTGCTCGATGCTTTCGCCGGACTGGAGGGCGAGCGCGAGGCGCTGGCGGCCGAAGTCGCCGCGTACCAGCGCGTGCGGCGCGAGCTGCAGTTGCTCCAGCGCGACAAGCATGACCTGGCCCAGCGGATCGAGCTGCTGGGATACAAGGCTGAAGAGATCGCCGCGGCCGGCTTGCGACCGGGCGAGGAAGAGGAGCTGCGGACGGAGCGGACGCGCCTGGCCAACGCCGAACAACTCGGCCGTCTGGCGAGGGAAGCGGTCGCGGTGCTCAGCGGGGTCGACGACGACACCCCCGCCGCGGCGATGATGCTGGGCAAGGCCGAACATGCCCTGGGGCAACTGGCGCGCCTCGACGGCTCCCACCAGGCAACACTTGAAACGCTCCAGGGTCTTAGCTATCAACTAAACGAACTGGCCGGCGAGATCCAGGACTATCTCGACGCGCTGGAGTACAACCCGCAGCGGCTGAACAGCGTCGAGGAGCGGCTGGAGTTGATCGCCTCGCTCAAACGCAAGTACGCGACAGACTCCGTGACCAGCCTGATCGAAGCCGGGGAGCGGGCTGCAGCCGACTTGAAGGCGTTGCAGAATAGCGAAGTGCGCACGGCCGAACTGGAAGCGGAGCAGGAGCGCTACCTGCGGGCCATCGGCCGCCTGGCCCAGGGCCTTTCAAGCAGGCGGCAAGCCGCGGCCGAGCGCCTCGCGTCGGCGGTCGAGTCACATCTGACTGACCTGAAGATGGACGGCGCTCGCTTTGGCGTCGACTTCACCACCGAGCCGTCACCTGAGGGCGCGCGGGTTGAGGTTGATGGTCGTGAGGAGCGGCTTGCCTTCGACTCGTCGGGCATCGACCGGGTCGAGTTCGTGATGTCGGCCAATCCCGGCGAACCACTGCGGCCCCTGGCCAAAGTCGCCAGCGGCGGCGAGACGGCGCGCCTCATGCTGGCGCTGAAGACGGCGCTGGCCCAGGTCGACGAGACGCCGACGCTCATCTTCGACGAGATCGACCAGGGAATCGGCGGCCGCGTGGGAGATATCGTCGGCCGCAAGCTCTGGGGGCTGGCCGCCGAGACCCATCACCAGGTCATCGTTGTCACCCACCTGCCGCAGCTGGCCGGCTACGGCGACATGCACTTCCACGTCAGCAAATCTGTCGCCGGTGGGCGGACAACGACCGCCGTCCAGGCACTCGACACGTCAGGGCGCGTCCGCGAACTAGGCGAAATGCTGGGCACCCACGACGACGCCGCCCGCGACGGGGCGGAGTCGATCCTGCGCCAGGTGCAGCAGATGAAGGCCGCCACCCGCGCCGCGGCCTAATTCTGGCCGGGTTCGACTGCCGGGCTGCCTGCCATCGGCAGGCCTTGAAGATAGTCAATGGCCGCCTGCAGTTGGGGGTCGTTCGCTTCCAGTTCGGCCGGGGTGATATCCTCGGGCAGCGCCACCTCGACATCCGGCGTCAGCCCCTCGCCATTGACCCAGCCCTCATCGGGCGTCAGCCACTTGGCGATGGTCAGGCGCAGCCCGCCGCCGTTGCTGAGCGTATGGACTGACTGAACGGTGCCCTTGCCGAACGACGTGACGCCGATCAAGATGCCGCGGTCGCGGTCGCGGATCGCCCCGGCCAGCACTTCGGCCGCGCTGGCGCTGCCCTCATCGATCAGCACCACCATCGGCACGTCCTCGGCCGTGCCCCGGTCGCTCGTCTCATAGACGCGACGCTGGCCGCCGGCGAACTCCTCGTATAGCACCACGCCGGCCGGCAGGAACTGATCGGCCACGTCGGTGACCTGGTCCAGCAGCCCGCCCGGGTTACGGCGCA
>CAYRBP010000043.1:16044-24381 GCA_964422535.1 uncultured Ardenticatenaceae bacterium | reverse complement strand
TCGATGGGCGATATGACCGTGATCCGGCCCTCGACGTCTTCGACGACGACGCCAATGCCCTGGAACTCGCCGTCCATCTGCTCCTGCGAGCGGGCTTCGTCGGCCGGCGGCAGGTAGCGTGTGTGCTGGTCACCCAGTGTCGCCAACATGCCCTCGATCGCGCCATCGATCAGGACGGCGTCGTCGACCGGCTGGTCATAATAGCGTTCGTGGACCAGGTTCCAGGCTTCCCAGAACGGTTGCGCCGTTTCCGCATCAGCCGGGGCCGCGCCGGCCAGGTTGAAGGCGTTGAACGGCGCCCAGGGCGATTGCCCAAGCAGATAACCCGCATTGAAGCCGGTCAGAACCAATAACAAGACCAGCAAAACAGCCCAGATTCGAGATTGCATGATGACTCCAGATTTGAGACTACCTGGATCGTAGTCCGGCCAGATGAATGAAGGGTTATGTGCGTTTAAGAACCGTCTAAGACGCGTTGGGCGAGCGTCTTTGTCCGGACCCCAGGCGACTGATAGAATAACCCATTGATGACGACGCAGCAGATACGCTCACTCTTCACCTATTCTCTCGTCGTTCTCGATGCACTGCTGATCGCGCTGGCCTTCTTCCTCGCTTACCAGTTGCGGGTCAACATTGACTGGCCGGAGGCGCTCGCCAACCAGGTGCCGCTTTCGAACTACCTGGGCTTGCTGGCGCTTCAGGTTTTCGCCATCACGTTCGTCCTCTTCCTCAACCGCCAGTACTACATCCCGCGCAACGCGTCACGTCTGGACCAGATCTATTACGTCTTCATCAGCGTTTCGGTCGGCATGCTCATGGCCATCGCCTTTGCCACGCTGGTGTTCAAGGACAACGAGGCCATCCTCGATTACCCGCGGGCGATGCTGATGTATGCCTGGGCCCTGACCATCATCTTGCTGACGCTCGGCCGCGTGTTTCATCAGGCTGTCCGCAACTGGCTGCGCGACAAAGGCATCGGCAAAGACCGGGTCGTCGTCGTCGGCTCGGGTGACACGGCCCGCATGGTCCTGCAGCGCATCAGTTGGTCGCCCAACCTGGGCTACGACTTGCTCGGCGTCATCAACGGCGACGAGGGCGAGACCGAGGTGATGGGAGTCAAGGCCATCGGCATCCCCGAGGACCTGCCGCACTTGATCAGCGAGCAGCACATCGACGAAGTTATCGTCGCCATGCCGGAGAAAGGCCACCGCGAGACGCTGCGGGTCATCTCGTATTGCGAGCGCGGTCGTGTCACGATCAAGGTCTTCCCCGACCTGTTCCAGTACATCACCGTCCACGCCGGCATTGAGGACCTGGGCGGACTGCCGTTGCTGGCCGTGCGCGACTACGCCCTGCGCGGTTACCTGCTGACGCTCAAACGGCTGATCGACCTGGTCGTTTCATCGATCGCCCTGGTCTTGCTCTCGCCGCTGATGTTATTGACGGCCATCCTGATCAAGCTCGAATCCCCCGGTCCGGTCTTTTTCGTCCAGCCGCGCATGGGACTGGACGGCAAAGAGTTCATGATGATCAAGTTCCGCTCGATGCGAACCGACGCCGAAAAGGACGGTCCCGGCTGGACGGTCGAGAATGACCCGCGCCAGACGCGCATCGGCACCTGGCTCCGCAGGCTGGAAGTCGACGAGCTGCCCAACCTGATCAACGTCTTTGTCGGGGAGATGAGCCTGGTCGGCCCCCGACCCGAACAGGCCTATTACGTCGAGCAGTTCCGCCGGAGCGTGCCGCGCTATATGGACCGCCACCGGGAGAAAGGCGGCATGACCGGTTGGGCCCAGGTCAACGGCCTGCGCGGCGACACCTCGATCAGCGAACGGACGAAGTACGACCTCTGGTACTCCGAGAACTGGTCTATCCTGCTGGATACCAAGATCATGCTGCGCACGATGTGGCAGATCATCATCCGCAAAAACAGCGAGCGGACGGGTTAGGCCGGCGTCTCCCTTAGCTGACATTCAATCTAACACATATCTTATTGACGCTCATTTCGGGCCATGTTATGATCTTGGTCGTGCATTTAGCACTCCCCTATGCCGTGTGCTAATGCGGTGTGGAGCAAGTCGATGACCAGGCGGCCGGGCCGGGCGCTCAAAAGGGCCCTTCCCGGTCTTTACGCTGTATAGTCGCCATGACCGGATTTCCGCCATTAACCGAACGACAGGAGCGCCTGCTGGCGCTGGTCGTGCGGAACTACATTGAAACCGGCAAGCCCGTCGGCTCGAAGACGCTTGTTGAGAGCTTCGAGTTGGACATGAGTTCGGCGACTGTGCGCAACGACCTGGCCGCGCTCGGCGAGAACGGCTATGTAGCCCAGCTCCACACGTCCGCCGGTCGCCTCCCCACCGAACGGGGGTACCGCTATTTCGTGCAGAAGCTGCTGGGCGAGTTCCACCTGCCCCTCCACGAGCGGCAGATGATCCGCCACCAGTTCCATCAGGCCCGGTTGGAGATCGACCAGTGGGTCCAACTCGCGGCGGCCATCCTGGCCCGTACCTCGCGCAGCGCCAGTTTCGTCACCGCGCCCCAGGCTCGCGCCAACCGCTACAAGCACCTGCAGCTCATTTCGACGCAGGGCCGGCTGGTCCTGATGGTCCTGGTGCTTCACGGTGGCGAGGTCAAGCAGCAGATGCTGACCCTAGCCGAACCGCTGTCACAGGCGCGCCTGAGTGCGGCCGCCGAGCATCTCAACAGCCTGTTTCTGGATGCCGACTACGACGATATCCTCCCCCACCTGAACCAACTGGATACGCTCGAGCAGGAAGTGACGCGGCTGTTGCTCGACATCCTGAAACTCTCGGACCACCAACCCATCAGCGAGATCTACCGCGATGGCCTGGTCAACATCCTCAACGACGAGGGCACGCGCCACGCCATCCGGCTGTTGGAAGAGCGGACGCTGCTGGCGAGCGTCCTGGCCGAGACGGAAGCGCAGGGAGGCGACGGGGTCCAGGTCGTCATCGGCGGAGACGGCCGCTGGCAGGAGCTACGCGACTGCACCATGATCCTGTCTCGCTACGGCGTGACCGACAGCTTTTACGGCACGGTCGCGGTTGTCGGCCCGACGCGCATGCCGTATGACCGCAACGTGGCCGCCGTGCGCTATGTTGCCGACCTGATGAGCGGATTTGTCTATGAGTATTACGCCCAGGATGCTGCCGAACCCCGCAGCTCCTGGCCGTTGGGCAACAGTGAGGGAGAAGGCAGTGACTGAGAACGAACGTGTGATTGACCCGGCGGAAGGCGAGGCTGAACAGCCCGCGCCGTCGCCTGCCGATGTCGCCGAGACGAACGGCACCCTGGAAGAACAACTGGCGGCCGCGCGTGAAGAAGCGGCACGCAACCTCGAAGGGTGGCAGCGCGCCCAGGCCGAATTCGCCAATGCACGCAAGCGCTATGAGAAGCAGCGCGTGGAAGCATTCTCCACGGCCAATGCCGAGGTGGCGGCGAAGCTGTTGCCGATCATCGACGATTTCGAGCGCGCGATGGAGTCGGCCCCGGACACGGTGCGCGCCGAAAGCTGGTTCTCCGGCATCGAACTCGTCCACCGCAAGTTTCTGAACATTCTCGAAGGGATGGGCGTCGAGTCGATCGCATCCCTGGGCCAACCCTTCGATCCCAATATCCACGAAGCGCTGGGCCACGAATCGTCGGCCGACCATGAGTCCGGGAACGTTTCGCGCGAAATGCAGCGCGGCTACCGGCTGGGTGACAAGATCATTCGCCCGGCTCTGGTCTATGTGGCGGAGTAGGGACCACACTCAGATAACAAAGAGGACATCAGACAATGGCAAAGATCATCGGTATTGACCTGGGCACCACCAACTCCGTCGTCGCGGTCATGGAAGGCGGCGAGCCGGTCGTCATCCCCAGCTCGGAAGGCAGCCGCCTGTTCCCTTCGGTCGTGGCTGTGAACCCAAAGACCAGCGAGCGACTGGTGGGGCTGGTTGCGCGCCGTCAGGCGGTCATCAATCCACAGAATACGGTCTACTCCGTCAAGCGCTTCATGGGCCGCAAGTTCGACGACCCCGAAGTGACCAAGGCGCGCGGCTACGTCTCGTACGAGGTCCGCAAGGCGCCCAACGGCGACGTGCGCGTCGTCATGGCTGACCGCGAATACTCGCCGCCGGAGATCTCGGCCATGGTCCTGCAGAAGATCAAGACCGACGCCGAGGCCTATCTGGGCCAGCCGGTCACCCAGGCGGTCATCACCGTCCCCGCCTACTTCAACGACAGCCAGCGCCAGGCGACCAAGGACGCCGGCAAGATCGCCGGTCTGGAAGTCATGCGCATCGTCAACGAGCCGACGGCCTCATCCCTGGCCTATGGGATGGACAACAAGGGCGAAGGCCTGATCGCCGTCTACGACCTCGGTGGCGGCACGTTCGACATCTCCATCCTGGAGGTGGGCGATGGCGTGTTTGAGGTCAAATCGACGAACGGCGACACTTTCCTGGGTGGCGACGACTTCGACCAGCGCATCATTGACTGGGCGGCCGATCAGTTCAAGATGCAGGAAGGCATCGACCTGCGTAATGACCGCCAGGCCCTGCAACGCCTGCGCGAAGCGGCTGAGAAGGCCAAGATCGAGCTGTCGACCACGATGCAATCGGAACTGAACCTGCCGTTCATCACCGCCGACGCCAACGGTCCGAAGCACATGAACCTGACGCTGACCCGCGCCAAGTTGGAGCAGCTGACGGAGGACCTGGTCGCCCGTTCAATTGAGCCGGTGCGCCTTGCCCTGAAGGACGCGGGAGTCGGCATCAACGACATCACCCAGGTCATCCTGGTCGGCGGCATGACGCGCATGCCCGCCATTCAGGAAGCGGTCCGCAAGTTCTTCAACAAGGAACCGCACAAGGGCGTCAACCCGGATGAAGTTGTGGCCATGGGCGCCGCGATCCAGGCCGGCGTGCTCGGGGGCGAGGTCAAGGACGTGCTGCTGCTGGACGTGACCCCGCTGACCCTGGGCATCGAGACGCTCGGCGGGGTGGCCACGCCCCTGATCGAGCGCAACACGACCATTCCAACCAAGAAGAGCCAGGTCTTCTCGACTGCGGCCGACAGCCAGACGCAAGTGGAGATCCACGTTGTTCAGGGCGAGCGGCCGATGGCCAACGACAACAAGAGCCTGGGCCGCTTCATCCTCGACGGCATCCCGCCGGCGCCCCGCGGCGTGCCGCAGATCGAGGTCACGTTCGACATTAACGCCGATGGCATCCTGAACGTCAGCGCCCGCGACAAGGCGACCGGCCGCCAGCAGGCGATGCAGATCATCCCGTCCAGCGGCCTGGCCAAGGACGAGATCGAGCGCATGGTCCACGACGCCGAGAGCCACGCCGCTGAAGACTCCCGCCGCCGGGAAGAGGTCGAGGTCCGCAACATGGGCGACACGGTCGTCTACAGCGCCGAGAAGTTCCTGCGCGACAACGGCGACAAGATCCCTGAGTCGAACAAGTCGGCCATCCAGAGCCAGATCGACACGACCCGGACCGCCATGAACGGCACCGACATCGCCGCGATTCGGGCGGCAGCCGAGCGCCTGCAGGTCGTCATGCAGGAAGCGGGCACGATCATGTACCAGCAGGGCCAGGCCGGTTCGGCGGACGGTGACGCCGCCGCCGATGGCGGCGCCCGCCCCGATGAGGATGTCATCGAGGGCGAATTCACCGACAATCTCTAGCCCCGGAAGTCGCACATGACCGGCGGGCGGGTGGCTGCTATCTTCCCGCCGGTCCTTGGCATCCAGGCAGGCAGTCTGACTCATGGCAGCGAAACGCGATTACTACGACATCCTCGGCGTGTCCCGCTCGGTCACGAAGGATGACCTGAAGAAGCAGTACCGGAAGCTGGCGCGCGAAGTGCATCCCGACGTGAACCCCTCGCCGGATGCAAGCGATCGCTTCAAGGAACTGAGCGAAGCGTACGAGGTCCTCTCGGACGACGACAAGCGCGCGGCATACGACCGGTTCGGCCATGCCGGCGTCAATAATGGCGCCGGATTCGGCGGCTTCGATGCGTCGGGCTTTGGCGGTTTCGCCGACATCTTTGAGGAGTTCTTCGGCGGGTTTGGCAGCACGCAAAGCCGGCGCAAGCGCCGCGGGCCGCGGCGCGGCGTTGACCTGCGTTATGACCTGACGATCAGCTTCACGGAAGCGGTCTTCGGCACGGAAAAGGATATCGAGTATCGCCGGCCCGAGGTCTGCACCGAGTGCCAGGGCACCGGAGCGGAGGCCGGCACGCGGCCGACCACCTGCTCCACCTGCGGCGGCACCGGCGAAGTGCGCCGGGTGCAGCAATCGATCCTGGGCCAGTTCGTCAATGTCGGTACCTGCCCGACCTGCAACGGCACGGGCGAGATCATCCAAAACGTCTGCCGGACGTGCAACGGCCGCAAGCTGGTCGAGAAGACCGTCACGAAAAAGGTCAAGGTTCCGGCCGGCGTCGATGCCGACACCCAGATCCGCCTGACCGGCGAGGGCGGTTCGGGCCTTGACGGCGGCCCGGCGGGCAACCTGTTTGTCGTCCTGAACATCGCGCAGCACGAGTACTTCCAGCGGCGCGGCGACGACATCATCCTCGATCTGCAGATCAACGTGGCCCAGGCCGCGTTGGGGGATGAGATCGTCATCCCGACCGTCGACGGCGAGACGGAGCTGTCCATCCCGGCCGGGACGCAATCGGGCAAGGTCTTCCGGATGCGCGGGCTGGGCGTGCCGAAACTGGACCGCAGCGGCCGCGGCGCCAACGTCGGCCGCGGCGACCAGTTGGTCGTCATCCAGGTGGCCATCCCCAAGAACCTGACCGCCGAACAGCGGAAGCTCTTCCAGGACCTGAGCCGGTCGCTGGGCAAGGAAGTCGTGCCCCAGAAGGGCAAGGGTATCTTCAGCCAGATGAAGGATGCCCTGGGCGATCTCTTCAATGCGAGCTAGCCCCATGGTCTGGCTCGAAGTCAGCGTCCAAACCGACGGAGAAGGCGCGGAGGCCGTGGCGGAAGTGCTGCGGCCCTTTGCCTATCAGGAGAGCGTCGTCCTCGAGCAACGGGGCGACGAGAGTTCGCTCGACCCGGCCGCGCTCGAGCCCGGCGTGCTGGTCAAGATCTACATCCCCGAGGACCGTGACACGCCGGCCTTGCGCCGGCGCATCGAAGAGATCCTCTACCATCTCAACCGCCTCTACCCCATTCCTGCCCCCACTTTCCGCGAACTGGCCGAAGAAGACTGGGCGAACGCCTGGAAGGACCACTACCACCCGTTCCGGGTCGGCCGGCGACTCTATATCCGTCCCAGCTGGGACACAGGCGGCGAGGGCGAACCGTCCCGGCCGGGCGACATCACCCTCGTGCTCGATCCCGGCATGGCCTTTGGCACGGGGCTGCACCCGACGACGCAGGGTTGCCTGCAGGCGATAGAGAAGCTGGCGACGCCGGGAGCAAGCGTCCTTGACGTCGGCACCGGCTCCGGCATCCTGGCGATTGCTGCGGCTCAACTGGGCGCGACCAGCGTCGCCGCCTTCGATGTCGACGAACTGGCCGTGCGCGCAACCGAGGCGAACGCGGCCGAGAATGGCGTCAGCGATCGCATCCAGGTGTGGCAGGGCGAACTTGACTCCGTCCGCGAGCGCGGCATCGGGCCGACGTTCGACCTGGTGCTGGCCAATATCCTGGCCCCGGTGCTCGTCCGGCTGCTCAAAGAAAACGGCCTGCTGGGCTATGTCGCGCCAACAGGCCATCTGGTTCTAAGCGGGATTATTCTTGAGCAAGGCCCGGATGTGGTCCGGGCCATCGAGGAAGCCGGGGGCCGCGTCATCGAGACGCAGGTGCTGGGCGACTGGGTGACCTTCACCGCCGGCCGCAACTAGCAGCCGCAGCGATCCCGTATCGCCCGGATATTCGCAGGGCGCTCACGCGCCCGCGGTTCAGGCCTGGGTCTCGGTCGGGTTCGGCTGGTTGCGGCGGTAACGGTAGGTGATCCGTCCCCGATCCAGGTCGTAGGGGGTCATTTCGACCCGGACCCGGTCACCCAGCAGGATACGGATATAGTGCTTCCGCATCCGGCCGGAGAGATAGGACAGTACCCGATGCCCGTTGTCAAGCTCCACCGTGAACTGCGTATTGGGGAGCAATTCCACAACCGTGCCTTCGACTTCCAGTTTTTCTTCTTTGTTCGCCATACAGTCTTGTGCTTACCTTTCCTTACGGTCTTGTCGCCACACTCGTCTAGCCGGAGGTTTCTTCCAGATTTTCGGCGAGCGATTCTGCCACTTCTCCGGTGGTATCTGCTTCAGCCTGCGGGTTGGCCGCCATCTCTTCAACCACGG
>CAYRBP010000043.1:0-15944 GCA_964422535.1 uncultured Ardenticatenaceae bacterium | reverse complement strand
GCCGCGACTTCTTCAGCCGCCGTTTCTTCGGCCGCGGGCTCGCTGGCCGCAACCTCTTCAACCACGCCTTCCTCAACCGCCTCGACAACCGCCATCTCTTCAGCGATTTCAGCTGCCGACTCGACGGCCACCTCGGACGCGGCCTGCTCGATAGCGTCGCCAGCCATCTCCTCGGCCACGGCGGGTTCGGATGCCGGCCCGTTCTTGTCATGCGCCGCGGCAACCACCGCGGCAGCGGCCGCTTCTTCCTCGCGCCGCTGTGACTCGGCGATCTCGCGCTCAGCCATCCACTCGATCTGCTCGTTCGTCGTGACCGCCTTCAGGCTAAGGCCGATCCGCTGGCGCTTCTGATCGATGCTGACGACACGCAGCAGGTGAACTTCGCCTTCCTTCACCACCGACCGCGGGTCTTCGATCGGCTGGCGGGACAGTTGAGACAGGTGCAATAAGCCCTCAATGCCGGGCTCGATCTCGGCGAACGCGCCGTAGTCGAGGATGCGAGTGATCCGCCCTTCCACAAGCTGGTTGACCGAGTACCGATCGCTGACCGTCGTCCACGGATTCTCCAGCAGCTTCTTGCGGCTGAGGCTGATGCGCTGCGTCTCCTGGTTGATGCCCAGGACATAGACCTCGATCTCATCCCCCACCTTGACCACTTCGCGCGGGTGGGCGATGCGGTGCCAGCTCAGTTCGGAGATGTGGACCAGGCCGTCGGCCCCGCCGAGGTCGACGAAGGCGCCAAAGTCGCGCAGGCCGCTCACCCGGCCGACGCGAATGTCGCCTTCCTTGAGGGTCTCCATCAACTCGCCGCGCTTCTTTTCCTCCCACTCCTTTGCCGCGTCGCGCTGCGACATGACCAGGCGGTGGCGGCGGCGGTCGACCTCGATGATCTTCAGCCCGAGGGTCTCCCCACGCATCCGCGCCAGACGCTGCTGGCGGCGGCGCTCGCCCATGCCGGAAGTGAATTCGGTCAGGTGGGAGATCGGGACGAAGCCCCGGATGCGGCCGTAGGGCACGATGACGCCGCCCTTGTTGTAGCCGATCACCTCCCCTTCAAACATCTCGCCGCTGGCCATCAGCGCCTCGGCCTCGATCCAGTCCTGGTTCAACCGGGCCAGATGGATCGACACGATGAGGTTCTCCGGGTCTTCCGTGTTGACCACGTAGATGGGCACCTCTTCGTTGACCTTCAGCGCGTCGCGCTCTTCGGGCTCCAGCTTCTGCAAGTCCGAGACGGGTGCGAACCCATCGCGCTTGAGGCCCAAGTCGACGATCACGCCCTGTGGCGTGATAGCCACGATCGTCCCGACCCGAATATCGCCCACCTGGGGCAACTCGTAGTCGTGTTGATCCAATAGATCCTGTAGCGAATTCATCCCTTCGTCAGACATGCCGATACGCCATTCGGGGCTTTAGTCTATGGGCCGGCGGGCCTTGCCGGAAAATAAAAACTCGGCCAGCACGCTGCGCCAAATCACAGCGTGGCCGAGTCGGTTCCTTACCGCTCACGATCGATCACCGGTGGCGGTACAAATGGATGCCTCAGATGCGAAGCATACGGGAGTTCAAACCGGAAACCTCCAGATTCACGCCAGGCTATGTATCTTACGGTTTCTGAATTGCCCTACTACCACGATCGCCCACCGAACCCACTCAGCCGACACCGGATTATAGCCCTGGCTTGCCAATATGTCAATGTAACCTGCCAGGGCCTGGCGAGGCCGTCCAGGGCCATGCAACGGCAGCCGAAGCCTGTCGCGGAAGCATCCGTGAGCGCGGCCGTTGCGTGGTCGCGCCAACCGACGTCGTGGCGGAAAGTTCGCCGCGGTCCGCCCGGCTGCTGAAAAGCCCCGGGCCTGATTGAGCTTTTCGACCACGTGTGCTACCATTCGTCCCTATGCACCGCCCGGCTGCGCTCCGAGACAACCGCTGGATCCTGCCCCCCCTTGAGGCCGACGAGCGGCCCCTCGAAGCGGGCGAGGCCATCAACCCGATCCTGCGCCAGATCCTGCGCAACCGCGGCATCGACACAGCGGCCGACATTCAGGCCTTCCTCGAGCGGCGCTACCTGCCTTCGCGCGACCCTTTCCTGCTGGTAGACATGGACCGGGCAGTCGACCGCATCCGCGTCGCGCTCGACCGGCAGGAGGTGATCGTCGTCTATGGCGATTTCGACGCCGACGGCGTGACGTCTACAGTCCTGCTGACCGAGGCGCTGCGCGGCTTTGTCGATGACCGCCGCCTGATCCGTCCTTACATCCCTGACCGTGTCGATGAGGGCTACGGCCTCAATCTCGAAGCACTGACGAAACTGCGCGAGGCGGGGGCCGGGCTCGTCATCAGCGTCGACTGCGGCATCCGCTCGCCGCTCGAGGTCGCCCACGCCCAATCGATCGGGCTGGACATGATCGTCAGCGACCACCATAGCATCGGCCATGACCTGCCGCCGGCAACGGCCGTCATCAACCCCAAACGGGCTGATTGCCGCTACCCCGAAAAGATGTTGGCCGGCGTCGGCATTGCCTACAAGATCGCCGAGGCGCTGCATCACGAGATGCCCGAGCGGGCCGGCTCCGACCCCGGCGATCTCCTTGACCTGGTGGCTATCGGCACCATCGCCGACCTGGCTCCCCTGCTGGGCGAGAACCGGCGGCTGGTCACCGAAGGGCTGGAGGTGTTGAACGATGTCCGGCGGCCCGGCATCGCCGCCCTGCTGAACGTCAGCGGCCTCCACCCCGGCAGCGTCACGGCTGAGAACGTCGCCTTTGCCATCGGCCCGCGGATCAATGCCGCCGGCCGCCTGGCCCACGCCTACGATGCCGCCAAGCTGCTGGCCGCGACGGACTCATTCAGCGCCGAAGAGTACGCCCACAAGCTCAACAACCTGAACCGGGACCGCCAGTCGCTCACCCGGAGCCTGGGCGCGCTCGCGGAGGCCGGCATTGACCCCGACGCCCCGATTCTCATCGCCTCCGATCCGTCTTTCAAGTCCGGGATCGTCGGCCTGGTGGCCAGCCGGCTGGCCGAGAAGTATTACCGCCCGGCCATCGTGATGGAACACGGCGAATCCGAAAGCCGCGGCTCGTGCCGCTCGATCCCCGAGTTCCACATCACCCAGGCCCTGGACGAGGTGGCCGACCTGTTGGTGCGCCATGGCGGCCACGCCCAGGCGGCCGGCTTCACCATCCGCAATGACCATATACCAGCGTTCATCAGCCGCATGACCGACCTCGCCGCCGACCGGTTGGCGGGGCAAGACCTGCGGCCGAGTCTCAAGGTGGACGCGGTCGTGCCACTGCGCGCGATCGACTGGGCCCTGCAAGAGCACCTGGCCCAGTTGGAGCCAACCGGATACGACAACCCGGCCCCGCTGTTTGTCAGCCGGAACGTCGAAGTCATCAGCCACCGCACCGTTGGCCAGGACGGCAGTCACCTGCAGATGGTGCTCCACGATCATCTGGGCCACGGCGACCGCGTCGCTACGCCGGCGGGCAGCAACGGCCGCAGCAGCGCCGCGGCCCACCGGTCGGCCACGTTCTCGGCCATCGCCTTCCGGCAGGCGGCCTGGGCCGCCCACATGCCCGCCTACATCGACGTTGCCTACACCGTCGGCGTGAATCAGTGGAACGGCTCTACGTCGCTGCAACTCGTGGTGGAAGACTTCCGCCCCACTACGCCCTCCGAGGACGCGAACATCGAATGAAGGTACTCGTCACCGGCGCGGCCGGTTTCATCGGCAGCCACCTTGCCGAACGGCTCAGCCGGCGCGGCGATGCGGTGGTCGGCCTGGACAATTTCAACGACTACTACGACCCTGCTCGGAAACGGGCCAACGAACGCCGCCTCTCCGCCTATCCCAACTTCCGGATGATCGAAGCCGACATCCGCGACCGGGAGCGGATGATGGCGATCTTCGCGGCCGAAGGCTTCGACACCGTCGCTCATCTGGCGGCGATGGCCGGGGTGCGCAACGCGATCCTCTATCCCGATCTTTATGTCAACGTTGATCTGAATGGCTCGCAGAACCTGATGGACGCGGCCCGGCAGAGCGGCGGCGTGGCCAGCTTCGTCCTGGCCTCGACCTCATCGGTCTATGGCAACACGGAGATCATCCCGTTTGTGGAGACGGACCCATGCGACCGGCCGCTGCAGCCCTATGCCGCGGCAAAACGGGCGACCGAGATCCTGGCCCACAGCTATCACCACCTCTACCGCCAGGACTATACCATCCTGCGGTTTTTCACCGTCTACGGCCCGAACGGCCGCCCGGACATGATGGCCTACCTGCTGGCCGATAGCATACACAAGGGCAAGCAGATCCCGCTGTATGACGGCGGGCAGATGTACCGCGACTGGACCTACATCGACGATATCGTCAGCGGCATCGTCGCCGCGCTCGATCGACCGCTGGGCTACGAGATCATCAACCTGGGCCGCGGCGAGCCCGTCTTGCTGAAGGAGTTCGTCGGGATCATGGAAACGCTCAGCGGCCGTCCGGCCAACGTCGTCCCAACGCCGCGCACGGCGGCCGACTTCGTCCGCAACGAGGCCGACATCAGCAAGGCCCGCCGCCTGCTGGGCTACAACCCCCAGGTCTCCGTGACGGAAGGCGTCCGCCGCTTCTGGGAATGGTATCGCGACCATGAGCTCAATGTCGCCTGATGCGTCGACGGCAGCGGAGCCGGGCGCGAATCACCCGCTCCCACCCTACCGGCTCGTGGCCGACCGCGAAACCTGGAACGAGGCACTGGCTCACCTCCAGGCCCAATCCCGGATCGGGATCGATCTGGAAGCGAACAGCATGTTCGCCTATCACGAGCGGGCCTGCCTGATCCAGATCTCCAGCGCCACCGCCGATTTCATCATCGACCCGCTGGCCCGGATCGACCTGTCCGGCCTGGGTGAGATCATCGCCGACCCCGCCGTGGAGAAGGTCTTTCATGCTGCCGAGTATGACCTCATCCTGCTCAAGAACGGCTACAATTGGGACCTGACCAATCTGTTCGACACGATGTGGGCCGCCCGCATCCTGGGCTACACCCAGGTCGGCCTGGCCAGCCTGCTGGCACAGTTCTACGGCGTCGAGATGAGCAAGCGCTATCAGAAGTCAAACTGGTGCATGCGGCCGCTGACCGGGCCGCAACTGGCCTATGCCCAGATGGACACCCACTACTTGCTCAACCTGCGCGATGTGCTGGCGCGGGAACTGGAAGCGAAGGACGCGGCCGAAGAAGCGGCCGAGATCTTTGCCGAGCAGGCCCGGGTGCGTATCCCCGACAACGGCTTCGACCCGGACCATTTCTGGACCATGAACGGCGTCTATGACATGACCCCGGCAGAGCAGGCCACGCTGCGCGCGCTCTATCTCTTTCGCGAGGAGCAGGCCGAGCGGCGCAATCTGCCGCCGTTCAAGATCATGAGCGACAAGACGCTCATGGAACTGGCGCAGACCGCGCCGCGGACTGCGGACGAACTGGGGCGCGTCTTCGGCATGTCGCCCGCGCAACAGCAGCGTTTCGGGCGCCAGGTGCTCGGCATCATCGCCGCAGCCCGGACGGCCGAACCGCCTGTCCCGCCACGCCGGACGAAGCGGCCGCCGGACAGCGTCCTGAACCGTTACGACCGCCTGCAGAAGTGGCGCAAGAGCCGGGCACAGGCCCGTGGCGTTGAGTCAGACGTGATCATCAGCCGCGACGCGATGTGGAAGTTTGCCGAAGCGAACCCCAGGACGATTGAGGACATGGCCGCCCTGGGCGCGTTGGGGCCATGGCGGCTCCGCACCTATGGCGACGATATTCTACGCGCCCTGCGGAATGGATAGTCAGCGACGCCGGAGACAACGCAGGAGCAAATCCTATGGACATCACCTTTCACGGGGCCGCCCGAAACGTGACGGGCAGCCAGCACCTGATCAATATCGACGGTTACCAGATCCTGCTCGATTGCGGCTTTTTCCAGGGCCGGCGAAGCGAGACATACGAGCGCAACCTGAACCTGCCTTACAACGCGGCGGCCGTCGATGTCTGCATCTTGTCCCATGCCCACATCGATCACAGCGGCAACTTGCCGAACCTGGTCAAGTGCGGCTTCCGTGGCCATATCCTGTCGACTTTTCCGACACGCGACCTGTGCAGCCTGATGCTGCGCGACAGCGCCAAGATTCAGGAGCAAGACGCTGAGTACGTCAACCGGCGGCGAGAGCGGCTGGGGGAACCGCCGATCGAGCCCATATACGACACGGCCGACGTCGAAGCGTGCATGGGGCGTTTCATCGGCGTCAACTACGACCAGACCTACGTCCTGCAGCCCGGCATCACCCTGACCTTCCGCGACGCGGGCCACATCCTCGGCTCGGCCATCATTGAGATCGATATCGCTGAAACGGCCGGGCGCCCGGCGACGCGCCTGGTCTTCAGCGGCGATCTCGGCCGTCCCGGCCGACCTATCCTCAATGACCCGACCCCGATCGAGGGCGCCGACGTGCTGATCATGGAAAGCACCTACGGCAACCGGCGCCACGCCGATGAAGGAGATGTCGACGAAGCGCTGGAGCAGATCATCCTCGACACCTTCCGGCGCGGCGGAAAGGTCATCGTGCCCGCCTTCGCCGTTGGCCGCACGCAGGAACTGGTCTATCGACTGAACCGGATGGTCGAGCGGCGCGACCTGCCGTCCAGCCTCCGCGTCTACGTCGACAGTCCCCTGGCGACCGACGTAACCGGCGTCTACCGCTCCCATCCGGAAGCTTTCGACCGTGAAGCGGCCCAAGCGCTGCTGACCGAGACCGACCATGACGTCTTCGGCTTCAAACTGATGCACTACACCCGCAGCGTGGCCGAATCCAAGGAGCTTAACTTCCTCGACAAGCCGGCAGTCATCATCAGCGCAAGCGGCATGGCCGAGTCGGGGCGCATCCTGCACCACTTGAAGAACAACATCGAAGACAAGCGCAACACGATCCTGATCGTCGGCTACCAGGCCCAACACACGCTCGGCCGCCGGCTCCGTGAGCGCGAGCGCCGCGTCCGCATCTTCGGCGAAGACTATGACCTTCGGGCGCAGGTTGCCGTGCTGGACGGGTTGAGCGCCCACGCCGACCAGACGGAGCTGCTCGACTGGGTCGGCCGGTTCCGGCGCAATCCGGACCATACCTTCCTCGTCCACGGCGAACCGGAAGCAGCCTTCAGCCTCGCCGACGACCTGCGAGCCCGCTTCCACCTGCCGAACGTGATCGTTCCGGAGCTGGGCCAGCGTTTTACGCTATGACTCCGAGTTCGCGTCCCACCGAGGAAAACGTCTCCAGGGCAAGTTCGATGTCCTGACTGCTGTGCGCGGCCGAGTTCATGACCCGGATGCGCGCCTTGTCGCGGGCCACCGTTGGGAAACCGATGGCCATGGCAAAGAGGCCTTCCTCGAACAGCCGCCTGCTGAACTCGCGGGCCAGCTTGACGTCTCCCAGCATGACCGGGACGATCGGCGTCTGGCTCAGGCCCGTGTCGAAGCCCATGCGCTGCATCCCCTGACGGAAGAGCGACGCGTTTGACCAGAGCCGGTCGATCAACTCGGTCGACTCCGACAGTATCGCCACCGCCTCCAGGCAGGCGCCTGCATCCGGCGCGGTCATGGCGCTGGAGAACAGGAAGGGCCGTCCCCGCTGGCGCAGCCATTCCACCACGCTGGCCTTGCCGGCCACAAGCCCGCCGACAACGCCGAAGGCCTTACTCAGCGTGCCCACCTCCACGTCGACCCGGCCATGTAGACCGAAGTGATCGACGATGCCGCGACCACCGCGGCCGAGAACCCCTTCCCCATGCGCGTCGTCAACCATGAGCATGATGCCGTGTTCCTCGGCCACGTCGGCGATCTGATCCAGCGGGGCGATGTCTCCGTCCATGCTGAAGACACCGTCGGTGATGATCAGTCGCCGCTTGTAGTCGTTCCGGGCCCCGATCTGCTTTCGCAGATCGTCGATGTCGTTGTGCTCATAGCGGATGATCTCTGCCCGACTGAGGCGGCAGCCGTCGATGATGCTGGCGTGGTTCAGCGCGTCGGAGAAGATCAGGTCGCCCGGGCCGACCAGCGCCGGGATGGTGGCCAGGTTTGCGGTGAAACCACTCTGAAAACTGATGCAGGCCTCGGCGTTCTTGAACTCAGCCAGGCGGCGTTCCAGTTCGACATGAAGCAAGGTCGTCCCGGCGATGCTCCGGACGGCGCCAGGGCCGACCCCGAACGCCTCGATCGCCCGTATGGCCGCCTCGCGCATGCGCGGGTGGTTCGCCAGGCCCAGGTAGTTGTTGGCGCAGAAGTTGAGCAGCCGCCGGCCGTCGATGGTCACCCAGGCGTCCATCGGCGACTCAATGGTGCGGATGTGATTGTAGAGGCCGGAATCCTTCAGAGCTCCTATCTCTTCATCAAGCCAGGCAGTTCTTCCATCCTGCATGTCGGTCTCTCCTTGCGCGAGAAGCGGGGGAAACACCCCCATATATGTCGGGCAACGTGGGATTTTGGCTGTAGGTATGCGTTAACAGACTCTTAACCGGCGTCACGTTGACGCGGCTGCGACGTGTCATGTATACTCGCGTGCCTATGGGCAGCGATAGGCTACTTGATGAGCCGGTGCTGATTCTGAACGTGACATTCGAACCGATACACGTTTGTAGCACGAAGCGCGCGCTGGCTCTTGTACTTTCCGGTAAAGCAGAGATTGTCCTGAACGGTCGTGGCACGATTCGCTCCGCCGCGTCTGCCTTCGACCTTCCCTCGGTGATCAAGCTCAGCCACATGGTTCGCCGGCCGCGGCCCCGGATCGCGTTGTCCAAGCGCGAGATCCTGCGCCGCGACGATTACACCTGCCAATATTGCGGCCGCAAGATGCGGACCCTGACCCTCGACCATGTCGTGCCCCGCCGCCAGGGCGGGCCGCACACCTGGACCAACCTGGTCGCCGCCTGCTCGGCATGCAACCGTCGCAAGGGCGGCAAGCAGCCGGCTGAAGCCGAGATGGCCTTGCGCCGGCTGCCGTTCGAGCCGCCGCCCACGGCCGCCTACCGCTTCGGTTTCCTTCTCGAACAGCGCCAGGAATGGGCGCAGTACATTGAAGGTTGGTAACGTGCCCTAGCGCGCCGCTTCCGTCTGGCGGGCCAGGGCAATGATGCGGTCCAGGCCGCCATCGATGATATCCCGGACCAGCTCGAACATGCGCTCGTACTCGGCGTACTCACCGCCATAGGGATCGGCCACGCTGTAGTTGCGGTCGATCATCTGCGTCAGCATGTAGATCTTGTCCGCCTGAGCGGGGAACTCCACGCGCAGCGCTTCGGCGTGGCCGGTCTCCATGCAGAGCACCAGGTCGGCCTCGGCCAACATCGCTTCATCCACCATCCGGGCGCGGTGGCCCGTGATGTCAAAGCCGTTGGCGCGCATGACCTCTACGCTGAGGCGCGATGCCGCGCGCGCTTCCATGGCCCAGGTCCCCGCCGACGTGACGGTCCAGTCCGCGAGGCCGCGACGCCGAAGACTGTCGCGGAGCAGTTCGGCCACGACCGGCGAGCGGCAGATGTTGGCGGTACAGACGATCAGGATGTGGGCCATGAGCCTTAACCAAGCTCCGGCTGCAGGAGGCCGTAGCTGCCGTCGTGACGCCGGTAGAGCACATTGATCGCGTTATCTTCGAGGTTGAAGAAGACGAAAAAGTCGTGGCCGAGCAGTTCCATCTGTTCCACAGCCTCATCCGACGACATGGGATGCAAGGCAAACCGCTTGTGGCGAACGATCCGCTGCCCTTCTTCCAGCAGGTCTTCGGGGGCAACCACAGGCTCGACCGCCACTTCCACTTTGCCGCCGCGACCACGGTCATTGCGCTTGCCGCGGTAGCGCTCGATCTGCCGGTTCAGCTTGTCCATGACGGCGTCGATGGCGGCAAACATGTCGCTGTTGCGCTCTTCCGCGCGCAGGATTGTCCCCTTGTCATCGCGAATGGTGATCTGCGCCACCTGGCGCTCCACCGCGCTGCGCGTGTTCTCCGTGGCAAGGTCCACGCGGATGCTGGTCAAGTTGGGCAAGGTGCGGTCGAGTTTCGCGGTCTTCTTGGCTACATAGTCGCGCAGGCGCGGGGTCAGATCCATGTTCTGTACGAAGATCTCAAGTTCCATAGGACACTTCCACTCCTTGACTGGAAAAGGCTTGCGTTACGGGCGGCCTAGCGGCTCCCATCCAGTTGGTTTCTGAAGATCACCATTATCCCATCCTAGTGAACGCGCGCCAAGCAATAGCCGGAGACGGCGGTGGCTCCTGCGGCCGCCAGCGCCTCGGCCGACGCACTCATCGTCGCGCCGGTCGTGAAGACGTCATCGACGAGCAACACCGACCGCCCCGCCACCCGGCCAGGCTCGGCGCTGAACGCGCCCTGGACATTCTCGTGTCGCTCGCGCGGGTTCAGTTCCACCTGCGGCCGGGTGTGGCGGCTGCGGCGCAGGGCAGCGCAGTCGACGGGCAGGCCAACGGCGCCGGCCAGGTGTCTCGCCAGCAATGCCGACTGGTTGTAGCCGCGGCGGCGCTCCCGGCGTGGGTGCAGCGGGATGGGGACGATCAGGTCAACCGGCACCTCCCAGGCCGGCCATCCGGCGATCATGTAGGCCGCGAGCGGTCCTGCAAGGGCGAAATAGCCTTCGTACTTGAGTTGGTGGATGAGCGTGCTTGTGGGTTCGGCATATCGGAGCGGCGCGCGAACCTGGTTGAGGGGCAGCGGCCGCTCGGTGCAGGATGGGCAGACCGGAGAAGCGCCTTCAATCTGCCGGCCGCATCGGGGACAAAGCGGCGCGCGAACGAGGCCGATCTCCCCGCGGCAGTCGTCGCAGATCAGGCTGCCAAGCCGGCGACAGCGGCCGCAGACAGGCGGGAAGACCACCTCAACGAGAGACGATGCGAGCTGGCCCAACCACGACAGGCGCGACCCGGCAGCCGGTGAGTTCACATTCCTGAAGAAGACAGATCGAGGACGATAGCTTCCAGCAACTGGCGCTTCTCAGCCCGATTCAACAAAAGCGCCTGCTCTCCCAATAGCTGGTCCAATCGCTCATGGACAAACGGGCGAAGCCGGTTGAGATCCGCCGGGTCGAGGCCCGGCTCCAGCTCCGAGCCGATGACCTGTCGAAACCGAACGCGCAACTCCTGAAAGGCGTCTCGCGTGCCCACGGCGGGCGAATGGCGGCGAACACGCAACTCCTGCAGGCCGGCGCTCTCGTTTGCTTCGTTTGAGTTCGTTGAGGGCATTGTCGTCATGCTCGGCGATGCTATGGTGCGATACTGAGGCGCCCGAGCGGCACTCCGGCGCGACTATCCGGCTCCGATGGCCTGGCGGAACCACTGGGAAAACGAGGCGAGCCAGTCGTTGATGTACGGGCCCAGCAAGGCAAAGACGGCAATCACCACGACAGCCACCAGAACCAGGACAAGGGCATACTCGATCAGCCCCTGGCCTTCCTCTTCCTTCATGAAACGCATGCGAACCTTCCTCCACGGCGCCGGGCTTGCGGCGCGATGCCGGCCGCGCGGCCGGCGATTTCATCGAAATGGTCAGTGGGCAATGTCGAGGCGCACCCACCCGTGACGGAGCGCGTACACGGCCGCCTGCGTCCGATCGTCAACCCGCAGCTTGCGCAAGATGGCCGTCATGTGGTTCTTGACCGTCTGCTGGCTGATGTTCAGGCGCATGGCGATCTCCTTGTTGCTCGCTCCACGCGTGACCATCTCCAGGATCTCCATCTCCCGCGGCGACAACGGCACGAGGCTGTTGCCGTTGTCCGCGCTAAAGTCATCCAGATAGGGCGCGAGCCGTCCCTGCGCCCACTCCATCATCTGGTCGTGCTCCATCACCTGTTCGTTGATGACACACTTGCCCTGCATGACCGCTCGAACGGTCGAAAGGAGCGCGTCGGGCGGGATGTCCTTGGTGCAATAGGCAACAGCTCCCGCGGCGATGGCGTGATAGATCTGCTCGGTTTCATCGTAGCCGGTCAGGATGATCACCTTCGTATCCGGCAGGGCGTTGACGATCTGGCGCGTGACCTGCAGCCCATTGGCATTGGGCAGGCTCACGTCCATCAGGACGACATGGGGACAGTGGCGCAGGGCATGGGCGATGGCGACATCGCCATCGGCCGCCTCGGCAACCACCTGTAACTCCTCATCGGTCTCCAGAACATCGACCAGGCCCTGTCGAAACAACGGGTGATCATCTACGATCAAGAGTGTGATGGGTTCCACTACCCGTTTACCCCGCGGTCGACTCCAGGTTACCCGTAGTATACCATGCGGACACTTACGGTCCGGCTGAAGGTGAGCCTACGGTGAGCGGCGTCCGTAGATGGTGATCAGGTCGCCGAAGTTGACCGGGACGGCCGCGCCTTCAAGGCCCAGCACCCCCACCAGTTTCTCGGCGGCTCGCCCCGCCCCGGCGGAAAGCCCGCCAACGCGCGTCGCCAGATAGCCCATCCGCAGATAGCGGCCCTGCGCCCCCTGCCGAACGACCTCGAACCCCGTCTTCTCCAGCATCGCCGCGAGCGTCCTGCGGCTGAAGTAGGTCAGGTGCATATCCATCAGCCACGGCCAGCGACTGCCCATCAGGCGGGCCACCGGCGCATCGATGTCCATCGTGTGCGCGACCAGCCAACCGCCGGGCCTCAGCCGGTCGTAGGCGTGACGGAGCTCGGCCGACGGATCATCAAAATGCTCGATCACGTCCCACAGGGTGATGACGTCATAGCGCCGGTCCGCGAGCGCGGCCGAAGCAAGAGTGCCGTCCAGGACCTCTAGGCCCCGCTTGCGCGCCTCGGCCGCGGCCCAGGCGGACGGTTCCACGCCCATCGCCTGCCAGCCCGCCGCCCGCGCCACCTCGACGAACACGCCGATGTAGGCGCCCACATCAAGCAACTCGCGCCCCACAGCGGGGCCGACGATCTTCTCCATGTCGCGGAGGTGGTGGCGAAAAGTGAGCTCGCGCCCGGCCCGCTCCTCCACATAGGTGGTGTCCTCCACCGCCTCATAGGCCGCCAGCGTGGTGTTGGGAGGCCAGCGCGGGCTGGCATAGACCAGGCCGCAGTGCCGGCACTCGACGATCTGCAGATGCTGGCCGTAGCCTGGGTGGGTGCAGCGGAACGCGTCAACGGCCGGGTCGCTCCCGTTCTCCGTTGTGGCCGGAAAACGGACGCGCGGCTCATCCCGGCCGCACAGATTACAGGTGACTTTGATCATTCGGAACGGCCGGGGTGACGGCGATGGCCGGCCTGCGCGGTTCGCCGCCCCGCAGGCGGCGCAAGAACAGGCGAAGGATGGTGTATTGTGCCTTGAGGATCTCCTGGCGCGAAATCTTGGTCGTGCCGGCGCGCCGGTCTTCAAAGACGATCGGCACCTCACCGATCTGCCAGCCGCGCCGCTGGCAGAGGAAGAGCATCTCCACCAGGAAGGAGTAACCGCTGGAGAAGATCTCATCCAGCGGGATGGACAGCAGGACCTCGCGGCGGTACAGGCGGAAGCCGGCCGTGGTGTCGCGCGCTTTCAGGCCGAGCAGCGTGCGGGCCACGAAGTTGGCGCCCCGGCTGAGCCAGATGCGTTTCCGGCTGCAGTTGCGCGTGCCTCCTCCCGGCACATAGCGCGACCCGATGACGACATGTTTGCTGCGGCTCAGGGCGACCATGTCCGGGATGTAACGCGGGTTGTGCGAAAAGTCGGCGTCCATCGTCAGGATGCGCGCCGCGTCCAGTTCGTAGAGCGCCTTCTTGAACCCGGCGATGTAGGCCGTGCCGAGTCCCAACTTGCCCGGCCGGTGGACAACCTGGACTCGTCCCGGCTGTTCGGCCGCCCAGCGATCAGCCAGCGCCCCCGTACCGTCGGGCGAATTGTCATCGACCACGATCACGCCCAGCGGCAGGGGCAAATCCAGCAACTGCGTCAGCAAGTCGCTCAGATTGTCCGCCTCGTTATAGGTCGGGACGATGACGAAAGTATCGATCTCTGACATCCGCGGCACCGTAGCCCGGCCATTGTACTGGCAAGGCATCCCGTGGGCAACGCGCCGCGGCCGTCTCGCCGGGAAAACGTATGCTGTCCGCCTGTCGCCGGACGCCACCGCGGCCGTCCCGAAGGGCATCGCCCGGAGCGAACAGGGCCCGGGTGGCGCGACCCCGGGCCGTGGCGCTTCGCCCGCCTCGTGGGACAATAGGGACAGCATGAAGATCGGCATCCTCTCCCGCAACCCGTCGCTGTTCAGCACGCGGCGGCTGGCCAGAGCCGCCTGGGCTCGCGGCCACCAGGTGCGGATCATCGACACGACGTCGGTTGCCGTCCACATCGGGCGAGAGGGACAGCCGGCCGGCTACCTGCTGTCGCCGGGCTCGCTCGGCCTGCAACGGCCCGTCCCGTTGCCCGCGCTGGACGCGATCATCCCGCGCATCGGCGCATCGGTCACCTTCTACGGTCTCGCCGTGCTGCGCCAGCTGGAAGCGGGCGCGGTCGTGACGACCGCCGCGGCCGAGGCCATCGCCCAGTCGCGCGACAAGCTCCACAGCCTGCAGTTGATGAACCGCGCCGGCCTGTCCATCCCGCGCACGGCGATGATCGCCCGGCCGGAGGCGCTTTATGCTGCCGTCCACGCCGTCGGGGGCCTGCCGGTCGTCGTCAAGCTGATCCGCGGCACCCAGGGGCGCGGCGTCCTCCTGGCCCATGACCTGCCGACGATCCAGGCGCTGCTGCGCCAGGCGAACGCAGGCGACCGGCAGGCGCTCATCCAGGAGTTCATCGCCGAGGCCGGCGGCCGCGATCTGCGCGTCCTTGTGGTGGGCGGCCGTTGTGTTGCGGCCATGGAACGGCGCGCCGGAGCGGGCGAGTTCCGGGCCAACATTCACCTCGGCGCGACGGGGGTTCCGGCGGCCATCGATTCGGAGACGGAGGCGCTAGCCGTCCGCGCGGCGGCGGTCCACGGCCTGGCCGTCGCCGGGGTGGACCTCATCCCATCTGACCGCGGCCCGCTGCTGCTCGAGGTCAACTCCTCGCCCGGTCTGGAGGGCATCGAGCGGGCCACGGGGGTCGATGTGGCCGGGGCGATCATCGACTACCTGGAGCGGGCGCTGGCCGAGCGGCTCAGCCGCTGATCCAAAACAAAACCGCCGGAGGTGGTCCGGGGGCTGCGGCACTGGCGTGTCTCAGGCGACTAAGACATCGTCTTGGCGCCCTTGCGCAGGGCGATGTTGTCGGGCGTCAGCTTGCTCGCGCCCTTCTCGCCCGTCTCCAGCCAGTGGCAGGCGGCATAGTGGCCCCCGCCATAGTCCTTGAAGACCGGCACCTCCCTCGAGCAGCGGTCGAAGGCGATCGGGCAGCGGGTGTGGAAGCGGCAGCCGGACGGCGGGTTCAGCGGGCTGGGCACATCGCCCTGCAGGATGATCCGCTGACGCTTGTAGGTCGGATCGGGTACGGGAATGGCCGACATGAGCGCCTGGGTGTATGGGTGAAGCGGGTCAGAGTAGAGCAGGTCGCGCGGCGCCATCTCGACCATCTTGCCCAGATACATCACGCCGACGCGGTCGCTGAAGTGCTCAACGACGCTCAGGTTGTGGGCGATGAAGAGGTAGGTCAGGCCGAAGTCGCGCTGCAACTCGCGCAGGATGTTGAGCACCTGGGCCTGGATCGACACGTCCAGCGCGGAGACCGGCTCGTCGCAGACGATGAATTTCGGCCGCAGGGCCAGCGCGCGGGCGATGCCGATGCGCTGCCGCTGGCCGCCGGAGAACTCATGCGGGTAGCGGCGGGCGTGTTCGGCCCGCATGCCGACGCGCGACAGCATCTCAACGACGATCTCGTACCGTTCCTGGCCGCTCTTGTCGGTGTGGACCCGCAACCCTTCACCGATGCTTTCGCCGATGGGCATGCGCGGGTCGAGCGACGAGTACGGG
>CAYRBP010000042.1:0-31161 GCA_964422535.1 uncultured Ardenticatenaceae bacterium | reverse complement strand
CGCACCAGTGATCAGGCATCTTCACGAACAGCCTGCCTCGGCCGAATCCCGGTCCCGGGCCGGTTTCGTCGACCCGGTGGGGGCAAGCGGCGATCGATAGCCGGACAGCCGGACGCCGGCGTTACGTTGCCTGTTGCCGCGCCCCGGCTAGAATCAGAGGACTATGACCGACCTCCTGATCCACAACGGCCGCTTCGTCACCTGGACAGACCCCAACGAGATCCTCGACGGTGTCGCCCTGCTGATACGCTATGGGCGCATCCACGAGATGGGCCCGGCGGCCGACCTGTGGGAGCGCTATCCTGACGCGCGGCCGATCGACGCCAGGGGGCAGTTCGTCATGCCCGGCAACATCTGCGCCCACACCCACTTCTACGGCGCGTTCGCCCGCGGCATGGCCATCCCCGGCCCCGCGCCGAAGGACTTCCCCGACATCCTGGAGCGCCTCTGGTGGCGGCTGGACCGGGCGTTGCTCGACATGGACGTCAAGTACAGCGCCCTGGTGTCGATCGTCGACGCCATCAAACATGGCACGACGACGCTCATCGACCACCACGCCAGCCCGAATGCCATCGACAGCTCGCTCGACCAGATCGCCGAGGCGGTCGAGGAGGCCGGGGTCCGGGCCGCGCTGTGCTACGAGGTCACCGACCGCAACGGCGCTTACGGCGCGCAGGCGGGCATCACCGAGAACGTCCGTTTCCTCCACTCGCTGCGGGAGCGCAACAACCCGCTGCTGTCGGGCACGTTCGGGCTCCACGCCTCGCTCTCGCTGACCGAGAAGACGCTGGAGCGCTGCGCCGCCGCCGCCGCGCCACTCGACACCGGCTTCCACATCCACGTGGCCGAGCACGAGGCGGACGAGTACGACTCGCTGCAGAAGTACGGCCTGCGGACGGTCGACCGGCTGGCGCGGGCGGGCATCCTCGGCCCGAAAAGCATCGTGGCTCACGCCGTCCACGTCGACCCGGCCGAGATGGCGCTGCTGAAGGAGACGGGAACCTGGGTCACCCACCAGCCGCGCAGCAACATGAACAACGCCGTCGGCGCGGCCGATGTTGAGGGCATGATGCGCCTCGGCATCCCGGTCTGCCTGGGCAACGACGGCATGGGCAACGCCATGTGGAACGAGTGGAAGGCGGCTTACCTGTATCACAAGGCCGCCCACCGCGACCCGCGCCGGGGCAGCGGCACGGACATCGTCCGCATGGCCATCGACAACAACAACGCCCTGATGGGCGTCTTCTGGCCCGACCTGCCGCTTGGCCGGCTTGAGCCGGGCGCAGCGGCCGACATCATCTTCGTCGATTACCACCCGATCACGCCGATCAGCGCCGGCAACCTGCCCTGGCACATCATCTTCGGCTTCGAGTCGAGCATGGTGACGATGACGATGGTCGCCGGCAAGGTGCTGATGCAGGACCGCCAGCTCTTGACGCTGGATGAGGAAGAGATCACGGCCCGCAGCCGCGAACTGGCGACAGAAGTCTGGCGCCGCTTTGCGGGGATGAGCCGCTGAGAACGGCCGTCGGCCTGTCGGTCCGGGGGCTTTTGCAGGAACAATCAACGACACAGGACAGGGAGACATGAAGATCGCAATTCTGGGGGGAACGGGCAAGGAAGGCTCCGGGCTTGGCTATCGCTGGGCGGCCGCCGGGCATGAGGTACTGATCGGCTCAAGACTGGCCGAGAAGGGCCAGCGCGCGGCCGAAGAGATGCGCGCGGAACTGCCGGCGGCGGCGATCAGCGGCGGCGACAACGCCTGGGCCGCGGCCGGCGGCGAGATCGTCGTCCTGGCCGTGCCTTACGAGGCCCAGGAAGGCACGCTGGCCGACGTCGCCGGCGTCCTGGGCGGCAAACTGCTGATCTCGGTCGTGGCCCCGCTGGGCAACCCGAAGGCCCGCTACAGCCCCCTGCCGAGCGGCCTGTCGGCGGCCGAGGAGGCCCAGCGACAGGTCGGCGAGAACGCCATCGTCATCGGGGCGTTCCAGAACATCGCCGCCTCGCACCTTCGCGACCTGGACCACGACCTCGACTGTGACGTGCTGGTGACGGGCGAGAAAGCGGCCGATAAGGACATCGTCATCGGCCTGTGCGCCGACGCCGGGATGCGCGGCATCAACGCCGGCGGCCTGGCCAACTCGGCCGTGGTCGAAGGGCTGACGGCCGTCCTGCTCGGCATCAACATCCGCAACAAGATCGCCGACGCGGGCATCCGCATCACGGGGCTTCCGGAAGGCGGGAAATAGTGGTCGGTGGGCAGTGGTCAGCGGTCAGTGGCCGGTGGCCGGTGGTCGGTGGTCAGTAATGAGCATGCAGTAGACCTGTCGACCCCCAGCCTGCTGGATCACTGATCTTCTGCCTAACTAATCACCACCCACTGATCACTGCCCACTGATCACTGCCCACTGCCCACTGATCACTGTCCACTGTCCACTGTCCACTGTCCCCAATGCTAACCCTCACCGCCATCCCCGGCATCCCCCATGTCCAGGAGGGGGACGATCTGACCGGCATCCTGCTGGACGCGATGGACGCTGCCGGGTTGGACCTGATCGACGGCGACATCCTGGCCATCGCCCAGAAGATCGTCTCCAAAGCGGAGGGGCGCACCGTCCGGCTGCGTGATGTCGAGCCGGGCGAGGAAGCGCGCGAACTGGCCGCGCGGGTCGGCAAAGACCCGCGGGTGGTCGAGCTCATCCTGCGCGAGAGCGTTGAGGTGTCACGGGTGCGCGCGGCCGGCGAAGGCCCCGGCGTCCTTGTGGTCCGTCACCGCCTGGGCTTCACCAGCGCCAACGCCGGCATCGACCGCTCCAACGTCGCTCAGGACGGGGAAGACGACGAAACGGTGCTGTTGCTGCCCGAAGATCCCGACGCCTCGGCCGCCCGCCTGCGCCATGCTATCCGGGCACGGCGCGGCGTCGATGTGGGCATCGTCATCACCGACAGCCACGGCCGTCCGCACCGGCTGGGCACGGTCGGCGTCGCCATCGGCGTGGCCGGGCTGCCGGCGCTGTGGAACCGGCGCGGCGAGGCCGACCTGTACGGCTACCGGCTGCAACACACCGACGTCGGGGTGGCCGACGAGATCGCCGCCGCGGCCGGGCTGCTCATGGGCCAGGCGGCCGAGGGGCTGCCGGTCGTCCTGTTGCGCGGGCTGCGCTTCGGTACGGAGGACGGCCGCGCGGCCGATCTCAACCGGCCGCCGGCGCAAGACCTGTATCGCTGAGCAAACTGACCCGGACCCGCCTACCACTCGCCGGCCAGTATCTCGCGCGTCACCGTCTCCAGGTCCAGTGCCGCCCCGGCCGCCAAGCCGGCCTCCGCCTCGGCCGTGGGGAGGCCCATCCGGGCGATCTCCTCGTCGATCTCAAGCAAGAGCTGGTGGTCGGCCGCGGGGTGGGCGCGGACCAGCCCGCAGACCGATAGCGCCCGGCTGGCGCGCCCCTCGGCCGCCAGTACCTGACCGGCGACGAAGACGCTCCACAGGACGAGCGTCTGCATATCAAGCGCCCGCGCCAGGGCCAGCGCTTCCCCCACCTCTCGCCGGGCGGTCGCCATATCGCCCAGCTTCAGGTCGGTCTGCGCCAGGTTGACCAGCAGGAGCGGCAGCGTGGCCCGCTCGCCGAGGTCGCCGGCCCGTTCATACGCCGACTCCATGTATGACCGGGCGGCCGCGTAGTCATCGCGCAGGTAAGCGGCCGTACCCAGGTTGAGGAGCAGCGGCATCTCGATCGACAGGTTGCCCGTCGCCCGGGCCCGCTTCAGGGCGGAGGCATAGTACTCATCCGCCCGCCGCAGGTCGCGGCGGACATTGGCGATGATGCCCAGCGTGTTGAGCGCCTTGCACTCCGTCGCCGCGTCGCCGGCCTGCTGGGCCCGCACCAGCGCTTCTTCGGCCAGCACCTCAGCTGTATCCGGATCGCCCGTGCTCCAGACGATCGTCGCCAGGACGTACAGGACGTAGGCCAGGGACGGGCTATCGACCTCGCGGGCCAGGCGCACGGCCGCCTCGGCCAGCTCCCGCGCCCGGTCGAACTGGCCGTGGTCGGTCAGGAGATAGGCCAGGTTGGCCATCCCTTCCGCTTCTGTCGCCCTGTCCCCGGCCGCTCGCGCTCCGGCGATCCCGCGCTCCAGCGCCGCCGTCGCCGCGGGGTAGTCTCCGAGCCGCCGGCTTGCCTCGCCCTGGGCGATCAGCGCCCGGTAAAAGCCGCCCTCGGTCTCGCCGGCCTCGCTGCGCAGCGCCAGGGCGCGCTCCAGCGCCTTTCGGGCCGGCCCCCACGAGCCGACGGCCATCGCCTCGTACCCCGACCGTTCCAGCAGCGCCGCTGCCTTCAGGCCTTCCTTCGCCTGGATGTAGTGTTCGGCGATGAGGCTCAGGTATTCGTCGCGCCGCTCGCCGGCATGGGCTTCCAGCCAGCGGGCCACCCGGCCGTGGAAGTCCGCCCGGTACTTGAGCAGGACCGTCTCGTAGGCCACGTCGCGCAACAGCGCGTGTTTGAAAATGAACTCGGTCGCCTGCGCGAACGACGAAACGTCGCGGCGAAAAATGAGCTCGCGCGCGCAAGCCGTGCTCAGCGTCGGCCGCAATTCCTCGACCGGCGTCTGGGCCAGGTCAGCCACCGCGTCGTCCCAGAAGAGCCGCCCAACCACGGCTGCCCGCTGCAGCGCCTCGCGCTCGACCCGCGGCAGGCCGTCGAGCCGCGCCTGCAGCAACCCGGTCAAGGTCGGCGGCACTCTCAGGCTGTCGAGCCGCTCGGCCCGAACGGTCCAGCGTTCGCCGGCCGGCTCGCCTCCGCCGGGAACCAGGCTGGGGTCTGCCTCTGCTGCGGGGCGGACGATGACGCCCTGTTCCAGCAGCATCTTGACCATTTCCTCTACGTAGAACGGGTTCCCCTCGGCCGCGTCGATGATCAGGGTGCGGAGCGTTTCGGGCACGTGGTCGACCCGCTTCAGGATCTCGTCCACCAGCGCCCGACTGGCCTGCTCCGAAAGTGGCTTGAGGTTGACCCGCCGGAATGCCGCCTCGCCCGTCCCCCAGCCCGGCCGGCGTTCGAACAGGCTCAGCCGGGTGACGGCGATCAGCAGCAGCCTGCCCTCCGGCACGGCCGTGACCAGGTAGTCGACAAGGTCGAGCGAATCGTCGTCAGCCCAGTGGATATCCTCCAGCAAGATGACCACCGGCCCTTCGGCCAGGGTCCGGAAGTATCGGGTCAGGTGGGCGCGGGCGATCGCCCCAAAGTCTCCGCTGCCGAGCAGGGACTGGACTGCGTCGCTGGCGCCGAAGTCGAAACCGAGCCAGTGGCCGACCACATCGGCCCGCTCCGGCTCGAGCACCCCGTCCATGCCGCGGCGAAACTTGTCGAGGGCAACGGCGGCGCTATCGCTTTCCAGGATACCGAAGCGAAAAGCGAACAGGTCGCGGAACAGGCCGTAGGGCAGGTTCTGCAGGTTCTGGGTCGAGCGGCCTTTGAAGTAGAGGATCTGCTCCGGCCGCAGCTCGAGCCAGTTGTTGAACTCGTGCAGCAGCCGCGACTTGCCGACGCCGGCCTCGCCGACGACGGCCACGGCGCCGGTCGTCGAGGATCCGAGCGCCTCGATGAAGGCGTTGCACAGCGCGGCAAGCTCCTGGTCGCGGCCGACCATCCGCGTCTCGACGCCCTCGACCCCACGCGTCGCCATGCGGAACGCCCTCTGCTTGGCCCGAAGGACGACGTAGGTCTGCACCGGTTCAGTCTTGCCCTTGACGACAATGGGGTCCCGCGCCAGGACGTCGAAGATCCCCCGCACGTGGCGGTAGGTGTCATGGGAGATGAGCACGCCGCCCACCGGCGCGATCGTCTCTAGCCGGCTGGCCAGGTTCACCGCGTCGCCGATGGCGGTGAATTCGCCGGTCGTGCCCACGCCGCCAAGCATGACCGGGCCGGTGTTGACCCCGACACGCAGGGCGACCGGCACCTGATGCCTGGCACAGAACGGCTCGATGGCCACCTGCATGGCCAGCGCGGCCCGGACGGCCCGTTCGGGGTCATCCTCGCGGGCGTCGCCAGCGCCCCAGAGGGCCATGACAGCGTCGCCGATGTGCTTGTCGATGCGGCCGCCGTGGCTCGTGATCGCCTGGTCGACCAGCGCCCACAAGTCGTTCATCACCGCAGCCACCAGTTCGGCATCCATTGTCTCCGTGAAGGCGGTGAAGCCGGAGACGTCGGCGAAGAGGACAGTCGCCAGCTTGCGCTGCTGGGTGCGCCGGTTCTGCGCCTCGAGCGAGGCCAGCTTCTCGCGGATGGGTCCCAGGGCGGTATCGACAACGGCGTCGCCGAGGATCGGCCGCTGGGCCTCCAGCGCGCTGAGGGCGCTTCGAAGTCGTGCTATTTCATCGTCGCGTGCCGGCATGCCACTATCCCCCGGATCCATGAGGGATTATAGCAGTAATGGGGAGCAAATCGCCGGGGCGGGAGGCGTCAAGACGGCCGAGGTCGCCCACATGCCCAACATGGGCAGTCCGGAAGCGTTCAACCGCGGGGCGCCGGAACGCCTGGCGGCTGGCGCATCGTGGGCGGGCGATCCGCTTTGCTGCCCGCGCAAGGCGGGAAGCCGGGCCGGTGCAGGGCGTTCCGGGATGCCCTGCACCGGCCGTCGTTTCAGCTACTGAAGGGGATAGTAGAGCTGGGCGACGATGCCGCCGGCGGCCTCGACCACCTCGGCCGCTGCGCCCTTCACGAACTCGACCTGGCAGCCCTGCTGGACGGCCTGCAACAACAGCGGTTCGACCTGCTCCGCCTCACCCGGATAGGGCAGCGCCAGCAACCGGACGGCCGCCCGGTCCATGGCCCGTTGCACGGCGGTGTAGCCGGTCGCGCCGCGGCCGCTGGCTCCCGCCTGCGAGACGATCTCGTTCACCAGGGCCAGCTCATACTCGCGCTCGGCCGCTTTGGCTTCGTCGCGGATGCGCGCCGCCACATCGTGCGGCGCGGTGTTGATCGGGATGGGCATCCCGGCGATGATCCGCTCCTGGGTAGCAGGATGGAGCGCGGCGCGCACGGCGTGGGCCAACTCCATATTGCCGCCGAGGACGATGCGCTCGATGTCGGGGTTCTGCAGGAAGTACTTATCGACCTGCCCGGCGACCGAGCTGACGAAGCGGCGGGTCAACTCATCCTTGCGCCACTCGATGACCTGCGTGTCGGCGGACTTGCGCTGCTGGCGCATCCAGGCCTGATCGGAGGTGACGGCGACATCGCCGACCGTCTCGCCGAGCACGATCCGCAGCGCGCGCGTCTGGTCCTCGGCAAACAGCAGTACGAGGTGCTGCTGGTACTCATCCAGGGCAAACAGGAATTCCTGAACATGGGGCCTGCCATAGTAGTGGGCATTCTCCAGCCGCACCGGCAGTTCAAAGCGGGTTTCGCTGTCCGGGCCGATCAGCAGGACGAGCGTCTTGCCTTCGGGCCGGTAGCCGGTCAGGTACTTCTCGACCCGCTTGCGCGTCCGCGCCCAGGCCGTTTCCGGCGAGGTGTCGCTCAGCCGGACCTTCTTCCACTGGCGCAGCTGGACGGGGTCGAGCCGGGTCTCAATGTCGGCGATGGCGTTCTTGAGGTAGACCTTCCAGGCCGGATTCTCACTCTGGTTCTCCAGATAGGACGGGTCGACCAGCAAGTAAAGCGACAGGAAATTGTCGCCCTCGTGTTCGCTGGCGTACCCGGCAAATTCGCGCAGCGCCTGTAGTGCGTCGTTGATCATGTTCAGTTCTCCCTTAGGATGAGTATCTCGTAGTTTTAGCACGGCTGACCTACCCCGCCAAGCGTGCCCCGAATACGACCGGGCAAGTGCTGCTCTGGGCAACCGGCCCTTATCTCCCGGTGGCATTGCCTCTACACCGATTCCGGGGAGGCAAATTCGCCGTGGCCCGTCCGGCTTCTGAAAGACCCCGCCTGGCCCCGCGCTGTGCTGGAAGAAAGGCTACCCTTGCGCTAAACTCCCGTGCGGAGGAATGACACCATGTTCGACACCAAAGGCAAGTACTACCTCGGCCGCGTCTATGACCCCAAGACGACCAAGACCACGGCCGATCCATTGCTCTACGACTCCGAAGACCTGACGACCCATGGCGTCATCGTCGGCATGACAGGCTCCGGCAAGACCGGCCTGTGCATCGGCCTGATCGAAGAGGCCATCCTCGGCGGCGTGCCGTCCATCATGATCGACCCCAAGGGCGACATCACTAACCTGGCGCTCCATTTCCCGGAGTTCCTGCCCAGCGACTTCGAGCCGTGGATCAACCCGGATGAGGCGAAGCGCTCGGGCAAGTCGACGGCCGAGATCGCCGCTGAGACGGCCGCGATGTGGAAGAACGGCCTGGCCGACTGGGATATCGAGCCTGCCCGCGTCGCCGAACTGAAAGAGAAATCGCACCTGACCATCTATACCCCCGGTTCGACGGCCGGCGTGCCGGTCAGCGTCCTGTCCTCCATGGGCGCGCCGGGCATCCCCTGGGCCGGTAACGAGGAGGTCCTCGGCGAGCGGATCAGCGGCACGGTTGCGGCCCTCCTCGGACTCGTCGGCTACAAGGATGTCGACCCTGTCCAGTCGCGCGAGCACATCCTGATGTCCAACATCTTCCAGAACGCCTGGAGTCAGGGCCGCGACCTGACTCTCGGCGATCTGATCATGCAGATCCAGGCCCCGCCGTTCACCCAGCTCGGCGTGCTCAGCGTCGATGCGCTGTTCCCGGAGAAGGACCGCAGCGCGCTGGCGATGCGGATCAACAACATGCTGGCCTCGCCCAGCTTCCAGCCCTGGATCCAGGGCGAGCCGCTAGACATCCAGCGCATGCTCACCAGCGACGACGGCTCGCCGCGCCATAGTATCTTCTATATCGCTCATCTGACCGACGAGCTGCGGATGTTCTTTGTCACCCTGCTCTACGGCGCGATCGAGACCTGGATGCGGAGCCAGAGCGGCACGAGTTCGCTGCGGGCCATCGTCTACTTCGACGAGATCTTTGGCTATGTCCCGCCCATCGGCAATCCGCCCTCCAAGGAGCCCATGCTCCGCATGCTGAAGCAGGCCCGCGCCTTTGGGGTCAGCATGCTGCTGGCGACCCAGAACCCGGTCGACCTGGACTATAAGGGGCTGTCGAACGCCGGCACATGGTTCATCGGCCGGCTGGCCACCGAGCAGGACAAGAAGCGCCTGATCGACGGCCTGGCCAGCGCCGACCAGAGCGGCCTCGACCAGAAGGAGTACGACCGGCTGATTTCGGCCATCGGCAAGCGTGTCTTCCTGATGCGCAACGTCCATGACAAGAACCCGACGCTGTTCCAGACGCGCTGGGCGATGAACTACCTGGCCGGGCCGATGACCCGCGCCCAGCTGCCGGCGCTCAACGCCCTGGCAGGCGGGCCGGCCGCTCCAGCGGCGGCCGCGGCGGCGCCAGCGGCCGCGGCGGAGGCGGAGGCAACGACGGCCGCCACGGCAGCGCCGGTCGCGGCCGCCGCCGGCCTGTCGGCCATGGCCTCAACCACCCGGCCGGCCGTGCCCTCGACGCTGAAGGAGTTCTTCCTGCCGCGCAACCTGAGCCCCGCCCGGGCGGCCGCTGCCCGCGACCTGACCGCCTCCGGCACGCCATCGCTCGTCTACCGGCCCGGGCTGCTGGCCCAGGCCGACATCCGCTCCGTCCAGACACGCTACAAGGTCGACCTGCGCCAGACGCGCACGGCGCTCGTCACGTCGCTCGACGAGCGCGGCGGGATCAACTGGGACGAAGCGGCTGTCGAGTCGTTCGACATCGGCACGCTGGAAACGCAGCCGGAAGGCGACGCCCGCTTCGCCGCCCTGCCGGCGGCTGTCGCCCAGGACAAGGCGGCCAAGGCCCTCGAAGGCCAGTTCGCCACCTGGGTCTACAACACCGCCTCGCTCACCCTGCGGGCCAACGAGAAGCTGAAGGTCTACGCCGGGCCGGACGTCAGCGACGACGCGTTCCGGGACATGTGCAAAGCGGAAGCCGAAAAGCTGATGGCTGCAGATCTGGAGAAGGCCGAGGTCGCGGTCAAGAAGAAGATCGCCGCGGTCCAGGCCAAGCTGGAGAAAGAAGAGCAGGAGCTGGTCAAAGACAAGACGAAGTACGAACAGCGCAGGCAGGAGGAGTACGGCCGCCACGCGGAGAACTTGCTCGGCCTGTTCACCAAGAAGCGTACCAATCTGTCCTCGTCCCTGTCCAAGCGACGCATGGCCGAGGAAGCGAAAGCCGAAGTAGAGGAGTCTGAACTGGCGATCGCCAAATACCAGGCGGAACTCGAAGCGCTGAACGGCGAGCTACAGACCGCGCAGGACGACGCCAGGCGACGCTGGGACGATGTGGTCAACGACGTGACCGAGATCCCGCTCACCCCCAAGAAAAGCGACATCACCGTCACCCAGTTCGCCATCGCCTGGGTCCCGTTCTATGAGCTGACCGTCGACGGCCGCGCGGTCGAAGTCCCCGCCTATCAGGGTTAGGCAAGCGGGCGGCGCCGGTCATGGCGGGCCACTCGATCGCGGTTCGCTGCCGCCGGACCGATCGAGGCACCCCGCGTCATCATCCCTCCCCGCAGGCCATGTCGGCCGGATCGGGGTCGGTCGCCTCGGCCCAGCGGCGGTCGAACTCCTCCAGGTAAGCCCTGGCGATATCGGGGTTCGAGAGCGCGATGACGTTCTCGTCGTTGCTGCTGGCCGCGTTCTCGGAGAAGTTCATCGACCCGGTGACGACCACCGTCTCATCGATGACGATCACCTTGTGGTGGAACGTGCCGGGGTTGCCGTCCTGGCGAACGGCCAGCCCGGCGCAGTACAGCGGTGACAACTCGGCATATTCCGTCTCGCTCCCCCGCACCTCGAAGATACCGCTCACGTCCACCCCCGCGGCCGCCCGCTCCAGCATCACCTGTCCCAGATCGTCCTGGGTGAACGAGAAGGCCATGAAGCGAATGCTGTGCCGGGCAGCGCCGGTCAGGGCCACCAGCTGCTCAAACGGGTCATCCTCCGGCGCAAAGCGGACGATGAAGGGCGTGCCCTGCAGCGCGGTCGCCTGCGTCGACTTGGTCGAGGGTGACTTCGCCCCGAACTGGCCGTCCCACATCTCCTGGAACTCGCGGGCGTAGATGGCCGCCACTTCGGGCGCGTCGACGATGATGACGTTGTTGTTGTTCCGCCCCAGGTCGTTCCAGGTCAGGTTCATCGAGCCCGTCCACAGGATGGCCTCATCGAAGATGATGAATTTGTTGTGCATCAGGGCCGAGCGCTGGTCATCGCGGATGGGAATGCCGGCCGCTTCCATCCGGGCGAACTGGCCACGGCCCTCCTCACCATCGGCATCGGTGCCGTTCTCGTCGTCGGTGATCCAGCGAACGTCCACGCCCCGGTTGTGGGCGGCGATGAGGGCGTCGGCGATCTCGTCGATGTCGGTCTCAAAGGCCGCGATGTGGATCGACGTCGTGGCCAGGTTGATATAGGTGCTCAGGCGGCGGGCGATCGCCTGGCTTTCCTCGCCCAGTTCTTTCGTACCGGAGCTGAAAAGGACTTCCCACCAGTCACCGGCGCGGCCGAAATAGAGTGTGTCCGACGCGTCGGGTGGCGGCATGGTCGGCAATGGGACGGGCGGTTCCCCCACCGGTGGAGACACGGCGGCCGGCTGAGATGGCGGCATCGCAGGCAACGGCGCGAGCGCCAGCGGTGTGATGACGGGCGTCGGCGGCGCTTCCCGCGACCGGGGCGCTGCCGGTGCCGGAGCGGAACCGTCGCGCGTCGGAAAAATGACCGCCTGCAGAACGCTGCCGCCGGTCGAGGGCCGGCAGGCAGTCGCGACGCCCGCAAGGGCAAGGACCGCCAGGGCGATCCGGAGCATGGGGGGCAATTGACGCCGGTCTGGGGTTGGCATGAGTGTGCGCCGAACGGATACCAGCGGGGTCACGCGGCCGTGAAGGCGCGGATGACACCGCATCGGGAGGCGAAGTCGGCCGGCGCGCTGTTGTAGGCCCGGCAGACCGTGTCGACGGCGTCCGGGCCCGGCACGCCGGCGTCCGGTCCAAAGGCAAGCCCGGCCTGTCTCGACAGCGCCGCGACGAGTTCGGGCGTGGCGGCGGCGCCCGTGGCGGCGGCATCCTTGAGGGCGTAGATCATCCGCCGGAAGGCACGGACACGCGGCTGGAGGATGTCTTCGGCGGCCGCGTCGTCCAGCCCCGCGGTGTCGGCGACGATGCGCCTTGCGGCCTCTTCCGACCAGGCAAGGACGGCCGCCCGGCCGGCTGCGTCCAGGCCCGATACCAGCCTCCTGTTGCCGCGCAGGCCGTCCAGCACGCGCGCCTCGCGCTCGGCCAGGGTGGACGGCGGCGCGAGGCGCGGCACGGCCGTCTGGGCGGTTTGGGCTTCCTCAGCCTCCCGAACCAGCTGCGCCATCAGGTCCGTCGCTGTGGGGTCTGAGGGGGACTGGCCCCCGTTCTCTATTGTTGCATTACCGGACATAGCCAGAATTGTAGCCCGTCTGCCCGCTCGCGGCACGGGATAACGCGGTCCTCCACCCGGACCTACCCCTTTTTCTCCCCCTCGGGGCAACCCGGGAAGGCGGGAAGCGGCCGTGGCCGCGGAACCCTTCTCCACTGGGTCGAAGATCGCCGGCGATCCAACAAAAAAGGAGCCGTGCTGCCCACGGCTCCTCGTCAATCCGGTCACGTATGCTGCGACGGCAGCGCTTAGGCAGAGCCGCGCTGGCGGAACGCCGCAATGATGGCCATCACACCGCCGATCAGTCCGAAGATGCCCAGGACCCACGGCAGCGAGAAGGCCGATACCCAGACATTGGCCAGCAGGATGATACCGATGATGATACCAACCACGCCCAGGATCACAGGACCCCAGCCGCCACCCTGAATCCCCAGGATGACGCCCAGGATACCGCTGATGATGGCCTGGATGCCCAGGACGATGATCAGCGTCGCGCCGATGATGACCGGGCTCCACAGCGGGTGGTTGAGGACCACGATGCCGGCGATGATGCCGAGGATGCCGGAAAACAGCTTCCAGCCCCACGCCGAGTGGTCGATGAAGATGCCGACGAGCGACATGATACCGCTGACGAGCCAGTACAGGCCCAGCACCTGGACAACGATGACCGTCGTCCGGGCCGGGTTCGCCAGCAGCAAGGCGCCAAGAATCACAAGGGCAATACCCTGAATCAGGGTCACCCACCAGGGCAGCGCCCGCTTCTGCGGGGAGAACGCGCCCTCACTTGTGGCAGTTGTCATTTCTCTTGTTTCTCCTTCCTGTCAAAACACGTTTGATTGCTCAAATAAAGAGCAGCGCATGGGCAGCACGCGCCGACAGGTCAGAGTATAGCAGAACGTGAAAATGAGGGGCAAATGAGGAAGGACCCCATCCAGGCAGCCGTGTACTCGGCAGCGCCAGCAAAAGCGCGCGTTCTGCGGCCGCATCCTCCGGGCCGTTGAGCCGGCCGGAGGGCGAGGCAAGGGCGAGCCGGTTCGGCAGTCGCTACTGGGCGCGATCAGACCGGCTGACGGTCAGCTTGGCAGCGATGAATTCCTGGTTGGTCAGTTTCAGGCCGGTGGCCACGGTGCGGATGCGTTCGGTCTCCTCAAAGCTGGCGCCGCTGTCGGCCGCGGCCACAGCGAACAACACCTCCAGGAAACGCTGCCGTTCCTCCAGGGTGTAGGCCTCGGAGAACTCGCGCACCGTGCGGTAGAAATCGAGCTCGACCATGTCTTTTGAGGAAGCCACCTCGGCCACGAACACCGCCTCATCGGCCGAGAGGCCGAAATACGTCTGCAGCGCCTCGACCATCGCCTTGAACTCGTCCGGGCTGATATCATCGGCCGAGACGCGGGCGATGATGGCCATCAGGCCGCCGGCCAGGCTCAGTCGCCACAGCGCGGCATCCGGGATATCCAGCGTCCTGCCCTCATTTGCCAGCCGCTGCCTGGCCTTGAAGTAGACGCGGTTGCGGATGTATTCGTCCAGGTATACTTCGCGGTTCGGCGCGACGGCCGTCGCCTCGCTGCGGCGGCCGATGAGGGACCGGGAGAACCCGCCCCAACCGCCGGTCTTGCCGGTCTCAAGCCCCTGGCGCACTTCCTCCACCACCGCCCGCTCCGCGTCGGTCACCCCACTATCCGCGTTGACCAGGTTATCGAGCGCCTCCATCGCCAGCGCTTTCTGTTCCGGGGAGCGGGTCAGCGCGCCCAGCTGGGCCACCAACCGAGCGCGCTCGGCGTCGCCAACGGGCGAATCAATGTAGATGTTGAGTTCGTTCCAGTCGCGGGCGGTCACCTGCGGCATGCGGTAGATGACATCCTTCAGGGCGTTGATCTCATCGTTGTTGATTTCACCGTCTGCCCAGGCGGCAGCAATGATGACCTTACCGAGGGTCATGATCAGATCGTTGTCAGCCATAGTGAATGCTCCGAAAGTAATCTATGCACACATGTGCCTGGATTCTACGGCCAGAATCGAATCGGCAGGAGCGATGGCCCGCCTCCGTTCCGAACTCCTCATACTCCGGCTGAGGCGCACTCCTGCCGATTCGATCCGCGACGATGTCAGGCGTCTTTCGTCACCGGTAAGGGCGTCACCTTCCAGATGTCGGCCGCGTACTCCCGCATGGCCCGGTCGGACGAGAAGAAGCCGCAGCGGGCGACATTGAGGATGGCCTTGCGCGCCCACTCATCGGGGTCGCGGAAAGCGCGGTCGACGTCCTCCTGCCGCGCGACATAGGCCCGGTAATCAGCCAGCGTCAGGTACTCGTCCCGGTCCAGCAGGGAGCGGATGACCGGCTCGAACAGGCCCTTGTCGCCGCCGGAGAACACGCCGCCGGCGATCTGGTCGATAACCCGCCGCAGTTCCTCGTCTTCGTTGTAGATCGCCCGCGGGTCATAGCCGGCCGCCCGGCGCTCGAACACCTCGTCGACCGTCAGGCCGAACAGGAAGAAGTTCTCGTCCCCAACCTGCTCGCGGATCTCGATGTTGGCCCCGTCGAGCGTGCCGATGGTCAGCGCGCCGTTGAGCGCGAACTTCATGTTGCCGGTGCCGGACGCTTCCTTGCCGGCCAGCGAGATCTGCTCGGACAGGTCGGCCGCCGGGTAGATGATCTCGCCCAGGCTGACGTTGAAGTTGGGCAGGTAGGCGACGCGCAGCCGGCCGGCCACGTCCTTGTCTTCGTTGACCACCTCGGCGACCGAATTGATCAGCTTGATGATCAGCTTGGCCATGTAATAGCCGGGCGCGGCCTTCGCGCCGAAGATGAACGTCCGCGGCACGATGTCGGCCGCCGGATCGTCCTTGATGCGATTGTAGAGGGTGATGATGTGCAGGACCTTCAGCAACTGGCGCTTGTATTCGTGCAACCGTTTGACCATGACGTCGAACATCGAGTCCGGGTCCACATCCAGACCGAGGTCGGCCTTGATCCGGGCGGCGAGCGCCTTCTTGTTCTCGCGCTTCACCTCGGACCAGGCAGCGCGAAAAGCGGCGTCTTCGGCGTGCGGCTCCAGGGCGCGCAACTGATCGAGGTCCTTGACCCAGCTACTGCCGATGTGGGACGTGATCAGCGCCGACATGGCCGGGTTCGACAGCCGGATGAAGCGCCGCGGCGTCACCCCATTGGTCTTATTGTTGAACTTCTCCGGCCACAGCTCGTAGAAGTCGTGGAGCACTCGCTCCTTCAGCAGCTGCGAATGCAGCTCGGCCACGCCGTTGATCGAGAAGCTGCCGACACTGGCCAGGTGGGCCATCCGGATCTGCCGCTCGCCGTTCTCCTCGAAGAGCGACATCCGCGCCATGCGGTCAAATTCGCGCGGAAACCGGGCACTGACCAGCTCCAGAAAGCGGTGGTTGATCTCCTTGATGATCTCGTAGTGGCGGGGCAGCAGCCGTTCAAACAGGCTGACAGGCCACTTCTCCAGCGCCTCCGGCATCAGCGTGTGGCAGGTATAGGCAAAGGTGCGCGTGGTGATCGCCCACGCCTCGTGCCAGTCCAGGTCATAGTCGTCGATCAGCACCCGCATCAGTTCCGGGATGGCGATGACCGGGTGGGTGTCATTGAGCTGGATGACGACCTTATCCGGGAAGGTGGACCAGTCGTCGTTGCGGAGCAGGAAGCGACGGATGATGTCACTGAGCGAGCAGGCCACGAAGAAGTACTGCTGCCGCAGTCGCAGTTCGCGTCCCTGGGGGGTGTTGTCGTTCGGGTAAAGCACCTTGGAGATGGTCTCGCTGCTGACCCGCTGCTGGACGGCCCGGTCATAGTCGCCGACGTCGAACAGCTGGAAGTCGAACTCCTGCACAGCCCGGGCCCTCCACAGGCGCAGGAAGTTGACTGTGCCGGTCTCATAGCCGGGCACGAGGACGTGATAGGGCTCGCCGCGCACCGTCAGGTCGGGAACCCAACGCACGTCCGTGTCGCCATTCTCTCGGGTGTAATACTCGGTATGGCCGCCGAAGCCGACCGTGACCATGTTGTCCGGTTGAGCGAACTCCCACGGAAAATCGAGCATGAGCCAGTCGTCGGGCTGCTCCATCTGATAGCCGTTGCGGAACTCCTGGCGGAAGATGCCGTACTCGTAGCGGATGCCGTAGCCCACGGCCGGGAAATCAAGCGTCGCCAGCGAGTCGAGGAAACAGGCCGCCAGGCGGCCGAGACCGCCATTGCCCAGGCCCGGCTCCACGTCGTGGGTCATCAGGTGGTCGAGCGTTAGCTCCGTGCCCTCCAGCGCCGCGCGGGCAATCTCGGTCGTGCCGGTATAGAGCATGTTCTGCGCCAGCTGCCTGCCGAGCAGGTATTCGGCCGATAGATAGTAGACGAACTTGACGTTCTGCGCGTAGCGCTGATCGACTGTCCGGCGGTAACGGTCGACCAGTTCATTGCGTACGGTGCTGGCCAGGGCCATATAGACATCGTAATGGCTGGCCGACTGGACATTTGCGCCCCGGCTATAATAAAGGTTGTCGAGCATCTCCTGGCGGAACGCCGCGGAGGGCGCACCCGGACGGCCGTCGTCGAATCGAACCCGATTGTGTCGTTGTTGCACTCCCATGATGAAGTTCCCTCGCAGGCTGCGGACCCCTCACCACTTGCCGTGGTCAGGGGTCCATCCGGTGTTCGTCGTTTGTGAGTTGTGATGGGTCTAGCCGCCGGCAGCCAGCGCCTGAACGCCGGTGATGACGGCCTCTCGAGCCAGATCGAACCAGGTGCCGGGCAGGATGCCCAGCACCAGCGTAGCCAGGGCGGTGATGACGACGGCCGAGATCATGGCCGGCTTGACGACCATCTCGCCCTGGCCGTCATACATGTACATGTAGAAGACGACGCGCAGATAGTAGTAAGCCGAGATGACGCTGGTGATGACGCCGATCAGGGCCAGCCAGGCCAGGCCGGCCTCGATAGCCGTGCTGAAGACATAGAACTTACCGGTAAAGCCGGCCGTCGGCGGGATACCCGTCAGCGACAGCATGAACCAGGCCATGGCCAGGGCCATCCAGGGATAACGCTTGGCCAGCCCCTTGTAATCCTCCAGCATGACCCCTTCCCCTTCCCTGCGCTCCACTGCCACGGCGATGGCGAAAGCGCCCAGGTTGGTGAAGGTGTAGGCGAAGAGATAGTAAAGCGCCGCGCTGGTGCCGTCGGCCACCCGGGCGGAAGCGGCCACGGCGATCAGGATATAGCCGGCGTGGGCGATGCTGGAGTAGCCCAGCATGCGCTTGATGTTCGGCTGGGCGATGGCGATCAGGTTGCCGACGATGAGCGTCAGCGCGGACAGGATGGCGATGGCCGTCACCCAGGTATCGCTCAGCTCCGGCAGGGCGGTGATCAGGATGCGCAGCAGAGCCGCGAACCCGGCGACCTTCGAGCCGACCGACATGAAACCGGTCACGACCGTCGGCGCGCCCTGGTAGACGTCGGGCGTCCACATGTGGAACGGCACCGCGGCGATCTTGAAGCCCAGACCGACGAGGATGAAGGCCGCGCCGGCTAGCAGCAGGCCGTTGTTGGCGGCCGTCGCGTCAACGATGCCCGGCAGGGAGGTCGTGCCCGTCGCCCCGTAGACGAGGGCGATGCCATAGACGAAGATGGCCGACGAGAACGCCCCCAGCACGAAGTACTTCATGGCCGACTCCTCCGAGTCGAGCCGCGGCCAGGCCAGCCCGGACAGGATGTAGAGCGGGATGGACAGCAGTTCCAGGCCCAGGAAGATGAGGATGAGGTCGTCGCTCATGCCCATCAACATCATGCCGCTCAGCGACAACAGGAGCAGGATGTAGAACTCCGAGCGGTCGTGGCCCGTCCGGCGCAGGTAGTCGAGGCCGAGCAGGATGGTCAGGATACCCGTCAGGCAGAAGATGATGTTCAGCGCGACGGCGAAGTTGTCCACGACCACCATCGGCGTGCCGCCCGGTGGGGTGAAAGAGGTCAGGTTCTGGTTCCACTGCAAGATGGACACGATCAACGCCGCCACCAGGCCAATGACCGTCAGCCAGGGGGACGCCGACCGGGTGCGTTCCTCGCCCAGCAGCAGGTCAGAGGCCATGATCAGCACGGCCGTGCCGGCCACCAGGATGAAGGGCAGGATGGCCCACAGGTTTACGTCAGGCGGTACGAATTCCATGATAAATCCTCATCAGGCAACTGCCGTGGCGGCAGCAGCTGCCGGCGTCTTCGCCTCGGGTTCAACAATGTGCAGCGGCCGCACCCAGACGCGGTTGCTGTGGAAGGTGCTCTGGCCGGCCACGTCGCCCAGCGCGTCGGACGTCGTCCAGTTGACGTTCTTGCCGCCTGAAAGACGGCTCCAGCGCCCCTTCGGCGAGGCGACCACGCCCGGCCGGACGGCGTCGGTGACGACGGCCCGCAACTCGATACAGCCGCGGCCGTTCTCGACCGCGACCCTATCCCCGGCGCGGATGCCGCGGGCCGCGGCGTCGTCGGGGTTGATCTCAAGATACGGCTCTCCCTCGCGGGCCAGGAAGGCGGCCCGGTTGCCGAAGCTGCTGGACACGAAATAGTGGCCGGCTGGACTGATCAGGGCCAGCCCTTCGGCAGCCCGGAAGCGCCCGGCAGCCGCTTCGCCCAGCAGTTCCGGCTGGCCGTCATCGTCCGCGCCGCTGTAGTCCGGCAGCGGGTCGACCCCCAGCGCGGCGAAGTGGGCCGAGACCAGCTCGACCTTGCCGCTCGGCGTCGGGAAGCGGCCGCCGGCGAAGGGCGGCTCGTCGCCGATGGCCAGCGGCAGCGGCCCTTCGGCTTTCAGCCGGTCAAGGGTGATGCCGCGCAGGGCCGGGTTATGGGCTGCGGTGGCCGCCAGCACCTCGTCGATGACCGCGTCGGTCTCGTCGTGGAGCCAGGGCTCGGTGAAGCCCATCTCCGCCGCCAGCAGGCGCAGCACGTCCCAGTTGCTTTTCGATTCGCCCAGCGGCAGGATGGCCTGGGCATTGTAGGCCAGCAGGGTGTGGCCGTAGGCCTTGTGCAGGTCGCTCTGCTCCAGTTGAGACGTGGCCGGCAAGACGATGTCGGCGTAGGCGGTCGTGTCGGTCATGAACAGCTCGTGGACGACGGTGAACAGGTCGTCGCGCATCAGCCCACGGGCGATCAGCCCCGCGTTCGGGGCGATGGCCGCCGGGTTCGAGCCGAAGACGTAGAGCGACTGGATGGGCGGGTTCGTGATCTCGCCGGTCAGCGCCGCGCCGAGCCGGTTCATGTTGACCCACCGGCCGCGCCGGACGCCCAGCTTCTCAACCTCAGCCCACTTATTCAGCGCCTCGCCGTCCCACCTGGCGTAGCCGCTGGCGCTGTAGGCCAGGCCGCCGCCGCGGACGCCGTACTGGCCGGTCAGGGCCGGCAGGGTCAGGATGGCCCGCGTCGTCTGGCCGCCCATGCGGTTGCGCTGCAGGCCGTCGGCGATCTTGATCAGCGCCGGTTTCGTCGTGCCGTAGAGCCGGGCCAGCCGCTCGATGTCCTCAACCGGCAGGTCGCAGACCTCGGCCGCCCGTTCCGGCGGGAACTCGGCCAGACGCTCGCGCAGTTCAGGCCAGCCGACGGCGTGGGCCGCCAACCAGGCCTCGTCGTGCAGCCCGTCGCGGACCAGGATGTGGCCGAGGGCCAGGGCCAGCGCCCCGTCAGTCCCAGGCCGCGGGGCGATCCACCAGTCGGCGGTCTTCGCCGTGCGGGTCCGCTTCGGGTCGATGACGACCACGACGCAGCCGGCCCGCTGGGCCTCCTTCAGGAAGGGCATGAAATGGGGCGCGGTCGAGGCCGGGTTGTGGCCCCAGATGACGATCAGCCGGCTGTGGGCCGTGTCCTCATAGCGGACGGCCCAGCGCGCGCCCAGCGTCGCCTCAACCGCCGTCTGGGCCGCGTCGCCGCAGATGGCCCGCTCGAGCTGGCTCGTGCCGAGGCGGTTCCAGAAGCGGCCGCTGCTGACACCCATGTTGACCAGGCCCAGCGTGCCGCTGTAGCTGTAGGGCAGGATGGCCTCGGCCCCATATTCGCTGATGATCGCCCGCCAGCGCCGGCCGATCTCACCGATCGCCTCGTCCCAGGTGATCGGCTCAAACGCGGCCGCGCCCTTGGGGCCAACGCGGCGGAGCGGCGTCAGCAGCCGGTCGGGGTGGTAGACGTGGTCTAGGTAGGGCTTGACCTTGCCGCACAACCAGCCCTGGGTGATGGGGTGGTCCGGGTCGGCATGGAAGTCGACCGCCACGCCATCCATGACCTCGGTGATCAGGCCGCAGGTGTCGGGGCAGTCGTGGGGGCAGGCGCCGCGGACGAGGCGGGACAGCCCATTGTTATCCTGACGCATGTCACTCACGCCAATCTTTCCTCAATTCCAGTATCCGCGATCGGTAGTCGCGCCATTCCAGTTCGTCTGGCCTCTCCTCAAGATGCGGGCTATTTCCGATCCACAAATTCTTCAATGCTCAGGCCGGCCTGACGAATGATCGCCCGCAGCGTGCCACGGTCCAGTTCTTTATGATCGGGCACGGTTACCTGAGCATAAGGGTCGTCGCGGCGCATGACGATGTGGCTGCCGCGTTGGCGAACGACATGGAATCCGAAACGGAGCAGGATCGCCACGCATTCCTGACCCGAAAGCCGGGGCAACTTGCTCACACGGCTACCAGGATGGCATCGAACGTCTCCGGCGGAACAGGCAAGTTGTCTTCCTCGAGCGCTTCGATGTAGAGAGCGATGGCCTCCCGGACATTCTCGATGGCCTCTTCGCGCGTTTGGCCCTGGCTGATGCATCCCGGCAGGCTAGGGCATTCAGCAATCCAATAATCGTCCTCACCCCGATAGATCAAGGTTTGTCTCATAGCACCCTCCAGAGCGTCGCCTTTACCAAAACCGATCGACTGACCATCGGCGACTGAATTCTAACACTGTTGATGCCGTCAGGACGGTTGGGCGAAGACGATCTCGACCGGCTGACGGCGGACGGCTTCACGGATGGGCAGATCACCCTTGCTCGGCCGGGTGACGGCATCGCGAATGTCCCAGTCATCAGCAGGGTTTCGGCGCGACAGTCCTCGCTCTGAAACCCGGTTGTTCCGTCAAACCCTCTCACGCCAACCTCCCCTCATCCCCATTCTCGGCGATCGGCGCCGGCCGCAGGAAACTATGCTGGCGAATGATCGTCTCCGTCCCGACCAGCTGGACCGTGCTGAAGCCCGGCGCGGCCTCGTGGTCGCTGCGGACCATGGCCTCGTTCGGCCAGCCGGTGAACTGGGAGAAGGTGCTCGGCGCGCTGGCGTAGAGGATGCCGTCGCGGTGGGTATGGAAGGTCTGGTGGATGTGGCCATAGAAGAAGCCGCGCAGCCGGTCGCGGGCCGGAAGCAGGAGCTCGTGCAGCCGTTCGCCGTTCAGGATCAGCAGGTGCTGGTCGATCCAGCTCGAGTTGAAGGGCAGGGCCGGGAAATGGCAGAAGATGGTCAGCGGCGGGCCATCGGCCGTCGCCTCCCGGGCCACGACTGCCAGTTGCGCCTCAGACAGCAGGCCGTGGGGGTCCATCTCGTCCGGGGCGCGGGCGTCGAGCACCAGGAAGCGGTAGCCTTTGACCTCGAAGGTGTAGGACAGCACGTCCCGGTCGGTCTGGCAGTCGGTCTTCGGCCCCATCGGCAGCCAGTCGTGGATGTCGCGCGAGGTGTCGTGGTTGCCGGTGCAGTAGTAGATGGGCAAATCCAGCGCGGAAAACGTCTCGGCCGCAAGGCGGTATGAGTCTTCCTGGGGGTGGGTCACGACGTCGCCGGTGTGGATGACGAAGTCCGGCCGGGTCGGCATGGTGTTGATCAGTTCCACCACCCGCCGCGCGCAGGGCAGCGACTGGTAACCGTGGCGCGCGTAGTCCACCGTCGGGCCGACGTGGGTATCGCTGATGTGGACGAAGAAGACAGGTTCCATTGTGTAGTGGCCAGTGGCTAGTGATGAGTGACCAGTGGCCGTTGATCAGTCCGAACTGATCACTGACCACCGGCCACCGACCACTATCTTACAAGGGCGACGACTGTCTGCCCGATATCGTTCAACAGCGACTGCACCGTGCCGTCCATCAGGTAGAAGTAGGCCGACGGGGCGATGCCGATCCAGAAGATGAACAGGATGAAGGAGAGCATGATGACCAGCTCGCCCTTGTTGACGTCGCGCATCTTGGCCGTGTCGTCGTTGCTGACCGGGCCCATGAAGACACGCTGGAACATCCACAACAGGTAGACGGCGGCCAGGATGACGCCGGTCGTGGCGAAGGCGGTGTAGATCCAGGCCCGCGAGCCAAGCGATTCGGACCCCATCGAGCCGAGCAGGATGGTGAACTCGCCGACGAAGCCGTTCAGACCCGGCAGGCCCATGCTCGACAGGACGACGATCAGCGACAGGGCGCTGAAGAGCGGCATGATCTTCCACACGCCGCCGTAGGCCGACATCTCGCGCGTGTGGCGCTGCTCATACAGCACGCCGACCAGGAAGAACAGCGCGCCCGTGCTCAGGCCGTGGTTGACGCCCTGCAGGATGCCGCCCTGGACGCCCGCGGCCGTCAGCGAGAAGATGCCCAGCGTCACGAAGCCGAGGTGGCTGATGCTGGAGTAGGCGACCAGTTTCTTGACGTCCTTCTGGGCGAAGCTGACGATGGCGCCGTAGATGATGCCGATGATGGCCAGCACGGCGATGAACGGTGCGAAGTCCCACGATGCCTGCGGGAAGAGCGGCAGGTTGAAGCGGGTGAAGCCATAGGTGCCCATCTTCAGCAGGACGCCGGCCAGGATGATCGAGCCGGCCGTCGGCGCCTCGGTGTGGGCATCGGGCAACCAGGAGTGGAACGGGAAGACCGGCACCTTGACCGCGAAGGCGATGAAGAAGCCGAGGAACAACCAGGTCTGCACCCCGGCGAAGGCCGACCGCCCGGCGATCAGGTCCGGCACCGAAAAGGTGTTGTTCGAGATGCCCATGTACAGGATGGCCAGCAGCATCAGCAGTGAGGCGGCCATGGTGTACAGGAAGAACTTGATCGAAGCATAGACCCGGTTCTTGCCGCCCCAGATGCCGATCAGGAAGTACATCGGCACCAGCGTGAACTCCCAGAAGATGTAGAACAGGAACATGTCCTGGGCCAGGAAGACGCCGAGCATGCCGATCTCCAGCAGCAGCAGGAAGATGTAGTACTGCCGCAGGTTCGTCTCGACCGCGTTCCACGACGAGGCGATGGCCAGCATCGAGATAAAGGTCGTCAGCAGGACCATCAGGATGCTCAGGCCGTCCACGCCGAGGTAGTAGCTGATGCCCCAGGACGGGATCCAGCTGACCTGGTCGACGATCTGCAGGGAAGCGCTCTCCGGGTTGAAGCGCATCAGCACCAGCAGCGAGATGGCGAAGGTGACGACGGAGGTGGCGACCGCCACCAGCTTGATCGCCCGCGCCGACCCGCCGCGTTCCGGCGACTTCATCAGCAGGATGATCAGCACGCCCACCAGGGGAAAGAAGGTGAGGATTGTTAGCAGCCAGTTCATAATTTCTCCCCGATCTCCCTCGGCCTAGCCGGCGCTCAGGAGGAAGTACACCAATAATGCAACAGCGCCCAGCAGGACGCCCAGGGCGTAGGTACGGGCATAGCCGGTCTGGATGCGCCGGGCGGCTCCGGCCGCGCGGCCGGTCAGTCTCGCCGCGCCGTTGACGATCCCGTCCACGCCCTGCGCGTCCAGGACGTTGGACGAGAAGTCGGCGAAGGTGACGAAGGTATCGCGGATGAGCCGGTCGTGGACGAAGTCGTGCCAGAAGCGCCAGTCGACCGCCTCAGCCAGCCAGACCGAGAAGCGGTTGAACAGGGGCACCAGGAAGCTCATGTACAGCGTGTTCAGCGGCAACCGGTTCCAGAACCAGATCGGCGTGCGCTGCAACGGGTCCGCTTCGGTCGCGGTTTGCGGCCGGTTGCGGTAGACGAGGTAGGCCAGGAACAGGCCCAGCAGCGCCCCGCCCAGCGAGATGGCCGCCACCAGGGGCGACAGTACGACCGGCGTCTTGGGCATCGACAGGATACCCTCGCTGGTCAGTTCGAAAGACGCCAGCGAGTGCTCCAGCCAGGCCTCGAGCTTCAGCCAGATGCCGTGCGGGTGCATGTCGTGGGCTTCGGCCGCCGCGCGCGTCAGGTACGGCAGGTTCAGCAGGCCGCCGACCGTCGACAGGACGGCCAGGATGACCAGCGGGAAGAGCATGATGTCGCTGCTCTCCTCGGCGTGCTCGGCCGCGGCATGGCGCGGCTCACCAAACCAGATCATCTTCAGTTGCCGGCCCATGTAGAACGCGGTGGAGATCGCCGAGACGGCCAGGACGGCCATCACCGGCAGGTTGTGGGTCAGGCCGTGGAGCTGGATCTCGTCCTTCGACCAGAAGCCGGCCAGCGGCAGGATGCCCGCCAGCGCCAGCGCGCCGACCATGTAGACGACGTAGGTCACCGGCATGCGGTGGCGCAGGCCGCCCATCGTCCGCATGTCCTGCGGGTCGAAGTCGTCGGCGTGGGCGTCGTGGCCATCGTGGCCGTGGGCCAGGTGGTGGTGGCCGTGCTCCATGCCGTGGATGACCGAGCCGGAACTGAGGAAGAGCAGTGCCTTGAAGAAGGCGTGGGTGACCAGGTGGAACATGGCCGCCACGTAGGCCCCCATGCCCGCGGCCGCGACCATGAAGCCCAACTGGCTGACGGTCGAATAGGCCAGTACTTTCTTGATGTCGTGCTGGCTGAAGGCGATCAGCCCGGCGAAGAACGCGGTCAACGCGCCGACCCAGGCCACCAGGTCGGGCGTGGAGATCAGGCCGAAGAGCGTGTAGCCGCTGTCGCGGACGATTTCATACAGCACGTTGCTGCGAACGATTAGGTAAACGCCGGCCGTGACCATCGTCGCCGCGTGGATGAGGGCGCTGACCGGCGTCGGGCCGGCCATGGCGTCGGGCAGCCAGACGTACAGAGGGATCTGGGCCGACTTGCCGGCCACGCCGAGCAGGAAGAGCGCGGTCACGGCCCCCAGCACCGCCGGCAGCGACGCCTGGAAGAGGCCGAATTCGACCATGTGGCCCTCCTCGTAGGCTTCGACCGCTCCGGCGAACACGCCCTGATACTCCAGCGTGCCGAACGTCCAGAACAGCAGGATGATGGCTAGGATGACGCCGAAGTCGCCGATCCGGTTGACGACCATCGCCTTGCGGCCGGCGTTGGCGTTGGCCGGGACGCCGTCCTTGTCCAGCCGGTCCCACCAGAAGCCGATCAGCAGATAGGAGCAGAGGCCCACCCCTTCCCAGCCGACGAACATGACCAGGTAGCTGCTGCCGCTGACCAGCAGGAGCATGAAGAAGATGAACAGATTCAGGTAGACGAAGAAGCGCGAAAAGTTCTCGTCCCCATGCATGTAGCCGATCGCGTACAGGTGGATGAGGAAGCCGACGCCGGTCACGACCAGCATCATCGTCACCGACAGGGTATCGACCTGCAAGGCCCAGTTGACCAGGAAGCCCGCCGCCGGGATGTTGATCCAGGGGAACAGCGTGACGACCTCGGCGTGGTAGTCATGGGCCGCCAGGCTGGCCAGCAGCGTCATCGCCACCCCGAAGGCCAGCAGGACCATGGCCGCGGCGACACCGCCGACCACTTTTTCGCCGCTGGCGCGGTTGGCCTTCACCAGCTGGGCGCCGAAGAAGGCGTTGAACAGCAGGCCCAGGACGGGAAAGACGAGAAGGAGAGGAGCGAGTGCGAAAGTATTCATGCGAGGCTCCCTATCCTTTCAACAGGTTGATCTCGTCGATGTTGGTGCTGTGCTTGGTGCGGAAGATCGCCACGACCAGGGCCAGCCCGACCGCGACCTCGGCCGCGGCGACGGTGATGACGAAGAACACGAGCACCTGCCCTTCCAGGTCGCCCAGGAAGCGGGCAAAGGCCACGAAGAGCAGGTTGGCCGAGTTCAGCATCAACTCGACGGACATGAACAGGATCAGCGCGTTCCGCCGCAACAGCACGCCCAGCGTGCCGATGGTGAACAGGACGGCGCTGAGGGCGACGTACCAGTAAACGTTAACGTCCGGAAGCATTGTCCCCCCTTTCCCGGCGGCGGTTGTGGCCGAAGATGACCACGCCGGCGATTGAGGCCAGCAGCAGGATCCCCGTCACTTCGAACGGGAAGACATACGACTGGAACAGCGTGCGGCCGAGGGCCTGCGGGCTAGAGTCGAGCGTCGCCACCGCCTCTGTCCCGCTGCTGGCGGCCGAGCCGGTCAACAGCAGGTAGGCGAGGGTGCCGATCAGCCCCAGCGACAGGATGATGGCCGCGATCTGGTGGAAGCGCTCGCCGCCGCGCACGTCGCTCTGGCCGCGCAACCGCTCCGCGCCGAGGAGCATGATGACGAACAGGAAGAGCACGACGATGGCCCCGGCGTAGACGGTGATCTGGACCATGGCGATGAACGGCGCGTTCAACACCAGGTAGAAGACGGCTATCGTGACGAAGTTGAGCACCAGGTACAGCGCGCTGTGGACGGCGTTGCGGCTCAGCAACATGCCAAGCGCGGCCGCCACGGCGATCGCCGCCAGGATGACAAAGGCAATCGGATGAATCATAAAGTCGCCTTCTCAGGGCCCACACTCATGAGGGGGGCCCTTCCTCCTCCACAAACCGGCGTCTGAGCGGCAAAAGGGGAGTTCAGCCGCCGGTCGTTTCTCCTGAGTCTGCAGTCAGCCTACTTCGGATTCTCCATCTCGGGAATCGAGCGGTCATATTCGCCCGGCCGCGTCTGCTGCGGCGTGGGCAGGCCCGCCTCCGGAACCGGAGCGAGCAGCATGTCCTTGGTGTAGAGCGCGCTGGCCCGGTCATAGAAGCTCAGTTCGTAGTTCTTCTCCAGGACGATCGCCTGGGTCGGGCAGGCGTCTTCGCAGTATCCGCAGTAGATGCAGCGAAGCATGTTGATCTCGTAGACGCGGGCATAGCGCTCGCCCGGCGAGTAGCGTTCCTCGTCCCGATTCTCGGCCGCCTCGACGAAGATGGCGTCGGCCGGGCAGGCGGCGGCGCACAGCGAGCAGCCGATGCAGCGTTCCAGCCCGTTGTCGTACCGCTTGAGCTCGTGGCGGCCCTTGAAGCGGTTGCGGACCGGCCGGGTGACTTCAGGGTACTGGATAGTCACCGGAGGCTGAAACAGATGCTTCAGCGTCGTCGCCATACCCTTGACAATCTCACCAATCATGCGGGGTTCTCCTTCTAGTAGGTCCTCAGGTGACAGGCTCGGGTCAGCCGCCGAAGAATTGGGCGATGGACGTGAAGAGCGCGTCGAACACGCCCTCTTCCGCCAGGACGATCAGGACGGCCGTGAACAGGAAGCTGAGCACGGCAATGGGGAGCAGAACCTTCCAGCCGAAGCTCATGAGCTGGTCATAGCGAAGGCGCGGCAGCGAGGCCCGGATCCAGATCATCACGAACAGGCTGGCGACGATCTTCAGGGTCATGTAGACGAAGCCCAGCGCCGGGAACTGGTCCACGAACGGGCCGCGGTAACCGCCCAGGAAGAAGACGGCGAAGATGGCGCTGAGCGAGATCATCTTCATGTACTCTGCCATGAAGAACATCCCAAAGCGCATGCCGCCATACTCGACGTTGAAGCCGGCCGATAGCTCCTGCTCCGCTTCGAGCAGGTCGAAGGGCGCCCGCTGGAGCTCGGCCAGTGCAGCGATGTAGAACACCAGCGCCGCCAGGGGCTGCAGGAAGGCATACCAGATGCCGCGCTGTCCCTCGACGATGCCGCCCAGGTCCATCGTATTGGCCATCATGATCGGCACCAGCACGATGATGCCCAGGGCCAGCTCGTAGCTGATCATCTGGGCCGAGGCGCGGATGCCGCCCAGGACGGCGTACTTGCTGTTAGAGGCCCAACCGGCCAGGATGACGCCGTAGACGCCGATCGAGGTGATGGCCAGGACGAACAGCACGCCGACGTTGATGCCGGGGGCGATGGCGAAGTAGGGCGAGAAGTCCCAGTTGAACAGCTGGAAGGCCGGGGCCCACGGGATGACGGCCAGAACGAGGATGGCCGGGATGACGGCCAGCATCGGGGCCAGGTTATAGGTGACCCGGTCGACCTTGGCCGGGGTCGGGTCTTCCTTGAAGAACAGCTTGACCGCGTCGGCCGCGGGCTGCATGAAGCCGCCCAGCAACCGCTTCTCGCCGCCGCCCGGGACGGGGATCGGGATGTAGCCCGCCCGGTTCGGGCCGACCCGCGCCTGCAGCCTCGCCAGCAGCTTGCGCTCCATCAGCGTCGTGTAGGCAAAGCCGGTGATGACGGCCAGAGAGATGATCAGGCCCACGATCAGGGAGCGGATGATGATTTCACCAGATGTCATGTTCGCTTCTCCGCGTCAGGCACGCCGCGCCCGCTAAAAGGCCACGGCCGCGCGCACGCGCTTCTTGACTTCACCGGCCACCAGCGAGCCGCGCATGGACCCGCGGACCCCGAACAGCAGCGGCAGCCCCGGCGGCGCGTCTTCGTCGATGCGCGCGAACGCTTCGACCATCTCGCCGTCTACCAGCATCACGGCCACCAGCTCGCCGTCAAAGATCGCCATCGCATCCTGCCCGGCGTCGGCCGGGTTCAGGTGGACCGTCGGCTCGACGATGCGCCTGTCCAGCAGCCGCGTCTCATCGATCAGCGTTCCGGGCGTGTACAGGGCCGGGGCCAGCAGCAGCGCCGGCTGCGGCGCGTCCGCCTCCCCGAACGACACGTCATAGGCCTCGGGCGCGGCCGTCTCGGCGGCGCTGGCCCACTGTTGCCCTAGACCCTGCGAATTGTCATAGGCCGTGCCGCCGTAGTAGAGGTCGCTGCGGCCGATGATCGGCCACTGCTCCTCGACCCGGGCCAGCGTGCGGTAGTCCATCCCGGCATACTGCGGCACCGCCTTGGCGATGTCCTTGAAGACCAGGCTGGCGGCGACGGTGGGCTTGCCCATCCCGACCCGCTCGCCCAGCTGGGCCAGGATCTGCCAGTCCGGGCGGGTGTCGCCCACCGGCTCGATGCCGGGGTAGAAACGCTGGACGCGGCGCTCGCCGTTGGTGTAGGTCCCTTCGCGCTCGGCCCAGCTCTGGGCCGGTAGCACGACATCGGCCTCTTCGGCCGTCGGCGTCAGGAACAACTCCTGGACGACCAGGAAGCGCAACTCGCCGCGCCCGGCCATCAGGCCGTCGCCAATCGGGTCCGCGCCCGCGCAAAACAGGGCCTGGACGGAACCGTTCGCCGCACCCGCGGCGATGGCATTGGCGTCAAGACCGGCCGCTACCGGGGTGTAGCCGGGGCCGAAGGCCGGGTGGACGCCCATGTCCCATGCGCCCTGCGTGTTCGCATGAGGCCAGACGGGCACGAGGCCGCTGTTGCGCTTGCCGGCCGGGGCTTCGCCCCCGGCGCGCTTCAGCAGGAGCAGGTTGGCCAGCATGCGGGCCAGCGTGTCGCTCTCGTGCAGCGACAGGCCCTCCGCGCCGTAGAAAATGACCAGGTTGTTGGCCCCCATCAGGGCATCGGCGACCGTAGCACTCAGGCTGTCCGCCTGGCCGCCCGTGTCGATGTGGGCCATCTTGAGCACGTCGCGGACCGTATCGAGGGCCGCGCCCGGCGCGTAGTGGACGACGTGACGGGCGAACTTGTCCAGCCGCGTCGGCCGCAGGTTCATGGTGACGAGCGTCGCCCCGCGGTCGGCCGCCTGCTTGACGCGCAACCACCAGACCGGCGCCTGCTCGTGCAGGTCGGCGGCGACAACCACGATGGCGTCGCCCTTGCCCAGTTCGCCCAGGTTGCTGCCGCTGCTCAGGCCGACCCTGGCGACGACCTCGCCGCCGCCCAGTTGGCGGTCCGCCAGGTCGATGTTGGCGCTGCCGAGGCCCTGGCGGAACAGGCGCTGGAAGAGGAACAGGTCCTCGTTGCTCAGCCGGTCGCCGGCCAGGCCCGCGGCCGCGCCCTTGTGCAGCTGCAACCTGCCGGCCACCAGATCGAGCGCCTCGTCCCACGAGGCGGGGACAAGCGCGCCGTCGCGCCGGACAAGCGGCGTCGTCAGCCGTTCCGGTGAATCGGCAAAGTGGTGGACGAAGCGGCCCTTGTCGCAGATCCAGATCTCGTTGACCGCCTCGTTCTGGCGGGGCATGATACGCTTGATCACCCGCCGGCCGCCGCTGGCGCCTTCGGTGCGCGGGAAGACCTCGCGCCGGGTGCTCATCGTCGTGTTGCAGCCGACCGGGCAATGGGGGCAAACGCTGGCGACCGGGGTCAGCTCCCACGGCCGGGCGCCGAAGCGGAAGTCGGACGACGTCAGCGCGCCGACCGGGCATATGTCGGTCGTGTTGCCGCTCCAGTAGCTGTCGAAGCCGGGCTCTGAGTAGGTGACGATTTCGAGCGAGCGGCCGCGGTTGTGGAAGCCGATGACCGGGTCATCGACGATCTCCGCCTGGAAGCGGGTGCAACGGGCGCACTGGATGCAGCGCTCGCGGTCGAGCGTGATCAGCTCGCCCAGCGGCACATGCTTCGCCAGTTGCATCTTGTTCTCGTAGTTGAAGCGGCTGACGCCCGCGCCGTGGGCCATGGTCAGGTTCTGCAGCGGGCACTCGCCGCCCTTGTCGCAGATCGGGCAGTCGAGC
>CAYRBP010000041.1:0-31733 GCA_964422535.1 uncultured Ardenticatenaceae bacterium | reverse complement strand
CGACGGAAGGTGACGCGAACGGCTGGGCCTATCGCAAGGACCTGTTCGAGGACCCGGAGAACATGGCTGCATTCGAGGCGGAGTATGGCTATCCGCTGGCCGTGCCGCAGACCTGGCCCCAGTTGATGGATATCGCCAACTTCTTCACTCGCCCGGACGAAGGCCTGTATGGCGTCGCCATCTACACCCAGAAGGACTACGACGCCCTCACCATGGGCTACCAGAACGCGATGTTCAGCTATGGCGCGGAGTGGCAGGATGAGAACGGCAATGCCGAAGGTGCGACCAACTCGCCTGAGGCGATCGCTGCGCTCGAGTTCTATCGCGAGCTGTACGCCTGCTGCCAGGCCCCCGGCCTCAGCAACGCGTTCTTCACCGAGACCAACGACGCCATGATCAGCGGCCAGGCGGCCATGATCATGAACTACTTCGCTTTCTTCCCGGCCCTGGTCAACGAAGCCACAAACCCGTACGCGGCGCAGATGGGCTTCTTCTCCAATCCGCCGGGACCCGACGGCGACCGCGGCGCGGCGCTGGGCGGCCAGGGTATGAGCATCATCTCTTACATCAGCCCGGAGCGCCAGCAGGCAGCCAAGGACTTCATCAAGTGGTTCGCCAGCCCGGAGATCCAGGCTGAGTGGGCGCGGGCCGGCGGCTACACGTGTAACTCGGAAGTGCTGCAGACCGATGAGTTCCTGAATGCCACACCGTACAACCCGGCTTTCGCCGAGACCATGACCATGGTCAAGGACTTCTACAACAACCCGCTGTTCGGGCAGTTGCTGGAGGTCACACAGCGCGAGCTATCGAAGTACGTTGTTGAGGGCACCGGGACGGCCGAGGAAGCGTTGAACACCATCGCGGCCGAGAGCCAGGCTATCCTGGAAGCAGGCGGCTATACCAAGTAGTCGTTCCATCCCCTGACCGTGTGGGGCGGCGGTTCGGCTAGGCCCGTCTGCCGCCCCACTTTCCGGGGGATTCTCCTGTCGGTTCCTGTTCATCGTCATCTGTTGACTGCTGTCTGAGGAGGAAGGCATGGCCTCATCGATCAAGACGGAGCCCCAGGCCGCCGAAGCAACGGCCGATGGGACGCTGCAGCGACAGCAGCGCCGCAACCTGAGCGATCGGTCGATCATCAACCTGTTCATCTGGCCCACGTTGATCTTGTTGATCGCGATCAATATCTTTCCCTTGTTCTACAGTCTTTATCTTGGTTTCACCGACTACTCGGCTATCTCGCGCACGGCTCCCGTCTGGGTTGGCTTCAAGAACTTCACCGACATCCTCAACGACGAGCAGTTGTGGCGCTACTTCGCGACCACCGGTCGATACGCGTTGCTCTCAGTCGGGCTCCAGACCATCATCGGTTTCGCCCTGGCCATGCTGGTGCGGGAGAAGTTCAACGGCAGCGGCCTGGTCACCACGCTCATCCTCATTCCCATGATGCTTTCGCCGGTTGTCGTCGGCCTCTTCTGGAAGCTGATGTACAACCCGTCGTTTGGTTATGTCAACTACCTGCTCGGCTTTGATAACGCATCCGTCGCGCCGGACTGGCTGGCAAGCAGTTTCGCCCGACAACCGGTGCCCGGTCTGGCCCTCCTGGCAGTTGTCTTCGTCGACGTCTGGATGTGGGCGCCGTTTGTCATGCTACTGGTATTGTCGGGCCTGAAGGCGATCCCCGACTACCTGTACGAGGCGGCCGCCATCGATCGGGCCAGTTCCTGGTTCCAGTTCTGGCGCATCACCTTTCCCCAGGTGGCCCCGCTTCTCCTGATCGCCGTCCTGTTCCGCACCATCGAGGCGGTCAAGTCCTTTGACCTGGTCATGGGCATGACCGGAGGCGGCCCCGGCGACCAGACGGAACTCATCGCGGTCAACCTGTACCGGCAGGCGTTCCTCGGGCAATTCCAGACCGGTCGGGCAAGCGCGCTCGCCTACATCATCCTGATCATCATCATCGCCGCCAGCAACATGTACATCCGCTACCTCAACAAATCGAAGGGGGAGGCATAAGGCCATGACCACATTCGAAGAAACCGGCCCCAGCCGTCCTGTCACCGATTCGGTCCGGGTTGACAAACTCAGCCCGAAGTCGCGCCTGTCGAAGGCGGCTCGAATTGTCCTGGTCTTGATCGCCGCGGTGATCATGCTCATCCCGATCTTCGTGATGGTCCAGACGGCCTTCAAGACGCGCACGGATGTTGTCGCCGTACCGCCGAAGCTGGTCTTTGAGCCGTCGCTAGAGGGGTTCGTTTTCCTGCTGACCGAACGTGCTCTGCTGCCGCCGGCTGCGCTGGAGGACGCGCGCGCCAATGCCGAAGACCTGAGCCTGTTCCAGCGCGTGGCGCTTGAATCGGGCCAGCAGATCACCGGTCCCAGCGATTATGTCAACCGTCTCAAAAATTCGCTCATCATCGCCGGCATCTCGACCTTGCTCTCGGTGGTGTTGGGGTCTCTCGCTGCCTATGCGTTCAGCCGCTATGACGTGCCGGGTAAGGATGACCTGCTGTTCTTCATCCTGAGCACGCGCATGTTGCCGGCCGTCGTTGTCACGATTCCCCTGTTCCTGATGTACCGCCAGCTGGGGCTGCACGACACCTATACGGGCATGATCCTGCTCTACACCGTCTTTAACCTGTCGTTTGCGGTCTGGCTCATGAAGGGGTTCATTGACGAGATCCCGCGAGAGTATGAGGAGGCGGCGCTGGTTGACGGCTACAGCCGCTTTCAGGCGATCTACAAGATCGTCCTGCCCCAGGCGGTGACCGGCATCGCCGCGACGACGGTCTTCTGCCTGATCTTTGCCTGGAATGAGTACGCCTTCGCCCTGATGCTCACCAGCGAAGTGGCCCGTACGGCCCCGCCCAGCATTGCCACGATGCTCGGCCGCGGCGGTATTGAGTGGTCGGCCATTGCCGCCGGCAGCCTGGGCTTCCTCATTCCGGTGGTCATTGTGACCTTCGCGCTTCGCAACTACCTGCTTCGAGGTGTGACCTTCGGAGCGATACGGCAATAACCGACCGGCCGCGGTCGCGCGCTGGCGTGACCCAGCCCCAATGCCGGGCTTCCTCCGGAGGCCCACGGGTGGGACGTTATGGCAACGATTGAATTACGGCAGGTGGAAAAAATCTTCGGCACGTCGCCGGCCGTGAAACCGATGAACCTGACGATTCACGACGGTGAATTCGTGGTCCTGCTGGGCCCTTCCGGTTGCGGCAAGACAACTACGCTGCGGATGATCTCCGGGCTGGAGACGGTTAGCGCCGGGGACATCTACCTGGATGGCGAGAAAGTCACCTGGCTCCATCCCAGCAAGCGCAACGTCGCCTTCGTCTTCCAGTTCTTCGCCCTCTACCCGCACATGAGCGCGCGCGACAACATCGCGTTCCCGCTCCAGGCCGAAGGGGCCAGCAAGGAGGAGGTGTCCAGGCGCGTGGCGGAAGTCGTCAAGCTATTGCAGATTGAGCACCTGCTCAACTCGCGGCCGGGCCGACTGAGCGGCGGTGACCGGCAGCGTGTGGCCCTGGCGCGGGCGCTCGTCCGCCAGCCGGCGGCCTTCCTGATGGACGAGCCGCTGGGAGCGCTTGACGCCGAGTACCGCGAGACCATGCGGTCGGAGATCAAGCGCCTCCACCTGACCCAGCATGCGACGACGGTTTACGTCACCCATGACCAGGTCGAGGCCATGGCCATGAGCGACCGCATCGTCGTCATGTCGGACGCTGAGGTGCAGCAAGTCGGCACGCCGGCAGAGGTCTACCACGACCCGTCGAACCTCTTTGTGGCCCGATTCATCGGCAGCCCCGGCATGAACCTCGTCCAGGGCAAGCTGAGCGAGGGCGTCGTGCATCTGCCGGGCAACCTGAGCTACAAGGTGCCGGCCACCATGCGCGAGCCGCTGGCCCGGGCGATCGGTCGGGAGGGCGACATTATCCTCGGCTTCCGGCCGGAGGCGGCCGACATCAACGAGACGAGCGGCGCCCTGGTTGGCGAGGTCTACGCCTCCGACATGCATGGCGCCTATCGCGTGCTCCACGTCACCCTTGACGGCAGCGACCCCGTCCACATCCGCAGCGACCGCATGGCCCATTACCCCATCGGGTCCACCGTTCGGTTCGATCTGAAGCCGGCGATGGCGCGTTTCTTTGACCCGAAGAGTGAAAGGGCGATCCGCCTGGAAGGAGCACAGGCATGAGCAGCATCGAGCTTCGCAATATCACCAAGACTTTCAAGGGCGGTTTCACGGCCCTGAACGATATCTCCTTCCAGGTGAAGGACGGCGAGTTCTTTGTCCTCCTCGGCCCGACCGGCGCGGGCAAGACGACGACCCTGCGCATCATCGCCGGGCTGGAGAAGCAGACCGAGGGCGACGTGCTCTTCGACGGCGAGTCGATGGCGGATGTCACGCCGGCGGACCGCGACGTGGGGTTCGTCTTCCAGCAGTACTCGCTCTACCCGACCATGACGGTCTACGACAACCTGGCCTTCCCGCTGCGCTCACCCATGCGCAAGCTGCCGGAAGCGGAGATCCGGCAGCAGATAACCGAAACGGCCGAGAAGCTCCGCATCACCCACCTGCTGCAGCGCAAGACCAGCCGGCTGTCCGGTGGCGAGATGCAGCGCGTGTCGCTCGGGCGGGCTATCGTCCGCCGTCCGCGGGCTTTTCTGATGGACGAGCCACTGTCGAACCTGGACGCCAAACTGCGCGAGGCGCTGCGCATCGAACTGCAGCACCTGCAGAAGACCGAGGGCAATACGACCATCTTCGTCACGCATGACCAGATCGAGGCGCTGACCATGGCCGACCGCATCGCCGTACTGGACCATGGGCGCATCGTCCAGCTCGGAAAGCCGGATGACATCTATGACCGCCCGGCGACGACCTACGTGGCCACGCTGGTCGGCACGCCGCGCATCAACCTGCTGGCGGCCCGGCCCTCGAACGGCGCGGTTTACATCAAGGACAGCGAGCTATCGGTGCCGACGCCGGCCAACCGGTCGCTCCCGACCGAGTTCACCCTCGGCATCCGCCCCGAAGATGTGAAGCTGAATGAGAAAGGGCAGTTCCACGGCCGCATCGCCCTGACCGAGCCGCTGGGCGTTGAGACGGTCGTTCACATTGCGTCCGGCAAGCAGGTCCTGCAGTGCCTGGTGCCGGGCATCACTCACCTGCGCCTCGGGGACAATGTCGACTTTGACATCGCCCCGGAGCGAATGCATTACTTCGACCCATCCGGCAACCGGATTCAGTAAGGGGGATTCTCATGCGTTTTGGAGTCAATACCTGGGTCTGGACCTCACCCACGACCACCGACGAACTGCGAAAACTGGCCCCTCATGTGAAGAGCCTCGGCTTCGACTGGATCGAAGTCCCACTGGAAAGCGTTGACGACATGGACCATGCCGCCGGCGCTCAGATCGTCCGCGACAACGGCCTCGGCGTCAGCACCTGCGCTGCCATGGGGCCGGACCGCGACCTTATCCATCCCGACGAGGCCATCCGCAAGAACGGCATGGCCTATATCCGCCAGGCGGTCGACGCGACGGCCGCGCTGGGCGCGACGAACCTGGTCGGGCCGATCTACTCGGCCGTCGGCCGGACGTGGCAGATGTCCGACGACGAGCGCGCCCGCGACACCGACCTGCTGGTGAAGAACCTGAAGGAGCTGGCAGCCTACGCCGGTGACCACGGCGTTGTCCTGTGCGTCGAACCGCTCAACCGCTTTGAGACGAGCTTCATCAACCTGGCAGCACAGGCAATCGAGGTCGTGGATCGCGTCAACCACCCAGCCTGCAAGGTCATGCTTGACACGTTCCACATGAACATCGAAGAGAAGTCGCTTGGCGCGGCCATTCGAACGACGGGCGTCTCGCGGCTGGCCCACGTCCACGCCTGCGAGAACGACCGCGGCGCGCCGGGATCCGGCAATGTGACCTGGGATGAGGTCGGCTCGGCCCTGAAATCTATCGGCTATGACGGGCCGGTCGTCATCGAGTCGTTCACCTCGAAGGTCAAGTCCATCTCTCGCGCGGCGGCCATCTGGCGCTCGCTGGCGCCGACGCAGGATGACCTGGCCCGCGACGGCGTCGTTTTCCTGAAGAAACTGCTGGCCTGAGTCACGGTCAGGGGAGGCGAAACATGTCCGCGACGATCGCGCTCATCGGCGCGCTGGATACCAAGGGGCCGGAGTTCGCCTTTGTCCGCGACGCCATCCGGGCACGCGGCCACGAGACGCTCGTCATCAATACAGGCGTCGCCGGTGATCCCCCGTTTGCGCCGGACGTCGACGCGGCGCGCGTGGCCGAGGCGGGCGGTAGCTCGCTGGCGGCCCTGCGCGAGCGCGCCGACCGCGGCGAAGCGATGGACGTCATGGCCCGTGGCGCGGCGCGGCTGGCCCGCGAGCTGTTCGACGCCGGGGCCTTTGCCGGCATCCTGGGCATGGGAGGCTCGGCCGGGACGCTCATCGGTACGGCCGCGATGCGCGCCCTGCCAGTTGGCGTGCCGAAGGTGATGGTCAGCACGCTGGCTTCCGGTGACACCCGCGCCTATGTCGGCACGAGCGACATCGTCATGATCCACTCGGTCGTTGACGTGGCCGGGGTCAACCGACTGAGCGCGCGCATCTATGCCAACGCGGCCGGGGCCGTGGTCGGCATGGTCGAGACGGCCGCGCCCGCGGTCTCCGACAGGCCGCTCATCGCCGCCTCGATGTTCGGCAACACGACGCCGGTCGTCGACCGGAGCCGGCAGATCATGGAAGCGGCCGGCTATGAGGTCCTGGTCTTCCACGCCACGGGCACGGGCGGCCAGACGCTGGAGAGCCTGGTAGCCGACGGCTACATCACCGGCTTGCTGGATATCACCACGACTGAGTGGGCCGATGAGCTGACGGGCGGCGTGCTGTCGGCCGGCCCGACGCGCATGGACGCAGCCGCGGCGCGGGGCATCCCACAGGTCATCGCTCCCGGCTGTCTTGACATGGCCAACTTCTGGGCGCGCGAGACGGTGCCGGCCCGGTACAACGACCGGCTGTTCTACATCTGGAACCCGAACGTGACCCTCATGCGGACCACGCCGGAGGAGAATGCCGAGCTCGGCCGCATCCTGGCCGAGAAAGCCAACCGTTCCGGCGGGCCGGTTGCGTTCTACCTGCCGCTACGCGGCGTGTCGATGCTCGACGCTCCCGGCAAGGAGTTCTGGTGGCCGGAAGCCGACAAGGCGCTGTACGACGCCATCAAGGCCCATGTCCGGCCGGGCATTGAGGTCCATGAACTGGACCTCAACATCAACGACGACGCCTTTGCCGAGGCGATGACGTCGAAACTGCTCTCGTTCCTGCGAGAGCAGGCATAGGGGGAAATGGATATGCCATTCATTCCGCGCGAAGAATCACTGCGGCGCCTGCGGGCGCAAGTTGCCGCCGGGAAAGCCGTCATCGGCGCCGGAGCCGGGACCGGCATCTCGGCCAAGTTTGCCGAACGGGGCGGCGTCGACCTGATCATCATCTACAACTCCGGGCGCTACCGGATGGCCGGGCGCGGCAGCCTGGCTGGGCTGTTGCCTTATGGTGACGCCAACGCGATCGTCATGGAGATGGCCGGCGAGGTGCTGCCGGTGGTGAAAGACACACCGGTGCTGGCCGGCGTCTGCGGCACCGACCCGTTCCGGTTGATGCCCGTCTTCCTGCAACAGGTGAAGGCGGCCGGGTTCGACGGCGTCCAGAACTTCCCGACCGTCGGGCTGTTCGACGGCGTCTTTCGGGCGAACCTGGAAGAGACCGGCATGAGCTACGGGCTGGAGGTGGACATGGTCCGCGAGGCCAGCAGGATCGGGCTGCTGACCTGCCCCTACGTCTTCAATCCGGACGATGCGCGGGCCATGGCCGAAGCCGGAGCCGACGTGCTGGTTCCCCACATGGGCCTGACGACGAAGGGGGCGATCGGCGCCTCGACGGCGCTGACGCTGGAGGAATCGGCCAAACGGGTGCAGGCCATGCGCGACGCGGCCGTGGCCGTCCGGCCCGATATCCTCGTCCTCTGTCACGGCGGCCCGATCGCCGAACCGGAGGATGTTCGCTATATCCTCGACCACACCGAGGGCATTGCCGGCTTCTTCGGGGCGTCGAGCATCGAACGACTGGCGACGGAACCGGCGCTGGAGGCGCAGGCCCGGCGCTTCAAGAGCATCTCGCTCAATTGATCTACTTACCTTGACTCTGATTCATGAAGGAGAGGAACACGATGGCACGAGACGTGACTCTGTTTACCGGCCAGTGGGCGGACCTGCCGCTGGAGACACTGGCGAAGAAAGTCAGCGAGTGGGGCTTCGATGGCCTCGAGCTGGCCTGCTGGGGCGACCATTTCGAAGTCGACAAGGCGCTGTCGGACGATGGGTACGTCCGCAGTCGCTGGGACATCCTGAACAAATATGGCCTGAAGTGCGTTGCCATCAGCACCCACCTGGTGGGCCAGTGTGTCGCCGACGATCCGATCGACCAGCGCCACCAGCGCGTCCTGCCGCCTCGCCTGTGGGGCGACGGCTCGCCCGAGGGCGTGCGCCAGCGCGCCGCCCAGGAACTGAAGGATACGGCGAAAGCGGCCAAGCTCTTTGGCGTCAAGATCGTCAACGGCTTCACGGGCAGCAGTGTCTGGAAGAACCTCTACTTCTTCCCGCCGACTAACCAGGATGACATCAACGCGGGTTACGCGGACTTCGCGGCCCGCTGGAAGCCGATCCTCGACGTGTTCCAGGAGAACGGCGTCAAGTTCGGCCTTGAGGTTCACCCGACTGAGATCGCCTACGACATCATCACCGCCCACCGGGCGCTCGCGGCCGTGGACCACCACCCAGCCTTCGGCTTCAACTTCGACCCCAGCCACTTTGTGCACCAGTTCCTTGATCCGGTCGAGTTCATCTATGAGTTCGCCGATCGCATCTGGCACGCCCACGTCAAGGACTCGCGCGTCCAGCTCACCGGCCGCAACAGCATCTTGTCGTCGCACCTGGACTTCGGCGACCCACGGCGCGGGTGGGACTTCGTTTCGCCCGGACGCGGTGATGTGAAATGGGACCGCATCATCCGCGCGCTGAACAAGATCGGCTACCAGGGCCCGTTGTCGATCGAGTGGGAGGACAGCGGCATGGACCGCGAATGGGGCGCGCCGGAAGCGCTGAAGATGGTCCGTGGCCAGGACTTTGCCCAATCGGCCGTGGCCTTCGACGCGGCCTTTGCCAGCAAGAAGTGAGGTATCGTCATGGCTGAGGAAACCGGATTCACCACGATGGCCGGGGCGCGCGCCGAAGGCGACGTCCCAGAAGTCGGCGTCGGCATGTTGGGTTATGCCTTCATGGGCAAGGCCCACACCAACGCCTTCAAGAAGATCCCGTACATGATGTACCCGCCGCCGGCCGTGCCGAAGCTGGTGGCGATCGCCGGCCGCAATGAGCCGGCCACGGCCGAAGCGGCCCGCCGCTACGGCTACGAGACCTACTACACTGACTGGCGCAAGCTGCTGGAGGACGACCGCGTACAGCTCTTTGACAACGGCGGCCCGAACGATGCCCACGCCGAGCCGTCGATCGCCGCTGCCGGGGCCGGCAAGCACGTCCTGTGCGAGAAGCCGCTGGCCCGCACGGCCGAAGAGGCCAAGCGCATGCTCGACGCCGTCCAGAAGGCGGGCGTCAAGCACATGGTGGCCCACAACTACCGTTTTGTGCCGGCCATTCGCCTGGCCTACAACCTGATCCAGAGCGGCAAACTCGGCCGAATCTACCACTTCCGCGCCGTGTACCTGCAGGAGTGGATCATGCCTCACTACAACACGCCGATGATCTGGCGGTTGGACAAGGAGGCCTGCGGCAGCGGAGCGCTGGGCGATCTCGGTTCGCATATCATTGACCTCGGCCGCTTCCTGTGCGGGGAGATGAAGAGCGTCAGCGCGATGGCCCGGACCTTCATCACCGAGCGGCCCGACAGTGCCGGCAAGATGCAGAAGGTCAACGTCGACGACGCGTTTGTGGCCTGCGTCGAGTTCGAAAACGGCGCTATCGGCACAGTCGAATCGTCGCGGTTCGCGGCCGGGCGCAAGAACTACAACTGCCTGGAGATCAACGGCGAGCTCGGTTCGATCCACTTTAACCTGGAGCGGATGAACGAGCTGGAGGTCTTCTGGGTGGGTGAGGAGCCGAAAGAGACGCAGGGCTTCCACAACGTGCTGGTGACCGAGGGCTATCACCCCTGGTGGGAGAACTGGTGGCCCCACGGCCACATCATCGGCTGGGAACACACGTTTGTCCACGAGCTGGCTCACTTCCTGGATTGCATCGTCAACGACAGGAGCGTCGGCCCCTTCGGGGCTACGTTCGAAGACGGCTATCGGAATGCCGTCATCTCGGATGCCATCCTGGAGTCGGCCGCGGCCAAACGGCAGGTCGATATCCGCTACTAGCCGGCCCCCGACCCCGGCTAGGCCCGGGAGAGCGCGGGATGTCGTGTGCATCCCGCGCCTCTCCTGCAACGTGAACGATGATTCGGAGAGAACCATGAAACTGAACCGACCGCGCGTACCCATCGGGATGCCGATAGCAGCACTGGTCTTCCTGGGGTTGGGCCTGGCGGCGGGGCCGCTGATCCGGGCCACCGCCAGCGAGGAACAACTGGCGACGAACGTTCTCCTGTCGGCCCTGCCGTTCATCCTCATCTTCGTCGGGATCATCCTGGGCTTCATGACCCTGGTCTGGATGGCCCACAGCGCCCTGAGCGGCGTGATCCCGGCCGAGTCGTTTCGCCGGGTCGAACTTGTGGCCATCGGCGGGATCATCCTGGGGATCTTCGGCATGTTCCAACCGTGGTTCTTCCCGCTTTACAAGTATGGTTTCCTGATCCTGCTCGTGTCCACCCTGTTCTACATCCTGTGGAGCCACATCCGGCCGCGGGGCGTCTATGATACCGACCTGGGCACGGTGTCGATCAGCAACATTGAACACAAGGAGATCGAGGGCTGATATGTCAGACCGTTACGCACCAAAGCCGGAACATCGATTCACCTTCGGGCTGTGGACGGTGGGCCAGGTGGGCGCCGACCCGTTTGGCGTCGCCGTTCGCCGCAAGTTAAGCCCGGTCGAGATCGTCCACCTGGTTGCGGAAGTCGGCGCCTATGGCGTCAACTACCATGATGACGACCTCATTCCCATCGACGCCACGCCGGCCGAGCGGGAACGCATCATCAAGGACTTCAAAGCGGCGCTGCGTGAAACGGGCCTGGCCGTCCCGATGGCGACGACCAACCTGTTCACCGATCCCGCCTTCAAGGACGGCGCTTTCACGGCCAACGACCCGAAAGTGCGCGCCTATGCGCTGCAGAAGGTGATGCGCAACATCGACCTGGGGGCTGAACTGGGGGCCAGGCTCTATGTCTTCTGGGGCGGCCGCGAGGGCGTCGAGACGGACGCCGCCAAAGACCCGGTCACGGCCATCAAGCGCAACCGCGAGGCGATGAACTACCTGTGCGAGTACGTTCGAGACCAGGGTTACGATATGCGCTTCGCCCTTGAGGCCAAGCCGAACGAACCGCGGGGCGACATGTACAACGCGACGACGGGCCACATGCTGGCCTTCATCGCCTCGCTGGATCACCCGGAGATGGTCGGCGTCAATCCGGAAGTCGCCCACGAGCACATGGCCGGGTTGAATTTTCTGCACAACGTCGCCCAGGCCTGGGAAGCCGGCAAGCTGTGGCACATCGACCTGAATGACCAGTCGTTCGGCCGCTATGACCAGGACTTCCGCTTCGGCGCGGTCAACCTGAAGGCGGCCTTCTTCCTGGTCAAGTTCCTGGAAGACGTCGGCTACACCGGCAGCCGCCACTTCGACGCCCACGCCTACCGGACCGAGGACTACGAGGGCGTCAAGGACTTCGCCCGCGGCTGTATGCGGACCTACCTGATCCTCAAGGAGAAGGCGGAGCGATTCAACGGGGACAAGGATATCCAGGCGTTGCTGGCCGAGATCAACGCCGATGACGGGTCGCTGGCAGGTATCACGAAGACGTACTCGCGGGCCAATGCCGAGGCGTTGAAGGCGGCCGCCTTCGACCGGCCGGCGCTCGGCGCGCGCGGAATGAAATACGAACGGCTGGACCAGTTGACCAACGAGGTACTGCTCGGCGTCCGCTGAGCAACGGCTTCACCGGCCACACTGCCGGGCGACCGCGGCCGTTCCCGGACGAGCCGGGTTCGGCACGCCGGGATCGCGGGCGGGGCGTTGTCTCCCGCGTCCACGATATGGCGGGCCCGCCCGGCAGGCAGGCGCATTCGTGACCGGAATCGCTGGAAGTGAGTATGTGAACCCTATGGGACTTACCGGCTTTGCCCTGGAGATGGTCCGTAGCGAACTGGAAGACGTGGTCGGGCCCGACCACATCTCCCTTTCCGATACGGACCGGCTGGCGTACTCGACCGACTGGTCGTGGATGCCGCAGATGTGGCTGGACCGCGGCGAGGCGACGCCTCAGCCTGATTTCATCGTCCACCCCGCCTCGCCCGATGAGATCTCGACGATCATGAAGATCGCCAACACCTATCGTCTCCCGGTCATCCCCTGGGGTGGCGGCTCGGGCACGCAGGGTGGGGCGCTGCCGCTTTATGGCGGCATCATCGTCGACACCAAGCGGATGAACCGCATCCTGGAGATAGACGAGACTAGCCTGACCGTCACGGCCGAAGCGGGCATCAACGGCACGCAACTGGAGTGGGCGCTCAACGAGCGCGGGCTGACGCTGGCGCACTACCCCGCCTCGGCCAACTGCGCCACGCTCGGCGGCTACCTGGCCCCGCGCGGCTCCGGCACGATCAGCACCAAGTACGGCAAGGCCGAAGACCTGGTCATGTCGATGCAGGTCGTCCTGCCGAACGGCGACATCATCCGCACGCCACAGGTGCCGCAGCACGCCTCCGGCCCCGACTATGCCAGGCTCTTTCTTGGTTCCGAGGGCACCTTCGGCATCATCACCGAAGCGACGATGATGGTCGATTACCTGCCCGAAGTCCGCCTGTTCCGCGCCGTCCTGTTTGATGACGTCAGCGCCGCCCTCGAAGCCGGACGCCGGATGATGACCCGCCGCCTGCAGCCGACGGTCATCCGCCTCTACGATCCGAGTTCGACCGGGTCGCTGGTCAAGCACGTCCTCGGCTATGAGTTGCAGGGTGCGTACATGGTCATCGGCTTCGACGGGGACAAGGACATCGCCGCGCTGCAGGAAGAGAAGGGCATGGCCATCTGCCGCGAACTGGGCGCGCAGGACCTCGGCCGCGAGCCGGGCGAAGCGTGGTGGAACCATCGCTATGACTTCTACTACCCGCCCAAGAGCCTGAAGCTGCCCTGGATGTACGGCACGGTCGAGACCATCACCACGTTCGACAAGCTTGAGACGCTGTACCGGGCCAAGAAGGCGGCCATTGAGGAAGGCTACCGGGAGTGGAACGCGCGCTATATCGGCCACTTCTCCCACTGGTTCCACTATGGAGCCAGCCTGTATGACCGCTTCATCATCGAGCAGCCGCCGGAAGACCCGCGCGAGGCCCTGCGGCTCCACAACCGGGTCTGGACGACGGCCGTCAAGACCTCGGTCGATCACGGCGGGATGATCAACGAACACCACGGCGTGGGCCTCAAGCTCGGCCGCTACATGCGCCTGCAGTATGGGGCGGCCTGGCCGCTCCTGCAGAGCATCAAGCACGCCATTGACCCCAACGGCATCATGAACCCCGGCAAGGTTGGCTTCTAGAGGCGCGCATGATCACCGACTACCTGATCGAAACCGTCAACAACTGCCGCTATTGCCTGATGTGCCGCCACGTCTGCCCGGTCGGCCATGTGACCCACCAGGAGGCGCTGACGCCCCACGGCTGGGCGCTGCTTATCGCCTCGACCCGCCGCGGGCTCGCCGAGTGGAACGAAGAGACCATCGATGTGCTCTATCAATGTTCCGACTGCGGCAATTGCCACACGCATTGTGTGACCGAACAGCCGCTGCCGGAGGCCATCACCGCCGCGCGGGCCGAGGTGGTCCGGCTTGGGTTGGCGCCGGCGGCCGTCGGCCGGGTCGACGCGGCGCTGCGCGAGTGGGGCAACCCCTATGCGCCGGAGCCCCCGCGGCCGTTGAACCGCACGGCGGCCGACGCCCTCTTTGCCGGCGACGCGGCCCGCTATCTCTGGCCGGCGGCGCTGGAGGCGGCCCTGCGGCTGCTTTCCGCGGCCGGGATCGAACCGGCGCTCATCGGCGACGGGCTGAACAACGGTTACCTGGCCAGTTCGCTGGGCCTGCCGGACACGGCCCGCGACCTCGTCCGGGCCAATCTGTCCGAGCTCCAGGCCAGCGGCGCGAACCGCCTGATGGTCCTGGCCCCGGGCGACTATTACGTCTTTGACAACCTGATCGAATGGCGGCTGGAGATGAAACCGCCGAAGGAGATCGCGCTGCGCCTGGTGACGAACGTCCTGGCTGACGCGCTGGAGCGCGGCGAACTGGCGCTGCGCGCTTCGGCCGATGTGCCCGCCTACGCCTACGTGGACCCGACGCACGCCAACCGCGTGCCGGGTCACGCCCGCGGCGCGCGCCGGCTGCTGGATGCGGTCTGGCCCGGCGACCGGCGCGAGCTCTTCTGGCGCGAGGGACGGACGCACCCGGTGGGCAACGTCGCCCTGGCCTTCACCCAGCCGGCGCTGGCCGAGAAGCTGACACGGGCGCGTCTGGCGGACGCGGCCCAGACCGGCGCGTCCGTCATCGTCTGCGAAGACCCCGGCACGCTGGCCGAGTTGAGCCGCTATGCGGCCGATTTTGGCCTGCAAGTCCGCGGCCTGTATGAAGTGGTAGCCGGGCACCTGTAGCCATCTGGTATCTCTCCGGTCGCGCTTGCGGCCGGTCGCTGTACACCTTATTCAATCTCTAGCGTCGAGGAGGTAGAACATGCACCTGTCAATGCATAACTGGATGAGAGCGGAACCGATCGAAGTCACGGTGGCCCGGCTGGCCAAGTATGGCTACGAGAGCATCGAAATCAGCGGGCTGCCGTACGAGTACAACACAAAGGAAGTCCGCAAGCTCCTGAAGGAACACAACATCCGTTGCTGGGGCTCGGTCACGCTCATGTTTCCCGGTCTCAGCCTGCTGGCCAAGGATGAGGCCGAGCGCGCCAACACCGTCAAGTATGTCAAGGACTGCGTGACGATGGTGAAGGAGCTGGACGGCTATGAGATGACCATCGTGCCGGGTACGGTGGGGAAGGTCACGCCCGACGCGCCGCCGGACGACGAATGGCGCTGGGCCGTCGAGAGCATGAAGCAGGTCTACGAGCATTCGCAGAAGGAAGGCATCAAACTGGCGGTCGAGCCGATCAATCGCTTCGAGACCTATTTCTGCTACCGTGCCGGCCAGGCCATCGCCCTGGCCGAGGCGACCGGCCCCGACTGCGGCGTCTGCCTTGACGCGTTCCACTTGAACATCGAAGAGGCTGATCCCTATGCCTCGATCCGCGCCGCGAAGGGCCGGCTGGCCGACTTCCACGTCGCCGACACCAACCGCTTCGCCTGCGGCTGGGGCCACTGGGACTGGGCCAAGGTCGTCAGCACGCTGAAGGAGATCGGCTACGATGGCGCCCTGACGGTTGAGTTCGTCGCCCCGGTCGACCGGACGCCGGCGAACCCGTACAAGAACATGATCGAGACCAACCTCGTCAACATCACCGAGGAGCAGCGGAAGTTCATTGAGGACCACGGCTCGAGCCTGTTGACCGAGGAGTTCTATAGCAACCAGGTGAAGATCTGCGCCGACACTCTGCTGCCGCTGATCAAGTGATCGCGCTCGCCCGCTGAACACGCGCGCGCTTCATGCGGCCGCGCGGCCGTCTGCCGGTCTGGCGGGCGGCCGCGCTCCCCGCGCCAGCTCTCCAGCAGGACCGGGAGGAGGGGATGGGCAAGACCGTCGTCATCATCGGAACGCTTGACACGAAAGGCGTGGAGATCGGCTATCTCCGGGACCGGCTTGAAGACCTGGGTCTGGGGACGATCGTCGTCGACTCCGGCATCCTGGGCGAGCCGTTGGGGATCGCCGTCCGGCCGGGGCGCGACATCAGCCGGGCCGAGGCGGCGACCTACGCCGGGACGACCATCGACGCGCTGCGCGCGGCCGGGAGCCGCGGCAAGGCGGTGGCCGGCATGCGCGAGGCGCTGAAGCGGCTGACGGTTGAGCTGTACCGGGCCGGCAGGCTGGACGCCATCACCAGCATGGGTGGGGCGGAAGGCGCGGTCATGGGCGCGGCGGCGATGATGCAATTGCCGCTGGGCGTGCCGAAGGTCCTGGTCTCGCCGATCGCCTCCGGCAAGCACTATTTTGAGCCCATGGTCGGCACGAGCGACATCATGGTCGTCCACTCGGTGGCCGACATCCTGGGGCTCAACCCGATCAGTTGCACCATCTATGACAACGTCGCCGCGGCGTTGAAGGGGCTGGCCGAACACGGCCATCCGCTGCCCCCGGCGCGGCCGGACGACCGCTACGTCGCCGTGACCATGCTCGGCAACACGACCAGGGCGGTCATGGCCCTGAAGGAGCGGCTGGCCGAGGCGGGTTATGAGGCGGTCATCTTCCACTCGAACGGCGTTGGCGGCCCGGCGATGGAAGAGCTGGCCGAGGCCGGCATGTTCGCCGGCGTGATCGACTTCACGACGAACGAGACCTTCGACCCGATGACGGGCGGCATCCACGACGGTGGCCCGGACCGGCTCCGGCGCGTCGGCCGTTGTGGGTTGCCCCAGGTCGTCGTGCCCGGCTGCATCGACTTCTGCGTCTTTCATGCCGGCCACATCCCACCCGCGCTGGCCGGCCGGCCTGTCTATGACCACAATCCTGAGTACACCCTCGTCCGCGCCACGCGGGACGAGATGATCGCCCTGGGCCACCTGTTCGCCGAGCGGCTGAATCCGGCCGCCGGGCCGGTCGTCATCGCCGTGCCGACCGAAGGGTTATCGATCCCCAACGTGCCGGGCGGCGTCTTTTGGGATCCGGAGAGCGACGCGGCTTTCCTGGATGCGTTGCGCGGTGATCTGCGGCCCGAGATCCCGCTGTTGACTTTCCCGCGTCATGTGAACGATCCCGCCTTCGGCGTTGAGGTGGCGGAGTTGTTCATCAACCTGATGCACCAGCAGACTCACGCCTAGCGGAGAAGGTGTCCGCGGACGAGGCCATTCCCGAAGCCGGATACCTGCTCTGCTGAATCTGCGGGACTATGTTCCAAGGAGAATGCCATGATTGCCAGTAACGGACGAAACTACAAAGAACTGCCCAAACTGACCAGCGGCGACGAGGCGTTCCGGTCCAAGTTCCTGTCATGGGACATCGGCGACCTGAGCTACGTGGATATCGAGGAGTACCTGAAGCTCAAGGATACGGTCCTGGTGCCGATGGCCAGCCTTGAACAGCACGGCCCGCACTTGCCGCTCTACACCGACACCGTCACCTGTGTCGAGATCTCGAAGCGCGTGGCCGAGATGATCGCTGTCCTGCACACACCACCGGTGTGGACGGGCTATTCGCCGCAACACATGCACGAGCCCGGCCGCGGCCGCGGCACGATCACCCTCCGCAGCAGCACGCTGCTCAACCTGCTCTATGACGTCGGCCGCAGCCTGATCCACCACGGCTTCAACCGGATCATCTTCATCAACGGCCATGGCTCGAACGTCAAGGTCGTTGATCCCGTCCTGCGCCGGTTGCGCTATGAGACGGGCGCCCTCGTCGGATTCGTCAAGCCCTACATGGAACGCTACTACGGCATCATCGGCGATCTCATGGAGAACCCGCCGGAAGAGACGCCGGGCTGGCACGCCAGCGAACTGGAAACATCGCAGGACCTGGCCTGGAACGCCGGCCTGGTACGGATGGAGCGGGCCGAGCACACCAAGGCCCACATCCCCGAGTTCCTGCCCCGGACGTTCGCCAAGAAGGACGGAATGCCCGACGTGGAGTTCGAGGGCTACAGCTACTTCAATTTCCCGATGGACCACCATGAGTTCATCGAGAGCGGCACGATCGGCAACCCATTGCGGGCAACGGCCGAGAAAGGCGAGGAAGCCTTCCGCCGCCTGTCTGAGCATACGGCAAAGGGCATCCTTGAATTGATGAAGGTTCCTGTCGAGGTCCACAACCGGGAGTTCATCGACCGGGTCATGTAGGCGGTGACGCAACGCCAGCGATATACGTACCACCTGCAGGTAGCGCCTGCAGGTGGTCTTGTTTGCCGCAGGGAGAAGGGGATGCCGGCTGAGCGCGCGGCTTTCATCGCCATCGTCGTCAGCGTGACGGTGATCATCGGCCTGTCCAAGGGCGGCCTTGGCGGCATCCTCGGCACGCTGGCCACGCCGCTCATGGCGCTCGTTGTGCCGGCCGACCAGGCCATCGGCCTGCTGCTGCCCATCCTGATCGTGGCGGACCTCTTTGCGGTCCTGCTCCACTGGCGAAAGTGGAACAACCGGCTGGCGTTGCTGTTGCTGCCGGGCGCGATCGTCGGCGTCACCATCGGCACGCTGTTCATCACCAACGCGCCGACCGACCTGCTGAAGAAGGGCATGGGCGTCATCGCCCTGCTCTTCGCCGTCTACAAGCTGTATGAAGACCGGATCCTCGGCTCGCTCCGCTACGAACCGCGCGACTGGCACGGCCTGCTTGCCGGGACGTCGGCCGGCTTTGGCTCTGCCCTTGCCCACACCGGCGGGCCGCCGGTCAGCATCTACCTGCTGTTGCAGAGGGTGACCCCGGCGATCTTCATCGCCACGTCGGCCATCTTCTTCGCAGTGCTCAACTGGATCAAGGTGCCCTATTACCTTTACGCCGACCTGTTGACCTGGCAGCGGTTCCTGCAGATCGCCTGGGTCCTGCCGCTCATCCCGTTCGCCGTCTGGCTCGGCCGCTGGATGAGCCGGCGCATCAACCGCGAGACTTTCGAGAAGGTGATCGTCCTTCTGCTCGCGCTGTCAGGCATCCTGCTGATCGTGACCTGAGGGGGCGTCTCAAGGTCTTGTCGTCACTCCTGAAGGCTACCGGGCGATCCGCAGAACCTTCGGGTGCATGTTGGGGAAGGTGTCTATGAGCATGCCAACCGTCATCGTCACCCACCGGTTGCCGCCGGGCTGGCTGGCTCCGCTGGAGGGCAAATGCCGTCTGATCGTTGGCCCTGAAACGCGGGAGCACAGCGGGTTGACCGGCGCGTTGCGCGCCCGGCTGGGCGAAGCCGACGGCCTCTTCAGCCTGCTGACCGTGCGGGTGGATGAGGCGTTGCTGGCAGCTGCCACGGGCCTGAGGGTCGTCAGCAATATGGCGGTCGGCGTCGACAATGTTGACCTGGACGCCTGCACGCGCCGCGGCATCCCGGTCGGCAACACGCCCGGCGTCCTGACGGAAGGGACGGCCGACCTGACGATGGCCCTGCTCCTGGCCGTGGCCCGCAAGCTGCCGCAGGCCAGCCGCGACGCGCGCGAGGGGCGCTGGACGACCTGGCTGCCGGACGGCTGGCTTGGCGCCGACCTGCCCGGGGCGACGCTCGGCATCGTCGGCATGGGCAAGATTGGCGCGGCCGTGGCCGAACGGGCCAGGCCCTTCGGCGTTCGCATCGTCTACACGTCGCGCACGCCGAAGCCCGAAGTGGAGGCGCGGCTGGGGGCGGAACGCCTGCCGCTGGAAGACCTGCTGCGAACAAGCGATTTCGTCACCCTTCACGTGCCGCTCGCGGCCGAGACGCGCGGGATGATCGACGAGGCGGCGTTCCGTCTCATGAAGCCGTCGGCCATCCTGATCAATGTCGCCCGCGGCCCGGTGGTCGACGCGGCTGCGCTGGAGCGGGCGCTGCGCGAGGGCTGGATCGCCGCGGCGGGCCTGGACGTGACTGACCCGGAACCGCTGCCGCCTGAGCACCCGTTGTATGCGCTGGACAACTGCTTCATCGTGCCCCACATCGGTTCGGCGACGCAGGAGACACGGCGGCGGATGGCGGCCCGGGCATGTGAGAACCTGCTGGCCGGACTGGAGGGGCGGCGCCTTCCCTTCTGCGCGAACCCCGACGTCTACGACCGTTGACCGTCCGTCTCCCACCTGAGCGTTCGTCCGGGCCCGGCCGCATCTTTTCTCCATCGCGCTTCCGTGATGCTACAATAGCCTGGCGCCGGGCCTTTGAGCCGGCGCGACACGGCCGCTGCCCGGATCGGCAACCCGTCTTGCCCTTCAATGATGCCGATCGGTCTAGCATGCCCGTGGGCCACGCACTGGAGGTGGTGTTTCGGTGACGAGTCAGAATCCCTCAACGCCCAATGTCGTGATGATCGTTGTCGATGACCTTGACGTCGACACCTTCCAGCGCCTGCTGGATGCGGGGCTTCTGCCCAACGTGCGGCGACTGATCGTCAATCGTGGGACCAACTTCACCAACGCCTACGTGCCGTGCAGCATATGCGCCCCGTCGCGCGCCTCGCTCCTGACCGGGCGCTATACCCACAATCATGGAACGTGGCACGTCACGGGCGACGAAGGGCCGGAGCGCTTCGACAATTACCTTGTCCAGAGCAGCAACGCCTATCTGCCCATGTGGATCGGCGACAACTACTATCGCGCCTTTGTCGGGAAGTGGCATCTGGGAGAGCGGCGACCGGGTTGGAACTTCTATCGTCTCATTGAGAGTTATGACCCTCGACCCGGCATGTATAAGGTGTCGGAGGGCGGTACGCCCGTCCTGCCGCCGGTTTACCAGACGAAGTACGTCGGCGATCAGTCCCTGCGCGCCATTCAGCAGTCCGGTAACCGGCCGCTGTTCCTGCTCGTCGCGCCGCGGGCCATCCACGTCAGCACACCGTCCTGGCGCAAGCTCGACTCGTATGCCAAGGCCACGTTCACCGGCGCTCCGGTCGCCTTCGCCCAGTTCTGGAACGAATCGGCCAACATGTGGCGCCAGCACCTGGTAACGGTCGAATATGTCGCCGGCGACCCGCGCCACCTGTGGTGGTCGCGCGACAGCGCCAAGCGCGACAGTGGCTGGGGCGAGTGGGCCAATACCGGCAACGACGCCACCGTCGCGGCCGGCACCGGGGCCGGTTTCGTCGTTGGCTGGAACGTCCTGACACCCAACCCGACCACGAAGCGCCAGCAAATGTTGAAGGCGCTTGGGTCGGAAATCCGCTTCTTCACCCGCGACATCGTCAACGGCGTGGAAGGGCCATGGCAGCTGACGGGCGATCAGTCGATCCTGGCCGGCACAGGCACATTGGCTGTCGCAGACTGGACGGCCATCAGCCTTCCAAATGGCGTCGTGCGCCAGCAGGTGGTGCGGGGGAACGAGATCGACGGCTACACCAGCTACGTGCGCCAGAAAGTGGACGGGCAGGACTTCTCGGCCTGGATGCCGGACCCGGACTGGGGCGAGACCGTCGTCTTCGGCTCGGTCCGCGGGTTCAACATCATCCCAACTTCAGGCGCGCGCTATGTGGCCCAGGTCGTCCAGCTGCCGCCGGAGGCGACCCGGTTCGAATGGTGGCAAAGCCCCGAGCTTGTCGACTACCGGGTGCTGGCCGAAACGGGCAACGATCCCTCCAGCCTGGGCGGGCCGACCAAGATCCGGGGAGGCGAAGAGGAGGAGCAGCTGACCGGCCGGGCCATGCAGTTCGACGGCGAGCCCGTCGGCATGCGCCGGACGTATGTCGATGACCCGGGCCGCCTGGACCCCCTCGAACCGCTGACCCAGACGCATCCCTACTACCTGATGCGCGCCTTTGCCGAAGGGAGTTGGTGGCCGGTGGCTCCCGGCCAGACCTACGAATGGGGCGGCGACTACCCCGCCGGCCGGCTGCGCGCCGGCCACGACCCACACGGCTTCACCCCGCTTGACGACCGCTATGACCTGCCGACCGGCAAGCTGTCGTATAACCTGCCGCTGGAGTCGACCCTGCCGTACTATTCAGCCCAGGCCTGGCCCGACCTGAACACCCAGGTGCCGGGCAACCGGCGGCAGGAGGACTACCTTCGCCGCCTCGCCCTCGACCGGATGGAGCAAATGCTGTCTTTCGACCGCATGGTCGGTGACGTGCTCGCAGCCGCCGGTTCCAATACGGTCATCGTCTTCACCTCCGACAACGGCCATTACAACGGCGAGCACCGGCTGAGCAACAAGATCGCGCCCCATGAAGAATCGGTGCGCGTGCCGCTGTTCATCGTCGCCCCCGGCGCTGCCCCACGGGCCGTGGCCCAGCTGGTCGCCAACATCGACATCGCGCCGACCGTCCTGGATTTCCTGGGCCGGCCCTGGGAAGACGCGGGCTTCGGCATCGACGGCCGTTCGCTGCGCCCCCTGGTCGAGCAAGGCGGTGTGCTGTCGTGGCGGCAATCGCTGCTGCTGGAACACCACAAGCCGCGCGGTACTGCCTATCCACCGAGCGACTGGCGTTTCGGACTGCCGGACTATCTCGGCCTGCGCGTGGCGGCCAACGCCGGCGGGTCACGGGCGAACAGCGCCTACTTCCAGTATTACCTGTCGCTCGACGACCGGGACAGCGCCTTCACCTACGAGCACTACGCGTTGAACGTCGACCCGTTTCAGATCGATAACCTGGCCACGGGCCGCATCCCCGCCCTTGACGCTTTCCTGCGGGACTACTATGCGGCGGCCGGCGCCCAGTGCCGGGTGCAGGACCAGAAGCCGGTCCCTTAGCGACGAGGCCGGCTACACGCGGTCACGGAGGTGCGCCGATGAGGTCGCCCTCCTGGCGCCGCAGGGAACGTGACCGCGAACACCCTACAGAGGAGACTATGATCCAACGCTACCAGCTATCGCACCGTGACGCCCAGGCTATCCTCGCGGCGGTCCAGACTGAACTGGAGAAGGACAATCTCGGCGCGGCCGTGGCCGTCGTCGACAGCCAGGGCGAATTGCTCGCGTTTCTGCGGACGGATGGCTGCCGCCTGCCGTCGATCACCATCGCTATCAACAAAGCTTTCACGGCGGCGCGCGAGCAGCGGCCGTCCAGGGCGATCGGGCAGTCCTCGCGCGAGGATGGCTGGCCGATGACCAACTTCGGCGACCCGCGCTATGTCGGCTGGGGCGGCGGTGTGCCGGTCTTGTTCCAGGACCAGGTGGTGGGGGCGGTTGGCGTCAGCGGCCTTCCGGAAGACGTGGACGTTGAACTGGCGCAAATCGGTGCGGCCGTGCCCTTGCAGGTCGTCCTGCCCGTGCCGCTGGCCGACTAGGGAGACAATCCGCCACGGCCGGCCCGCCCCTGTTGCCAGGCGCAACCAGGGACGGCCGGCGGGGTTTTGATTTCTAGCCTGGCGGGCCAGGACGCGCCATCGGTTGGGCCCGGAACAGCGGGACAACAGGGTGACCACACGGACAAGCGCGGCGTCTGCCCGGGCAGGCTTTCACTGAAGGTGCAGCATGAACGCATTCGTCGAAGAAAACGAGGCACTGGACCTGGTCGAGTGGCCGACCGTGGGCGAAAACCCCCCACGGCGCGGCAATGCCCTCTCACTGGCCATCGGCCGGGGGCTTCTCAAGTTGTATGGATGGCGCGTCGTCGGCTGGTTGCCCGACGTGCCGAAGTTTTTGCTGATCGGCGCGCCCCATACCTCGAACTGGGATTACTTCCTTTCGCAAACGACAGCGATGTCGCTGTATGCCGACATGCATTTTGTCATGAAGCACACGCCGTTCGTTGGCCCGGTCGGGAGCCTCTTGCGCTGGCTGGGCGGCATCAGCCTTGACCGCGACAGGTCGCGCGATTTCGTCCAGCAGATGGTGGAGGAGTTCAACAGCCGCGAGAAGTTCATCCTGGCGATCACGCCGGAAGGGACTCGCACGCAGGTCGGCGAGTGGCGCAGCGGCTTCTACTACATTGCCCTCGGAGCGAAGGTTCCGATCGTGCTGGTCAAGTTCGACTGGGAACACAAGTTGGTCCGTCTCGGCCCGGCCGTTCATCCAACAGGAAACTTCGAAGCCGACCTGGCGCATCTCAAATCCCTCTATGCCGGTGTGAAAGGCAAAGGGGGTAAACAGGTCTAGGCGTGACATGGCCTATTACACTTGCCTGGCGCAAGGCATGTAGGTATTATCTGCCGACTTCTGCAGCTAAGTTGGCAATGTGAACAAACGGATCGCGCGACTGGTTGGGTTGCTGGTGATAGCAGGTGCTGGCGTCTGGCTTGGTGCCTGTAGCACAGGCAGGGCCGACACGACGCCAGCCGACGTGCCTGCGACCGCGCAGGGGGACGCGGCCGTCCGCACCCTACCGCCGCCGGCCGTCGCGGCCATCGCCAGCCCGACGTCTCGTCCGACCGTCAGACCGCTCGTCTCCCCAACGCCGCGTCCGACCGCTACCTCCCAACCCACGCGGATACCGACAGGGACCGCGCCGGCGGTCGAGCCGACGGCCGTCCCGCCGACTGCCACGGATGTCCCGCCGACGCCGACGGCCGTCCCCCCAACGGCGACGCCCGAGCCGCTCTACTCGGCGTGGCTGGGTTACCTCAACCGCTTCCGCGAGATGAGCGGGGTGGCGCCGCTGGGCGAGCAAGCGGCCCTGAATCTGGGCAGCCGGCTTCACAGCCAGTACATGGTCGTCAACGACCCGGACACATTCCACAGCGAGAGCCCCAATCTGCCATTCTATGACCCGGCCGGGGCCAAGGCGGCCGAAAACGGCAACGTCTTTGTGACGAGCATGATCGAGGCGGACTATGAGTGGGGCATCAATTTCTGGGTATCGGCTCCGTTTCATCTCGTGCCGATGATCGCTCCCCGACTCGATCGCGTCGGCTATGGCGACTACAACGAGAGCGGCCCCGGCTACAACATGGCGGCCGTCCTGGACGTCCGCAGCGAGCGCAACGCCGGCGTGGGCGACGTGACGTATCCGTTGTTTTTCCCGAAGGATGGTTCCACGACCTGGATTGGCGTCCACAAGCTATATGAGTACCCGGACCCGCTCGCTTCATGTCCGGGCTATTCGCGGCCCGTCGGTGCGCCGATCGTCGTCCAACTGGGGAATGGCACCCTGACGCCCCGGGTGGGCACCACAACGCTGCTGATGGGCGATACGCCGGTCGAGGTCTGCGTCTTCGACGAAACCAGCTACCACAGCTCGAATGCCTGGGAGGAGAAGGGGGGCAGGCTGATCCTGGACACCCAGGACGCGGTCGTCATCATGCCGCGCCACCCGTTGATCGCCGACCAGACCTACACGGTCCAGATGGAGGCCAACGGCAACCGTTACCAGTGGTCGTTCCGCACGGCCGCCTCGCGGCCGGTGCAGTAGGCGTCACTCGGCCGCGACGCGCTCGGCCAGCGCCTCCAGCCGGTCGAGCGGGATGCGGGCCATGTAGATGTCGCTCGGCAGGATCAGGCCCATCACCCACGGCACGTCACGCGCAGGGTCGTTGGTGTAGTAGCTGGTATAGAGCGCCCCGTCTTTCAACACAGCTCCGGCGTAGGACGTGTCGCCGGCACTCGGCAGCACGGTCAGGAGCCGCAACGCATCCGGCGTCACCTCGTAGATAGCCGTGCGCTTGCGGCCCAGCACGCTGGAGATGCCGTACCACGAACCGCGATCCTCGGGGTCATAGCGGCCGACCGCGTAGACCCGGCCGTTGTGGCTGAACAGCGCCGGTCCGTCCAGCCGGCTGGTCAGGCTGCGGGTCGTCGCCCAGTCGGTGTATGGCGGCGTGGCTATGGCCAGCAGGGTCGCAGCGTTCTTGGAGCCCTGGTGCCAGGCGCGATCATCCCCTTCCAATCGGGCGGTGACCAGCGCGCGGCCGTCGGGCAGGAACTCGAGGGCCGTCTCGTCGTTGCGATCGCCCTCATGGATCTGGGACACCATCTCCCACGTCCGGCCGTCAGTAGAACTGAAGAGGGCGGAGCGGCCGTGCTCGTGCCAGTAGGCAGTGGCGTACCAGGTCTCGCCGTCGAGCGACCGCGGGCTCCAAAGCAGCCAGCCGCCTGGTTCAACCGGCTCGAAGGGGCTCCAGGCGACGCCGTCCTGGCTGGTACTCAGGACAGTCGCATACGGCTCCGGCTCGAAGCTGTTGTTGGCCAATGCGTAGAGATAGAGGGTGCCGTCCAGCACGGCGAACTTCGGATCGCGGATGTCCGCTTCCGGCATCTGGAGCTCAGCAACCTCGGTCCATTCACGGCCGTCGGGGGAGCGGCGCACGATCAACCGGGAACCTTCATTGCCCATGTGATAGCGGGAACGGGCGTGGACCAGGTAGAAAGCATCGTGCCAGAAGATGAGGTCGGTGTTGGAGTTGTGCCAGCCGTCGGCAACGATCGGCCAGACGTCCGCCTCAAGCGACGGCTCTGTCCCTGAGCGGTTCGGGCGCAGGCCCCAGACGAGCGCAAGGCAGGAGATGACCAGTGTCAGGACTGAGAAAACCGCAGCCAGCAAGACAGCGATGCGACTGAGCATGACGGGGTGTTCCGGGCGGGACGCAGGCAAGCCCGCCCTGGCCGGGCGCTACCAGTCGGCGCTGTCGTCATCGTCGACGACACCATACTCATCGCCACGGCTGAACTCGTCCCGTGCCGGCCGGCCGAACAGGGCTTCATCCACGAAGCTCCCCCCTTTCGCCTCGCCGCCGTCTTCGCCGGCCCAGTCCAGCTCGATCGGCGACAGGCGGATGACCTCCAGGCGCGTCCCGCATTCAGGACATTCGAGCATCTGACCAAGGTCGGGCGGCCGCTCAAAGAAGATTCGGGCGTCGCACTCGGGACATCTCGACTTTGCCGGGGTGGCGTTCGTAGTCATTCCTCATCTCTCCTTGGTCAATCGCGCTGCTCAGGATGGGAAAGAAACGAAGGGCGCGCCTTCTTCCAGGCCATAGCGGTGGATGGCCTCATTGAGAATGCCGTTGACCAGCTCCTCGTAGCTCCAACCGGCGGCTTTGGCTTCCAGCGGCAGGTCAGAGTAGCCAGGATTCAGACCGGGCAGAGGGTTGATCTCCAGGACATAAGGCTTGTTGTTGTTTTTGGCGTCAAGCCGGAAATCGACGCGGGCGACGTCGAAGGAGCCGGTGACGCGAAAGGTGGCGGCCGTTAGCCAGTTGAGTTCGGCCACCAGTTCCTCGCTGATCGGCGCAGGGCACAAATAATGAAAATTGTGGACCAATTCCGTCTTGATCCGGCTGGTGTAAATGCCGGCTTCCTCTTCAGGATAGCGAGTCATGTCCACTTCCAGCGGCGGGAAGAAGGTCAGGCCGCGTCGCATCCGGGGAGCCTCGAGATCTTCCGGCAGGCGTCGGGCGACGGGAGAGGTCAGGTTGCCGATGACGCCGACGGTGATCTCCCGCCCCTCTATGTAGTGCTCGACGAGGACAGACTGGTGGTAACGGTCCAGGAGCTTCTGCAACTGGGTGCGCAACTGGGTTTCGTCATGGACGATGGATTCGGCCGTCACGCCCATGCCGGTGCCTTCGCGGCTGGGCTTGACGAAAAGGGGGAAGACCATGTCCGAGTCGAGCGGTTCACTGACGCGCTCGAAAGTCTGGAAGGTGGGCGTCGGCAGGTTGTGATAAAGCAGAACGCGCTTGGTCATCGGCTTGTCCAGCGCCAGGGAGAGCGCCAGCACGCCGGAACCGGTATAGGGAACGCGCATCATCTCCAGGATGGCCGGCACCTGGGCCTCGCGCGAATCGCCGAAGTGACCTTCGCAGATGTTGAAGCAGATATCGGGTCGAAGCTTCTCAAGATTGTCGATGAGCGACAGGTTGCCCTCAACGAAGGTGACATCGTGGCCGCCGCTGCGCAGCGCCTCAGCGATGGCCTCGATGGTGGCTTCGGAGTCGAGGTCGTCCCACCGATCCGATGGCATCCCTTCCCAGGTCGGGGCATTCTTGATCAGATTGGCCAGCAGGGCAACGCGCATGGCGACTCCACTTGTTTGTGTTCACCGCACAACGATCAGACGACGAAGCTATTGTATTGAAGATTCCACAAAATGCATGCGGGGGTAAAAAACCGGACACGGCCGTTGCCGGCGGGCCGGGCCGCGCTCGATGGGCATGTGGATGGGCCGGGGCCTGCGGCGCCGGTTGGCCTGCCCGACGGCAGCCCTATCGCCCCGGCAGGGGAAGGCGTGCCGAGTTCAGCGCGACTGCAGGGGGCGGGGCTGAAGTCCGATGTGCCCCATCGTGCTACCTGTTCGCAGCCTTCAGGGCGGCGATGCGCTCGTCAAAGAGGCGGTTGACGAGCTCCGGCTCCGCCTGGCCGCGGGTCTGGCGCATGACCTGGCCGACGAAAAAGCCGCGCAGGCCTTCCTTGCCGCCGAGATAGGCGTCGACCTGGCCGGGATTGGCCGCCAGGAGCGCGTCGAGGATGTCGCCCAACGCGGCCGCGTCTGAGATCTGGCCCAGCCCGCGGGCGGCGACGATGGCGGGTGCGGCTGCGCCCGTGTTCAACATCTCGGCCAGCACTTCTTTTGCGCTGCCGGCGTTGATCGTCTTGCGCTCCAACAGCTCCAGCAGTTCGACCAGCCCGGCGGGCGTCAGCTTGCTCGCCTCGATCCGGGTACCGCGCTCGTTCAAGAGCTTGAAGACGTCGTTGATCAGCCAGTTGGCGATGACTTTGGGTTCGCCGCCGGCGGCCACGGCCGCATCGAACCATTCGGCGACGGCGCGGTCTTCGGCCAGCACGGCCGCGTCATACGCCGACAGGCTCAGTTCCTCCCGATAGCGTCGCTCTTTGGCCTGCGGCAGCTCCGGCAGTTCGGCCCGCACGCGCTCGATCCAGGCATCATCGATGAACAGAGGCGGCAGGTCGGGCTCGGCAAAATAGCGGTAGTCCTCGGCCTCTTCCTTGACGCGCTGGGAGAACGTCTCGCGGCGGCCGTCGTGCCAGCCGCGTGTCTCCTGCACCACGGCCCCGCCCGCCTCCAGTACAGCCGCCTGGCGGGCCAATTCGAAGTCGGTTCCGTCGGCCAGGGCACGAAAGCTGTTCAGGTTCTTCAGCTCGATGCGCGTGCCGAAGCTCTGGCTGCCGCGCGGCCGGATGCTGATGTTGGGTTCGACGCGCAACACGCCTTTCTCCATATCGCCGGAGTTGACGCCCAGGTAGCGCAGTATCTGGCGAATCCGCGTCGCGTAGGCTCGCGCTTCTTCGCCGGAGCGGATGTCGGGTTCGCTGACGATCTCGAGCAGCGGTACGCCGGAGCGGTTGTAGTCGACCAGGGACCGGCCGTCGCCCAGGTGGGTCAGCTTGCCGGTGTCCTCTTCCATGTGGACGCGGCGGATGCCGATACGCTTCGTCTCGCCTCCGGGCAGTTCGACGTCGAGCCAGCCCCCGCGGCCGATGGGCAGCTCATACTGGCTGATCTGGTAGCTCTTTGGCAGATCGGGATAGAAGTAGTTCTTGCGGGCGAAGATGTTGTGGGGCTGCACCGTGCAGTTGAGCGCCAGGGCGACGCGCATGGCGAATTCGACCGCGCGACCGTTGATGACCGGGAGCATGCCCGGCATGCCCAGGCAGACCGGGCAGATGGCCGAGTTGGGCGACGCTTCGACGCTGTCGACCACCCTGCAGCCGCAGAACATCTTTGACCGGGTCAGCAGTTCGGCGTGGATCTCCAGGCCGATGACGGGTTCGTACTTATCCAGCATAAGTCTGTCCATCCGGCAGGTGTAGCGGGCGCAATGGCCCGCTGACCCGTGCTCCGGCGCCGATGAGCGCCCCATCCAGCACAGCGTTCTCGACCACCGCGCCCGGCCCGACCAGGCAGCGATGCAAGACGCTGTTGCGAACGATCGCTCCGGCTGCGATGCTCGTCTGCGAGGCGATGACCGAGCTTTCAACCGTCGCCTCATCATGGATGAAGACGGGCGGGACGACGGTGAACTCCTCTGAGTAGCTGCGCTCGATGGCCTCGGCTGAGCTGCGGCCGAAGCTCAACAGCCGCGCGTTGGCCGCCAGCAACAGGTCAGGCGACGGCGCGCCGTCGCTGGCCATCGGCAGGCGCAACCGGGACTCGCGCCAGGCCAGTCGCGCGCCGGCCATGGCGGCGATCACGTCGCGTTCCAGGTCGGGCGCTGACTCACTGCCCTGGGCAGCCGCGAGCGCCTTCTCAAGCGCGGCTGCGTCGCGGAACCAGGCCGCCCCGGCGAAGTGGCGAGGCGGGGTTTCGGTATGGGCCTCCAGTTCGTGGGGCTGGGCGACGAGGATGACATCGGCCGCCTCGCCGGATAGGCGGGCCAGCTCCATGTCGATGATCGCGTCGCCCGGCAGGACGAGCACATCGCCACCGCGCCAGGCATCACGCGCCGCCCAGACCATCCCGGGCTCGTCCCCGGCCGCGGCGCAGACGACGGTCGCCGCGAGGGCGTCTTCGTCCAGCGCCGCCTCGACCGCGGCGAGCGCCTCTTCCGGGCAGACGATGATCACGCGGGCGCCTTCCACCTTGAGCGCGCTCTCGAGCATCTGGCCCACGACGGTCCCATTGGCCAGCGGGAGCAGCGCCGCGGGCGCCTGCCACTCAGGACCGAGCGGTTTGGCGAGGGCAAGCAGAGGCAGGACGATGTTCATGCGCTCAGTTTCCTTCAGCGTCTTCAGGCGCAGGCTCCAGGACGGGCCGGCGGTGGTGCCATTCGGTCGCCTGTTCATAGGCGAAGGCGGCGTTGAGGATGGTTGCTTCCTGGAGCGTGTCCCCGATGAGTTGGAGGCCGATCGGCAGGCCGGCCGCATCGAACCCGCAGGGTAGCGACATGCCGCAACTCGCGCTCAGGTTGAGCGTCAGGGTGAAGATGTCAGACAGGTACATGCTGAGCGGGTCGTCGGTCCTGGCCCCGATGGGGAAGGCGGTCGTGGCGGACGTGGGGGTGGCGATGACGTCCACCGACTCGAAGGCGCGCTTGAAGTCCTGTTTGATCAGCGTGCGGACTTTCAGGGCGCGGCCGTAGTATTCGTCGTAGTAGCCGGCGCTCAGGGCATAGGTGCCGAGCATGATTCGCCGCTTGGGTTCCGGTCCGAACAGCGCCCGGGTTTGCTTGACGCTGTCGATCATGTCTGCGCCGGCGACCCGCGGGCCATAGCGAATGCCGTCGTAACGCGCCAGGTTGGCGCTGGCTTCGGCCGGGGCGATCAGGTAGTAAACCGGCAGGCCGTAATGCGTGTGGGGCAGGCTCACCTCGACGATCTCCGCGCCGAGGCGCGCCAGTTGTTCGACTGCGGCCCGCACGGCCGCCTCGACCTCCGGCTGGATGCCGTCGATGAAGAACTCCTTCGGCAGGCCGACCCGCAGGCCGCGGATGTCGCCGGTCAGGGCCGCCTCGTAGTCGGGGACCGGGACATCGAGCGAGGTGCTGTCGCGCCGGTCATAGCCGGCGATGGCCTGAAAGACGGCGGCGCAATCGGCCACGGTCCGGCCGAACGGGCCAACCTGGTCGAGTGATGAGGCGAAGGCAACCACGCCCCAGCGCGAGACGCGGCCGTAGGTCGGCCGCAGGCCGACGATGCCGCAGAACGATGCCGGCAGCCGGATGCTGCCGCCCGTATCCGAACCGAGCGCGCCGTAGGCTAGACCGGCGGCGACGGCCGCGGCGCTGCCGCCGCTGCTGCCGCCCGGCACGCGGGACAGGTCCCACGGGTTGCGCGTCGTGAAGTAGGCTGAGTTCTCGGTCGACGAACCCATGGCGAACTCGTCCGTGTTCGTCTTGCCCAGGAT
>CAYRBP010000040.1:0-31798 GCA_964422535.1 uncultured Ardenticatenaceae bacterium | reverse complement strand
TCCAGATCAAGATGGCCCAGGGGGCCAAGCCCGGCGAGGGCGGCCAGCTCCCCGGGCACAAGGTCTACCCGTGGATCGCCAAAGTCCGCCACTCGACGTCCGGCGTTGGGCTGATCTCCCCGCCGCCGCACCACGACATCTACTCGATCGAGGACCTGGCCCAGCTCATCTATGACCTGAAGTGCGCCAACCCGGCGGCGCGCATCAACGTCAAGCTGGTGTCGGAGGTCGGCGTGGGGACGATCGCCGCGGGCGTGGCCAAGGGCCACGCGGATGTGATCCTGATCAGCGGCCACGACGGCGGCACGGGCGCGTCGCCCCAGTCGAGCATCAAGCATGCCGGCTTGCCCTGGGAACTCGGCCTGGCCGAGACGCACCAGACGCTGGTGCTGAACAACCTCCGCAGCCGGGTGCGGCTGGAGACCGACGGCCAGCTCAAGACGGGCCGCGACGTGGTCATCGCCGCCCTGCTAGGCGCGGAGGAGTTCGGCTTCGCCACGGCTCCGCTGGTGGCGATGGGCTGCATCATGATGCGCGTCTGCCACCAGGATACCTGCCCGGTCGGTGTGGCGACGCAGAACCCGGAACTTCGCAAGAATTTCACCGGCCAACCGGAACACGTCGTCAACTTCATGCGCTTCGTGGCGATGGAGATGCGCGAGATCATGGCTTCGCTTGGCTTCCGGACGGTCGATGAGATGATCGGCCGAACGGATAAGCTCGTCGTGCAGAAGGAGACGGCCCACTGGAAAGCCCAGGGCATCGACCTGAGCGCCATGTTGGCCCAGCCCGATGTGCCGGCCGGCGTCGGCCGCATCTGCAGCCAGGACCAGGACCACGGGCTGGAGGCCAGCCTGGACCGGACGGCCCTCCTCGACCTGTGCGCGCCGGCGCTGGAGCGCGGCGAGACCGTCGAGGCCACACTGCCCATCCGCAACGTGAACCGGACGGTCGGCACGATCCTGGGTAGCGAAGTCACCCGTCGCTATGGGGCGTCGGGGCTGCCCGAGGATACGATCCGGCTGACGTTCCAGGGTTCGGCAGGGCAGAGCTTCGCGGCTTTCACCCCGGCGGGGCTGACCTTCACCCTGGAAGGGGATGCTAACGACTATATCGGCAAGGGGCTGTCCGGGGCGAAGATCATCGTCAAGCCGCCGGACGGGACGACCTTCCGCCCGGAGGAGAACATCATCATCGGCAATGTCGCCTTTTATGGCGCGACCGGCGGTGAAGCCTATATCCGGGGCCTGGCCGGCGAGCGCTTCTGTGTCCGCAATAGCGGTGTCGAGGCGGTCGTGGAAGGCCTGGGCGACCACGGTTGCGAGTACATGACCGGCGGTCGCGTGGCGGTCCTCGGCCGCACGGGCCGCAACTTCGCCGCCGGCATGTCGGGCGGCGTGGCCTACGTCCTCGACGGCGACGGGACCTTCGCGGAGCGCTGCAACCTCGACATGGTTGACCTTGTCGCCCTTGACGCGGATGACCTCCGCGACCTGAACAACATGGTCTGGCGCCATGCGGTCAACACGGGCAGTACGGTTGCCTGGCGCTTGCTGTCAGACTGGGACACCTCCGCGACATCGTTCGTCAAGGTGATGCCGAAAGACTACCGGCGGGTGCTGGATGCGCTGGCAGCGGCCAGGGCGCAGGGCCTGTCGGGCGATGAAGCCATCATGGCCGCCTTCGAGGCAAATAAGCGCGACGCGTCGCGGGTCTCCGGCAATTAGCGGCGGGGACCTGACATGACCCGGAATGCCCCGCCGTCGTGGGATCGGCCGCAGGGCCCGGCTGGCGAGTTACTTGTCCTCACCTGCGGCAGCTGCGGTTAAGGTTTTCTTATGAGCAAAGTCACTGGTTTCATGACCTATGCGCGCGAAGCGCCGGGCGAGCGGCCGCCGGTCGAGCGGCTTGGCGACTGGCAGTCGATCCATCTCCACCTGCCGGAGGAGCGCCTGCAGACCCAGGCGGCCCGCTGCATGGATTGCGGCATCCCCTTCTGCCACAAGGGCCACATACTGAACGGGATGACCTCCGGCTGTCCGATCAACAACCTCATCCCGGAATGGAACGACCTGATCTACCGCGGCCTGTGGCGGCAGGCGTATGACCGGCTGCACAAGACGAACAACTTCCCGGAGTTCACCGGGCTGGTGTGCCCTGCGCCGTGCGAGGCAGCTTGCACGCTGGGGATCACGACCCCGGCCGTGACGATCAAGAGCATCGAGTTCGCCATCATCGAGCGGGCGTATGACGAAGGGTGGGTCATGCCCAGCATCCCCGCCCGGCGCACGGGCAAGCGGGTGGCTGTGGTGGGCTCCGGCCCGGCCGGCCTGGCCTGCGCCGATCAGTTGAACACAGTCGGCCATCAGGTGACCGTCTTTGAGCGCGCCGATCGGATCGGCGGCCTCCTGATGTACGGCATCCCCAACATGAAGCTGGACAAGGACCTTGTCCGGCGCCGGATCGACCTGATGGAAGCGAGCGGTATCGTCTTCCGGCCGTCGACCGAGGTTGGGGTAGACGTGACCGCCGACGAGCTGCGGCGTGACTTCGACGCCATCGTCCTCTGCACCGGCGCGACCGTTGCCCGCGACCTGCCGGTCCCCGGCCGGACGTCCGGCGGCATCCACCTGGCGATGGATTTCCTGCATGCCAACACCAGGAGCCTGCTCGACTCCGCCCACGCCGACGGCCGGTATCTCAGCGCTGCGGGCAAGGATGTCATCGTCATCGGCGGCGGCGACACCGGCACGGACTGCGTGGCCACGGCGCTCCGCCACGGCTGCCGGAGCCTGGCCCAGTTCGAGATCATGGCCCGCCCGCCGGACGAGCGCGCGGCCGACAACCCCTGGCCGCAGTGGCCGCGGGTATTCAAGCAGGACTACGGTCAGGTCGAAGCCGCCGCCCGCTTCGGCGGCGACCCACGGACCTATGCCGTGTTGACCAAGGCCTTTCTTGGCGATGAAAACGGCTGCCTGCGCGCCGTGCAAACGGTCGACGTCAGCTGGGCGAGCGATCCGGCGAGCGGGCGGCCGGTGCTGCGCGAATTGCCGGGCACCGAGCGCGAGTGGCCGGCGCAGATGGTCATCCTGGCCCTGGGCTTCCTGGGACCGGAGGGCGACCTGCTGGGGCAACTGAACGTGGCGACGGATAACCGCAGCAACATTGACGCGCCCTACGGCCGCTTCAACACCAGTGTGCCCGGTGTCTTCGCCGCGGGGGATGCCCGGCGCGGCCAGAGCCTAGTCGTCTGGGCCATCAACGAAGGCCGGGCGGCGGCCCGCGAAGTGGACCGCTGGCTGATGGGCGAAACAAGCCTGCCCTGAACCGGTTGCGAGGAGGAGCGAATGTCCGGTACACTGGCATGACGAGGTGAATGCCCGATGTCCAGTGTGCTCATCGAAATCTTCGCTATCCTCCTGCTCATCCTGATCAACAGCCTGTTCTCATTGTCGGAACTGGCTGTTGTGTCTTCCCGCCGCTTTCGGCTGGAACAGATGGCCCGCGACGGCGATTCCGGGGCCGCGGCCGCACTGCAGCTGTCCAAATCTCCCAGCCGCTTCCTCTCTACGGTGCAGATCGGCATCACGCTGATCGGCATCCTGACCGGCGCGTTCGGTGGGGCGACGCTGGCCGGGCAATTGGCCATCCGGCTTGCCGGTCTGCCGGTTGTGGGCCGCTACGCCGAGACGGTCAGTCTCATCATCATCGTTTCGATCATCACCTTTCTGTCCGTCGTCCTGGGCGAGCTGGTCCCGAAGCGGCTGGCGCTGCATTCCCCGGAACGCTACGCTGCCCGGCTGGCGCGGCCGATGCGTTTCCTGTCGAAGCTGGCCTCGCCCGTCGTTCGCCTCCTCTCGGCCACGACCGATGCTGTCGTCCGCTTGTTCGGGATCCGCGGAGGCGGGTCGGATCAGCTCACCGAAGAAGAGCTGCGGCTATTGCTGGAGCAAGGGGCGGAGAGCGGCGTGATCGAGGAGACCGAGCGGGAGATGCTGGAGGGCGTCTTCCGGTTGGGCGACCGGCCCGTGCGCTCGATGATGACCTCCCGGCCGGAAGTGGTCTGGCTGGATGTCGGCATGGATGAGGCGCGCCTGCGGGCCAAGATCGAGGAGTCCCGCCACTCCGTGTTTCCTGTCGCCGCTGGTTCGCTTGACCGGATCATTGGGGTTGTCGCTGCTCGTGACCTGTTGGCCGAGAGCCTGAGCGGGCGGCCCCTCGACCTGCGAACGCTGACGCGAGACCCGCTGCTCATGCCCGACACGATGCCGGCCACGGCCGCGCTGGAACGCTTCCGCGAGACGGGAACTCACCTGGCGCTGCTCTTCGACGAGTATGGCGGGATCGTGGGTCTGGTGACGCTCATTGATCTGCTGGAGGCCATCGTCGGCGATCTGCCGACGCCAGAGGAAATCGTCGAGCCGCCCGTCGTCCCCCGCCCCGACGGTTCCTGGCTGGTTGACGCCTTGCTGACGCCCGACGAACTGATCGAGGCGCTTGAGTTCGACCGGCTGCCGGACGAGGGCCAGTACCAGACGCTTGGCGGGCTGCTGGTCTACCGGATGGGGCGCATCCCCACGGCCGGTGACTACTTCGACTGGGAGGGCTATCGCTTCGAAGTGGTCGACATGGACGGCAACCGGGTCGACAAGGTGCTCATCTCGCCGCTTACCGATCCTTCGGCCGGCCCGGATGCTCCCGGCGATCCCGGTTAGGCCGCCACCGGTCAGCGGCGGTGGCCGGTGCGGGCCTCGATCCACGCCTCGCCGCGGGCGAGCGCCTCATCATGGTCGCCGGCCGGCGGGGCCGTCCGCATCAGCTCAATCGTCTTTTCGCGCAGGACCCGGTCGGCCGATGGCTGCCCCTCCAGTTGCCACGTCTCCATGCTGATATGAGGGAAGAGCCGGCTGTTGTAGTACCCGTCTTTGTATCGCTCCAGCGTGGAGGGCGTGGTCAGGAAGTGGCCTCCGGGGCCGACCTCGGCGATCTCGTGCAGGACGCTGTGCTCGTCGTCGAGCTGGAAGCCGGCCGAAAAGCGCAGCGCCTGGTCGATGATCTCGTGGACGCCGACCAGCGTCAGTGGGGAGATGGCCTTTGAGCCGAGCGTATCGCCGACGAACGGGGCCAGCCCGCCTTTGGTCAGGCTGAAGGTCAGGGTGTTGAGCCAGTATGTGTCGGCGGCGATGAGATCCATCCCCCAGCCTGTCCCGCTGCCCGACGTGCCGCAGTGGGGCAGGCCGTAGTGGGCCATGATCTCGGCGCAGGCGATGTTGATCAGGATGCTCTGCGGGTCATAGAAGTTCATCATCGTCTTCATGTCGAAGTAGACCGGCAGCATGCCGAGCAGGGTCGGCGCGCCCTCGCGGACGAGCTGGCCGATGGCCAGCCCGGCAAGCAGCTCGGCCAGGAGCAGGGCCAGGATGCCGGCCGGCGTCAGCGGCGTGTTGGCCCCGGCCATGCTGTAGTTCGAGACGACGAAGGGCAGCCCGCGTTCGGCCGCGACCATGATCTTGTCGGCCGTTCCGGCGTTCATGACAAGCGGCGAAACGGGGTTGAAATACGGGATGATGAACGGCCGGTCGCTCAGGTCGCGGCCGTGGATGTGCTCCAGCATGTCGAGCACTTGCGGGAAGATGTTCTCATCCGAGACCAGCAGGACGAGCGGCTTGGTCGTGTTGGCGATCATCTCCAGGCTGCCGTAGTAGTCGGTCAGGTGCGACGGCACGTCCTGGACCACGCCGACGGTCGAGACGACGTCGTAGAGGGGCAACGCGTTGCCCAGCCGGACCATGTCGCGCATGTGGTTGCAGCCAAAGACTTCCAGGTTATCGTGGTACGGCTCCTGATAGAAGAGGCCCGTCACGCCGATGCCAAAGCGCAGCCGGTCGGCCCCCAGGGTGAATTTCTGCGCGCCGTTGCGGTCAAAGATGTCGATCGTCTTCGGCGCTGAGGCGATGGCGGCCTCGACCACCGCGCGCGGGAACTTGATGATGTCGCCGGTGGCTCGCGTTTCGAGCTTCCGCTCCAGAAAGGCCAGGGCGGTCGGAGAGTCCACGCGGACGCCGACCGTTTCCAGGATGGTCAGGGCATAGTCATGGACCCGGGCGATCTGCTCCTGGCTGAGCAGCGTCAGCTTTGGGCGGGCATTGTTGGCGCGAGTCGCTGGGGTCTGCGTGCCGCGGTCGGGCGCTGGTCGTCGGCGCATGGGCGTCTGCTCTCCTTCAATGGGCTGTTTATGTCAACAGGGGTCGGGCCGGAGCCGGATCACCAACCGGCGACATCGTCCTGGCCCTGCACCGTCACCGGCGTGATCCGCGCCAGCCATTCCCCATCAACGGCATTGCGCCGGCCGAAGGCGTCGGCCTGGTCAGGTCCCATATAGCGGCCGGCGATGCGGGTCGCCCAATGGCGCAACTCGTCCATGTCGGTCGAGAAACTCACGTTGCCGTCGACCTTGACGAAAGCGAACGGCGGCGCGTCGTCGTCGACGACTAGCGAAACCCACGGGCTATGCAGCAGGTTACGGGCCTTGACCGACTCGTGCCAGGTGGTGAAGACGATCTGCTCGCCATCGAGGTCGATCCAGATAGGCGCGACGTGGGGACGGCCGTCGGGCCGGACGGTGGCCAGTTTGGCCGTCCGCGGCCGGGCCACGAGAAAGGCGAAACACTCGGCTCGGGTCATCTTGCGCATGTCGCTGCTCCTGGGCGTTGTCCGGCCCTTTCCGGTGACGGCCCGATCAGGCGTTGATGGCCTTGCGGACGGCGTCTATCGCCTGCTTTTCCTGTTCACTGACCTGCACGCTGCCAATGCCCAGGAACCCACCCTCGGACGCCGCCTCAGCCGTCTGGGTGACCACCTTCAAGATCAGGGTGCGAAAGGCGCGCACTTCCTCCGGCGTCTGTTCGGCCACGGCCGCCGTTGCCGAGCGGACGACGCTCAGCAACCGCTCCGGCTCAACGCGCCTCAGGTTGACGCTGTCCAGTTCCTCGTCGCTGTAGACGGCGGCGTAAGCGGCGGTCGTCAGCGTCTCGGCCGCCGCCACGTCGCGCTGGGTCAGCACGGCCTCGACCGCCGCGCCCAGCTCGCGTTCCTGGCCCCCTTTGCCCGAGACAGCGGCCGACATGACGACGGCCGCCGCCGCCAGCGGGGCCATGCGGATCTGGGTCCACTGGGCCAGGGTGAAACGCTCGCGCAGCGCAGCGGACTTCTCGCCGGCCGCAAGCGCGCCGGAGACAAGCCGCGCCGTGGGGGTGTCCGCGGCCAGCCAGGACTGCGTCTCGCGCTCAAGCAGCGCGCCGACGCCTGCCGCGTCCAGTCCCTCTTCCTGGGCGACGTCGCGGACGGCGTTCAGGAGCAGCGGCGTGCCGGCGGCGACGAGCGGCCGCGCGTCAAAGCCAAGTCGCTCCTGCAAATAGCGCAACGCCCCGTGCTGCCCGTTGCCCAGCGCCAGCTCCAGCAGCCTGTCGTCGACCTCGCTGAGCGTTCCGGCGCTGAGCGAATTCAGCAGCCCCCCAGCGCGATCGACCGGGCCAGGTGGGAGCAACGCCATGAACGATTCAAGCGTCGCCGGCTGCTTCGCCGCCCTGGCCAGGCCGCACGCAAGCAGCGGCGCGACTGCGCCGACGCCCCGCGTCATTTGTTGTGTGTCGAGGCCGAGGAAGTTGCCGAGCGAGGTGATCGTGTCGGCGGGGAGCCGGTCAAGCATGTCGTCAATGAGTCCGGTCATCGAAACGTCCTTGGCGCAGGTAGCGCCCACGGGCAACACAGCCGGCCGCCACAAGGCGGGCACAGTCACGGGTGCCGTCTGCCGAACGGCTACAGGGCCGCCGTCATATACAGGCCATCCGGCTCGAAACCGTGGCGGGCGTAATAGGCGCGGGTGCCGACGGCGCTGATGACGGCCAGGCGCCGGTAGCCGGCAGCGCCGGCCATGGCCTTGGCTTCCGCCACCAGTCGCGCCCCAAGCCCGGCATGTTGCGCTTCACCCCGGCTGTCATCGCCCAGGTTGAGCGCCGGCCCGTAAACGTGTACTTCCCGGATCATGGCACAATCGGCCAGTTCGGGGAAGGGATGGGCCGCCGTCCGGTCCGGCAGCGACAGGCGCAGGAAACCCGCCAGTCGATCATCGGCCGTGTCAATGCTGAGAAAGTGCTCGGTTGTCGCGTCCGTGTCGTAGGTCTCAACGCGCAGCGCCAGGTCGGCCGGCTCCACGCGCTCGCGGCGGACTTCCCGGCAGCGGATGCAGCGGCAGGGCGTGCCCAGGGCGTGCAGGCGGGCCTGGGCTACCTCGCGCAGGTTGGCCCGCTTGATGCCGTCGATGACGTTGGTGGTCGGGAAGTCTCGGACCACGCGGCTCAGCCGCACCCAGCGAGGCACTTGAGCCTTGCAGGCGACCAGCACGTCGAGCACTTCTTCTTCAGTATAGGGCCGGTACTCGCCGCGCAGGTAGTAGTCGTATAGCTCGGCATTGGATACGAGCATGCAGGGATAGATCTTCAGTTCGTCGGGCCGGATGGTCCTGTCGCTCCACAGTCGGCCGAAGTCTTCGATATCGCTCTCGACCGTCGCGCCGAGCAGGTTGGCCATCCAGTGTCCCTGGATCTTGAAACCCGCCAGGCGGAGCAGCCGGAAGGCATCACGCGTCGCCTGGACATCGTGGCCGCGCCGGTTCAGGGCCAGCACGCGTTCGTCCAGGCTCTGGATGCCAACCTGGACCTTGGTGACACCCAGGCGGCGGAACCAGCGCAACTCGTCCGGCGTGATGTGGTCCTGGCGCGTCTCGACGACAAGGCCGACGTTGCGCCGCCGGCCCCGCGCGTTGGCATCCTGGGCCTCTTCGAGCGAAAAGGCGTCGAAGTTGTTCAGCGCGTCGAAGCATCGCCTGATGAACCACTCCTGGTAGTCGCGCCGATAACTCGACCATGTCCCGCCGAGCACCAGCAGTTCGATCTTCTCCGTCGGGTGGCCAATGCGCTCGAGCGCCCTGAGGCGCGAAGCGGTCTGGGCATAGGGGTCAAAGCCGTTCTGCTCGGCGCGCATCGCCCCCGGCTCGTCGTGCAGGTAGCTCTTGGGCATGCGCGCGTCCGTCGGGCAGAAGATGCAGCGGCCGGGGCAGGGATAGGGCTTGGTCAGGACGGTGACGACGGTCACGCCCGAGTGGGAGCGCATCGGCTTCATCTGCAGGTGGGCGCGCAGGTCCGCGTCCGGTTCGAGCCAGCCCGCTTCGCATAGTGCATCGTGGGCGGTGAGCACCAGGCTCTTGGACAGCGGCGGCAGTCCCCGACGCTGGTAAGCCCGGGTGATGCGGTTGAAGCCGTCGCCGGTCAGGGGATGCTCGGCCGCCAGCGCGCCGATCAATTCAACAAGCAGCGCTTCGCGGCCGGTGATGTCGATCGGCCTCTGGCGCGAGCGCCAGTCGGCCTCGCGGCTGCTGTCAACGGGTGTCGTCATCTGGCCGTTTCGCCGAGGAGTTCGACCATCGCTTTCAAGGTCTCAACGTCGAAGACGGTCATGTTGAGCGTCGTCACCGGGCTGTCGAGCCAGCGGGCGAGCCGCTCCCGAACGCGGTCGCGCGGGCCGACGAGCGCGACCTCGTCGATCAGTTCGGCCGGGACGCGGGCCATAGCCGCGCCTCGGTCGCCGCTCAGATAGGCGGCCTGGATGTCATCGGCCGCGTCCTGGTAGCCGTAGCGGGAGGCCAGGTCGTAGTAGAAGTTCTTTCCCTTGGCTCCCATGCCGCCGATGTACAGCGCCAGCATCGGCCGGAGCATGTTGTAGCAGATGTCGAGGTTGTCGTTGATGACGACCGAAACAGTCGGGGCGATGTCAAAGGACGCCATCGTCTTGCCTGCCCGCGCCAGTCCGGCTTCGACGTGGGACTTGAAGATGTCATCGTAGCGGGCCGGGGAGAAGAAGATGGGCAGCCACCCGTCAGCGATCTCGGCCGCCAGTTCGACGTTCTTCGGCCCGATGGCGGCCAGGTAAATGGGGATGTCGGGCTGGGCGTGGAGCGTGCTCTTCAGGGGCTTGCCGAGGCCGGTCGCGTCGGCGCCGCGGTAGGGGATCTGGTAATGCCGGCCTTCAAAGGTCAGCGGGCTTTCGCGCCGGAAGACGTGGCGGACGATACTGACGTACTCGCGGGTGCGGGCCAGCGGCTGGGCGTAGCTCGCGCCGTGCCAGCCCTCGACCACCTGCGGCCCGGACAGGCCGAGGCCCATCAGGAAACGGCCGCCCGACAACTGGTTGAGCGTCATGGCCGTCATGGCCGCGTTGGCCGGCGTCCGCCCGGGCATCTGCATGATGGCCGTGCCGAGCCTGATCCGAGACGTCAGCGCGCCGAGCCAGGCCAGCGGCGTGACGGCGTCAGAGCCGTAGGCTTCGGCCGTCCAGACAGCATAAACGCCGAGCCGGTCGGCCTCCTGGACGAGTTCGATGGGCAGTTCAACTTTACCGGCCGAGTAACCGAGCATCAGGCCGAGACGCATGGCGCTTTCCTCGCCGGCCGCCGCACGATCGGCGGCCGAGTCACTCCCCATTGTAGACCAGGCTCAGGCGAGAGGCACGCGCTCACCCTGTGGCCGGATGCCTGACGCTCGCCCCACCGGGCCGAAGCCCGGCGACTTCGTCTCCGCTAGGTCAGCGCCTCGGCCATGGTCCGCATCTGGACCTCGATGATGCGCGAGCCGGGCGACTGGGTGCAGGCCAGCAGGACGACGCCGGCCACGTCCTCCGGTTCGAGCATATCTGATGCGGACACGCTCTCCTCGGTGCGCCCCCTGCCGAGGGCGAACTCCGTCTTGACGCCGCCGGGGCAGATCGCGCCGACCTTGATGCCATGCGGCCGCAGTTCCTTGTCCAGTGCCTGGGCGAAGCCGACCTGGGCAAACTTGGTCATGCAGTAGACCGCCTCGCCGCCGAAACCATAGATGCCGGCCATCGAGGAGATCATCAGGATGGTGCCGCTGCGCTGAGCGATCATGACCGGCGTCACGTGGCGGGTGAAGAGGAACGTCGAGCGGACGTTGCTGTCCATCATCTCGTCGTACTCATCGGCGCTGGTATCCACCAGGTCCTTGTAGTTGCCGACGCCGACGTTGTTGATCAGGATGTCGATCCGGCCAAACGTCGACTGGGCTATTTCGACGCAGCGCAGGGCAGTCGTTTCGTCGCGGGCGTCGCCGACGACGCCGACGGCGCGACCACCCAGCGCTTCGGCTTCATCCGCCAGTTGTTGCAGCCGCTCCGGCCGTCGGGCGGTCAACACAAGGCTGGCGCCCTCGCCTGCAAGGGCGAGCGCGCTGGCATAGCCGATGCCCGCGCTGGCCCCGGTAATGATCGCTACTTTGCCGGTCAGTTTCTTGCTCATGGGAGGCTCCTTGGTCTGGGGGTACAGGGTTCGCACCAATGATCGCCGAACAGCGTGAGTTAGGCAATGGCGCGCAGGACGGGAAGAAAAAAGCCGTTCAAGCTGATTTGAACGGCTTCTGTGCCCTCACGGGGATTCGAACCCCGGTCTTAGCCTTGAAAGGGCTACGTCCTGGTCCCCTAGACGATGAGGGCAACGGTGGGAATTCTATCACCCGGCAGGGGGAGGGTCAACTCCCCAGGCAAACACGTCATGAAGCGCGTGGTGGGCAATCACAGGCCGGTCCAACAGCCTGTCGCGGCCGCGGTTGGCCCACGGTGACTGCTTCTTGCCGCTCCCACTGGCCGTGCTACAGTCCGGTCGGGGAGAACGTGGCCATGGATGACGACGTTGAATTCCGCCCGCTAGACGACGCAGACCGGTTGCCGTTGCTCGATCTGCACATGGCGCTTGACCAGCCTGACGGGCCGGTAACCATGCACTGGGCGGCCTGGCCGGCCGGCGCAGACGACACGGAGGCAGGCCTGTGGGGCATTGAGCATCGGGGAGAGCTGATCGGGTATGCCAGCATGGCGGCGACGCCCGGTCTTCCGGGTGAGTACGACATGATCCTCGCGGTGGCCCAGCAATGGCGACGGCGCGGTCTGGGCACGCGCTTTCTGGAGTACGTGTGCGGGGAGGCTGCGGCGCGCGGCGCGACCCAGCTCTCCTGGGCCGTATGGACACTCGACTCGTCGTCAGCGCGTTTCCTGCTGGGCCGTGGCTATTCCGTGCACCACATCGAGCGCCTGCTGGCCCGTGACGGATCGCTACCCGTTCCCGGCGTGCCGGACCGTCCCGATCTCGCGCTGCGGGTCTATTCGCGCAAGAAGGCCGTCGATCTTTTCTGCCGGGTGACGGATGAAAGCTTCGCCGGGTTGCCCTGGGGCCAGCCATTCAGCGAGGCGGAGGTGGCGGAGCGGCTGAGGGCTGCGAAGGATCTGATGTTCATGGCGCGGGGGCGTGAGGTGATCGGTGTGGCCTGGCTGCATGAATCGGACGGCGTGGCGACGATCGAGCCGTTCGCCATTCGGCCTGCGTTTCAGGGGCAGGGTTACGGCCGGCAACTGCTGGCGGCCGCGCTGGAGGAGGCCGCCGCGCGCGCCGGGCAGCGGGTCACCATCGGCGCGTGGGAGGACAACGCGGCCGCGCTGGCCCTCTACCGGCGCTTTGGCTTCACCGACACCGGCCGCATCTACTATCTCGCCCGCGAGCTGCAGGTGCGTGAAGGGGGCATAAGTGACGTTGGCGTTTGACCCCGGCCGACTTACAATCTTGCGCAGTCGGGCAAGTTATCTCGGTAGCAAGTTAATAATGGAGTGTGGGTAATGGCGTTCAAAGATACGGCCGATGTCGGCCTTCGATTGGGGAAGCAGCAGTACATCGCCAACGATGAAATCGCAACCGTGGTCTATCTGGCGCAATCGCTGTGCAAACCCATCCTGGCCGAAGGACCGGCCGGCGTCGGCAAGACAGAACTCGCGAAGGCATGGGCAAATGCGCTTGGCGCGCCGCTCGTGCGGTTGCAGTGCTACGAAGGACTGGACGAGAGCAAGGCGCTCTACGAGTGGGAATACGCCAAGCAGATGCTGTACACCCAACTCCTGCGCGACACGCTCCACAACGTACTGGGAGACGTCAATAGCCTTGCCGAGGCGGCCAGTCGCCTGGCACAGGAAGAGGACGTCTTCTTCTCCGAAAACTTCCTCCTGCCGCGTCCGCTGATGAAGGCCCTCACCTCTGATGAGCCGGTTGTCCTGCTCATCGACGAGATCGACCGGGCCGACGTTGAGTTCGAGGCTTTCTTGCTTGAGGTCCTGAGCGACTTCCAGGTCAGCGTGCCCGAACTCGGCACGATCCACGCCAAGCACCAGCCGATGGTGCTCTTGACCAGCAACAATACCCGCGAACTGAGCGAAGCGCTGAAACGCCGCTGCCTTTATCTCTATGTCGGCTATCCGACACTCGAAGCCGAGCTGGATATTGTCCGGCTGAAGGTTCCGGACTTGCGGCCGGAATTGGCCCGGCAGGCCGTGGCCGTCGTCCAGCAACTGCGTAATATGGACCTGCGCAAGGTGCCGAGCATCAGCGAGACGCTTGACTGGGCGCGGGCGCTGGTCGCGCTGAACGCCAAGTCGATCGACGAGCAGACGATGAACAACACCCTGACCGTCCTGCTGAAGTATGAGGCGGACGTGCAGAAAGCCAAGCGGATGATGGGCAACGGCGGCCGCTCCTCCGGTCGAACAGGACGATGACGGGCCGGACACGGGTTTTCGCAGATGTAGCTGCGTGTGGGGTTGACGGCCGCCGGACGGCCGGCGGGCCTTCTTGCATCGTGTCGCACGCCCGGTCTGCCCTATCCGTACCGCTCCGTGTTTGAGCCATCTATCTGGAGGTTTCATGGACGACAGGATCATCGAATTTGTGCGAGGGTTGCGGGCTGCCGGGGTGCGCGTGTCGATGGCGGAATCCATGGACGCGATGCGCGCGGTCGAAGTGCTGGGCGTGACAGACAAAGACCTGTTCCGCCAGTCGATGCGGGCCACGCTCGTCAAGGAGCAGGATGACTTCCAGGCGTTTGAAGAGCTCTTCCCGCTCTATTTCGGCAGCGGCGGCCCGGTCCTGCAGAACGCCATGGAGGACCTTTCCGAAGATGAGCAGCAGATGCTCAAGGCTGCGCTGGCCGCGCTCAGCGGCCGCCTGCAGCAACTCATGGACTGGCTGACGAGCGGTCAGGGGCCGACCAAAGAAGAACTGGAAGCCCTCGCGGAGCGGGCCGGCGTCCAGTATGCCGACAACCCGCAGAATGCCAAGTGGGTCACGCGGCAGATGCTTCAGCAGATGGGCTTTGCCCACCTGGAAGAGCAACTCCGGGAGTTGATGGAAAAGCTGGCCGCGATGGGGATGAGTCAGGAGGCCATCGAGAAGCTGATGGGCGTCGTCGAGGCAAACCGTGAAGCGCTGGCCGAGCAGGTGGCGCAGAGTGTCGGCCGCCAGATCGCCGAGCAGCGCGCCAACCGGCCGGATGACCTCTACGGGTCCGACCTGATGAACAAGCCGTTCGATCGCCTTACCGAAGAGGAAACCGCTCTCCTCCGCAAGGAGGTCCAGCGGCTCGTCGCCCAGCTCCGCAGCCGGGCCGCGCTTCGACGGAAGCGGGGCAAAGAGGGCAAGTTCGACTCCAAGGGCACCATCCGCGCCAACCAGCGCTATGCCGGCGTGCCGATCGAGCTGAAGTTCAAGCGCAAGAAACTGAAGCCGAGTCTCGTCCTCATTTGTGACATCTCGCGCTCGATGTTGTCGGTCGCCGAGTTCATGCTGCGCCTGACCTATGAACTGCAGGACCAGGTCGCCAAGACGCGCAGCTTCGGCTTCTACGCCGACATGGAGGAGATCAGCCTGACGATGGCCGGAAACCGGGCCGGGGAAGCGGTGGATGAGGTCATGGCCATCTTTTACCAGCGCGCCCCACAGCATTATGCCACTGACCTGGGACACAGCCTGGAGACGTTCTTCGACAACCACCTTGACAGCATCAACAGCCGGACGACGGTCGTCATCCTCGGGGACGCGCGCAACAACTTCAATTCGCCTCGCGTCGACCTGGTCAAGGACCTGCAGCGCCGCTCGCGCCGGCTGATCTGGTTCAACCCCGAGTCGCCGCAGCAGTGGGGTACCGATGACAGCGACATGCTGGACTACAAACCGTACTGCGACCAGGTGTTCGTCGTCAGGAGCCTGGCCCAGCTCTCGCACGCGGTGGACAAGATGATGGCCGGCGCTTGACGCGCCCCAGGCCGGATGCTAAGATGGCGTTGTGACCTGGTTGAACCTGCTTCACACACCCTATTATTACCGGATAGGCAGCGAGACAGCGCCGCGCGCGCGTCAGGTGCCGGCCGCCTGGTAGGGACGAGAGGCAGACATGAGTGACAGCGAGACGCGGCGTGGCCGCGTCTTTTTTGTTGCCGGCTCGCTTCGACCGGGAGCCGGGCGACCCCATATTCACCACACGGCGCAGCGCACAGGGCCGCGCCCGCAGGAGCTTGGACGATGGCGACGAACATACTGGATGAATTCCGCTGGCGAGGCCTGCTGTACGGGCACACCGAAGGTCTGGAGGAGATCGTCAGCACGCGGCCGATCACCCTGTACAACGGCTTCGACCCGACGGCCGACTCGCTCCACATCGGCAATCTGGTGCCGATGATGCAGCTTGCCCGCTGGCAGCGCTTTGGCCACACGCCCATCGCCCTGGCCGGCGGCGGCACCGGCATGATCGGCGACCCGAGCGGCCGCACGACGGAGCGCACGCTGCTGACAGTGGAGACGATCGAGGCCAACCTGGTGCCGATCAAGCAGCAACTGGCTAGCGTGCTCGACTTCGAGACGAAGGTCAACCCGGCTCGGATCGTCAACAACGCCGACTGGCTGCTCAGGATCCCGATGATGGAGTTCCTGCGCGACGTCGGCAAGCACTTCACGGTCAACTACATGATGGCCAAGGACTCGGTCAAGTCGCGGCTGGAGCGCGAGGACGGGATCAGCTACACCGAGTTCAGCTACATGCTGCTGCAGGCCTATGACTTCCAGTACCTGTTCGACCACCTGGGCTGCGAACTGCAGGCCGGCGGCAGTGACCAATGGGGCAACATCGTCGCCGGCACGGAACTCATCCGCAAGGTGCGCGGGAAGAAGGCCCACGGGCTGGTCTACCCGCTGCTGACCCGGGCGGATGGCAGCAAGTTCGGCAAGACGGCCGAAGGGGACAGCGTCTGGCTCAGCCCGGAGCGGACATCACCCTTCCGCTTCTACCAGTACTGGCTCAACACGGATGACGCCGATGTCGTCACCAATCTGAAGTATTTCACCTGGCTGACCGAGCCGGAGATCGCCGAGTTGCAGGCGGCCGTCTTCGAGCGCCCCGAACAGCGCGTGGCGCAACGCGCGCTCGCCCGCGAAGTGACGCGGATGATCCACGGCGAAACCGGCCTGGCCAGGGCCGAGCAGGCGACGCAGGTCTTATTCGGCGGCGTGCTCGACGGGCTTGGGGCGGACGATATTCAGGACATTTTCGCCGACGTGCCGTCGAGCGAAGTCGGCCGCGAGGCGCTCAATGGCGGCGGCCTGGCGGTAGTGGACCTGCTGGTGGCCAGCGGTCTCGTTTCGTCCAAGGCCGACGCCCGCCGTTCCATCCAGGGCGGCGGCATCTATCTCAACAACGAACGGGTGACGGACCCGGGCCAGCAGGCGACGATTGGCCAGACGGTGGATGGGCGCTTCCTGGTGTTGCGGAAGGGACGCAAGCAGTACCATCTGGTCAGGGTGGTGTAGCGCCGGTTCATTCGGTTGGCCGGGGCGGGCAGTGGGCCGGGGGGCCTTCCCCTTTCCCCTGCCAAATAGAGGTGGAGCCGGTTACGCCTGCCCCAGCGCGGCCGAATGGCGAACGGTATAGCGCGGGCCCTGCGGCCGCAGATCACTCTCGATCAGGAGCAGTGTCGCGACGGGCACGACCAGTGGCGGCACGACCGCTTCCGGGCTGTAGTCCCGGAGGCGGCCTTCTTCTTTCACCCGGCCGAGCGTCAGGTGAGGGTGGAACGTCTTTTCCTCGACCGGCCAACCCAGGGGAGCCAGGGCACGATCGAGGCCTGCCTTCAGGTCCAGGAGTTGTGGCTCGTTTCCGGTCAGGCCGACCCAGATGACGCGCGGCCGCCTCGTGCCGGGAAAGCAGCCCGGCCGGCCCAGCCGCATCTCGAACGGCCTGTGGGCGGAGGCGATCTCGTCCAGCCCGCTGCCGATGGCCGGGAGCCTCTCCACGTCCGTATCGCCCAGGAAGCGCAGGGTCAGGTGCATCGCCTCCGGCCGAACCCAGCGGACAGCGCCGGGCGAGAGCGCCCGGTCAAGGTCGGCGGCGACGCCGGCCAGCGCCGTTTTGACCGCGGTGGGCAGGTCGACGGCGATGAAGGCGCGGATGGTCGCCACCGCGCCTAGATGCCTCCCGGCTGGAGGGTGAAGAAGCCGATCATCGACCAGCTCCCCCAGTACCAGTGGACGTACCACTTGCCGAGGTAGAGATCGTCGCTGACCTGCACCAGTTCGTCGACGATGCGACGGGCCGAGAGGAGGAGCCGCGGGTTCGCCTCGACATCGTAGTCGAGCTTGAAGACCGTCAGATCGGGGTCGCGGCGGCCGGGGGCATAGCCGGTGCGAAAGGGGAAGGCGAGGGTGGTTTCCTGCTGGCGCCGGTAGCCACCGTAGAACGGCCAGAGCAGCCGCGCGCCGGGTTGGGCCGAGGGGCGGAGGATGTTCTCACCGCTGGCTTTGGCTGCGTCAAAGTGCTTGCCCAGCCACGGATCGGCCCGGTCAACCAGCTCGCCGACCAGGCGCGTCAGACCGGGGGCAATGTCGATGACGAGGACCTCGCCCCGGTAACGGCCGTCAGGCGCGGGGTCAGGCGTCTGGCCGCGGCGAAAGAGATCGTTGAGCATGGCGATCGCCATGTCGCGGTCGTGGGTGCCGATCAGGCGAGCGTCGCGTATGTGGGCCTTGACGTCAACGTCATGGTCGGCCGGCCCGCCGCGGCTACTGGTCTTGTCCGGCATGTTCCTTGCTCCTGCCGGGCCGCCTCGCTGCCGGCCCGACGCTGTTCACCCTTCATGCTACACATTGATGGCGCGAATGCCAAGACCGAAATGACGCCTGTCCGGTCCGGCGAGGCTTTACAGCCGGCGGCAAAGGGGCTACTATGACGTGCCTCCGCTCCCCGGGCGAGAGCGCATCTTGATCAACCCGAATCGGCCGGCCAGCCCGGCCAAGGTGGCGTTTGTGGCTGAATCCACATTTGAACCGACAAAGCATCCTCATCGACGTTTCAACCCGCTGACCGGCGAATGGGTCCAGGTGTCGCCCCACCGGCTGCAGCGGCCGTGGCAGGGACAGGTGGAAGACCTGCCGCCGGATGACCGCCCCGTCTATGACCCGACCTGCTACCTCTGCCCCGGCAACGAGCGCGCCGGCGGAGCGCGCAATCCGAGCTATACCGGCACCTACGTCTTCACCAACGACTTTTCGGCCGTGCTGCCGGACACGCCGGCCGCGCCCGAAGCGCCCGACCACGGGCCGGAGAGCCTGCTGCGCGTCGCGGCCGTGCCCGGCACGGCCCGGGTCATCTGCTTCTCGCCCCGCCACGACCTGACGTTGCCGGAGATGGAAGTCGACGACATCGTGCAGGTCGTCGATACCTGGGTCGACATCACCGCTGACCTGGGTTCGCGCTATCGCTGGGTCCAGTTGTTTGAGAACAAGGGTGCGATGATGGGCTGCTCGAACCCTCACCCGCACGGGCAGGTGTGGGGCATCGACACGCTGCCCAACGAGCCGGCCAAGGAAGACCGGCAGCAGCGCTCCTACTTCGAGCGCGAAGGGCGGCCGATGCTGGTTGACTATGCCGAACTGGAGGCCCGCGAGCGCGTTCGGGTCGTCGATGAGAACGACGACTGGCTTGTCGTCGTGCCTTTCTGGGCCGTCTGGCCGTATGAGACGATGGTCTTGCCGCGCCGCCATATCCTGCGGCTGACGGACCTGGCCGCAACGGAGCGCCGATCCCTGGCGACCATCCTCAAACAGATCCTGACGCGTTACGACAACCTGTTCCGCACCTCATTCCCTTACTCGTTCGGCTGGCACGGCGCGCCGTTTGGCCCGGAGGTCTTCTCGCACTGGCAACTGCACGCCCACTTTCTGCCGCCGCTGCTTCGCTCGGCGACGGTCAAGAAGTTCATGGTCGGTTACGAGATGCTGGGAGAGGCGCAGCGCGACCTGACGGCGGAGCAGGCCGCCGAGCGGCTGCGGGGGGTGTCAACCCGGCATTACCGGGGTGAAAGACCCTCTCCCTGACCCTCTCCCAAGGGGAGAGGGGGCCAAGCGCCGGCAGGGGACGCGGCGGGAGGCGCGCTCAGGGGCGGGGCTTGCGCGGCCGTCCTGCCGGCGGCCGTGGCTTCGTCTCCGGCTCCGGCCCGAAGATCGCCAGCCACTCCTCGACTTCTTTCGGACTGGGGCGGGGATCGTCCGCGCCCGGCTTCCCGCCCGGCACGGCCTTCGGCGCGGCGGCATCAGAGGCGAGTTCGACGGCGAAGACATCGGCGCGGATGGCCGGCATGCGCCGGCGCGCGGCGGCGTCCAGCACGGCCGTGTCGCTGCTGACGACCGTCATCTCGGGCGGGTTGTGGGCCCGGCTGATGCGGCCGATGAGGATGGCGTCGGCGGTGGTGTTGTTGGGGGCGAAGATGACGGTGACGCGTCCTCCCGACAGCGACCGAGAAGGCCCGCCCGGCAGTCCCGCGTCAAAGACGACCGTCACCCGGCGCCGGACATCGCGCCCCGCCCAGCGCTTGAGCCGGGCGACGAGCTTCGCCTCATCTTCCGGGTCGCTCAGCGACAGGTCCGGCGAGCGGGCGATCAGGTTGTGGCCGTCGATCAGGTAGTGCAGCGCTCCTCCCAAAATGACCGAATCACGGATTCACACGGAAAAGACCGATGAAGTCGGATCATGAAACGTGATGAGTTCTGAATGCGTTCATCCGGCCAATCCGCGCAGGTCCGCTTCTACTTCATCTTATTCCGCCACAATCTCAAGCCCGGCGAAGCTCGCCGCCAGACGCTTCGGGCCGATGTCGCTGAAGGCGACGGTGACCTCTTCGTCCTGGCCCACGAGGCGGCTCTCCATGACGATCCCTTCGCCGAACTTGACGTGGCGGACCCGCTGGCCGGTCCTGTAACGGGTGTGTGTGGGCGCGGGGCGCTCGGGTTCGGGCTCGTCGGTGTACGGCTTTGGCAGGTTGCGGGGTGTCTCCTGGCGCGCGGCGGGCGGCGTGGACGAGCGGGCAGACCAGGCGGTGGAACTGCCGGGCCGGCGCGTCTCGGCCGTGCGGCCATCGCCCCAGGACGAACCCGACCCGGAAGAACGGCCGCTCCGCGACGTCCGCGTCGTGCCGCTATCCCACATGCTGGCCCGGTCGATGCTCTGTTTGCGGCGCAGGCCGGCCGACTCTCCCTCAAGCAGGTCAGCCGGCAATTCGGTCAGGAAACGGGAGGGGACGGAGACGGAGCTTTCGCCCCAGGACGTGCGGCGGAAGACATGGGACAGGAAGAGCAGGTCCTTGGCCCGGGTGATGCCGACGTAGAATAGGCGGCGTTCCTCGGCCATTTCCTCCGCGTTGTCAAGCGAACGGCTGTGCGGCAGCAGTCCGTCTTCCAGCCCGGTGATGAAGACGACCGGGAACTCGAGGCCCTTGGCGGCGTGGAGGGTCAGGAGCGTCGGGGCCTGGGTCGTCTGTTCCAGGTTGTCGGTCTCGGAGACGAGCGACACCTGTTGCAGGAAGTCGCCCAGCGGCAGTTCCCCGGCAACGGCCGCCACGCCGCGGAGTTCCATCACGTTGCCCCAGCGCTCCTCGCCTTCGTCGGTGCCGTCATCGATGTAGGTCCGGTAGTTGGTCTGCTCGACAATCAGGTCCAGCAGGTCGCCGACGGTCACCCGATCGCGCATGCTCATCCACGCCCGCAGCATCATCCCGAACTGGGTCAGCGTCTGCAGCGGCCGGCTCTTGAACGGCACGTCGGCCGGCGGGTCTTCGGCTAGATGTAGCAGCGCCTCAGCCGGCTGCCAGCCGTTGCCGGCTGCCCAGCGGTTGAGTTGCTCCTGGGTGGTCGAGCCAATGCCCCGGGCCGGCGTGTTCAGGATGCGGCCGAAACTGACCGCGTCGTATGGGTTGTGGACGACGCGCAGGTAGGCCATCAAGTCCTTGATCTCGCGCCGCTGGTAGAACTGCGTCGCGCCGACCAGCCGGTAGGGCATCTGGGCCTGGACGAACGCCTCTTCGATGGCGCGGGACTGCGCGTTAGTGCGGTACATGACGGCGAAGTCGTTGCCGTTGTAGCCCTGCAGCATCAGGCTCTGGATGGAATCGACGACGACCTTGGCCTCTTCTTGTTCGTTGTACGCCTCGCGCAGGGCGATCTTCGTCCCGCCGGGCCGTTCTGTGAAGAGGTCCTTGTCGGTGCGGTGCGGATTGTGGCGGATGAGTTGCTTGGCCGCGTCAAGGATGATCTGCGTTGAGCGATAATTTTGCTCCAGCAGGATGACCTGCGCCTGAGGGTAGGCGCGCTCGAAGCGTTCGATGTTGCGGTAGTCGGCCCCGCGCCACTTGTAGATCGACTGATCGGAGTCGCCGACGACAAACAGGCTGCTCTCCGGCCCGACGAGGCGGTTGAGCAGAGCGTACTGGGTGGTGTTGGTATCCTGGAACTCATCGACCAGGATGTGGTGATAGCGCCGGCGGTACTTCTCCGCCACGGCCGGATGTTCATCCAGCAACAGGACGGTGTTCATCAGCAGGTCGTCGAAGTCCATCGCGTTGTTGGCGCGCAGGACAGCCTGGTAGCGTTCGTATACGCGGCGGGTGATCTCGGCCAGATAGTTGCCCGCCGTGTACAACTCCGGGGTGATCAACTCGTTCTTGGCGCTGCTGATCCCGGCCAGCATCTTGCCGGGCGGGAACTTTTTGTCGTCCAGGTTGAGGTCGGCCAGGGCCTGCTTGACAACCTGTTGCTGGTCGGCGGTGTCAAAGATGACGAAGTCGCGGTCGTGGAAGGGCAGGCTGTCGCTCTCCCGGCGCAGGATGCGGGCGCAGATGGCGTGGAAAGTGCCCATCGTCAGGCCGTTCGGCCGCCCGCCCAGCAGTCGTTCGATGCGGTGTTCCATCTCGCGCGCGGCCCTGTTGGTGAAGGTCACGGCCATGATGTTCCAGGGCGGGACGCCCATGGCCTGGATCAGGTAGGCGATGCGGTGGGTCAGGACGCGCGTCTTGCCGCTGCCCGGCCCGGCCAGGACGAGGACCGGCCCGGCCGGCGCGCTGACGGCCGCGCGTTGGGCGGGGTTGAGTTTCTCCAGCAATTCCATGGGACCTATTCTAGACCATTTGTGCGGGAAGAGAATGAGCGAAATGTGGATTGCCGCCGGTGACGCGGCTGGCCGGAAACGTGCGGGCAGGCCCGGTTGACATCCGGCCGGAGCCGGTCCGTCTCGCCCGTGTCAATCCGGCTTGACCTCATTCCCCTCCCAGGCGCGCTTTGAGGCGGAGGGTGCCGGCGCGCTGGTGGCTCGCGACGATGTCGATCTCGGTGCCTGGCCGGGCCTGAACGGTCCACTCGATCTTGGCCCGCTGGTCGGTCGGGTTGGAGCCGAAGACGGCCGTCTGTTCCAGGTGACTTCGACCCTTGAGCTGGCCGCACTGCGTCTTCCGCTCGCCGCTCAGCAGTCGCGCGCCGTCCGGAAGGATGATGTCAACTTCCAGCGGCCGGACGACCTTGGACTCCAGCGCCTTCTCGGTCACGTTGGTCGGCAGCCAGCCGGTGTTTTCGACGACGAGCCGCACGGCATGGATGTCGCCCATCGAGCGGACGTCGAGACTGTGGAGTTCGAGCTTTGGCGAGACGAGGCAGTTGTGGAGCGCGAAGTCGGCCAGCGGGGCGATCTCGTTCTCCAGCAGGGCGTGGGGCGGGTTGCCCCAGACGTACAGGTAGTCCCAGCCGCCCAGTTCGACCGGGCCCAGTTGCGGGTGTTCGAAAGGATACCAGGCGACGTAGCCCGCGCCGCCCAATACCTCGTCGTTCCATTTCAGGATGGCCAGGTCGTCCTCGACTGGGTGCTCGCGGAACCAGTCGATGTACTTATAGCCCTTCAGACCCGCCTGCCGCATCACGCTCCAGATCTCGGTCGTCCAGGAGATCGTCCCCCGGAACTCGTACATCCAGTCGTCGAACGTGCCCTTGATGTACTCCTTCGGGTCGTACTTGAAGTCGTGGAAGACCGAGGCGGCCGGGTAGCCGGTCAGCTTCTCGCCGATAGCGCCCAGTTTCTGATAGGCATACAGGTCCTGCGTGGGCAGGCTGTCGTCGCCGGCCTTGGTCGGCGGCCGCAGGTTGACCGCGCTGAAGGTGTGGAAGCTGATGCTGCCGGTGATGTTGGGATGGTCGGCGATGAACTGGGTCGCCGCCCGTGCTTCCGGTTCGCTTGTCGGGAACGGGCCGGCGCCCTGTTGGGTTGGTTCCCAGAAGATGGGGAACTGCCGGTTGAGGTCGAGACCCTGAAGCGGCGGGGCGACCTTGATCAGCGTCCCGTCGTAGTTCTCGATCAGCCCCTCGGTCAGGAGCCGGTAGTACTCGCCACCCGGCGGCTCGTCGGGGTCGCGCAGGACCAGCAGGCGCGGGTCTTCCGGATGCAGTTTCCATGCCCCGTTCGGGTCGCGGAGCCGCATCTGGAGGATGCGGCCGTCGCCGTCGATGTCTTCTTCGTGCAGGCCGTCGAGCTTCTCGTTGCGCGGGTAGGGCCGGGTGCTGCTGCGGATGTACTTCGGCCTGTCGGCCAGGGCCCATTCCGCGCCGTCGGGGTTCAGCCGCGGCACGACGTAGAAGGCGCGGCTGTCGAGCGCGTAGGTTACCTTCGGGTCGCGGCCGTACGCCGACAACAGCTTGTGAATGAGGTACAGGCAGGCAGTCGAAGCTGAGACCTCGGTGGCGTGGATGTTGCCGTCGACCCAGTAGGCGGGCTTGTCGGCCGCGGGGCCGGTGGCGGCGTTGGTCAGCGTCAGCGCCCAGATGTCGCGCCCCTCATAGCTCTTGCCGATGCTCTCCAGCGCGCACAGCCCCGGATAGCGCGCTGCCCAGTCTTGCAGATAGGCGCTCAGGTCGTCGTAGCGGTAGTAGGTGTCGAAGCGGATCGTCTCCAAGGTGGCCCTCCTTTGAATCGTTGGCGCGTGTGGCCCCCTGATTCTAGCATGGGAGGGCAGACTGTCCGAGCGACTAGACCGGCGCGGTCATCAGGCGACGGCGAGGAAGTCATTGTAGATGCCGAAGATGCCGATGGCGACCAGCAACGCCCCTGATACGCGGGTGAGGTTCAGGTAGTTCTGCGTCGTCCAGCGTGTGAAGCGTTTCTGAAATGGAGAGGCGACGAAGGGCAGGACCACAAGCGGCCAGCCGAAACCGATCCCGAAGGCCAGGAAATAGGCGATGCCGTCGGCCAGCGCCGCGAAACTGCTTGCGCCGAGCAGGAAGGCGCTGACGACGATCGGGCCGGCGCACGGCAGCGTCATCGGGCCGAGCAACAGCCCGTAGACGTAGGCGCCGATGTAGGGGTTGCGCAAGAGTGGAACCTGGACCGTGGCCAGCCGATTGAAGGGATTGCGGCCGCTGACCATCAGGAAGCCGAGCAGGATGACCACCCCGTAGATGACCGGCAAGACGACCGGCAAGATCGTTCCGAATGATTGCTCCAGAGCGAAGAGCAGGGCGCCGACGGCCAGCATGAGCGTCAACACCCCGGCCAGGACGAAGAAGCCAAGCCACCTTCCGGCGCGGCTGCTGTGGTTGCTCTGCGCGTTGCCGGCCATGTAGGCGATCAGCCCCGGATAGAGGGGCAAGATGCAGACGTTGGTCAGAATGGCTGTGTTGCCGAGGATGAAAGCCTGTAGCAGTTCGTTCACGGAGGACGCTCCATCGGGACGCCGGCCCGCAAGCCGGCGTCCCCGTTCGGTGATCGGCGCGGCTAGCCGCTGACGGCCGCGGCGATCTCGTCCGGCGATTTGATGCCCGTGGCGAGGTCGGTCACGCTGCCGTCCGGCCGGATGATGAAGTGGGGGGTAGACGGGGGGTTGGTCACCGTGCGGCCGAAGCTGTTGGCCAGTTCCGCCAGCATCTCCGGCGTCATCACCGCAAACACCCAGTCATAACCGTTGTCCCGGGCATAGGCCGCCAGTTCGCCATCACTGATGGTCGTCTCGACGCTGAGCGCGACGAACACCACCTGCTCCGGATCGAGGCCGGCCCGCGCCTGGCTGACGTTGTCCAGCTGCGCGCGGCAATTGGTGCACCAGGTCGCCATCGGCTCGACAAAGACGGTCTTGCCGGAGAAATCGGCCAGGGTGAACGGCTCGCCCGTGACCGCGTTCGTCAGCGCGAGCTGGCCCCAGGCAGGCAGCGGAGCCGCCATCGCCGCGTCAGCATCCTCGGCCGGCGCATCCATGGCAGGCTCTTCGCCGGCCGGGGCGGTCGCGTCCATCATCTCGGCGGTCTCGCCGGCCATGCTATGGTCGCCTTCGGCCGCGCCGTCCAACATCGGTTCGGCAGTCGCCGCCATTTCGCCCTCTGAATCCGCGGCGTCATGGCCCTCGGCCGGCATCGCGCCGTCGCCGGTCATGGCCTCGCTTTCGCCGGCTGCCATCGCCTGTTCAGGCGCGGGGGCGGCCGGCTCCGAGGCAGTCGGGCTGCAGGCCACTGCCAGCAGGAGCAGGATCAAGGCTGTCAGGGCGGTCAGGTTATTCATATTGGTTCTCCTCGTACTATGCAACGGTGTCGTATTGTCGTGCCATGCCGGGCCCCGAAGTGTCCGGGGTCAGGCGATAGGGACTTTAGCCACGGTCGGTTACCAACCGCTTGCCGTAGCCTTACAGATTTGTTACGGCGCGTCTCCAGCGGCAGGTCCCCTGGCCGCGAGTCGGGGTCGCGCCCGCGGTTGACACGATCCCGCGTCTCTGCTAGAATCCCCGTCTGCTGGCCCCATTCGTCTAGCGGCCCAGGACGTGGCCCTCTCAAGGCCAAAACAGCGGTTCGAGTCCGCTATGGGGCACCAACACGCCGATGCCAGTGGAGCATCGTTAGGAGAGATCCATGGAGAGGCTTCATCCGGATGGTGGGTGGAGCCTTTTTCATTGAAGAGCGCGATGATCGACGAGCTATTGGCCGAGCGGCCGCTGACGGACGAACACATTGACCAGGCGCGCTACCGGCGCATCCTGCGCTTCTTCGCGTCTGTGATCGCATCGATCATCTGGTGGGACCTGGCTGTCGGCCGCGTGCCCATCGCCCGCAACCGCGCCCTCAGCACGCGGCCGCAGCGCCTGCGCCAGCTTTCGCGCGACTTTCGCGCCCTGGCGGTCGAGATGGGCGGGGTCCTCATCAAGCTGGGCCAGTTCCTCAGCACCCGGGTGGACGTCCTGCCGCTTGAGGTCACCGAGGAGCTGCAGGGGCTGCAGGATGAAGTGCCTCCGGCCGATTCAAGGGCCGTCTTTGCCCTCCTGCGCGGAGAGCTGGGCAACCTCTCCGAGCGTTTTTGCGACATAGATGAGGAGCCGTTGGCGGCCGCTTCGCTCGGTCAGGTCTACCGGGCGCGCCTGCGGCTCGACGGCGGGCCCGGTCCCAAGGTGGTCATCAAGGTCCAGCGGCCGGGCATTGAAGACACCGTCCGCACCGACCTGGCCGCGCTGCGCGTCGTCTCGCGCTGGGTCATGCGCTACCGCCCGATCGGCCGCCGGGCCAATGTGCCCGCGCTGATGGAGGAGTTCGCCCACACGCTCTGGCAGGAGCTTGACTACCGGGCAGAGGCCGACCACGCCGACCGCTTTGCCCAGATCCACAGCGACGACGCGCGGGTGTACATCCCGGCGGTCTACCGCCAGCATTCGACCGGCCGGGTCGTGGTGTTGGAAGACGTCGAGTCGATCCGCATCGACGACGTTTCGGCGCTGCGGCAGGCGGGGGTCGATCCGAAGTCGGTGGCCGACGTCCTGCTGGAGGCGTACTTCAAGCAGATATTCGTGGCCGAGTTCTTCCACGCGGACCCGCACCCGGGCAACCTATTCGTCCGGCCGCTGCCGGCCAACCCGACCGCGCCCGACGCGCCGCGGCCGTTCCAGGTCGTCTTCATCGACTTCGGCATGGCCGTCACCGTCCCCGCGGCCGTCGGCGAGAGCCTGCGCAAACTCGTGATCGGCGTCACACAGCGCAATGCCGTTGAGCTGGTCGGCGCTTTCCGCGACCTGGGTTTCCTGCTGCCGGGGGCGGATTTTGACCGCATCGTGGAGGCGGCCGAAACGATCCTCGATCGGGTCTGGGGACGGAACCTGCTGCAACTGGCCCGGCCGGACCCGCGGGAGGTGGAGGAGCTTGGACGGGAGTTCCGTGACTTGCTCTATGCCTTCCCGTTCCAGGTGCCGCAGGACTTCATCTACCTCGGCCGGGCACTGGGCATGATCTCCGGGCTCGTCTCGACCCTTGACCCGGACATCAACCCCTGGCGTCAGATCGAACGTTACGGCCAGACACTCATCCGCAACCGCAACCTGCAGCCGTTGCGCGACGGCAACTTCGAGTCGTTGCTGGAGTTGCTGCGACCTTACTTTGACCTGCCGTTCCGCCTGCAGCGCCTGTTTGAAGACGCCGAGAAGGGGCGGCTGAAGGTGCAACTTCGAGCCGACCGCGAGACGCTCCGCCACCAGGAGCGGCTGGAGAAACGCGTCGGCCAGCTCGGCTGGAGCATCCTCGGCGCGGCGAGCATCCTGTCCGCGACGCTGATCTATCTCAACCGGCGGCGCGACCGGTAGCGCGGGCTCTCAGGCTTGCTTACGATGCCGGGGGCGTCTCGTCCGGCGTCTGCGCCGCGGCGGCGGCCGCTTTTTCCGCCTGGCGCGCGGCGTAGTACGCGTCGTACTCGGCCTCGGTGATGAAGCGGCCGCCGGTGATCTGGGCGTCGGTCACTTCATAGGCAGCATTGAAGACGACGACTGCCGGCATCTGCCGGAAGCAGCGGTTGTCGACGATGGTCTTGTGCCAGCTATAGCTGCCGCCCTCTTTGGTCAGGTCATACTGCTTGTCCGCTCGCACGCGCACGGGGGTGCCGCAATTGTCACACTGGACATAGAGGTAAATGCCCTGCGTGTCAACATAGCCGCCAGGGCCGGGCTTGGGCGCCGGCTTCTTCGGTTCATTTCCACCGATAAGACGCTTCAGGAATCCCATTGGTGATTGTCCTCACAGGTGCAACACGGCCAGCGCCAGTTGATCGCGCACGGCCGCCGTGTCAAATTCGGCCCAAAGGTCGAGAAAGTCCGCCTTCAACCGGTCTACCGCCTGCTCTTCGACGCTGTGGTAGACGGTCGCCTCGCTCCGGCACTCGGTCATGCTCTTGAGCATCTCCGTCGCGACGCTGGCGTCGTTCATCAGACCGAGTTGGTCCTGGATGCGGCGCGAGAGGTCGATGATCGACCCGGCCGAGTCGCCCAGAAGCGGTTCGAATGCCTGGAGCGTATAGCGTAGCTCTTTGAACTGGATCCGCAATTGGTGAAGCTGCTCCGCTGAGGCATCGGGCAGGGTGTCGCCATAGGCGCGGACATTCCCCAGCTTCTGAAAGACAAGGGTTGGGGCGGCGTGCCGGACCCGGAGGGGGACCGTCCTGCTGTCCCACAATGGCTCGCCCCAATCATCCGACTCAGCCAGTTTCTCGTAGCGGCGCAGGAACCGGCTCACTTTCGCCCGGCCGGCATATTCGCGCAGCGCCTCGTCGGCCGCCGCCTGCTTGCGCTCCCAGTAGTCGGCCAGGCACAGGAGGGGGAACTGGGCAGTGGCGTTATACGCGGCCAGACGGCCCCGGTAGACGGCGATGTCGCGGCAAGGGGCCAGCAAGCGCATGAATTCGCGCAGGCCCTTGCGGTACTCCAGCAAGGAGTCGGGGACAAAGAAGGGCGTCAGCAGCTTGATGAGCGTGAAAGAGCGCCGGATAGCCTTGCGGGTGTCGTGCACGGCCGTTTCGTCGGCGCTTTCGATCAAGAGCGGCATGTTCTCGCGGACGACCGCCAGTTGCTCGCCAAGCAGGCGTCGCCCGGCACTCACGATCGGGGTGTCAGGACTGATATCGTAACGGCCCATGCAATAAGTATAGCATACCGGGGCGGGCGTGCTGAGTTTCACAATGCCTCTGAGCCACGGCGACGGTCCATTGAGAGGGCCATGGCGTGAGAGGGCTATCGCGTTCCAACGTCCCGCGACGCTGCTTGCCGGAAGCGCGGCGCGACCGTACAATCCGGTCATTCATCCGGATTGCACGAATCGACGCGCCGCGTCGAAACGAGGAATGCGAATTGGCCACCGCACTGATCGATCAAGACGAGAAGCGACGCAAGGAACAGAGAGAAGCCCTGGAGCGTATCCGCGGCGGGCTGGCGACCAAGGTTCGCATCCTGGTCGGGCCGGACGCCTGCCCGGTCTGCCGCGCCTATGAAGGCGCCTATGCGCTGGACGACGTGCCTGAATTGCCCCTCGAAGGGTGTTCACGGCCCGACGGGTGCAACGCGGTCTACGCCCCGGTCCTCGACCTCTATGGTCCCTAGCGTCCCGGTCTCCTAAACGGCCGGCTGGGGTGCGCGCGGCCGCGGCCGGCGGAACAGACTGAAGACGATCAGGGCGACGACCGCGCCGGTCGCCACCCAGGCGGCCGTGGCAACCGTCGGGTCATCGCCGTGCTTCACGGCGATGCCGACAAAGGCCCAGGCCAGCACGAGCAGATAGGCGATGTCGCCCCGCGTCACGGCCATCAGCGCGCCGACGACGACAGCCACCGCCAGCATGATCGCCGCCCAGCCCTGCTCGCTGATCCCGAAGCCGCCCCAACCGATCCACTCCAGCCAGGCTGTCACATTGGCGACGGTTGCGACCGTGATCCAGCCGAGGTAGATGCTGAAGGGCACATCGACGACCCACCGTTCGACACGGGAGACGGCCGCGCGGCCGATGTCCAGGCGCAGGTAGATGACGATCAGCGTCACCAGCAGCACGAGCATATCGACCACGCTCCAGAAGTAGTAGCCGTAGTGCCAGAGCACGATCCAGAGCGCGTTGGCGACGTTGCTGAGGGCGAACAGGTAGCCGACGCTGCGCAGACGCGGATTCTCGCGCTGGGCCGGCAGGGCCTGGTAGACGGTGAACGCGCCCAGGGCGAAGTAGATGAGGCCCCAGATGGCGAAGACGTAACCGGCCGGCACGAAGAAAACGTCGAATGAGTCAGATATCTCGCCTGTCTCGCGGCCGTTAAGCGGGATGGCGTTGGCCAGCCCGTTCATGACCAGGGTCAGGATAAACGTGAAAATGCCCAGAAACTGCCGCACCTTGTCGTTGTTCATTGCCTTGTTACTTCCCTCCCGAACGGGCTAATCCGTCTCGTCCGGGTTGTCTTCTTCCGTCTCCCTGCTGCGGGCATCGGACCAGCGCTGCTTCTGCCTGGCGTCCCAGTTGTCGAACGGGGAGAGCAGGTCTTCTTCGCCGGCCTGTTCCAGTCCCAGCGTGAAGACGATATCGGCCAGGTAGTCGGCGTCGACGTCTTCATCCGGCTCGCCCGCCCGTTCGAGGTCCTCAAGCTGGGTTTCCAGCACGTCGCGCTCCACCAGTTTCTCGCTGATCTGCCGGCGCAGGTCCTTGGCCATCTCGTCGATCAGGTCGCGACCTTCGGCCGCCGCCCGCTCAGCCCGGCGCAGCAGGCGCGCGTTGGGGTGTTGTTCGAGCGTCGCCAGTTCCTGGCGGATCTCCTCCAGCCGGCGGCGGCAGCGCTTCACCTCGCGGTCCAGCGCCTCGGCCAGCGCTTCATCGGTCTGCGGGCCCTGGTTGAGTGTGTCGGGCTCGAGCGCCAGCCGCTCCAGCTCCGCCAGGTTTCCGGCGGTGTAGGCGGCATTGATGGCGATCATGAGCGAGGTGCGATGTTCCCGGTCCTCCTCGTTGAGGGCCAGGTCCGGATGGAAGCGGCGGGCAAGCCGGCGGTAGGCTGCCTTCAGTTCGGCTTGCTGGTCGACTTCGAGTGGCTGGGAGGGAGTTGCGGGCCTGGCGTCCCGATAGCGGTAAGTGCCCGCTTCGGCCGCCTGCTCGCGGTCAAAGCGCCATGCGGCGTCCTCATGGCTGCCCTGCCCGGCTTCAGCGTCCATCCAGTTGGCCTGGAGGCGGCGCATCTCCTCGCGCAACTCGTCGATCTCGCGCTGGATATCGTCGAGGCGGCGAGAGAGGTGGCCGAGGCGCGCGCGCAGGCGGAACTCGAAGGCGTTGATGGCGGCCAGTCGCTCGGCGAGCTGGGCTTCAGCGTCAATGAGTTGCGGCCGCAGGAGATCGAGTTCGGCCTGGAGGGCACCGACGCGCTCTCGCCATTCGGCTCCGGTCTCAGTCAGGTGACGGTGCATAGGACGGTGACGGCCGGTGACGCGGTGGCCGCCTACCCATCATCTTAGCACAGAAAAGGGCAATCGGTGCGGCCTGTGAGGTAACCCGGCGGCGATCGGCAGCGCAGCCGCCGGTGCGGCGGGCCGCGGGCCAGGGCTTTTCAGTAGTCGGAAAGACTGGTCGACTCGCGTCTCTCTGACGGCCCAGCTGACCGTTCAGTAGGGGCAATGCAACCGGGCAAGTGCTGTGTTGGGCAACGGGACCCTTATCTCCCGGTTGCATTGCCCGCTCTTCATTCTTTGAAACAGGGCAAAGAGGGCAATGCAACGGCAGGAAAAGCCTGTCGCTGAAGCATCCGTG
>CAYRBP010000039.1:0-32488 GCA_964422535.1 uncultured Ardenticatenaceae bacterium | reverse complement strand
TGATAGTATGAACTCCGACATAAAGATGGCAAGTTCTTTCTTAACTGAGCACTAGCGCCCAAACAGGCGCAACCCGTAATCCCACAACGTCAGCGCATCGATGTCGCCGGTGATGGCCAGCGCGCTGCGGCGGCCGTCGGGCCAGCGACTGAACCGGACCAGTGGAAACGCACCGCCTTCGATCAGCGCCAGTAGCGGGCGTTCGTCCCTGGGGGCAAACTCAGGCTCGTCCAGGGTCAGGGCATGGTCGTGGTCGCGGCTCGCGGCCTCAACGATGTAGCCTTGCTGGCACAAAAAGGAGGTCAGGCGTGGTGAGGTCCGCTCGGAGACCGCGATGAACGGCCGTTGGCTGGCAAACACGTCGAATTCGGGTGCCCCAACTTGCCGGTACACGCCGCTCCACCAGGCTGCTGGCGCGGAGGTCCGCACCCTGCGGGCCAGAACGGTCAGGCCGGCAGGCCCGCTGACCCTTATCCGCAACGCCCCATTCTCAGCTTCCTCGCAGGCCACAGTCGCCTGGCTGCGTTCCGCCCACCAGCGAGCGATCTCGTCCAGCCGCGCGACCCAGACGCCGGGCGACAACTCGCGGGCCGCGCGCAGCGTCCTGACCAGTGCCGCTTCACAGGCACGGATGCGCTCCGGGTGCAGGCCCAGGACAAATAGCTCGCCGAGCCGGTACGTCTCCGCGAGGATCGCGGTCCACAGGCGCTCCATGCTGGGCGGCGTCAGGGCCAGGCGGTCAACGAACGCTTCGTCGTCCGGCAGCGAATAGGGCATTCGCACCAGGCCATCTTCCAGACGGGGCAGCGCCGGGTAGTCAGTCGCCGGCAAAGCCCGATAGAACTGCAGGACGTGGCGGTAAGCCTCCGTCTCCAGCCCATCGACGACGGGCCAGGCCAGGCCCTGGCTGCAGTCATAGGCAAAGCCCAGCTGCCGGACAGCAGTGAGGGTGTCCGCGTTGCAGCGCAGGTACGGACCACGGAAACCGGGGCGGTTGATCCCCCGTTCGGCGAACAGCCTCATCGCCCGACCGAGCTGGTCGAGTTGTTGGGCCAGCCCGATGCGGCTGTGGTCGATGTGGCAGAGCCCGTGCACGGCGAATTCGATGTCTAGCGAGCGGAAGGACTCGATGTCCCAGCGGTTTCGGGCCAGCGCCACCGCCGTCAGCGGAAACGTTGCGCCGCAGTCGCACGCACGCAGGACCCGTGCGAAACGGTTCACGGCCTCGTCCATCTTGCCGGTCGTCAGACCGTAGCGGCTGCCGATATCGTTGCCGCGCCGGATCATCCGGCCCAGGCCCTTGCCTTCGGCCGCGGTAAGAACAGCGTTCAACGGCGTCCTCCAGCCTGTTCGGCCACTGTGCGCTTCAGATAGCCCAGCCGATCGTCCCACTCGCGCCGGCTCTCGGCCCGGAACGCGGCGATCTCAGCGGCAAGTTCCGCGTGCCGGTTGCGAGCCTGCTCCACGGCGTCCCGGATACCGCCGGCCGTGTTGGGCGCAAAGACCGTGCCTCCACGAAAGAGCTGGCGCAGGTAGGGCCAGTCTGACGTTATCAGCGGCTTGCCGACCGCCACCGCCTCGCAGCCGCCCAGTTGCAGGGTGTAGTCGCGAGTGGTCAGTACCATGACGGCATCGGCCCCGCGCAGCAGACCCAGGTATTGGCCGTTCGGGTCGAGGAAGCCGGTAAAGGTGACGTTCGGCGGCGCGGCCTCGAAGAACGCAGGGGGTTTCTTGCGCGTGTCCCCGGTGATATAGAACTGAACGTCAGGAAGTAGCCGGGCTGCTTCAAGCACCTCGTCGACCGGCTCATCCTGGGCGAACGTAGAGACGAAGGCAACATTGAAGCCGGGTCCCATCGGGTAGGGCTCGCCCTCTGGCAGTTCCAGGAAAGGATCGAGCATCACCACCGCATCGGCCCCCCACTCATTCATCAGGTCGGCCCAATGCTGGTTGGTGACGATGTTGGTCGCGGCGTGGCGGGCCAGGAATCGCTGGATGGGGCGGGCCCAGTCCCAGGCACGGCCGAAGGCCGCGCTATGGTATTCGAAGACATAGGGCGCGCCGGTCAGCCGGCCGTAGAGGTAGACGACCAACCCGCAGATGAACGGCGGTGTCTGGACGTGGACGGCGCCCGGTCGGTCGCGGCGCAACACCTGCCACGTGCGGGCCGACTGCAGAAGGTATTTCACTGGCGCGTGGAGTGGGTACTGGAAGCGCAGGTAGTGGATACAGCGGAGTTCGCCGTTCAACTCGCGGGCAAACATCTCGCTCCGGCGGCTATACGGTGCCCACGATACCGCCAGCCAGTTCACTTCTTGGTGGACCATGGCGTTCTCCCTGATGGATGGATTGGGTAGGATGCGTCTCTTGCTCCGACGGTCAGCCCCCCCGCACGGCCGCCGTTGGCGATATGGCCACCGGCGGCTCCATCTCAAACCAGTCGGGCCACAAGACGGCTGCGAAACGGCGCACGTTGCGCTCGACATCGAAGGTGGACAGGACGGAGCGCCGGCCTTCCCGTCCCAGCCGTTTGCCCAACTCCGGTTGCTCGATCAACGTCGCCATCGCCTCGGCAAGCGCGCCGACATCGTCCGGCGGGACGAGCAGCCCGTTCTCTCCATGGCGGACGAGTTCCGGAATGGCCGACAGGCGGGTGGAGACAACCGGCACGCCCATCGCCATCGCCTCGGCCAGGACATTGGGGATGCCATCGATGTCACCGTCCTTCGTCTGCCGGCAAGGCAGGACGAACAACGTGGCCCGAGCGTAATGGTCGATGACCGCTTCGTGGGGGAGCGCCCCGCAGAGGTTGACCTTGCCGGTCAGGGTAAGATCCTCGACGAGGTTCTCCAATTGCGCGTGTTGCGGCCCGCGGCCGATGATGGTGCAACCGAAATCGTAGCCGCGGTCGCGCAACAACGCGCAGGCCCGGATCAGTTCGGCAAACCCCTTGCGTTCGACCAGCTGCCCGACTGACAGGATGACCGGCGGGCCGCCGGCCCGGCGCACGGCCGGGACATACTTGCCAAGCTCGAGGCCGTGGCGCACGCAGGTGACCTGCTCGCCGAGGTCGCACCCGATCAACTGCTCCAGATAAGCCTTATTGAAGTCGGTGCAGGTGACGACGTGCCGCGCGCCGAGGACCTTCTCGGCCAGCAGCACCGGCCGGACGTAGATGTCGGCCCCGGCATGGATCGACAGGCTGTAGGGCTTGTCGAGCAGCCGCCCCATGACCAGCGCGATGGTCGCCGCCCGGTCGGCGAAGTGTGCGTGTACCTCTCTGAACGGCCACTCGCGCACGAGTGAAGCGGCATAGACCCCCTCGCCGAAGTGCGCCAGCGTCTTTAGCCGCGCCCGAAAGTCAGGGTGCGGCCGGCTCAACAGGAACGCGAGCGTCGCCAGCAACCTCAGCGGATGACGCAGGATGTAGTGCAGGTGGGCCGACAGCAGCTTCCACCCGTTCATCGGGAAGAGATACAGGACGCCGTCGCGGCAGGCTTCCTGTTCGGCCGAGAGGGCAACATCCGCCGGGGGTTGCCGCATGGCCACGACCTTCACGTCAACCCCCCAGCGCCGCAGGGTGCGCACCTCGCGGTCAATGAATGTCGTCGTCAGGCTGGGGAAGGTGCCGATGACGTAGACGAGGCGTCTGTCGTCGTGACTCATGTCGTACCTGTCACCGGGCTATCGGCCGCCCTACTTTCCATGCATGAGCAAGGGCAGGCACATCAGGTGCGCTCGGGTGCGTATCTGGAAGGGCGCTGACTCCGACAGGGCCTGGCCCAGGGCGTTGAGTACAACCACCCGGATCGTGTAAAGGGCGTTGGACCGCAGTCCGGACAGTGTATGGCCGCGCGCGCTCTCCGGCAGCTCGACCACCAGCGGCGCTTCCCCCCCAGTCCAGTACGCCAGCGCCAGTTTCGTCGCGCCTGGCTCATGGGGTTCAGTCCACTCCAGGTGGAGCGTCGTCTCCTCTGCCCAACCGCTCAAGACAAAAACGTACTCGAAAGCGCCCAGCTCCGGGGCGGCCGAGCGCGGCCGGCCAAGGATGTCCTCGTCCGGAGCGAAGGCCGGATCGGCCATGGCCACGGCCGGGCTATCGCCCGGAACGCGGGCGTACCGCTGCGCCAGCCGGATGAACTCCTCGCGGATGGAGGCGTTGCCGCTGAGGAAGGCGTCGCCGTCCCAACGCGGCAGGACGACATCTGTGTAGTCCGTGTCGAGCAGTGGGTCGGCCACCAGGGCGCGGCCGTCATCCGTCAGCGGGGTCAGCAAGTCGCCGCCCGGAATCTCAGCGCCGCCATTCCAGTAAAGGTTGTTGTCAAGGACGATGTTTTGCGCGTGGAGCGGGTCTCCCTTGGAGAATTCGTTGTCGTCGCTTTCGCCAAAGTAGGAGCCCATCGACCCCGTCGGATCGGACCAGATGTTGTTGGCGAAGGTGAGGTTCTGGTTGACGGGGTTCAGGTCCTTCACGTCGACCCACATCGCGTACGCAGACGAGGGGAAATCACCGACGGCCGTGTTATTGGCGAAGACAATGTCTTTCACCCCTCGCAGCCCAAGGATGGAGTAGCCATCGATGGCGCTGTTGCCCACGAAAAGGTTGTTCTCGATATGCACATCTTCCGCTTCGTGATAGGCCTTGCCGTCATTCCCGACCTGGATGAGCGTCTCCTTGCCGCCCTGCCAGTTCAGGAAGATATTCCGCCGGACGGTGATCCGCTCGCTACCCTCCAGACCATCGGCCCCCTCATCACTGTCCTTGATGGTGATGAACGAGTGACTCGCGCCGACTTCGCGGCCGCTCCCGGCAAAGTCATTGAAGAAGATGTTGTCCTGGATGACCACGTCCGTGACGCTGTTGACGTCAATGTGCTCGTCCGTAGGACCCTGGTTGTAGAACACGTTGCCTTCGACGGTGACGAACCGGGCCCCACTCACCACCTTCAGCAGGTCGTTGTTGTAAGAGTCGTGGAAGATATTGTTGCGCAGGACGATCTGCTCCGCATAGCCCTCGGCGCTGCCGTCTACCTGGACGACGAGTGGCCCGGCCGCCGGACTGGTGTGGCGGAATACAAAGCCGTCCAGGGTCATGTTCCGCGCGCCGGACAGGCTGACCGCCAGGCCTGCATGAGCGAAAGCGGCCCGGTAGGGATGGACAGCGCGGAACGTCGTCGGCGTGGTGAAGCGCCGGTTGACGCGCTGCTCCCCAAAGTAAGTGCCGTCGTTGAACCAGACGGTGCAGGAATCATCAGGCACGGCCTCGGCGGCGTGTTCCAGCGAGGCCCACGGGGCGGCGGCCGTGCCCGGGTTCGTGTCGTCTCCCAGCAACGGAGGGGCGACCCAGCGCTCGCAGGTCGCCGCCTCCGCGGCCGGGGGGGCTGCTGCCTGAATGAGCACAGGCAGAAGCGACGTCAAGAGGATCAGTCTCAGGGAGGCCAGACGTTTCATGGCAGGTCCAGGCCGTCGACGTCATCCGCATTCAGCTCGAAGGCGCTGCCGTCGAAGACCAGGGGGCTGAGGAAGGTACAGGCCGTGTTGGCCCCCAGCGACGTCGGTCGGCAGATGAACACATCTTCGTCTGCTCCGGATAGGCCCGTAACCGAGAAGCTGGCCGGCGTGGAGAGATAGATGTCGCCGTTCGCGGCGATCGCCATGCCGTCCACATCCTCGCTGCTGGCGCTCAGGCCCACATCGGAACCGTCAAAGTACATCGCCCATGTACCGGTCGTCGTCGCACCCAGTGTAGTCGGGGTGAAGACGAGCAGGTCTTCATCCGTGGCGCTGACGCCCGGCACGCTGGCATCACCCATCGTCGAGATGACGATACGGCCGTCGGAAAGGATGCTCAAGGCATCGATGTCTTCCGACGTCGTCGAAAGCCCGACGTCGCTGCCGTCGAAGTACAAACTGAAGACACCCGCCGTGTTGGCTCCCAATGAAGTGGCATCGAAGCGGAGGATGTCGTTCTCGGCCACAGTGCCGAGTCCAGAGAACGTACGGGACCGTGGCAAGGACAGCAGGATCGTATCGGCATCGAGCATATGGAAGGCATCAATGTCGGTGGTCAGGCCGACGTCTGAACCGTCAAAGACCATGCTCCACTGATTCCCGTCCCAGCCAATGATGTCCTCATCGCGCACATCGCCGAGGTTACCGACCAAGGTTGGCCCTGACTCAAGCAGGGAAATCAGGATCGGAGCGGCCGGCGGTGGAGGAACCGGCGTTGGCGTTGGCGTCCTCGTGGGCGTCGGCGTGCTCGTATTGACCGGTGTATTCGTCGGCGTCGGCGTGCTCGTATTGACCGGTGTATTCGTCGGCGTCAGCGTGCTGGTGCTGACCGGCGTACTCGTCGGCGTGCTGGTATCGACCGGCGTGCTGGTTGGCGTCGGCGTGTTGGTGTCGACCGGCGTACTCGTCGGCGTGCTGGTATCGACCGGCGTGTCGGTCGGCGTTGGCGTGCTGGTATCGACCGGCGTGTTGGTCGGCGTCGGCGTGTTGACCGGGCCGCCACCCAGGTCCACCTCATATATCTTGCCATCGTTCTCGTTCGGGTCTGCCCCGTTGTCGACACCACGACTGGCGATGTAGAGATGCACCTCGCCGGAACCGTCGCTCGCGGGCGCGAACGCCAGGCCGGAACGCGGCTCTCGCCCAACGACGTCCAGATCGTGCTTGACGAGCATCGTTCCTGTCTGCGTGTACTCGACCACGAATTCGTCGCTCAGGACCGCGCTGCTGACGAATACCGTCCCGGTATCGGAGTTGAATTCGATGCCCTCCGGGTCGCGGACACCGGCGGCATTGGTGTCAAAACTGCCCAGGTACGTGTCGTCACCGCCGCCGATGACGCCATTGGTCCCCAGGCTGATCCGATACACCTCGGTCGTAACACCGCCGGCGATGAACAGCGTATTGTTGCCGAGGGCCACGCCCTCAGCATCGTCGATGCCGTACAGACTGAGAACATTGATCGTGGTGACGATGTCGTTACCGTTGCAGTAGATCCCATCGACCAGGTTGACCTCGAAGATGCTGTTGGCATTATCGTCGGAGAAGTAGATGCGGTCGTTGGCCGGGTTGGCCGCCGCGCCGGTGGGCTCCCTGGAGAAGGCAACGGTCGTGCAAACGTTGCCCAACGTACCGCCTACCGTCGACTCAAAGACATTGAAACCCTGGTAATCCGGGTGGGACTCTTCCACCTCGCTGTCAGAGATGACCAGCCGGCCGATCGACGGCCGGTAGGCCAGACCGGCGGGGTCCGGGCTTGACGGGTCCCAGGCCGCCTTCGAGGTATCGATCACGTTGACCAGGGTGACAGCCTCAATGGCCGCGGGCAGATCAACCTGCGGCGCGAAGGTGATTTCGATGATCCGGCCCTGATTTCGATCGCCGCCACTGTCGGCCAGGTACAGGTTCATCACCGCCGGATCATCCGTTGGGTCTGCGCTCGGCGCGATGATCATTCCCTGCGGGTCGGTCAGGTACATGTCCGACAGGTCATAGCGGTTGACGACGCGGCCGCGGTCGGTGAGTTCGATCAGTGTCGGGCCGTCCGGCGCGATCGTGTAGAGATAGCCGTTAGCGGGGTTGTACGCCATCCCCCTCACCGGCGTGTGGCGCAACTCATCCAACGGGATGCGGCGGGTTCCGGCCCGGCCGGCGGCGAATGCGCTGGTCACGTCCGACAGGTCGGCTCGAATCTCGACGATCGCTGGCCCATCAGCATCCAGCAGGAACAGCCGGTTGCCCGCGGTGTCAACGGCCGCGCCCAGCGTCGCGCCGAGGTCAAGCGCCCGCGTCGAACTGCGCCGCGCGTTCTGCCCGGCGGGAGACCGGAGCACACGGTCGCCAACAAGGAATTGCGAGACCGTCCCGGCCCGGTCAAAGGCCAGGAGTGTTCCACTACCCGGCACGAAGGCGACGTTGAGCGGGTCGGCCAGCCGTGCGGCCAGTAAATTCACACCCGCCCGGTCTTCGAACGGCGTGAAGGTGACGACCTTCTGGGCCAGGGCCGCATCCGGGCGGCCGAGGGCCATAAAGACATCTGCCGCCGGGCTGTAGCTGAGGCCCACAGGATGGGCCAGACCGAGGTCTGCCGCATCAACGGCGCGCAGCATCGTCACCTCAGCGGGTGGGGTCTGCGAGCGGGCCGTCGAGATGGCAGCGGCGAAGAGGGCGAAGGCGAACCCGGCCACCAGCACCCGGACCAGCGCGGACCGGCGCGACCGGCGAGGTTGTCCTCCTTTACGACTGTCCTGCAACCGCTCTTGATTATTCATCTCTTTCCTCCAAAACCAACAGGTCGCCATGTGGCACACCGTGAATAGACGGCTTGCCCGCCCGCTTGCGCGGACATGAAGCCGGTTGACCGACTGAATTGGATCCCGCTCTCGCGCTGTGACTCCCGCAAGCGGGGCGACTAGGGGACGAAAATGGCGTCGACGTCGTCAGAGGCGAGTTGCCAGGCGCTGCCGTCAAAGTACGGCGTTGGCGAGAAGCTGCACTGGCTGTTTGCGCCGTAGACGACCGAATTGCAGATGACGACATCCTCGTCGGCCGCACTGAGACTCCCGACTGAAAGTGCATTGGCCGTCGTCAGGTAGAGCCTGTTGCCGTTCAGGCTGGCACCGTCAACGTTCATGCGCGATGTGATACCGACGTCGCTACCGTCGAAGTGCAGCGCCCAGGTCCCGCTCGTGTTCGCGCCCAGGCCCCCCGGCGAAAAGGCCAGAAGGTCTTCGCCGCGGCCGGCAACGCCCGTAACGCCAAAGGCGCCAAGGGTCGAGATGACCAGCCGGCCGTCGGCAAGCCGGCTGAGGGCATCAATATCCTCGCCGTTTGCAGTCAGACCCACGTCGCTGCCGTCGAAGTAGAGGCTGAAGGAGCCAGCCGTGTTCGCGCCAAACACACTGGCATCGAAGCGAACGATGTCGGAATCATCGATGAGGCCCACGCCGGCGATCGTGCCCGGCTGTGCGAACGAAAGCAGCAGCGAGTGGTCGTCGAGGAAGGTGAAGGCGTCCACATCCAGGTTGGCCGGCAAGACGTCCGAGCCGTCGAACAGGAATGTCCACGCCTGGCCGTCGAAATAGAGGATGTCCTCATCGGCGGTCTGGGTCAGGTTTCCCACTGCGCGGGCGCCGTCGGCCGCCCGGGACAAGTAGAGGGGCCCGGCAGGCGGTGGCGGCTCGTCGCCGCCCAGGATGACCTCATAGAGCCGGCCGTCGTTTTCATTCGAGTCCTCGTCGTTGTCCACGCCACGGTCAACGATGTAGATGCTCTGTCCGGCGCCACTGCTGCTGGGCCCGATACCCACACCCGCCGGAAAGACCGCGTCAAGCGGGCCGATGTCGAACGTGTTTAGTACGCTCCCTGCCAGCGAGACTTCCGTGAGCACGCGTCGTTCCAGGCGACTGACCAGGAAGAGCGAATTGCGCGAGGCGTGATAGCCGATCCCTTCCGGGTCACGAACACCCAGCGAGGCGGTATCGAAACTGGTTTGTACCCGATCATCTCCCGTCGGGGGCAGGCCATCGAAGCGGCCGTTGGCCCCGGGGTGAATGGCGTAAACTTCGGCCCCCTCGCCGTCCGAGACAAAAACCATCCCGTCACCGAAGGCGAGTCCTTCGGGGTCAAAGCTGTTGAAGACGCGCGTATCGAAGCTGCGGACGATATCGTCGGCCGTGCACAGCCTGCCGTCGGAGCCCACCCGCACTTCGAATACCTCGTCAGCATTGTCATCGCCGAGATAGACGGTGCCGTTGGCCGGGTTCACGGCGACGCCGACCGGCTCCTCGGTGTAGCGAGTGACATCACACGAGGCGGCCAGCGTCCCGGCCGTTGAGGATTGGAAAAGGTTCTTGCCCCTGAAGATCGACGTCTCTTCAACCTCGCTGTCGCCGATGAGCAGCCGGCGGAGCCTGGGACTGTAGTCGATGCCGGCCGGGTCGGGGCTGGGGGGCGACCACAGAGAGGTATCGACCGTGCGGAAGCTCAACGCAGCCGGCGACATCGGGGCAACCGAGGGTTGCAGAGGCCGAACGAGGGCAAGTTCGGTGAGTTCACCGCCATCATCCGCCCCTGTAGCGACATAAAGACTCTGTACTGCCACGTCATCGGTCGGATCGCCGCTGGGCGCAATGACCAGGCCCCCCACATCGGCCAGGCCTGGCTCGGTCACGTCGCGGACGGCGAGGACAGTCCCATCAAGAGCCAGTTCATAGATCCGCCCCGTGCCGGCGTCAACCGTGTAGAGGCTGGAACGGGCCGGGTCATAAGCCAGGCCGCGCCAGGCCGCCTGCCCGCCCGGCAGCGGCGTCCGCCCCACGACAGTCAGCCCGGCGTCTGCGGGCGTGACCTGGATCACCTCTCGCGCGGACGCGTCTAGGATGAACAGGACGTCATCGCCGCCTGCCATTCCCCTGATGTCCCCCAGGGCCAACCACGCCAGATCGAGACGGCCTGTCGGGGTCACGGCTGTGGCGTCTCCGCTACCGGGCCGCAGGACGCTGGTCAGCGCCTGCCCGGCCGGGTCCAGCAGGTACAGGCGGCCACTGGCAAAGGCGACCTGCGAAAATGCCGGACCGGCGATGCGATACGCCTCCACGAGATCACCCGCCATGTTCACGACGCCGACGGTCCCTATGCCCGGCAGATGAAACAGACCCGTGGTCGTATCATAGGCCGCGCCCGTCACCCGTTCGACGCCGAGGTCCTCAGCGGTGAGGGTGCGGGCCTCGTGCCAGTAACCCTGGTTCTCCTGTGTCCGGGCGGGCATGGACAGAAACCCGGACAGCAAGACACTGAACGCAGCGATGAGCGCCATGCGCGCGCCGGCCGTGGCGGCCGGCAGTCCTGATCGATCACGGTTGGGATACTTCCCGAAAGGGTTCATGGTCTTCACTCTCCTGCCGAGTCAGTTGGGGAGCGCGCCGAACGGGTGGCCGCGCGCCGCGCCGGGTCTCGATGGCGGTCACGCCCCACCACCCAAGCATCCGTGCCAGTTGCACGGGCAGTAGCCGCACCAGATAGCGCCGCTGCTCGCCGGGTCCGAACCGGACGTCTTCCGGCGGATAGTCGTATCGCGCCATCTCCCGGCTACAGAACCGTTGGATGAAATCGAGCTCGCCCGGCGTGAGGACGGCTCGAAAGCGGCCGATGGAGCTGGTTGAGATCACACCCGGCTCAATGGGACCGAAGGAGCTGTTGCCGCCGCTGTTGCGGTAGTCTGTGCCCTGCATGGACAGCATCTGCGGCGCGTAGGGTTCGCCGATGAAGTCGCAGACCTCGCGCAGGGTGTTCTCCGGGTCAGTCGCCAGCGACTCGTAACGCACCACGCGGTAGTTGTCAGGGTAGCGCTCGAGGTTGCGCCGGCCGTTTCGAGCGGCCAGCAGCCAACGGGCCGTGAACGCGCCGACCTTCGGCGTGTCTTGATTGAAGCGCTTGCGGGCCGAGGCATAGCGGTCCCGCGGATCGCGCATCATCTGCAACACGCGCGCATCGGGAAACTCGGCGAAGACCCGATCGGCGTAGCGCTCGGTGTGGAGCGACTTGTCGCCCCAGCGGGGCTTGCCCGCTCGCTCGGCGGCGTGGGCGTGCAAGAGGCCAAACAGACGGCCGTAGCTCGGGGTGCCCTGCCAGAATTCGCGGCGGAGACGCTCGGCGTCGGGCTGGAGGTGACGCATCTTGTGGTAATGGGTCACATCGTGCAGGCAGCGTTCGAAGTTCTCCGGGCGGCTCAAGTCGCCGTACTGGCCGTAGAAGTAGCGCCACATGTTGCTGCGGCGCGACATGGCCAAATTGGGATGAGCGGCCAACAGCGCGTAGATGAGTGTCGTGCCGGAACGGTCCGGCCCGCAGATGAAGATCGGTCCGTGGGTCATGGTGTCCATCCGGGAGTCGTGGCAGATAGCGTCGGGACGGGCGACACCCGGCGGTAGAGGGCCAGATGCTCGGCCGCCTGCCTGGCCGCGCTGAAATGGGTCTCGACCCGCCGCCGGCCGGCCCGCCCCATGCTTGCGGCGCGAACGGGGTCGGCCAGCATCGTGACCAGCGCCTGCGCCAGCCGGTCGGCGTCTCCCGGCGGCACCAGGCAGCCTGTGACCCCATCGACGACGACGTCGCGCGTGCCGGATACATCCGTGGCCACGACCGGCAAGCCCGCGGCCATGGCCTCGATCAGCGCCATCGCCAGGCCCTCCCACAGGGACGGCAGGGCAAACAGATCGGCCGCGGCCAGCAGCTCAGCCACGTCGTGCCGCGTACCGAGCAGGTGGACATGCCCCCCCAGGCCGGCAACTTCCACCTGCTCAGCTAGCGCGGAGCGCAACTCGCCGTCGCCGATGAACAGAAAGTGGACGTTGGGCGCCTGTCGGATGACGGGGGCAGCCGCCTCAATGAGGTAGCGGTGGCCCTTCTGCGCCTTCAGCGTCGCCACGACGACGACCAGCCGGGCGTTGTCGGCCAGTCCCAGCGCGCGACGCACGGCCGGCCTGTCCGGAGCGCGCCGATAGCGGCGGGTGTCGACGCCGTTCGGGATCACCGCGATCCGGCCGGGGGGTATGCCCGGCATCGTCGCCAGGATCGAAGCCTTGACGTCGGGGGCCACGGCGATCAGCCCATCAACACGCCGCGCGCCAAGCCGATAGAGGACGTGGTGAGCCCGCCGTTTGGGCCCCAGCAGCCAGTGATGTTCTCGGAGATGGTCCGGCCGCAGGTCGAAGTGGGCATTATGGAACGTCCAGTAGACCTGCACGTGCGCGCTCGACTTCAGCGATGCGACGAGAAAGTCAAGGCTGCGAAGCAGATGAGTCTGTACGACGTTGATCTTGTACTCGTAGACCAGCGATAGAAGCCCGGCGCGCAGGCGCGCCAGTTCGGCCGCGTACGCCGGCAGGGCGACGACGCTATGTCGCCGGTCGGGCAGGATGGCGACCGGCACCCCGGCGCGCTCGATCGCCGGGCGAAGGGGACCGTCGCGCAGGGTCGCCACGACTACGTGACAGCCGGCGGCCGCCAGGTACTCTGCCAGCGTCCGCACCACTTCCTGCGCGCCGCCGACGTCGAGATTGCTGACCACCTGCAACACCCGCGGGTTGCGCGAGGGGTCAACCTTCGCCCAGTTCTCTGACTTCACGTGGATATTCCCTGGCCCAGGAGGACTGCTCCAGGGCATCTCGGGCCGCGGCCAGCTTTCGGGCCGGGCCATTCGTCTCGAAATAGGACTTCCAATACTGGATCGCGCCCATCAACCGATAAAACTTCAGAACGTCGGGGAAGTACCGCCACTCCTCTGCACTGATTGGAAATACGGCCCGGTAGGCGCGCATGAAACAATACATACTTTCAAAGTCGTAGGTCCCGACGTCTGTTCTCATCTTGGACAGACACGACGCCAGATCGCTTAACCGCCACTCAAGTCGGGCAAGTTCAAAGTCGACCGGCGTGGCCCGGTTCAGGCTCTGCACGACCAGGTTGTGCAACCCGTAGTCCCCATGAATGATGACCCGCGGCAACGAAGCACTCGAGAGGACGTCATCGAGGAAAGCCATCTCGTCCAGCATCGCCTCCCGGCGGCCGACGAGCCATGCCGCTTGTTGGGCGGCCGCTTCATCGGCCAGGCCGGCCGAGCGGGCAGTCAATTCCGCCACCATGGCCCGGTGCCAGGCCATGTCACGCTGGCGGGGCGCGTCGTAACCCATAAAACCGAGGTGGTGGCGACCGGCAGGCACGAAGCCGGCCAGCCGCACGTGCAGCCCGGCCAGGATCGCACCCAGTAAAGCCGTCAGCTGCAGGCGCTGCGGCCGCAGGAGAAAGCTGGACGAGTAATTGATCCCGTCTATGAAACGGAAGAGCGTGTAGCGCCCTCCGTCTCGCGTCACCCACGTCCGCCCGTCGGCCGCCGGGACAAGGCGCGGCGCCGGGCAGTCGATCTCCGCCAGCCGGGTGAGGATAGAGTGCTCGAAGTCGATCGTCTCCGGCCGCCAATCAGCCCGGTAATGCTTGAGGACCATGCGCCCGGCACGGGTTTCCACGATCAAGTTTCGGTTGCGGCGCGTATTGGGCAGGTTATCCGGCGGGCCGGTCAGTTCCAGGTTGTAGTCAGCAGCCAGGATGCGGCTGACCGTCGCCCGGTCGATGTCGGGCGAGCGAAAACGGGAACGGACGAGGGCCGTCAGCCGGCTCGGCCGCGGCACGTAGAGGATGGGCGTGTCGCTCAACAAGGTCATTTCGGGTTCACCAGACCGATTGGGCAAGGTCGATGGGTTCCGGTCGCGTCTCACGGGCGATCGCTGACAGGGCACTCCGAAGGGCAGCGCGCGCCGGTGCGGGGTCGTCCTGTCCGTTATCTACTTCGATGACGGTCCACCCGCGCTCGCGGGCCCGGCGAGCGGCCAGGGCGACAGCGGTTTCCGCCTGGGCCATAAAGCGCGACGTCTCGTCCCTGGTCTTGTTCTGAAAGCGCTCCCACAGGCCGCGCGCATAGATCCGGCGCTCGCAGACGTCCCTCGGGGCTCGCGGGTAGATGAGCAGGTCCGGACGCGGGAGCAGGTCCACATACGCGCGCACGCGGTCCGGGTCGACGGTCTCATTCTCCGAGGCGAACAGCTGGACGACGCGATGGATGAAGCCCTCGTCGAACAGCAGCGCCTCGTTCGGGCTCAACTGATGGCGCAGAAACTCATAGACGCCGGTCTGGTGGTAGAACCAGTGCAAGACGTGGGCGCGATCCGCACGGCCGATGGGCCGGGACCGTTGGAAACGCCACACCGACCAGACCAGCTCGCGGTGCCGGGCGAAGAAGAGCAGCCGGCTCGCCTTGCTCAGGTGGTAGAAGGTCTGCCACAGGAGCGGCCCGCGTAGCGCCGGTGGCGCCAATCGGTTGATGGCCTGACCGGCAAATGACCGCGCCGCCAGCGGGCGCGCTGCCTCAACCACCGGCAACGCGACGATGCCTTGCAGTGCCAGGCAATCGACCGCGGTCTGCATGAGAGTGGTCTTGCCCGCCCCGGGTGTGCCGATGAATTCGACGATCATGGCCTCAGGCTGACACAGCGTCCCAGACCGCCCGGCGCGCCTGGTCGAGCACCTCGGCATAGGGCCGGTTGGCGTCGACGACGACCAGCCGTGACGTTGGTCCCTGTTCCGGGCAGGCGATCAACCGATCCAGGAAGCGCGCTTTCGATTCAACAACTTCCCGGCGGTGGTCGGGCTTGCGCGTCATCGATGTCTCAGGATCGACCCGCAGGATGACCAGCAGGTCAGGCGGAGCGAAGCGACGGTAGAGCGACGCCTCCAACCTGGCGAACAGCCCGGCCGGCTTTCCGCCGGCAGCCGCGATCTGCGGGCCGTCGAGCGCCGCAGTCAAAGGGAAGCGGTCATAGATGACGACCGCGCCCTCGGCTTTCGCCCGCCGGCCGGCACGGTTCCTCCGATAGCGGTCCAGCGCAGTGGACAGGTAGTGGGCGTGGAGACACGCATCACGGGCGACAGCCAGCGGCCGCGCCAGGAGGCTCTGTTCACCAAGCCGGGCGGCCACTGCCCGGTGCGCCCGCCTGCCCGCCCGAAAAGCCGTGTACAGCCAGTTGCTCGCCGGGGACGGTTCCTTGCTGCCCTGGTAATAGCGCCGGGTCTCAAGCAGACCACCCAGCCAGCCGGCCAACTCGTTGGTCAGTGTGGTCTTGCCCGCGCCGTCCGCGCCGACGAAGGCGACCGCCAACCCGGTGGTCAGCGCCATCCGGCGCGGAGGGCCAAAGCGTAGACGCTTGCGCCGCCGCACCGACTCGCGCAGGTATCGCAGGACGGCCACGGGCCGGCTATCGCGGCGGTAGACACGCAGAGCAGCCCGGGCACGCCCGCGGAGATGAAGAAGCCGGCCGCCGTCGCGCGGCCCAGCGGCGGCGGCCAGAAACGGGATGACGAGGTCCTTGACTTCGGGCAATCGCCGTTCGGCGACTGCGCGTACGTCCTCCGGCGTGGTTTGGTCCAGCAACCAGTCGACCTCGTCGAGTATGTGGGCCGGCAGGCCGGGCGAGCGAATGCCCAGCATGTCCTTAACCGCGTCACGGTCGCGGTACTTCAACAGGGCGCGTAGCGACAGGACCAGCAGTTCCAGTTCCGGGGCGGGGACCATGACCCCGAGGCGCTCCACGGCCCCGTCGAGATAGGCTTCCTCCAGGGGCAGCCGGTAGTTCTTGACGAACTGCTCGCCCAGGATCAGCCGGTAGTGAACGTGCAGATGGAAGAGCTTTCCCGAGGCAGGATCGAAGCCGACGCAGTCCTCGATGGACGGGTAGCGCTTGCCCGCCGGGGCGACAGCGGCGACGATCCGGAACCGGAGGCGCTCATCCTGAAGGCGCCGGGCGTGGCGCGGGTCGACCAGCACATCCAGGTCCGTCCGGCCGGCCAGCCCCCAGGATAGGCGAAGGTTGCTCTTCCAGTGGCAGTAGCGGATGCCGTCACGGTTGAGCGCGTCAAAGAAGGCGGCCGTCGTCGCCAGCGGAACGCGGTCGGCCGCGGCGTCCCCGGCGCGGCTCACCGGCGCCGATGGGGCGATGCGACCCCTCATCGCCGGATTACCCGTCAAAGCGGTATCCCTCCAGGAAATCGAAGCCTCTCATGCGATCCGTCACTGTTTCTATCCAACCCGGTTCCCACCGGACGAGGTCCCGACTGCGGTGGGGAGCCGGGGCGACGATGCTGGCACAGGCATCCAGATAGTCGGGAGCGGCATCAAGCCCCAGGAAGTCGCATACCCGCGCCAGTCCGCCGCGCGGTTGGTCGACGAATGTCTCGTAGTGGACGGGCAGCAGGTCATCAGCCAGCTGCTGCCGAAGGTCGAGGACGGCCGCGCAGTTGGCGAAGTAGTGGTCGGCCGCGTTGTCGAAGCTGCGGCCGCCGCGGACCATGATGTAGGCGATAGGGTCAAACGGGTTGCGAATGACGAGCAGAAACCGCACCCTCGCCGTTCCGGCGATCGTCCTCAGGCGCGGCAGCAGGGTCGTGTCGGCCGCAAGCCGGCGCGTCGTCACGCCGGAAGCGCTGTCGCCGATGACAAGGGGTGTTTCGTAGCGCCCCTGCCACTGGCCGGGCACCAGGTAGGAGTAAGCCGCGACACGCCGGGCGGTCACCCGTCCTTTCAGGTAATCGCGCCGCGCGGCCCGGGCAAGCCAGTAGCAAACCTGCGCCCGGTCAAAGCCGGCCGCCACCAGCCCCAGCGCATCGACATCGTCCGCGACGACCGCCTGCCGGTGGGCGTCCAGCAGGGAACCGACCAGGCTTGTTCCGCTCTTGTTGTGCCCGATGAAGAAGCAAAACGCTTCGACGCTGTCAAAGTCGGCGGCGGCCCGCCACGCGCCCGCTCTGGACGCCGCAAAGCGGCCGGCCATGAGCGCGGTCTGGTATGGTCGGCTGCGAGTCAGGCGACGCCCGCCGCCGTTGGTCAGCCGCCGCGTCATGCCGGCGTCGAACACCGAGACCCACAGCCGTTCCAGCGACGCGGTCACCGGAGCACTCCCCGCTCAGAAAGCCGCCAGGCTGGAACGGTCCCCGCCCGCTGCGCCCCGCGAACAGCGGCCGGCTGGCGCACGCTTGAGATGATGGTGCCGATCAGCCCGAGGGAAATCCACCAGATCCCCAGGCCGTAGACAACGATCATGTTGATGAAGTTGCTGACGACGATGTGGAACAGGATGAGCAGCCAGAGCATGATCACCAGCTTGCGGCCCCTGAAGCCATTGGCGGGTAATGCCCTCCATCGTTGGGCCGTCAGCACCAGCCAGAACACTGTCGGAGCCATATAGAGCAACAGGCCGATCGCCCCTTGCTCGGCCAGGATGCTGAGGAAGTAGTTGTGTGAGGCATGGTCCTTGTTGTCGTGAGCCATGTCGAGCAGCCGGTCATAGAAGCTGCGGTCGTAGTAGTCGAAGTTGCCATATCCCCAGCCGAAGAAGGGTTTCTCCAGGAACATGTTGTAGGCGCCGACCATGATCGGCAGCCGGCTGAGGGCCGAGTTCTCCGCTTCGTCGGAGGTGAGCCGTTCCCTGGCCCATTCGATCTGGGAGGTCAGGACGGCGCTTCCCAGGAGGACAAGCGGGATGGTGATGGCCGCCAGCTTGAGCATGAAGCGCGGATAGACCAGCACCAGGGCGGCCGCTATCAGCAGGCCGCCTATCCAGCTGGCGCGCGAGAAGGAAAGAAACGTGCAATAACCGGCCAGCAGAAAGCAGAAGACATACAGCCGTCGCAAGCCGGGCCTGTCGGAACGCAGCCCGGCATGCAAGAGGATCAGCCCGGCGAAGAGAAGCGCGATCGTATAAATGGCCGCGTTGACGAGGGTACCAACGGTCCGCTCGCCGGCGTTTTCCATCCACTCCCCGGGCACAAGACCCGGCGCAAACCAGGCAGCGATGCCTACGGCCGCCTGTGTCAGGACGATGAACACGGCCACGGGGATGAGGCCGCGCAGGTCTCGATCAGCCGGCTCGGCAAGCCTGACGATGAAGTACAGGCACATGGCGACAACGATCCGGTCATAGAAAAGGATAGCCGTCGCCACCGGGCTGTGGCTCAGCAGGTAGATCGAAACGAACGACACCAGGACATAGCCCGCCATCGCCAGTTCGGCAAGATTGAGTCGCGGCAGGCGGCGCGGTTGAATGTGTAGCGCTGATCCGGCGACGATCATGATGATCGTCAGCGGCGGCAGCAGCCGGTGGACTCCCCAATAGACATACCGTTCCGCAACGGTGTCGGTGTGCAGGAGGAACGGCATCAACGTCAGCCAGACCAGAACGGTCAGGAACGGGTGGCGGTGGACTAATAGCAGCGCCGGCAGGGCGAAGATGATCACGACGGCGATGGGCTGCCATCCACTGACGGCCAGATACGCCGCCGCGAGCCCGAGGATAAGCCCGGCCGCGAGCGTCAGCACGCGCGCCCATTGCCGGGCCGAGATCGTGCCAGGGGATAATCGGTCGACCAACGCGACCGGATAGAGGCGTCCGGGCAGCAGTCTGTTACGCATTATGCCTGTGGCGCGGCCGTGCCGGAAGCGGGCACGATCCGGTAAGAGGGCACCGGCCGGCCGGTGCGGTCAAGCAGCGCCTCGTGCGCCCGCCAGGCCGCGGCCCGCGCCGAATTCCATGGAACGTCGACGATCGAGAAAAGGAGGCGTTCGGCCCCGGTCAGGGACACGTTGTCGAGCACGTAGCCGCAACGGCCCATCTCCGGCCCCAAGGCTCGCTCCATGCAGGCGATCTGTCGCGGCGACATGACACTCCGGAAGCGGCCGACTGAGCCGGTCGAGATGTGGCCGGGCTCCACGCGCTCATAGGAGCTATTGCCGCCACCCTCGCGGAAGCGCTGGTCGCCCTGCATCGTGAGCATCGCCGGGCTGTAGGCTTCGCCGATGAAAGCGCAAACATCGCGCAACGTCTCCTCTGGCTGGAAGACCAGCGTCTCGTAGCGCAGGATCAGGTAATTCCCCGGATAGCGCAGCTGGTTGCGCGTGGCCAGCCGGTATGACCACAGCCAGGCGGCCGCGCCGGCGCCGACACCCCCGCGGCTGACGCCCCACCGCTTGTATGCAGAGGCATAACGGTCACGCGGATCGCGGATCATGTGAATCATCCGCGCGCGCGGATAGGCGTCGAAGATAGGGTCGGCATATCGCTCGGTATTGAGCGACTTGTCACCCCAACGGGGCTTGCCGAGGCGCTCGGCGTAGTGACTCTCCAGTAACCAGAAGAGCCTCGCATACGTCGGCTCGCCCTGAATGAATTCGCGCCGCAGGCGTTCAGGGTCGGGCTGCAGGCGGATGACGCGCTTGTAACGTAGCATCATCGCCAGACAGCGTTCGAAGTTCTCGGGGCTGCTCAGGTCACCATACTGCCCGTAGAAGTGCGTCCACAGGTTGGTCCTCCGCGTCATGGCAATAGACGGGTGGGAGCCGAGCAGGGCGTAGATCAGACTCGTACCGCTCCGTTCGAGGCCGGCGATGTAGATCGGATCATTGTTCATACACGGACTCCGAGGGTTTGAGAGAAGCGGGGCCGGGATGGGACGCTTCAGGTCGAGGGCTGGTCCCCGCACCGGACAGACGCCAGGCCAGTGCGCCGCCCGCGTTGAGTGGCGCATCGATCACAGTGGACAGGAGCCGCTCGCGTGGTGAAAGGGACGGCCGCAACAGGCAGTAGCCAAAGGCGGATAGTTCGCCCGCGGCGTGCTGTTCGATGTAAGCCGTCTCGCGCGCGCCCAGAGGAGCAGGACTTGCCCGCCACAACCTCCCACCGATCGACTCCTCAACCGCGGTTGGGAGCATCGAAGGCCGGAATGTCTCGCCAAGAAAAGCACACACGGCGCGTAAGGTCCGTTCGGGATCAGAAGCCAGGTCTTCATAGCGCACGGTCAGCGTGCGTCCGGGGAATCGCTGAGCATTGCGCCGGGCCAACCTGGCCGAGTCCAACCACTGGGCCGTCTCCCACCCTGGCTTGCCACGCCGGCTCCGGGACGAAACGCGCACGACAGCGTAGCGCTCGCGCGGATCGCGCACCATGTGGATGAGACGCGCCTCAGGAAAGCCGCCGAAGATTGGCACGGCGTACTGCTCAACCCGACCAAGCTGGTCGCCCCATCGTCGTTTGCCACGCGCTTCGGCGTTGTGGGCGTGGAACAGGCCGAAAAGCCGGGCGTAGGTCCGCGGGCCGGTCATGAACTCGCGCTCGATGCGCCGCCTGTCCGGATTCAGCGACCGGACATGGGCGTCGGCGAACATGGCATCGAGCGCGGCGGCCAGGTTTCCGTCCCTTTCCAGGTCGCCGAAGCGGTCGTAGTAGCGCGGCCACATGGCAGTGCGCCGGGTGATGACGATATCGGGATGGGCGTTCAGCATCAGCCGGAGTTGCGTTTTGCCGGAATAGCTGAGACCCCCGATGAAGATCGGGCCATCGCCCATGGGGTTCGCTCCTTGATCCGCGGCGGCCGCCTAGGCCAGCGCCGCGGCCGCCCGCCCCCGAACCCGGTGAAACCAGGACAGCCGCACCGGCTCCGGCTGGTAGTGGAAATCGGCCATCAGCATCCCGGCCGTTTCCTGGATGTGGTCTATGGCCCAGTCCGGCAGGCTGCCGCGAAAGCGGCCGACGTACGCCGTAGAAAGCGGACATACCGCCCCATCGTAGGCGAAGCGCTGCACGTGCCCCATCGCCAACATGTCGGCCGAGGGTTCCAGGCCGAGGAAGTCACACACTTCACACAGTGTCTCCCAGGGTTTCGATACCAGCGTCTCGTAACGCACGACCCTGTAGCGTCCCGGATATTCCCTCACCTGCTGCTGGGCCAGCCGCGCCGAGTGCAGCCAGCGCGTTGTTGACTGTCGCAGGCCGGCCGCCCGGCCGCCTCGCCCTCGGGCCCGAAGCGCTTCGTAACGGTCGCGCGGGTCGCGGATCATGTGAATGAGTGACGCACCCGGGTCTGCGGCCAATATCCGTCCCGCGTATATCTCGATGCCCTCGGTTTGATCGCCCCAGCGCGTCTTGCCCAGTCGCTCCGCCTGATGGCTGTGGAGCAACCCGAACAGGCGCTCATCGCTTGCCGGTCCGGCGCCCAATTCCAAGCGCAGGCGATCCGCGTCCGGCTGCAGGGCGCGGACATGCTTGCTTGACAGCAGCGCCGCAAGGCAGCGGTCCAGGTTCGCGGGGACCGCCAGATCGCCAAAGCGGCCATAGTAGTGGGTCCAGAGGTTCGTTCGCTTGCTAAAGAACAGGTCCGGATGTGCGGCCAGCATCAGCCGCATGTAGGTCTTGCCGGAGCGCTCCAGTCCGCCGATGTAGATCGGGCCGTTGGCTTCGCGGTCACTGGCCATTGAGCACCAGGCGGGCGTCGGGCCGGCGGCCGAAACGAGCCGGCATTCGGTGCTGCAACGTCTCGATCGAGCGCCACGCAGCCAGGCGGACGACGTTCAACGGGTAGTCGGCCACGGCCAGGCGCAGGCGTGCCCCGGCCGACAGGCTCAAGTCATCGGGCGCGTACCCGAATTCTGCCATCTCCGTCGCCGCCATCTTCTGCATGAAGGCGATCTCGCCCTCCGGGATCGAGCCCCGGTAGCGACCGATGAAATCTTCCGAAAGCGGGCTCTGGCCGGGGGGGACGTCGCGCCCGGCGCTGCGCTTCTCGCGATAGTCGGGCGCGCCGTCCATCGACACCATGGCCGGGTAGAATGTCTCGCCCAGAAAGGCGCACACGTCTCGCAGCGTGGGTTCAGGCCGTCGAACCAGTTCCTCGAACTGGACGATAAGGTAATGGTCCGGGTACTTTGCCCGATTGCGCCGCGCCAGGCGGACCGAATACAACCAGCGGGCCGTCGCTCCCCCGGCGCGGCCGCGACCGGACGGCCACAACTCGAGCGAGGCATGGTAGCGGTCACGCGGGTCGCGGACCATGTGGATCATCTTCGCCTTCGGGAACTCGTCAAAGATGACATCCGCGTAGCGTTCGATCAGTCCCGTCTGGTCACCCCAGCGCGGCTTCCCTTCTCGCTCGGCATGATGCTCGTGGATCAGTCCGAAGAGACGACCGTAGCGCCGCGGTCCCGCTGCGAACTCGCGGCGCAGTCGCTCCAGGTCAGGCTGGAGGCATCGGACATGCTTGTATTGCATGAGCGCCGCGAGGCATCGCTCCAGGTTTTCATCCTGTGCCAGGTCGCCATATTGGCCGTAGAAATAGGTCCACATGTTGGAGCCGACGGCCGGGATCGAGACATTCGGGTGGGAGACGAGGCAGGCCCGCAGGCTGGTCTTGCCGCACCGATCAGGGCCGCCGATGAAGATGGGCTCAGCCGTCATGCGGCAGGTGTCTCCTTGAGGCCGCGGCCCTTGCCCGAGCGAGCCCGGCGGCGGGCCATATCGATCAGGGCCCGTTCCTCACTCGAGAAACCAAATTGGAGTGCCAGTGCGGCGTAGACCGCAAGCAGGATCGCACCGTTGATGACCGTGTATGCCAGGCTGGCATCCGGGGGCCAGACCATCCCGGCCGCCAGCGCGGCTCCGAGGGCCAGCAGCGTCGCCGGGGCCAGCCGGAGGAAGCCGCGGTTGTACGGCAGCAGCCTGAACAGGTAGTAGACCTCGCCCAGCCGCATGACATTGACAAGCGTCTCTCCTACGAGGGCGGCCACGGCCGCGCCGACAACCCCCCAACCTGGGATCAGCAGCAGGTCCAGCGTGAGGAAGGTCGCCAGCCGTGTGACCGAGTTGAGCAACTTCAAGCGCGTGTGCCCGGTCATATCGAGAATAATGCCGCCCATGCCCGTACCCACGAGGACAAGGGCCGACAGCGCCAGGATCATGAGCGCGGCGGCTCCGTCCTGGAAGCTCTCGCCAAAGACAAGCAAGATCTGCTCAGGATAAAGCACCATCACCAGGAAGACCGGGAGTTGGACCAACAAGGCCCACTTGTTCGTCGTCTGGTAGAGCCGGCCCATCTCGCGCATGTCGCCCCGATCGTGCAACTCAGCGACGACCGGCTTCGCCGAGACGTTGATCGAAGAAGAAAACTGGCCGCTGATCATCGTGACCTGGCTGACGACGGTGAAGATGCCCGCGCCCGCCACTGTCGCCAGCGAGCCCAGGATCAACGTCTGGAAATTGCCATGGAACTTGACCATCATGTCCGAGAGCCAGACCGGTACGGAAAAGGCCATGATATTGCGCGGCTCGTATCGCGCCCGGCGGAGCGGACGTCGCAGCGGAAACAACCGGTTCAGGAGATAGAACAGGATCAGGGACGCCGCCAGGTCCGCCAAGCCAAAGGTGACGATGGCTTCGGTGGCGCTCAATCCCCCGACGGCCAGAAGAACGATCAACGCAAGGCGTATGACCGGCTGGGCAACGAACTGGGCCAGGGCGGCGTAGTCCATCCGCTTGAAGCCTCGAATGGCCCCCGCCAGCAGCTCGCTGAGCGTCAGGACCGGCACAATGATGGCGGCTAGTTGGAGCAACGGCGCCAGACTCGGCTCGCCGAACAGGAACTCGGCCGCGGGATATGCAAGCGCATAGAGCAAAGTCCCAGTCAGCAGGCTGAAGGCCATGCCGGCGCCGGTCGCCAGTTGCAGCGCACCCCAGAGTCCTTCCTCGTCCCGCCGCGCGGCCAACACAGCCACATAGCGCACCAGTGCCGCATCCAGCCCCAGGATGGCCACCGCAACACCGATGTTGGTGATACTGAGGGCCATGCTGTAGAGACCGAGTTGATCGGCCTGCAGCAACCGAGCCATCACCACGGCCGTGACGACCCGGACACCGGTCAGGAACATCTTGCCAGCGAAGGTGATCCCCCCACCTCGGGCAACAAAGGCGATGTGGTGATTGGACTGGTTGCCCGGCCCTTCTTCAGCGACCAGGGCGTCTATCGGCCGCGTCGCAGCCTGAACTTCGACACGTTCAGCCAAGTGGGTCCAGCTCCTCCAACGCCATCTGGTCCACGGCGCCGTTGGCCTTGCGAGACATGGTGCGCGGCCAGCGCATGGTGGCTTTCACGTTGCCGGCATGGGCGACTTCGAGCGAAGAAGGTTCGGCGCTGTAGTTCCCGAATCCCTGCGACTGGGCGATCTCGGCCGTGGTGAATGCCGTGCCGGAAACGCCGAGCGCCTTCACGGCCGCTTCCAGGAACTCGTCCGGCTCCCCATTGTAGTTGTCGTAGGTAGCCAGCCCTATCGACGCGCGCAGGGGCGCTGGCTGCCCGCGTTCGCCCATCACCTGAGGCAACGAGCGCACTCTGGCGACCGCGTTCTTCATCACCGTCTGGGCCTCGACCACCGCCGTGTCGGGCAGCAGGATGGCGAACGTGGCCGCGTCGAAACGCGCCAGCACATCCTCTTCCCTCAGGACGGGCGCGATGGCGGTTTTCGCCAGTTGCATTGCCTCGATATGACTGTGTTGGTGCCCGTCGGCCTCTTGCCCCGTGTCGACCCTCAGCAAGCCGAGCGAGACGGGTTGTTTCGTCCTCCTCGCGCGACTGATCTCACCCCACAATCTGTGCAGCAGGTAGGAGCGGGTGTAGGCGCTGGTTTCCCGGTCGACGATGTTGAATGACTCCGACCCAACGGCCGCGGTCTCAAGATATCGCAGCAGGAACACCAGTGACGCGCCCAGCGCCAGCCCCAGGACACTGCCCATGAGCAGGTTCATCATCAGGTTCGGCCGGATCGGCCGTGCGGGTAACCCGGCCTCGTCGAGCGGTTCCAGTTCGAACACATCGTAAAGTCCGCTGACATAAGCCACCGTCTCGTCACCAACCTTGTTGGCGAAGGCCTGGATGATCTCGGGATCGTATCCCTCCACGTTGATCTCCAGCACGTTCGTTCCGCCGATGACGCGGGAACTCACGTCAAGCCCCTGTCGCTCATCCGCTTCCAGGCCAAGTGCCTGGACGGCGCGCTGCTTGATGAGACGGCTGGTTGCCACCTCCGCAAAGGTCGTGTTGATCTCGACCCTGCGGCTGACCATGTCGAGCGCGCGCACGAAGTCGTCGCTGCGTTCCGCTTCCGTACCCGCCCCGGCCGCCAGCCGGGGACGGATGACGAATGTGGCCGAGCTCTTGTAGACGGGCTTCTGGCGGCTGGTCAGTATGAACGTTGCACCGACGACGATGATGAGGCTGAAGGCCAGCAACCACCACCGTCGTTTCAGGATTCTCCAGTATGCTTTGACTTCCATGACGGTTTCCCAGCGTGCGGTTTGTGGGGCGCTACCGCAACGTGTGCAGATTCCGCGCCGGCTAGAGTGCCCCTTTTCGTGTGATGACGATGCGCGCGGTGGCGAGCAGGATCGAGAGGTCGGTGCGGAAACAGACCGACCGCACATACGCAATATCGAAAGCGGCGATCTCGTCAAACGTGAGCGAGCTGCGGCCGTGGACCTGAGCCAGGCCGCTGATCCCGGGCAGCACCGCCAGCCGCTCGCGATGCCACTCCTTGTAGCATTCGACTTCCCAGGGCACATTCGGCCGCGGGCCGATGAGGCTCATGTCACCTTTCAGGACGTTGAGGATCTGTGGCAATTCGTCGAGGCTTGTCTTCCGCAAGACGCGCCCGACCCGTGTGATGTCCTGGCTGCGGATTGGCTTATTGATGGCCTCCTGGCCGGCGAGGCCGCCAGACACCTGGCCGGCCACGAACGACTGCATGTAGACCCGGTCACGGTTGTCGTCGTAGCCGGCGCTCATCGTCCGGAACTTATAGAGACGGAAGGGGCGGCCGTCCTTTCCGACACGTTCCTGGACAAAGAACGGCGAGCCGGGCGAGTCGAGGCTTATGAGCGGCACGAGCACGCACACGAGCAGGAGGGTGAAGGGCAGCGTCAGCAGACACAGGCTCACGTCAAGGATGCGCTTCACGAGCAGGTAACCCTTAAGTTTGGGATCAACCGCCGGCAGAGTCAGGGGGTTCGATTCGACTTCAGCAGAGGTCATCGGACTATTCTCCCTGGTCGGCCGCGCCGCCGACCGGATCACAAACCTAGGTGACAGGGGCTGCTGCCGCTCGTCCGTAGCCAAGCGCGTCGATGAGCGGGAGCGGATCGATGGAGTTTCGGTCAGCGGTTCCCTGGCGATCGGCGCCGTTGGCCGGCAGCGCAGACTGGACCGGGTGCGTCAGGATGAGCGCCTGTTGCTTTTCGCTCGATTCGATCAGCCTGGCGGCAAGCCCCAGAGCCGCCAGTCCATCCCAGGCGGACACGACCGGCGGTTCCCGACGGCTGACGGCCCCAACGAAGGCCCGCAATTCCTCCTTCAATGGTTCGCGCCGTTCGATGTGATAGTTGATCATGTCCCCTTCGCTCACCCCGACAAGCACCGCCCCCGTTGCCGGATTGTTCAGCTGGAGATTCTGGTAATAGCGCAATTCTTGCGTCAGGTAGCTGGCGACGAACATGCCGCGCTCTCCGGTGACAATCAATTCGCGGATCTTGGTTGGCGTCAGCCAGTTGATATTGATGATGGCCAGCACGCCGTTGCTGAACTTGATCAGGCCCATCACCATGTCTTCATGGGCGGCGTGGATCCGACGGTCGGTCTCGGCATAGACCCGCTCGGCGGGTGCGTCGACCAGCTTGTGGATGACGTCAAGGTCGTGGGTCGCCAGGTCGACGATGACGCCGACGTCCTGGATGCGCGGCGGAAACGGGCCCAAACGCCGGGCATGAATCTCGAAGATGCGGCCGAGTTCGCCCCGGTCGAGGCGGCGCTTCAGTTCGATGATTGCCGGGTTGAAACGCTCGATATGGCCCACGGTCAAGATCACCTCGTGAGTCTCGGCCAGCCGGATCATCTCCCGCGCTTCTTCCAGGGTGGCGGCAATGGGCTTCTCCACCAGGACGCTGATCCCGCGCTCGATGGCCAGGCGGGCGACGCGGAGGTGCTCGCTCGTCGGCACGACGATCGAGACCAGGTCGGGACGTTGCTGGTCGAGCAGGGCTTCCACGCTGGTATAGCCCTTCACGCCGGCGCGGAGGCTGACCCGTTCCGCCTGTTCAGGATTGGCGTCGGCCACCCCTACGAGCTCGACTTCGTTCAATTCACCGTATACGCGGACGTGGTTCATCCCCATAGATCCCACGCCGATGACTGCTGCACGCATGGCTATCCTCTCATTGTCGGATGGCTGGCACCCCCGCGGGCTGCCAGAAGTTTGGGTCCGCCCGCCTAATCAGCCGAGACGGGCACGGCGTTCGTGATCGCTTCAAAGGCGATAGCGACGCCACCAAGAAAGGCCGGCGCCAGCCCCGCGGCCGCTTCGGCCACCGCACAGGCGATCTGCTCAAGCTCTGACGGCGACAACGACGGGTGGACCGGCAAGGAGACGACCTCTTGACCGGCGGCCTCGGCGATGGGCACGTGCGCGCTCAGGCCGAGGTGCCGGTAGACCTCTTGTGAGGGAATCGGCACGGGGTAGTAGACTTCGCTGCCGATGCCAGCTTCCGTCAGCCGCGCCCGAAGCTCGTCCCGGCCGTGCTGGACCCGCAGCGTGAACTGGTGGAATACGTGTGTGCGGCCCGTGGGTATGTGCGGCGGTATCACCGCAGCGACGCCAGCCAGGGCCCGGCACAGGAAGTCGGCATTGGCCTGCCGGCGCGCGGTCAGTTCCGGCAGTCGGGTCAGCTGGACGAGCCCGATGGCCGCCTGAATGTCGGTCATGCGGCAGTTGTAGCCGATCTGCTCGTGGTAATAGCGGCGACGCATCCCGTGCGCGCGCAGCATTCGCACCTGGTCCGCGACTGCGTCGTCATTCGTCGTCACCATGCCCCCTTCTCCGGTCGTCATGTTCTTCGTGGCATAGAAGGAGAAGCAGCCCGTCCCGAAGCTGCCGACAGGACGGCCCCTGACGGCCGCGCCGTGCGCCTGGGCTGCGTCCTCAATGATTGCCAACCCGTGCCGCCCGGCGATGTCCATGATCCGCTCCATGTCGCAGGGAAGCCCATACAAATGCACCGGCAGAATGGCCCGGGTCCGAGGCGTGATGGCGCTCTCAATCCCTTCCGGGTCAAGGTTGAAAGTCCACGGGTCAATGTCGACAAACACGGGACGCGCGCCGGTATAGAGCACGGCGTTGCCCGTGGCGATGAAGCTGAAGGGCGTCGTGATGACCTCGTCGCCGGGACCGATGCCGTGGGCCAGAAGGGCCAGCCAGAGGGCCGTCGTTCCCGACGAAACGGCAACGGCATGGCGAACGCCGCAGAAGGCGGCGAACCGGTCTTCAAACTCGGCCACGCGCGCTCCCTGAGCGATCTGCCCCGACTCAAGCACCGCAAGAACAGCGTCCTGTTCCTCTTTCCGAAGATAGGGTTTGACGATTGAGATCATGAGTTCACCTCCTGCAACTCATAGCCGGTCAGGCAGGCCGGACAGAACCAGGCGCCGTCTTTGTCGCGCGTCAACTGGCGGCCGCACTGACAGACGTAGCCGACGAGTTCGCCGGGGACCCCGACGACCAGGCCAAAACTGGGCGTGTCTTTTGTCACCAGCGCACCGGCCCCGATCAATGCAAAGCGGCCGACCGTGATGCCGGGTAAGACGATGACCCCCGCGCCGAGTGAAGCACCGTAACGGACACGGGTCAGCCCTACCTCCCAGTCATCGTCGCTCTTCAAATCCCCCTCGGGCGTGATCGAGCGCGGCCGCTTGTCGTTGGTCAGGCAAACGTAGGGTCCAAGAAAGACGCCGTCCTCGATCGTTACGCCGTGATAGACAGAGACGTAGTTCTGTATCTTTACCCGGTTGCCAATGACGACATCGACATCAATGTAGACTCCTTTGCCGATATTGCACTCGCTGCCGATGCGGGCCCCCTCGCGCACCTGTGCCTGATGCCAGATGCGGGTACCCGCGCCGATCGTCGCGTTGGGAGATATGTCTGCGGTCGGATGGGCAAAGTATCCTTCCATTACACTCTCCTCCGAGTCCTGTTCGAACGGGCCTCCCGGGTCATTGCCTGGCTTGGTTCGTACTGGGTCTTCTAGTATTGCGTACACAGTTCGCTCCTGATTCTGCGAGGTACATGCGATGCAGCCCGGCCGATCCTTAGCCTGGGCCGGCGAGCCGAGGCAACACGGCCTGGCCACAGGAAGATCGGGAACGGATACCTACGGGGCGTGACGAGAAGCGGCGGGCGGAACTCGCATGAGTTGGTCGGGAGGTCACGCAGCGAGAAAGAGACGTGCTCCGCCCCGGAACGACCGGGTTCCGAGAAGCGGACTTGTGAATGACGGACGCTCGGGAGCAGAGGCTACAACCGAACACGCCTGTTGTTTGGATTCCGGGCCGGCACTGGGCCCAGACAACGATGGGGAACTCAGACTCGCGGCATCGACGGCAGCAAGACCGGGCGACCACGGCCGCGCTTGCGTCGCCGGCGACGAGGTTCTTCCGCCGTGGGAGGGCCGGTCTTCTCCAGGTCGGCCGCACTCAGGTAGACCCGAAAGGCCCGACCCAGGTAGTTCAGCAGCACGCAGACGCGCTCTGATGAGGTTGTCTCGCGCTCGAACAGGCCGACCAGGTCGACCAACGGCCCGTGGGTGACGCGAACCGCATCACCAGGCTGGAAGCCGCTGCGGTTCGATCGATACGCATTTTCCGCTTCGACCAGCCGCGCGCGCAGGAGTTCGATCACCGGCTCCGGCACGACTGCGGGCAAACCGTCGAAGGCAACAACTGCACGCAATCCCGGCGTCCACTGCCAGCAGGAAGCAGGCGTCGCTTCGAGGTCCATATGGGCAAACAGGTAGCATGGAAAAAACGGGGTAGGACGCGACGCGGCCGATCCTTTCCGGCTCCGCAGTTGTGGCAGGTAGGTCTCGATATCCTGCTCGGCGAGCAGGTGGGCGACCCGGGTTTCCAGGTTCGGTTTGGTGTAAAGCGCGTACCACTTTTTCGACGTGCTCATCACATCCACATTCCATTCAACTACAAACGAAAACGCGGCCACTTCCGGCTGGATGATTCCAGCGAGAAGGGCCGCGCAGTATTTGCATCTGGCCTGTTGAATTGTCAAACCTCGCACGTAGTGGTCGAGGCGGCGATGAGTTGTTTACGTCCGGAAACCGAAGGCGGCGCTGCTAATCGAACGTGATGATGGCGTAGTCAGGCATCCGGTTCTTGAAGACGATCTGAATCGTGCCGGCACGCTCAGGGTACTTCTCCAAGATTCGTTGGACGAAGGCGTCCTCGTCCTCTCCGGGCAGGCTCTTTTCAGTGACAGTGACTTGCTTCAACGTCGCTTTCCCGTTCACGAATTCAAGCGTCTTGCGACCAAAGAATACGTTCTCCGACACGGTATTCTCCCTGTGCCTGAAAGGACAGGCGCGTTCAGTACCGCTTGGAGCACAGATCGGGTGCGGTGCCAGCTGTGTGACTTGCTCTGAGTATGGGGCGATGGAGGCGGTGGTACTGACAGAACGGGCAAGCCAAACAGCACGATGTCTGGCTTCCTGGTTATTGGATCATTATAGCGAAGCAAAACGACCCAGACGTTACATTTTCACGCTACGAACGTTCGTTTTGAACGTGCCGTCTTTATCAGGACGGGTGGTCCTGGGTCGACGCAAACAGATAGCCGCTTCCCCGTACCGTCAGGATGATGGTCGGCACTTCCGGGTGCTCTTCTAGTTTGCGACGCAGACGGAAGATATACGGCCGCACCAGTTCGCCGGCCTCGAACGGATCGAGGTTATACTTCCATGCTGCCCGGGCGATCTGCTCTGGCCGGATCGGCTGGTCATGCAAAGCCATCAAGCTTGCCAGAATAGCCGTTTCGCCCCTGCTCAGGTCGATGGTCCGTGCCGGATCGTCGTACAGGATCGCTTTCCGGTAATTGCAGTCCAGCTGTACCGGAGGGATGGCAATCACCGGAGGCGCTTCCGTGCCGCCGTAATACGATCCGTTACTCCCGTCCGACGACAACATGTCAAGGTTTCGGGCGACCGAAACGTCGGGACTTCGCGTGGCGGCCAGCGTTCTCAGCGAACGCTGGACCGCGTCCACGATGACAGATGTTTCAACAGGAGTCACCAGGTAGTCAGCGGCCCCGATGCGAACGGCGGCAATCGCGGTACGCAGGGATGGGCTGGCAGTCAACAGGACGAGTTGAAGCGATGGTTGAAGCTTCTTGACCGCCTGCATGAACGAAACCACTTCTGACTGAACGGAGTCCAGACTCAGGACAAGGACATCATATGGAACGTCCGTCAATTGGACGAGCGTCTGAGCCGACTGGGTCGTCTGCGTCACCTGATAGCCGATGCCCTTCAGCGAGTCGACCAGGTTGATACGCATGGCCGGGTTACTGCACAAGACAAGGACGTGGCCCATGCCCCGCTGCCCCGGCTGATCCGAAGCCGATTGTCTTTCCATGGACTTGTTGACCTCTCTCCGCATGGCGTGCCGGAAGGACGCGCTTAGCATCAACTGCCGCTCAACGCGAGCGTTCCCTGCTCAGTCCACATGCCAGTAGCCAACAATACAACCGGGCGCTGAAGCAGTCATTCCGATCGCGGGTATTCATTTAGGCCTGTGGTTCCAGTTTCCTCCTGTGGCACCAACGGGACACTATTCTGTTGCGGTGGAGGACGATGTGAGGACGATGGACTGCGATGACCTGGATCAAACCGAGGCGCGCGCGACGCTTGAAGAATAATACGTTACTGATTCAGGCTAGCAAGACAGAACGCGCGCCTGACATAGCCAAGAAGCCGATCTCAGCTTGCGAACTGCAAGCAAATCTGCCCCCCTAAAATCGACTACGTCTTAATGCAAAGGATATTCTTCTCGAACGTCATTGTCAACAGAGGGAAGCGGACTGCTGACCAACAACTGCTATCGTTTGAGAATAGCACGCCTGACTTACCAAGTATCTTTCGGTTCTATGAGATGTATTCTTAACCTTCTTCTCAAACATCTGCTATTCTTAACATAGCCCATCAGATGGAGGAAAGAAGCCATGAAT
>CAYRBP010000038.1:0-35347 GCA_964422535.1 uncultured Ardenticatenaceae bacterium | reverse complement strand
CGACTCGCTCTCGGTCGGTTCGATCATCAGCGTGCCGGGCACGGGGAACGACATCGTCGGCGCGTGGAAGCCGAAGTCCATCAGCCGCTTGGCGATGTCCTCGGCCGTCACGCCGGACGTGTCCTTCAGCGGCCGCGGGTCGATGATGCATTCGTGGGCCACGCGCCCGTTCGCGCCCCGATAGAGCACCGGGTAATAGGGATTAAGTTTCTCGGCGATGTAGTTGGCGTTCAGGATCGCGATCTCCGTCGCCACCTGCAAGCCCCACTCGCCCATCATCGCGATGTAGGCATAGGGGATCGGCAGGACCATCGCGCTGCCCCAGGGCGCGGCCGCCACCGTGCCTAACGCTTCTGTCCCGCCCACGCCCGGCACAACCGGATGGTTGGGCAGGTAGGGAGCCAGGTGAGCGGCGACGCAGATCGGGCCCATGCCCGGACCGCCGCCGCCGTGGGGGATGGCGAAGGTCTTGTGCAGGTTCAGGTGGCAGACGTCGGCCCCGAAGTTGCCCGGCTGGCACAGGCCGACCAGGGCGTTCATGTTCGCGCCGTCCATGTACACCTGGCCGCCGTTGTCGTGGATGATCTGAGCGATCTCGCGGATCGACTCCTCGAACACGCCATGGGTCGATGGATAGGTGATCATCAAGGCCGAGAGGTTGTCGCGGTGCTGTTCGGCCTTGGCCCGCAGGTCGTCGACGTCCACGTTGCCGTGGTCATCCGTGGCGACGACGACGACCTCCATGCCCGCCATCGCCGCGCTGGCCGGGTTCGTGCCGTGGGCGCTGGCCGGGATGAGGCAGATGTGGCGGTGGCCCTGGCCGCGGGCGATCTGGTATGCGCGGATGGTCAACATGCCGGTGTACTCGCCCTGGGCGCCGGAGTTGGGCTGCAACGAAACGGCCGCGAAGCCGGTGATCTCCTGCAGCCATGTCTCCAGGCGGTGAAAGAGCGTCTGGTAACCCTGGGCCTGATCAAGCGGCACAAACGGGTGCAGGCGAGCGAAACCGGGCAGCGTGATCGACATCATCTCGGCCGCAGCGTTGAGCTTCATCGTGCACGAGCCGAGCGAGATCATGGAGTGGACCAGGGAGACGTCCTTCATCTCCAGCCGCTTGATGTAGCGCATCATCTCGGTCTCAGACAGGTAGCTGTTGAAGACCGGATGGGTCAAGAAGGTGCTGGTACGCTTGAACGGCTCCAGATACTCGAGCCGGATGCTATCGGCGATGGCCTGGATATCGATCTCGCCCGGCCGCGCCCCAAAGATGGCGAACAGCTTCTCCAGCTCCTCGATTGTGGTCGCCTCGTCGAGCGAGACGCCAACGTGCGTATTGTCAAAGTAGCGCAGGTTGACGTGGTTGCCGACGGCCGCGCCGCGCAGTTGGGCCTGGTTGCGGCGGCCGCCGGAGATCTCAAGCGTGTCGAAGACCGGCGCGGTATTGACCTGGTAACCCAGTTTCCGCAGGCCCTCGGCCAGGACCACCGTCATCAGGCGGACGCGGGTGGCGATGCGCCGCAGGCCGACCGGCCCGTGGTAGACGGCGTACATCGAGGCGATGACGGCCAGGAGCACCTGCGCTGTACAGATGTTGCTGGTGGCTTTCTCGCGGCGGATGTGCTGCTCCCGCGTGGTCAGGGTCAGGCGGTATCCCTTCTTGCCGGTCGCGTCGATGGAGACGCCGACGAGCCGGCCGGGCATGATCCGCTTGTGCTCGTCCCGGGTGGCGAAGAAGGCGGCGTGCGGCCCGCCATAGCCCATCGGCACGCCAAAGCGCTGGGTGTTGCCGAGCGCGACGTCCGCGCCCCATTCGCCGGGCGGCGTCAGGAGGACGAGCGAGAGCAGGTCGGTGGCGACGACGACGAGCGCGCCGGAAGCATGGGCCTTCTCGGCAAAGGCGCGGTAGTCGTGGATGTCGCCATTGGTTGCCGGGTACTGGACCAGCACGCCAAAGGTGTCTTCGGCGAAGTTGTAGTCGAAGTGGCTGCCGACCACGACCTTGATGCCAAGTGGTTCGGCGCGGGTGCGGACGACGGCAATCGTCTGTGGGTGGACGAGGTCGGAGACGAAGAACACGTTAGCCGTCGAGTTGCGCGGCCGGGCGCGCTGGCAAAGCGTCATCGCTTCGGCCGCGGCCGTGGCCTCATCCAGCAGCGAGGCGTTGGCGATGTCTAGCCCGGTCAGGTCGCAGACCATCGTCTGGTAGTTGATCAACGCCTCCAGGCGGCCCTGGGAGATCTCCGGCTGATAGGGGGTGTAGGCCGTGTACCAGGCCGGGTTCTCCAGCACGTTGCGCTGGATGACCGGCGGCGTGATCGTGTCATAGTAGCCCATCCCGATGTAGGAACGGAAAAGCTTGTTCTGGTCCGCGAGCTGGCGCAACTCGTCGAGCACGGCCTGCTCGCTGCGCGGTGGGTCCAGCTCGAGATAGGCGTCCATGCGGATCTGAGCCGGGACGGCCTGCTCGACCAGTTCCTGCAACGAAGAGACGCCGAGCGTCCGGAGCATTTTGGTCACGTCATGGCTGCGCGGGCCGATGTGGCGCTTGACGAAGCGGTCGGCCGGCATCAGCAGGTCACGGTTGTTCAGGTGGACGGCCGAGTGGCCGTTCCCTTCAACGTGGGCCTCGATGATATCTTGCCAGTTCGCGCGTGGGACGGCAGCGGTTGTCATCAGGTTCACCTCAAGTTAGCAGAAATCGGCGGCCACCGGTCAGTGGCCACTGGCTCAGGGGACGACTAGTGCTCGCGCCCGGCCAGATACTCGGTGTAGGCGGCCGCGTCCATCAACTGGGCCAGTTCACCCGGATCGGCCAAACGAATGCGGACCAGCCACGCATTGCCGAATGGGTCAGTGTTGAGCATCTCCGGGGTGTCGGGCAGGCTCTCATTTACGGCAACCACCTCGCCGCTGACGGGCATGAACAGGTCTGAAGCGGCCTTCACCGATTCGACCACGCCAAACGCCTCACCGGCGCCGAAGGACTCGCCAATGCCGGGCAGTTCCACGTAGACGATGTCGGACAGAGCGTCCTGGGCGTAGTCGGTGATGCCGACGACCGCCTCATCGCCTTCGCGGCGCAGCCATTCGTCATCTTTTGTGTAGAGCAGGTCGGGTGGGATCTTGAACGACATGATGTTGATTCTCCTGTGAGCTGATAGGGTCGAAAGGCGGACGCAAACAAAAAGGACACCGGGCACGGCGAGCCATCGTGGGCATGATCCGTGCCGGCGTCCTCTGTCATAGACCTGAGAGATTCCCAGGCGGGTCTACCCGCCCACTTGCCCCTTCGGTGGTGACACACGCTCGGGTGTGCCGACGCTTTCCAGAAGAAACCCGGCCGCTCGGTCCCTTTTGCCTGAGAGATTCCCAGGCGAGTCGACTCGCCTGCTTGCCCCTTCGGCGACCCGCGCGGGGTGCTCTCCCGGGCGGCCGTTCGCATCCTATTTGATTAGGCAACCAAACATTCTGCTTATATTGTAGTCCCCGGGGATGGGACGTCAAGCCGGGGCGGCAGGCCATTCGCATGCCCGGTAATGTGGGCCGGGCGGGCGACATCCGTGGGGCAGGGCGATCCGGAAACCCCCCGGGTTGCCCTGCCGCTATCCCTTCGGAAGATGGGAGATTGCCCTCCCGAAGTGAACATTGGCCGGCGCAGCGGTACAATCAGCTCGGATGATCAACCAACCCACTATCAGCCGTAACGGCGTCCTGCGGCCGACGCTGGTCGAGGTCAATCTCTCCCGCCTGACCACCAACTACGAAGCCATTCGCCGCCATGTCGCTCCCGCGGCCGTGATGCCCATCCTGAAGGCCAATGCCTACGGCCATGGCCTGGTCGAAGTCGCGCGGCACATGGAATCGCTTGGCGCGCCCTACCTCGGTGTGGCCTATGTCGAAGAGGGCATCCTCCTGCGCGAGGCCGGGGTGAAGACGCCGGTGCTGGTCATGGGCGGGATCATCGGCAACCAGATCCCGCTCTTTCTGCGCCACGACCTGACGCTGACCGCCTCCTCGGTCGAGAAGCTGGGCCAGATCGAGGACACGGCGCGCGAAATGGGCGTGCGGGCGAAGATTCACCTGAAGATCGACACCGGCATGGAGCGGGTCGGCATCCACTACTTCAGCGCCGAGAGCCTGCTCGATGCAGCGCTTGGCGCTGCCCACTGCGACGTTGAGGGGATCTTCTCCCACTTTGCCAACGCCGACGCGGCCGACCAGTCTTACTCGCGGCTGCAACTGGAGCGGTTCGAGGAAGTGCTTGGCTTCTATGAACGGCGCGGCCTGCCGCCCCCCCGGCTGCGCCACATGGCCAACTCGGCCGCCATCCTGGGCCTGCCGGCCAGCCACTATGACATGGTTCGGCCGGGCATCCTGCTCTACGGCGTCTATCCGTCGCCCGAGACGCCACGGGCGGTCGCTGTCAGTCCCGCGCTGAGCTGGAAGTCGCGCGTTGTCTACTTCAAGGTCGTCCCTCCGCACCACCCGGTCAGCTACGGCTCGACCTGGCAGAGCGACCACCCCGTGCGTCTCGTGACTGTCCCGGTTGGCTACGGCGACGGCTACTTCCGCAGCATGTCGAACAAGGCCGAGGTCATCATCCGCGGCCGCCGTTACCCGGTTGTCGGCCGGATCTGCATGGACCAGCTCATGGTCAATATCGAATCGGACTCGGCATACAATGGTGATGAGGTCATCCTGGTCGGCGCTGCCGAGAACGGCGCGGCGATCACGGTTGAGGAGCTGGCGGACTGGGCCGGGACAGTCCCGTGGGAGATACTTACAAACGCCAACACGCGGGTGCCGCGTGTGTACACCGAATGAATAGTCCGGTTGCCCGGGCGGCACGCTTCTGCCGTGTCGTGCGCGTTCAACCGGCCTGGAGCGTGAAGAATCATGGCTGCTAGCGTCAAACTTGAGACAGGAATGCGATTCAGCGGAACGGCCGACAGCGGCCATACCCTCGTCTTGGATGCGGCGGAGGCTGCCGGCGGCGAGAACGCCGGCTTCCGGCCGACCGAGCTGCTGCTGATCAGCCTGGCCGGTTGCACGGCGATGGATGTCATCTCCATCCTGCGTAAGAAACGACAGGATGTCACCGGCCTGGAAGTCCGGACCGACGGCAATCGTTCGGAAGGCCATCCGAAGGTCTACACGGACATCGCCATTGAATACATCGTCTCAGGGCGCGGCATCGACCCCGCGGCGGTAGAGCGGGCCATCGAGCTGTCGACGGAAACCTACTGCACGGTCGAGGCGATGCTGAAGAAGGCCGCGACCATCACGACTTCATATCGCATCATTGAAGTGGCCTGAGCCGGGGGTCTAACCGGCCGTTCATCGACCCGCGGCCGCGGTGCGTTATAATCCCTGTGGGCCGCCTTGTGCGTGAAGGCGATCGAGGGTTCAACCAATGGATCTGAATCAGTTACTGGAGCAGGAGGCTGACGCCATCGTCGGCGAAGCGACGGCCGTCCTCGAGCGCACCCGCCTGCAGCACTATAGCCGGGACGGCATGGCCGAGAGCGGCGACCGCCTGCGCCGTCTTTTCGAGCTTCTGCGCCAGAGCATCGCCGGCCGCGAGCTGGCGCCGGTCATCGAGTACATGAAGACGGTCGCCGCCGAGCGCTTTCAGGCAGGCTACGAAATACGCGAAGTCCAGACGGCGATCAACGTGCTCGAGGAGACCGTCTGGAAGCATGTGGTCGATCATGTGTCGCCCGGCGAACTTGCCCAGAGCCTGGGCCTGGTCAGCACGGTCCTCGGCGCAGCCAAAGACTCGCTGGCCCGCGAGTACGTCCTGCTTGCCACAAAGAAGAAGGCGCCGTCGCTCAATCTCGCGGCTCTGTTCGAAGGTCACAACGGGTAGCGCGGCGTGTATCGCTTCTTCCGAAAGGTCCTCCATCCCGGCCGCTACCACGGCAAGCTCCGCCATCAGGAGCCTCCTTTCTTCGAGGGCTGGTACTTCAAGCTCATTGACGCCACCGGCGCGGCGCGGTTGGCCGTCATTCCCGGCGTCTTCTGGAGCAGCGACCCGCACGCGTTTGTCCAGGTACTGGATGGCTCGTCGGGCCACGCGACCTACCACCGCTTCCCGACCGAGATGTTCTGGGCGGCCGAGGACCGCTTCGAAGTCCACGTTGGCGCGAACCGTTTCACCTCGCAGGGCCTGACGTTGCTGCTGGAGGATTCGCAGCGGGCGATCAATGGGCAGGTCCAGTTCGGGGCCATCCACCCGTGGCCGGTGACGCTGGCGTCGCCCGGCATCATGGGCTGGTACGGCTGGCTGCCTTTCATGGAGTGCTACCACGGCGTGCTCAGCCTCGACCACACGCTGCACGGCGCGATGAACGTCGACGGCCGTCGTCTGGATTTTGCCGGCGGTCGCGGATATCTTGAGAAGGATTGGGGGCGTTCGTTCCCGGAATCTTATATCTGGTTCCAGACCAACCACTTCTCTACTCCCGGCACAAGCCTGACCGGCTCGGTGGCCATCATCCCCTGGGGCCGGCGCGCCTTTCGCGGCTTCATCGTCGGGCTCTGGCACCGGAAGACGTTGTATCGCTTCACCACTTACAACAGCGCTGAATCGGAGCAACTGGACGTGACGGATGAGACCGTCCACTGGGTGCTCCGGCAGGGCCCGTTGCGCCTTGAGCTGCGCCTGCGGCGCGGACAGGGCACCAGCTACGGCATTCTGAAAGGGCCGACGGTGGTCGAGATGGGCAAGCGGGTCGATGAGACCCTGTCGGCCACGATCGATGTGCGCCTGACGACGCTGGAAGGGGGCCGGGAGCACGTTCTTTTCGAAGATACCGGCCACCACGCGGGTCTCGAGACGTTTAATGTCCAGGAAAGGCTGCTGGAGATGCAGGAGCGCTAGCCTGTGACCGCGGTGATTGGTCAGTTGCGGGCTCGTCCGATCGACAAGCCGGTGGCGGCGCTACTGGCGGTCTGGACACTGGTCATGATCGCCCTGCCGATCGTCCGGGCTGTGGCCGGCGTGGCCGTGTTCAACGGGCTGGTTGTCGCCAGCGTCGCCATCCAGGCCGCGGCCGTGTTGCTCATCCTGACGCGCAGCTGGGGCGTGCGCCAAACGCTGCAGACGGCGGCTCTCATCGCCGTGCTGTCCTGGGGCATCGAGGCGCTGGGTTCATCGACCGGCTTCCCTTTCGGCGCTTACCACTACACCGACGCGCTCCAGCCGCAGGCGTTGGGGGTCCCGCTGGTCATCCCGCTGGCCTGGCTGATGATGCTGCCGCCGGCCTGGGCAGTTGCCCAGGTCTTGCTCGACGGCCGCCGGCCACCGGGCCGGCGCGGGCAGCTGGCTTTCATCATCCTGAGCGCCGCGGCGTTCACCGCCTGGGACCTCTTCCTGGACCCGCAGATGGTGTCCTGGGGCTACTGGGTCTGGGAGACGCCGCGCGGTTACTTTGGCATTCCCTGGGTCAACTACCTGGGCTGGCTGCTGGCCTCGGCCATGCTGACGGCCGTGGCCCGGCCTGGTCGCGTGCCAGAGCCGCCGCTGCTGTTCGTCTATACGCTGACCTGGGCGCTGGAGTCGATCGGCCTCGTGGTCTTCTTCGATCTGCCGGGACCCGGCGTCGTTGGTTTCGTCGTGATGGGACTTTTCGTTGTCCTTGCCTGGAAGCGGTTCCTGAGGCAAGCGCCGGCGGTGGGGAGTAGTCATGCCTGAAATCGCGGTTCAACTACTCTGGGCAGGGTTGAGCTTCATGCTTGGGGCCCTGCCATTCTCGGTCTGGATCGGCCGCCTTGCAACCAAACGCGACATCCGCGAGGTGGGCGACCATAACCCCGGCGCGACCAACGTCCTCCGCTCGGCGGGCTTCCTCTGGTTCACCCTGGCGATGGTGCTGGATATCTCCAAGGCAGCGGCGCCGGTTGGCCTGGCCTATCAGACCTTCGGCTGGCGCGGCTGGCCGATGTGGCTGATCGCGATGGCGCCCGTGGCCGGCCACGCGTTTTCGCCCTTCCTCAACTGGCGGGGCGGCAAGGCGGTCGCCACGGCGTTTGGCGCCTGGATCGGCCTGACGATCTGGACCGTGCCCCTGGTCTCCATCGTGTCCCTGACGATCGCCTTCGCCCTCATCACCGTGTCAGGCTGGGCGATCATGGTCGCCCTGGGCTGCATCCTGGTTTACCTGCTCGTGGCTAACCCCGACCCGCTGCTGATCGCCGTGTTGCTGGGCCAGTGGGCGCTGCTGGCCTATACGCACCGCGATGATCTGCGGCGGCGACCTGCGCTGCGCCCGCTGCAACGGCGCGGCGCATCCTGACTTCTTGTGACCATCCTCCTCGCCTTTGTCGCCGCGGCCCTGTTCGTCATCGGCCTGATCACCCTCAGCAACCTGTTGCTGTTCCCGCGCCTCGGCCGACCGTTGCGGCCGCTGCCCGCTGACCCGCCGCTGGTGTCCGTCCTGGTCCCCGCCAGGGACGAGGCGCAGGTCATCGGCCAGACCGTGCGCGCCATCCTGGCCCAGTCCTACCCGCGGCTGGAGGTGCTGGTGCTGGATGACCAATCGAGCGACGGCACGAGCGCCCTGGCTCGCGAGGCGGCCGGGGGCGACGGGCGGCTGCGCGTCATGGCGGGCGCTCCCCTGCCGGATGGCTGGCTGGGCAAGAACTGGGCCTGCTCCCAGCTTGCGGAGGCGGCCGGGGGTGAGTGGCTGGTCTTCACCGACGCGGACGTGGTGTGGCAGCCGGGCGCGCTGGCGGCCCTCATCGGCGAGGCGGAACATGAGCGGGCCGATCTGCTGTCGATCTGGCCGACGCAGGAGACGGTGACATGGGGCGAGCGGCTGGTGGTCCCGCTGATGGCCCTGGTCGTTCTGGGATACCTGCCCATCCTCGGCGTCCACGCGCTGCCGGGCGCGCTCTTCGCCGCGGCCAACGGGCAGTGCATGGCCTTCCGGCGCGAATCGTATACCCGTGTCGGCGGTCACGCGCGCGTGCGGGCCGAGGTCGTCGAGGATGTTGTCCTCGCCCGGCGGGTCAAGGCGTGCGGCCTGCGCCTGCGCATGGCTGACGGAGCGGGGCAGATCGGCTGCCGAATGTATCGGAACTGGGCCGAGGTGCGCGACGGTTACGCCAAGAACATCCTGTCCGGCTACGGTGGCTCGACTGTGTTCCTGTTCCTGGCGACTGTCTTCCACTGGGCTGTCTTCCTGTTGCCCTGGGTCCTGTGGCCGTGGGAGTGGCGCTTTGCCCTGCTGGCTGCGACCGGCGTCCTCGTGCGGGCCGTGACGGCCGATTTCACCCGCCAGCGCGCTCGCGATGCCCTGCTGATGCCTGTCTCGGTCGTGCTGATGACGGTCATCGCCTGGCGCTCGGTTGTCTGGCACTTCCGCGGCGGCCCCCGCTGGAAGGGGCGTGTTGCCCGGGTCAGTTGAGGCGTGTCCCGTTGCCATGACGATCAAGGGTGCGCGCGTTGTTGTCGTGGGTGCGGGCATCGGTGGCCTGAGCGCCGCCATCAGGCTGGCGGCCGCCGGCCTGCCGGTGACCGTCTTCGAGCGCCAGCCATCACCGGGCGGCAAGATGGGTCAGGTTGTGGCTGACGGTTTCCGCTGGGATACCGGCCCGTCGGTCATCACGATGCGCCATGTGCTGGAAGACCTGTTCGCCGTTGCGGGCAGGCGGCTCGATGACTTCCTGACCCTCCTGCCGGTTGAGCCGCTGACGCGCTACTTCTATCCCGACGGCGTCGTCCTCGATGCGACTCGTGACCTGCCGGCCATGCTGGCCCAGATCGAGCGACTGGAGCCGCGCGATGTGGAAGGCTATCTCGCCTACCTGGCCTATGCCGCGCGCATCCACCGTATTACAGGGCCGGTTTTCATCTATGACCAGCCACCGCGGCCGTCGAGCTTTCTCCGCGTCCCGGTCAACGAGTGGCTCAAGGTAGACCCGCTGCGGACGATGGACAGCTCGATCCGCGCCTTCGTCCGCTCGCCCCATCTGCGGCAGATGCTCGGCCGCTTCGCCACCTATGTGGGCGGCAGCCCCTATGATGCGCCGGCGACGCTCAACGTCATCGCCCACGTCGAATTGTCGGGCGGTGTCTGGTACCCACAGGGAGGCATCTTCACCATCGCCGAGGCCCTGACGCGTCTGGCCCGCGAACTGGAGGTCGACGTGCGCCTCAATTGCGGCGTCAGTCGCATCCGCCTTGAGGATGACCGGGCGGTTGGCGTCGAACTCGCCGATGGGACATTCGTGCCCGCCGCGGCCGTCGTCGCCAATGTCGACGTCTCCACGGCTTATGACCAGCTTCTTTCCGGAGCCACCGCGCAGGCGAGACTGGCCCGACTGCGCGCCCAGGAGCCGTCGTGTTCCGGCTTCATCCTCCTGTTGGGAGTCGAGGCGGACCAGGCCTCTGCCCGACTGGCCCACCACAACATTTTCTTCTCAGGCGACTACCCGCGCGAGTTCCGGGAGATCTTCAGGGACGGGCGACCGCCGGCTGAACCGACCGTCTATGTCGCCATCACCGGCAAGACGGACCCGAGCCATGCGCCACCCGGCCACGAAAACTGGTTTGTACTGGTCAACGCGCCTGCCGTGGGCCCGGCCTTCGACTGGGACCGGCAGCGCGACGCCTACCGGGATGTGGTGCTCGAAACGCTGGCCCGATTCGGCCACGACCCGCGCGGCCGCATCGTCTCGGAGCGGGTGCTGACCCCGGCCGACCTGGAGCGCGGGTCAGGCGCGTGGCGCGGCGCGCTCTACGGCGCGTCGGCCAACAGCCGCTGGACGGCCTTTCGACGGCCGCACAACCGGTCGGCCGACTTCCGCGGCCTCTATTTCGCCGGGGGGACGACACATCCGGGCGGCGGCGTGCCGATGGTCACGCTGTCCGGGGGGGTGGCGGCTGGGCTGGTGCTGGAAGACCTCGGACTGCCTGCCCATCCCTAGCCGCTGACGATCCAGACCGCGCACAACGCGCAGAGCAAAACGAACGAACCGATGGCGACGGTTGCGGCGCGGCCGCGGCCGAGCGCCCGCTCCGCGTAGATGATCCGCGGCGGCGCGAAAAGGGCCAGGAGCACGACAAACGCGACCAACCCCCAGGCGAGTGTGCCGTCCGGGGGGATCATGGTGCGCCCCTGCGCTGTCATCAGGAGCTGCATGACGGCCGCAGCCAGCAACCCGAACATCGCTCCGGCGGTGTAGCCGCTGCCCGGTCCATCGACGGTCGGCGTCAGGGGAAAGGCGAGGAAGATGATGTAAAGGAGGGACACGCCCAGCCACGCGCCGGGAGCAAAGACGAAGTAGACGGCCGTTGGCCCCTCTCCCAGATCGCGCGTGTTGACCTGTCCGAGGGAGGCGAAGTAACCGAGCTGCCACGCCGCAGCGGTCATGAATGCCAGGGCGAAGAAGACGGCCAGCACGCCGCGAAGCCGGGGAGAGAGCCACTCGGCCGGTTCGGCCAGAGGTTTCAGGCGGCGCAGGAATACGACGCCGGCCGCGAAGAGGATGAAACCGGCGCCAAGCACGATGGTGTTCGTGCCGGAAGGCGTCTCAAGGCGTTGGCTGAGGGCGGGAAGGGCCAGCAGTGCGGCCGCCGAAAGGACATCCACCGCCACGGGAAGGCCGGCCAGGAAGGGAGAGCGAGGTTTCTCATTCATGCGAAGACTGATTATAGCGTCCCGTGGTCGAAATGGCGGAACCGGTCAGATGGTTCGGCGAATTGGCCGACTAGTACTCAGGTACTATTATTGCGTGCAATTTTTAACGTAAGGACGCTTCTCCCAAGTTGACGGCATGGGCCATGATCCTATATTCTTTCAGCGTTGGGTGTTTGCACGTCGATCGTGCCGCTTCGCTGCACGTGCTGGCGGGAGCGCAGTCCGTCAACTGCCACAACCGAGGTCGATCCAGGCAATTTCACGACAGGGGATTGCCGATGCTTTAACTTAAGTTGTGGCCGAAAGTCGCAGCCTGTCCTTGATCAATTGTAGTGGCAATAATGGACACGAGTCAGAAGCAGTCAGTAGAAACACAGGACGTTCAGCAAAGGGACGAGTCTTACTGGTCGTCTCTATTTGCGTTGGAGCCGTCGGTGATCGCTGACACGCCGCCACAGGACGGGCAGCCTCAGATCGAACCCGCGGCCGATGTGGAGCAGGAGGGGCCTTTCTTTGCGGATGCTGCCTCTTTCATCCCTGACCCCTGGCAACTGGCCGAGAACCTGATGGCAACGGATCAGGTGCTGGAGCTGACGGTCATGGGCCATAACGCCGGCGGCCTGCTGGTGCTCTGGCGTGGGATCCAGGGCTTCGTGCCCGCCTCGCAGCTGATCGACTTTCCGCAATTCCACGTGCCACGGGAACGCCAGCGCGCCCTGTCAGAATGGCACGGCCGCTCGCTGAAGCTGAAGATCATTGAGATCAACCGGGCCAAAAGCCGGCTCATCTTCTCGGAGCGGGCGTCGCTCGTCGCGGCCGTCGTACGAGAAGATCTGCTGGGCAAGCTCAGCGAAGGCGACATCGTCGAGGGACGTGTTTCCAACCTGACTCAGTTTGGCGCCTTCGTTGACCTGGGCGGCGTTGAAGGCTTGATCCACATCTCGGAGATCTCCTGGGCCCGCATCACTGATCCGAGCTCTGTCCTGCAACCGAACCAGGTTGTGCGGGTGCAGGTGATGGGGGTTGACCGAAGTGCGGGACGCGTCGCCCTCAGTCTGAAGAAACTGCGACCCGATCCGTGGGCCACCGCCGGCGAGCGCTATAAACCTGAGCAACTCGTGCGCGGGGTTGTCGGCAACGTCGCCACCTTTGGCGCTTTTGTTATACTTGAGGAACAGCTAGAGGGGCTGGTTCACATTTCTGAACTGGCCGAGGGGGTGTTCCTGCACCCTCGAGACGTCGTCCGACAAGGTGATGAGGTCGTTGCCCGCGTGTTGTACGTCGACGCCCCGAACAAGCGACTCGCGCTGAGTATGCGGGGCACTCAAGGGGTGGTCGAACCCGGGCAATGACCGGGTTGCTCTATGGCAGAGACCAAATCCCGGCAAGGCGCCGCGCCGAAAAAGAAGGGCGCTCCGCCGCCGGGACCCCCGCCGCCAACCTGGGATGAGCGGTTAGTCGACAGTTTGCTTGCCCGGAGACGTGAAGTAGCCGGGCTCCTGCTGTTTGTGCTGGCTCTGGTCACCCTGCTGGCGTTGGCTGGACTGAACGAGACGGCCTGGCTGGCCTGGTGGACGCGGTTGTTGCGCCAAGTCTTCGGCTGGGGAGCCGTGGTCGTCGTCATCATCGCCGGCGCAGCCGGCGCCCACCTCGCCCTCGGCCCCGCCCGACGCCCTTACCACATTCACCCCACCCAACTCATCGGCTTTGAGGTTGTGCTGGTCGTCCTGCTCGCGGCCAGTCACCTGGTTGGCAGCATGACGCTGCCGGACGCGCTGCAGGGCAGGGGGGGCGGTCTTGTTGGCTGGGCGCTGTCCGAACCGGTGGCGGATCTGCTGGGCACCTTCCTGACCGTCCTCATCTACCTGGGCCTTCTGGCCGGCGGGCTGATGCTGGTGACGCGCACGCGACGCGACCATGTCGGCCGCGCCCTGGCCGGCGTCTCGCGCCGCCTTCGCGGTTGGGCGGAGCGGGTCGACGCGCCTGTTCCGGCCGCCGATGCGCCTGCACGGCCGCGGCCCGTCTCCCGTTCACGCACCGCTTCACCCGAGCCCCCGCTTGACCTGCTTCTGCTGGACGAAGAGGAGTCTGAGGCTGACCTGCCGCGTCGTGACAAGCGACTGCCACCATACGACGTGCTGGAAAAGGGCCAGCCGATGGGCCTGAGCGCCGTCGAGATCGACTGGAAGAGCCGGCGCATCGAAGAGACTCTCCATGACTTCGGCCTGCCGGCCAAGGTGGTTGAGGTGCGTCGGGGCCCGACGGTGACCCAATTCGGGGTCGAGCCCGGCTATGTCGAGCGGCCCGGACCTGACGGCGAGATGAAGCAGCAGAAGGTGCGTGTCAGCCAGATCGCGGCGTTGCAGCGCGACCTGACGCTGGCGCTGGCCGTCTCCCGATTGCGGATCGAGGCGCCGGTGCCCGGCCGCAGCGTCGTCGGCATCGAGGTGCCGAACAGCGAGAGCAGCCCGGTTCGACTGCGCGGGATCATTGAATCGGCCGCCTACACCCGGCTGAAATCGCCGCTTGCCGTGGCTCTCGGCCGGGACGTGTCGGGCGCGCCGGTGGTGGCTGACCTGGCCAAATTGCCGCACCTGCTCGTCGCCGGCACGACCGGTTCCGGCAAGTCGGTGCTTATCAACGCCTTCCTGACCGCGCTGGTCTTCAACAACGCTCCGGAGAAGCTGAAGCTGGTGCTGATCGACCCAAAGAAGGTGGAGTTCATCCGCTTCAATGGCCTGCCGCACCTGATCGGCAGGGTTGAGGTCGAGGCCGATCGAGCCATTGGCGTCCTCCGCTGGCTGACGGCCGAGATGGACCGCCGCTATGAGCTATTCTCCCTTCTTAATGCCCGCAATCTGAGCGCTTACAATCGCAAGGTGGGCAAGGGGGACAAGACCCACCAGAAGCTGCCGATGATCGGCGTCTTCATCGACGAGCTGGCCGACCTGATGCACATGTACCCGGGGGATGTGGAACGCAACCTGTGCCGGCTGGCGCAGATGGCCCGGGCGACCGGTATTCACCTTGTCGTTGCCACGCAGCGGCCGTCGACCGACGTCATCACCGGCCTCATCAAGGCCAACTTCCCGGCCCGGCTTTCGTTCGCGGTCGCGTCCGGCACAGACTCGCGTGTCATCCTGGACACCGTTGGCGCGGAGCACCTGCTGGGCAAAGGTGACATGTTGTTCCAGGCTCCGGATGCCAGCGGGCCCCTTCGGGTCCAGGGCGTCTTCGTGACCGACAGCGAGGTCGAGCGGGTGGTGGAGCACTGGCATCAGGCGATGCCCGATCACGTTCCCACCGAAGCGCCGTGGGAACCGCTCATTGCCAAGTATGCCCTGCTCGACGAGACGGACAGCCTGCTCGAAGCGGCGATCGACCTGGCCAAGAAGCACGACCAGATCTCCGTCTCATTCCTGCAGCGGCGCTTGCGGCTGGGGTATCCTCGTGCAGCGCGACTGATGGAGCACCTGTATGAGATGGGCCTGGTCGATGACCCCAAGGCGGGCGGGAAGACCCGCAAGACCTTTGTTGACGAAGGCGACGACCCCATCGAGCGCTATATCTCGGAGCGCGAATAGGGCTGCGACGCCTGATGGATGACCTGTTATGAAGTCCTTTTTCAAGAACCAACGCAACTTCACCCTCTATGCCTGGCTTGTCCTGGCCTACATCGTCCTCGTCATCCTGTGGGGAGCATTCGTGCGCGCCACGGGTTCCGGCGCCGGTTGCGGCAGCCATTGGCCGCTCTGCAACGGTGTCGTCGTCCCGCGTGATGCGGTGACCGAAACGCGCATCGAGTTCTTCCACCGGATCACCAGCGCGCTGTCGGGCCTGTTCGTGCTTGGGATGCTGGCCTGGGCGTTCTACGCTTTCCCGAAACGCCATGTCGTCCGCAAGGGCGCGGCTATCTCGACCTTCTTCATCATCACCGAAGGGTTGCTCGGCGCGGGTCTGGTGCTGTTCGAACTGGTGGCCCACAATGACTCCATGGCTCGCGCCTTTTCGATGGCGGCGCACCTGGTGAACACCTTCCTGCTGCTGGCCAGTGTGACGCTGACTGCCTGGTGGGCCTCCGGCGGACGGCCGCTGCGCCTGCGCGGGCAGGGAGTGGTGGGCTGGCTCGTCATCGGCGGCGCGTTCATGATGATCGTCCTGGGCGCTACGGGGGCCATCACCGCGCTCGGTGACACGCTCTTCCCCGCCGGTTCGCTGGCCGAGGGCGTTGCCCGCGACTTCTCGCCCACGGCCCACTTCCTGGAGCGGTTGCGGGTCTGGCATCCGGTGATCGCGGTTCTGACGGGCGTCTACCTGGTCGTTGCCAGTTCGGTCATCACCGCCCAGCGGCCGAGCGAGGCGACCCGGCGCTACACACGCTGGTTGAAGATCGTCTTCCTTGCCCAGTTCGCAGCCGGGGTTGTCAACCTGCTGCTCCTGGCTCCGGTCTGGATGCAGATCGTCCACCTGCTACTGGCCGATTTGCTGTGGATAACGACCATCCTGATGGGGGCGACTGCCCTCTCCCAGCCGATCCCCGCTTTGAAGGAGGCGCAGGTCGCTCCGGCAGGCGACTGAACCACGGGAGCCGCCGATGGTGATGTGGCATGTCGGAACGATGGGTTTCGGCTACAAGCAGTGGCAGGGCGTTTTCTATCCAGAGAAGCTGCCCGCCCGGGCCAGGCTGGCCTTCTATGCCGAGCGCTTTTCGGCCGTAGAGATGGACTCGACCTTCTACGGCACACCGGCGGTCGCCACCGTTGAACGCTGGCGGCTGGATACGCCCGCCGGGTTCCGAATCTGCCCCAAGGCGCCGCGCGAGATCACCCACGACCTGCGACTGTCGCACGCCGGGGGCCTGCTCGACCATTTTCTTGATACGATGCGCCTGCTGGGTGAGAAGCTGGGGCCGGTCCTGCTCCAGTTTCCGCCCGACTACACGGCCGCCGAGCGCGAGAACCTCACCTCGTTTCTCGGCGGTTTGCCCCATGACGTGCGCTTTGCCGTCGAATTCCGCCACCGCTCGTGGCTCGGCGAGGCGACGGCCGGCCTCCTCCGCGCCCACGCCGCTGCCTGGGTCGCCGCCGACTACAGCTACCTGCCGAAGGAGGTCTGGCCGACGACCGACTTCGTCTATCTGCGTTTTCTGGGCCGGCACGGCCGCTACGTGGACAAGACGAGGGAGCAGGAAGACAAGACGGCCGACCTGCAACGGTGGGTGGCTCAGGTCAATGCCCTCGAACAGGTCCCCAGGTCCGGCTATGCCTTCTTCAACAATGACTACGCCGGCTACTCCCCGGCCACGGCCAACCGCTTCAAGGCACTGGTCGGACAGGAGACGGCCGAGCTCAGGCCCCCGACGCAGGGCCGGCTGTTCTAGTGCAGGGCACGGCCCGACAAACAAAGAGGCCGGGTTCCCGCGCGAGGGAACCCGGCCTCGTCTGATCAAGTGCGACCGGCGACGACTTAGCTGGCCATCGGCTCGTCGGGCAGGTATTTGCCGCCGCCGCTGCCGACGACCTTGGCCCCGATCTGGCCGTACAGGTGGCCTATGACGTACGTCAGGTACGGCCCGAAGGCGACTCCGATCAATGCGCCAGCGATCCAGCCCAGGCAGGGGACCAGGCCGAGGATGCCGGTCACCAGCGCCATGACCAGGCCGGCGCCGAATACCACCAGGAAAGTGATGAAGATGTCGGCCAGATTGTCGCGAGCGATCCCCAGGACCTCGCCGAAGCGGAAGCACGCCCCGAACTCACCCGTCCTGGCGTACTGGATGGCGATGGCCGGGGCGATGAACGCCAGGGCAATGGCCGCCAGCAGGAACAGACACCCGCCGACGCTGAACACCGTCGCCATGAGGGTCGACATCACGTCGCTGCCTTCAAACATGCTGCCGAACCCGGCCGTCGTTCCGAAAACGACGGTCGCCAGCAGGAACAAAGGCAGGACCCACAGGAACTGAGCTACCGAGACAAAGAACCCGTCCTTCAGGAGCTTCCCCCAATCTTCCCACTGCGGCAGATTCTCTTTCTCCCCGTGCATGACGCGGCGGATGATGGCGACCATGTAGCCATTGAGGATCAGAGCCGGAAGGATGAGGAATGACAGGACCGACATGACCACACCCAGAATGAGCTTGACCACCCATTCCTTGTCCTCGAACACATAGGTAAACGCTTTACGAACGTCCATCGTTGATTGCCTCCATATGAGTACAAGATAAGTACAGCATACTCTACGCGCGATAGGACGCAAGGTTTCAGCGCTGACCGACCAATTCGGTGACGACATCAGGCCGTTCGCCTGCCCGGTAGGCCCATGCTAGAATGCCCAGCGTGGCAAGAATCGTCTTCATGGGCACGCCCGACTTCGCGGTGCCGGCGCTCCGCGCGCTGCTGGAAAGCCAGACGGTCGTCGGCGTCGTCACCCAACCAGACAAGCCGGCCGGACGAGGCAACCGCCTGCAGCCGCCGCCGGTCAAACTTGTGGCCGAGTCCGCCGGCATCCCTGTGTATCAGCCGGCATCGCTGCGCAAGGAGGAGGCGGCGGCTCCCCTGCGCGCGTGGGCGCCCGACCTGATCGTCGTGGCCGCTTTCGGCCAGATCCTGCGGCCGCACGTCCTCGACCTTCCGGCCCTGGGTTGCCTGAACACCCACGCGTCCCTGCTCCCGCGCTGGCGCGGCGCATCGCCCATCCAACATGCCATCCTGGCCGGGGACCCGGAGAGCGGGGTGACGCTGATGAAACTGGAAGCCGGGCTGGATACCGGGCCGATGTATGTATGCGAGGCCGTCCGGCTCGACCCGCGCGAGACGGCGGCCACGCTCCACGACAAGCTCTCCCAGCTCGGGGCGGACATGCTCCGCCGCCACCTGGACGATATCCTGGCCGGGCGGCTCCTGCCCGTTCCGCAGGACGACGCGCGGGCGACTTACGCGCCGATGATCAGCAAGGAAGCCGGGCGGCTCGACTGGAGCGAGACGGCCGAAGCGCTGGACCGGCGCGTGCGAGCGATGACGCCGTGGCCCGGTGCGTTCACCACCTGGGGCGATGAAGTGCTCAAGATCGGGTCGGCCAGCCCCGTGCCCGTCCTGGAGGCGGCTTCCCCCGGGACTGTCATGCTGGCGGCCGGAGGGCCGGTCGTTGCCACCGGGGACGGCGGCCTGTTGCTTGAGTCGCTCCAACTGCCGGGCAAGCGAGTCCTGGCCGCGGCCGACTTCCTGCGCGGGCGGCCGGACCTGATCGGCGCGAGGCTGGGAGAGGCCGCGGCGGCGTGACCATCGGAGGCGACCCGATCCTGGTTGTCGGGGCCGGAGCCATTGGCGGTTACCTCGGCGCCCGTCTGTCTGTCGCCGGCTACCGCGTCGCCTTGCTCACCCGCCCGCCGGCCGCCGAACAGATCAACGCAGAGGGGCTGCGCCTGACCGAAGCAGGAGCGACGACCGAATGCCGGGTCCCGGCGTTCAGCGAAGCCGAGGCGGCCGTCATCGCCGGCGGCGCGCCCGGCCTCGTGGTGCTGGCCATGAAGGGCTACGATCTGTCGGCCGCGCTTGCGCCGCTCACCGGCCTGGCGGCGTCGTCGCTCTTCCTGACGACGCAGAACGGCATCGGCATCGAGGAGATCGTTGCCGGTACCTTCGGCGAGGGGCGGGTCCTGTCGGCGGCGGTCACCATCCCCATCCGAAAGGTGTCGCCGGCCAACCTGGTCGTCGAGAAGAGCGGCCGCGGGCTGGGCCTTGCAGCCGTGGCCCCGGGCAATGACCGGTTGCCCCATTGCGCCGGGATGCTGGCCAAAGCGGGCCTGAAAGTGGAGTTGCTGCCCGACTATCGCGCGATGAAGTGGTCAAAGGCGTTCCTCAACATCATGGGCAACGCCACCTCGGCGATCCTGGGGATGCCGCCGGCTGACATCGTCCGTGACCGAGCGGGCTATGAGCTTGAGATTGGCATGCTGCGCGAGATGCTCGCCGTCATGGACCGCGCCGGCCTGCATCTCGTCAACCTGCCGGGCGCGGGGGTCACGCCGCTGGCCCAGGCTGTCCGCTACCTGCCGCGGTTGATCCTGCGCGGTTTGATGGAGCAGGTGGCGCGCCGGGGCCGCGGGGACAAGATGCCCTCGTTCTACCTGGACCTGCAGAGCGGCATCGGCAAGAGCGAGGTTGTCTTTCACAATGGGGCCATCGCCGCCGCCGGCCTGCGATACGGGGTGCCGACCCCGATCAATGCGACGCTCAACGACGTGTTGCTGGCGCTGACTGACGGCCGCCGGGACCCGGCCGAGTTTGCCGGACAGCCCGGCCGCCTGTTGGCCGAGGCGACCGCCCGCCACCCTTCTGCATGAGAACGATGATATGAGTACCCGTACCGAGACAATCGAACTGCGGAGCGAGATCGTCCGTATTGGCCGGCTGATGTATGACAAAGGCTTCATCTGTGCCAGCGACGGCAATATTTCGGCGCGCCTCGGCTCGGACCGCGTCCTGATCACGCCGTCCGGCTTGCACAAGGGCTTCCTGGAGCCGGAAGACCTGCTGGTCGTGGACATGGACGGCCAGGTGATTCCCCAGCCCGGATTTCCGGATCGCGGGCTGCGGCCGACCAGCGAATTGCCGATGCATCTCGAAGCGTACCGCCAGCGACCGGACGTCGGCGGGGTCGTCCACGCTCACCCGCCGCTGACGATCGCCCTGTCCATCGCCGATATCTCGCTGGCCAGCTATCTGCTCCCGGAAGTCATCGTCATGCTGGGCGTTGTGCCGACGACGCCATTCGCCATGCCTTCGAGCGACGAGAACCGGACGGCTATCAGCGATCTTGTTCGCTGCCATGATGGGATCGTCCTGCGCCGGCATGGTTCGCTGACCGTCGGCCGTACGCCGATGGCCGCCTTCATGCAACTGGAGACGCTGGAACAGCAGGCTCGTATCACCTTCATGCTGGCCCAGTTGGGCGTCAGCAACCCGCTGGCGATGGACCAGGTCGAGCGCCTGCTGGCCACGCGCGAAGCGATGGGGTTGAACCCGCCCGGCGCCGCGTTCGCCTTCTGCACCGACTGCGAGGTGTATCACCAGCCGGGCCTGCACGTTCGCTAGCCGGTCGGGCGCGGGCCATCCGGCCGGCGGGCGACATAGACCAGCGCGGCAAGGAGTCCGAGGGTGTACCAGAAGAGGAAACCGGGCTTGGCGCCAAGCACCAGGGCATCGGCCATGCCGTAGACGTGGAGGGCCACCAGGCCCGCCAGCAGGCCAAGCGCCTCGGGGCGCAGCGAGCCGGAACGTCGGGCGACAGACAGGGCCGACGCGGCCGCGACCGCCAGCAATGCCAGGTAGCTCACCAGACCCAGGACGCCCACATCGAGCGCCACCTGCAGGAAGATATTGTGCGCGTGCCCGATGTCCAGGCCCCCGGCATCGGGCAGCAGGTAGAGGCGGAAGGCGGCTTCGCGAAAGGCGCCAAGGCCGATCCCGGTGAGCCAGAAGTCCTCGGCTGCCTGCAGCGCACCCGGCCACAGGTCCTGGCGATAGCTGAGCGTCTCGAGCGAGCCAACGGCCGTTTCGGTGGGCGGGTCCAGCCAGAAGGATTGCAGGCGCTCGGGCCCGGCCGTAATGAGCAGGGCGGCCACGGCCAGCGCGCCGGCTACCAGAGCGATGCGCGTGGCGCGCCGCCGCGGCGAAGCCGGCGCCACGGCCGCCCACAGGGCCGCCAGCACCACCAGCCCGGCCCCCACGCCTATCCAGCCGCCGCGCGACTGCGTGAGGACGAGGATGACGCTGTTGAACAGCGTCAGAAACGCCAGTATCCGGCGCGGCCAGGGGGGCATCGCGCGCCAGTTCGCGAGCAGTGCGACCATCAGCGGCAGGAGGAGACAGAGCAACCCCGCAAGCTGGTTGGGGTGAGTCTCAAGGCCGAGCCAGTCAGGCGGCGACCAGTACTGGCCGGGGGCCAGCGCCGTCAGGAGCGGGACCTTTGGGATCGTCGTCAGGCCGAGGAACCCGGCGATGGCGAGTCCCGTCCCCAACGCCACGTAAGCGGCCAGCGCCGCGTTGACCCGTGCCCGATCGGCCGCGAACGCTGCGACGAAGCGCCAGACGCCCAGGCCGAGGATGACACCCGTGGCTTTGGAAAACGTTTGCTCCGGGTCTGCTGAGGCCAGGATACCGATGACCACGGCCAGCCCAAACGGCAGCAGGGCCAGGTCGAAGGGTGTTGGCCGCACGATCGCTTCCTGACGGGTCAGCGCGGACCACAGCCACACGCCGCCCAGCGCGGCCAGAGCCGCGGCCGTCATGGGCGAATAGAAGGTGGGAAAGAGCAGGAAGGGAGCAGCGACCAGGAGGACAGCCCCTTCCAGCCAGACGGCGAAGCGAGGTCGCTGCCGGAAGCGGGTCCGGCGGCCGGGTTCGTGGGTCAGGGTGGTCAAAGCCCCCGGTTCGCCCCGCGGGACGCGCTAGTAAGCGCCCGTGCCGCGCATCACAACCCAGGGCGTCTTGAGAAGGATATAGATGTCCATCCAGAGCGAGTAGTTCTGGACGTAGTAGATGTCGTCTTCGGTGTGGAGGTGAAGCGGCTTGTCGGCTCGCCCGTTGATCTGCCACCAACCGGTCATGCCCTGGGGCACGGCGAACCGCTTGTGCTGCCACGGCTCATACTGACCGACCAGCCAGGGAAGTTCGGGACGCGGCCCCACCAGGCTCATGTCGCCTTTGAGGACATTGAACAGCTGGGGCAGCTCGTCCAGGCTTGTGTGCCGAACGAAACGGCCGACGCGGGTGACGCGCGGGTCGTCCTCTTTCTTGAACAGCACCTTGCCGTCAGCCGTCGTTTCCAGTACCTCATCCTGCATCTGCTCCGCGCCAACGACCATCGAGCGAAACTTGTACATGGAGAACAGGCGGCCGTTCTCGCCCACGCGCTGCTGCCGGAAGATGACAGGCCCCGGCGAGTCGAACCGGATCAGCAGGGCGATGATCGCCATGAAGGGCGACGCAACCAGCAGGAGTGTGCTGGCGATGACGAGGTCGAACAGGCGCTTGGCCAGTCGCTGGACATCATTGAGCGCCGGGTCGCGCAGGTTGATCATCGGCAGGCCACCGAAGTTCTCGACCGATGCCCGGTAGAGGGCCAGGCTGTAATAGTCCGGAACGACCCGGACCTGGACAGGCAGGCCGTGGAGCGCCAGCACGAGTTCGTTGATCTGATCATAGGCGTGCTGCGGAAGGGCGATGACAACGTCGTTGATGCCTTTGTCCTGGACGACCTCCCGGACCTCATCGACGCGGCCGAGCACGTGAAGGATGACATCATCCGGCTCCACCGGCCCGGGCTCAAGCTCGTCGTCCAGATACCCGCGCAGGCTCAGCCCCATCCACTCGTAGGTGCGGATCATGTTGCCGACCCGCTGGCCGACTTCGCCCGCGCCTACGATGAGGACCGAGCGCTCGGGGGCCAGGTCGCGGCCGATGCGAAAAGTGGAGCGCGTAACAAAACGCCAACCGAGCAGCAGCACAACGTCAACGATGACGAAGACAACGAACAGCCACCGCGAAAAGTCGCGATAAGTCAGGTAGAGCAGCCCGGCGAAGAGCAGCCCGGCGATGACGGTCGCCACGGCGACGATCTGCAGCTCATCGATGGTCTTGTAGATGCGCTTCGGATCGTAGACGGACGCAACCAGAAACGTGCCCGCCCACAGGATTGGGACGATCACGTAGATGAACGGGGAGACGGTGACCTGTGTCAGCGGTCGGATGAACGAGATGTCGTTCAGCCAGGGCCGTAGCCAGATGGCGAAGATCAGAGCCAGCAGCGTGAGGCTCATATCCATGACCATGGAAAAGATGGCGAAGTTCACGCCATAACGACGCGGCATAGTATCTCCGGATTTCCCTTTTGTAGCATCATGAGCGACCGACCGGGCCGCAGGCTGGCGCAGTGCATTCACCAGGCGTTCAAGCGCGCGGGAGACACTCCGTCGACTACGATTGCCTCCTTCTCAGCCCCAGTGGGAGTGGGAGTTGCGCTGGCCACAAGGAGGCGCTAGTTGTGAATTTCGGCGCAAAGCCGCATGCTATTATACCTCTTGCGATTGCAGCCGCAATTGACACCGGCCAGCCGGGTAACCTCATAGAACCCGTTTTTGTACTCGAAGTGGGAGAGGTTACGCGATTTGGCCCGGATGGTGCGGTTGCCGTCTCTTGCCGGCGCGCTTCTGCCGGGCCAAGTGGGAGCGCAACGCCTATTTGGGATTGCCTTGCGCCAGAAAAAGGGCGCAAATACACACGCTTCTCTAAGAGGATCATGGCTTCAACCACCGCCGGCCGGCGGTGGAGAATGCCCATTGGTCAACCTTGAGCGGCTGCGCGACCGCGCAGAGGCTGGTCACCCGGCAGTCCGGCTGTACAACCTGGCAGCGGCAGGCAGGGTGAAGCGAGGTCAGGGGGCGGATGCGGCCAGCTTCTGTGCCAGTACGCGGGCGAGAAACTTCGGGTTGCCCAGGATGTAGCGCTGCCACAGCCTGCCCGGCTCGATCAGCAATCGGCCGAGCCATTCCAAACCATGCTCGTTCATCCAGCCTGGCGCGCGCTGCAATTCCCCGGAGACGTAGTCGAACAGCGCGCCGGAGGGGAGGGCTACGGCCGCGTCGATGGCGGCCCAGTTGTCCCGCAACCAGGCTTCCTGGGTGGGCATGCCGAAGGCGACGAACAGCGCGTCGGGGCGAGCGCGATTGATGTCGGCGATCACCGCTTCATTCTCGGGGCTTCCGGGCTTCTTGTCGAAGTAGCCGTGGTGCAGGCCGGCGATCCGCAGGGTCGGGTTGCGTTCCACCAGCCGCTCGGCTGCCTTCTCCATCACGCCGGGCCTGGCCCCGAGCAGATAGAAGCTCTGACCGCGAGCTGCCGCCTGTTCAGCAAACGGCCAGATCCAGTCGGCCATCGTCATCCGTTCCGGAAGGTGGTCGCCCGACAGACGCGCCCCGAGGACGACCCCCGCGCCATCGCAGAAGACCAACTCGGCTTCATTATAGAAGTCGGCCATCCACGGATTCTCGTGGGCAAGGTTCAGCCCGTGGACGTTGGCGTACAGGACCAGCGCATGACGCCGGGCCGCGATCAGCGCGTCCAGCCGGTTGAGGAAGTCCTGAACGGTCAGGACATCGACGAACACGTCAAGCAGTTTGATGCGCGTGCGTTCCATATGTTGGTGTCGCAAGGCTCCGGGAGCCGGTTCGCTATGGCTCCGCCGGTGATGCCTGCAGTGCCGTCTCGCCATTTGTCGCCGTGGACTCAACGGCGTCGCGTCGGACCACGATCCGCGTCCCGGAAAGCACCAGACCCCAGGTCAACCACAGGACGTAGGTCGTCAATTGATCCCACCACCAGTTGTCGGCGATTTCGCGCAGGTTGAAACTGAACAGCGCGGCCGCGACGGCCGGCCAGAACAGGGCGACCGCGCGAGAGCTGCCAGGCGCGCGCATCCCGTAGATGACGGCCCGCCAGATGCTGAGCCAGATCAGCAGGTACAGGACCAGGCCGACGATGCCGTGCTGGAAGAACATGCCGAGCAGGCTGCTGTGTGTGCCGGCCGAGTAGTTGTTGGGCGCGCCCGGAATGCGGACGGGCACGCCCCACCCGGCAAACCAGTGTTCGGGCAGCAGACGCAGCGTCTCCTGATAGATGCGCAGGCGGACGAGCCAGCTTCCCGGCCGCCAGTCGACAAGGAAGAACTGGAGTGATTCGAGAATGGCGTTCAGCGTGAGCGAGATGACGACGATGCTGATGATGACCACCAGACACGCGGCCGCGGCCGCCAGCAGCTTGTTATCTCCTCGCAGGAGGTCCAGCCGTAGAACCAGATAGAGGCCGACGCCGCCGGCGAAGGCCACGTAGGCGATCCGTGACTCGCTGAAGATCAGACAGCCGAACAGACCGGCCAGCACCAACGCGCGAACCAGACGCCCCCATCCCGGCACCGTCTGGATCCGCCAGACGGTCAGCGGGATCAGCAGGAGGCAGGTGAGACTGAGGGCGCTGAAGTTGAGGGCGACGCTGTAGACGCGCAGGCCGAGCACCGAGCCGCGAGCCGTGTCTTCGCCGAGGGTCCTGACGGCCAGCGAACCGAAGAAGTCCGACTGGTTGGCCAGTCCGGCCGGCAGCAGGCGGCCGAGGAGCGACGTGAACTCGCCCTGGAAGACGCCGCTGAGATAGATCAGGCCGCCCAAGGCGACGACGCCGGCCATTAGTTCCAGCGCCAGGACGACTCGCCACCAGTCGCTCGCCGTCCGGACGGCATTGAAGAACAGGAACAGCAGGATGACCTGTGTGACGATGGTCGCTGTTTCCTTGACGAAGATGTCGAAGTATTCGCGGTCCAGCCACAGGGCCGGCACGATCCACCACAGCGCCAGAAGCGCGCTGAGCAGGGTCGTTCGATTCAGCCGGAAGCGAAAGCGGGAGCGGAGGAGATAGCGCCCCAACTCCCACGCGGCAAAGAACGGCAGCAGCAGTTGGTCGATGCCCATGGCCCACCACAGCGGCCACAGGGCGGCATAGAGGGCCAGGTCGAGTGCAAACGAGGTGGTGATGAACGGGACGGGCAGGCGCCGAAGCGCGGGCCGTCCGTCGGTCGGTTGGAGGGGGATGCCAGTCGCCGCCATGGTCAGGATCGTTTCAGCCTACCCGAAGCCAGCCGGAGAGGTCGCGGCCGATCAGGGTTTGCAGGTCATGAATGTCCGCCTCGTACCCGCCGGCGAGATCGCGCCTGTCTGCGGCGTCAAGCTGCGGCCGTTCACCCGGATCCACATTCACCTGCATGGCGCGTTGGACCAGTCTCTGCCGGGTATAGGCAGGCAGCAGGGGTTTCAGCGCCGACTTCAGGCCGTTCGGCTTGGTCAACCAGGTCTGCAGCCAGGGGATGCGCGCCTTGCCGGAGACATTATAGCGCAACCCGGTGTCAGGGGTGAACGACGGATCGACGCCCAGAAAGCGGAACATGTCGGCCAGCGTCCCGGCCGGGTCCCGATCGAAGTCTTCGTATAAGTAGACCGCTATCTGCTCGCGGGGGAAGCGATCGTAATAGCGGCGCAACTGGCGGCCGTAGAATCCGACTGACCGGTAGTGCCACAGATGGCCCCAGTTCGCGGCGATGCGCCGCGGCTCGTCGGCCAGCGCCGCGGCGAAGGTCGCCTCGGGTTCGCGGCCGTCGCGTTTCGTGTGCAGGTAACTTGAGAAGGCCCGTTCGATTGGGTTCCGCAGGACGGCGATCAGCTTCACCCGGGGGATCGCCTGGAAGATGCGTTCCGCCGCGTCCGGGTGATACAGGTACAGGTTGGAGGACTCACCGATGAGCGCCTCTGTCGTCGCGCCTTCAAATAGCTCGCTGTAACGAACCGGATCCGTGACGGAGCGCGTGTTGATGATATCGTCTCCCGGCCCGGTGAAGGCGGGTGGGCGGCCGACCAGCGCGAAGTAATTCGGCTCCTTGTTGGGACTCATGTAGATGTCGGGATGCTGCCACAGATAGCTGTGCAGAGCCGAGGTGCCGGACTTGGCGGCGCCGATCACAAGGAAGTTAGGGAGCGTCATGGTGTTTCAACCGTGGGCGAAGAAGGCGCTGCGGCAACCCGCGGCGGCGAAGCGCCTGCAAGGGCATAAGCATTGAGGTAGCTGTCGGTGATCGCTTCCAGGGTGTAGCGCTCGGCGGCCGTGAAACAACGTCCGCCCATGGCCCTGATCGTATCCGGGTCCGCGGCGGCCGCCAGGATGGCCTCGCGCAGGGCGCCGGCGTCCGGCATGACGACGAAACCCGTCCTGCCCTCATCAACCAGTTCGGGCATGCCGCCAACCCGCGTCGTCAGGACGGGTTTCCCGGCAGCGTACGCCTCGATGATGACGTTGCCGAAAACCTCCGGCCAGACCGATGGGACGACGGCCAGGTCCGCCGCCGCCAACAGGCGATCCTTTTCGGTCCCGAAGCGCGCGCCGTGGAAGTGAATGCCCGCCTCCCGGCCGAAGCGCTCGCGCAAGCCGGGCAGGTCCGTACCGTCCCCGACGATGTCCAGCGCCAGTTCTGCATTGCGCGCGCGTGCCTGAACGAACGCTTCGCAGAGGATGCCAACCCCTTTGACCGGTTCGACGCGTCCGACGTAGATCAGGCGGAACTGCTCGCCGGGTTCATGCCCGCCGGCCGCGACCCGGGCGGCATCGATGTCGGCCTGGGCGCGGCCGTGGGTGTTCGGGACGATCAGCGGCCGCGCGTTCGGGAAGAAGCCGCGACCGAGGAGCGTGTCCAGCGTGAAACGGCTCGGCGCGGTGACCACGTCGACATGGCGCGACATGCGCGCGCGCGACAACTGGTAGGGACGCATGAACCAGGCGCCCTGCTCCGCCCAGCGGCCCACGCGACCGACGAGCGTGCCCTCAGGGCTCATGGCCTCATAGTCGCGGCAGGTCTGGACCAGCGGCGCACCGACAGCGGCTTTCGACGCGCCCCACACAGAAGGGGAAAGACCGCGCAGTTTGTGGACATGGACGATGTCCGGCCGCTCATCGGCCAGGATGCGTTCCACGACCCGCCGCGCATCGAGATTCCAGAAGTCAACAAGCTGCCAGGCGACGCGCCTGGCCGGCGGCTGGATGTCCTTGTCGCCCACCCAGTACAGGTTGCGGGGTCGGAAGGCGTAGGTCGTCACCCGCTCATCGCGCCTGACGACGGGCTCGGCATCGCGGTGAGTCGTGATCGCCACAACCTCGATGCCTCGTTCCACCAGCCCGTCGATCAGCCGCACGGCCGAAACGGCCGCGCCGCCGCCAATCTGGGTGTCGAGCATGAAGGAAACGATGGCGACCTTCATCCGCGCTCCCGTATGACGGTCGATAACCAGCGGACCTCTTCAACCCGCAGCGCGTAGGCGCCCCCCGCCAGCAGGCCCAGCGCCGTCGCGCCACCGAAGATGAGCGTGGCCACGTCTCCCCAGAAACCAAGTTCAAGGAAGGGTGGCAGGGCCCAGACAACCAGCCAGGTGCCGCCGAGCACGACGGCGCTGAGGGCGAGCATTTGCAGCGTGTCGGCGCGCGTCCAGAAGTCGTCGTAATGGCCGACCAGGGTGAAGCGCCACAGCCAGGCCAGGCCGAGGGCGATGGCGGCCGTGAAGGCGACACCGAATGCCCATAGCTCGAGACCGAGGAGGATGAGTGCGGTTTCAACGATGATCAGGCTGAGCGACACGACCACGAAGAACCCGAGCACGACCCGGCCCTGTTTCTGGGCGAAGGCGAGGCCGAACGGGATGCGTGTCAGGGCGATGCCGGCGATACCCAGGGCATAGGCCTGCAACATCGTAGACAGGGTCGCGATGTCTTCGGCCGAAAAACGGCCGCGGCCAAAGGCGATGCTGACCAGGGGCTCGGCCAGAAACGCCAGCCCGGCGCACAGGGGCAGAGCCAGCAGCAGCACCAGCCGCAGCCGTCGCTTGATACCCTCTCCGGTCAGCCGCGGGAACGACTGGATCGTCGTGATCAGGAAGCCGCGGAAGATGAAACGCTCGACGATGAACAGGATGCGGTTCGAGAAGCTGACGGCCGTCAGGACGCCGGGGCCGAGGAAAGAGGCCAGGGCCCGCTCGACAACGCCGGCTACCACCCGGATGCCCTGACCGATCAGCGGTTCCCCGACCTGCTGCCGCATCACGAGCCGGTGTTCGCGGTCGGGCCAGGACGGACGGTAGGCGAAGCCGATGATCGGCCGCAGCAGCAAGAAGCCAACCAATGCCTCGAGAGCCGCTCCGGCGACCAGCACCCAGGCATAGATGGTCAGGTCCTCGCCGTAGCCCAGCACGGGCAGGGCAAGGATGACCAGGACGGTCGCCAGGATGGTCGCAGCGCGCACGAAGGAGGGCACGACCACTCGCTTGTGCTGGTAATAGACCGCGCGGAGCGTCTCGGACATGGCCAGAAAGCTGATGAGCCAGGACAGGATGACGGACAGGGTCTGGCCCAGGGCCTTCGTCTGAGGGGAGGAACCGGGTACTGTCCAGGCAAACCACAGGGGGCTGGTCAGTGACATCAGGGCTGCCAGACCTAGCCCAAAGACGAAGATGACCGTGATGGCCTGGCTGTAACGCAGGGTCGGATCGTCGTCATCGGCAAAGAGGCCCATGAAGGAGTTCGTCAGGCTCTGAAAGACCCCCCGGCCGATCGTCTGGGGCAAGCTCCAGGCTGCATACAGGCTGTCGGACATCATTCCGAGACCGAGGTGAGCAGAAATCGCCAGATCGAGGCCGAAACTGGCAACCCCTTCAAGCACGTAGAGAGCGTTGAGCAGGGCCGATGTCTTCAGGAACGCGAAGCGAGACTGGCTGCTGGAAGTAGGCGACATAGACGCTGCAAATCCGGGTGACCGGTACGGAAGACAAGCGCGCGTAGCGGGCTGCTCTGTGCAGCCGTTCGCGACGGATGCTACTTCTGCGGCTCGTATTCCGCAAAGAAGGCAGCTGCTTCGCTGTCCTGTGGGTCAATAACCAGGACGGTTCGGTAGAGGCCGGCTGCGTCCTCCGTCCGGCCCGCATCGCCAAGGACGCTGCCGAGGTCGCGGTAGGCCCACTTCAGGTCCGGCCTGAGTTCGATGGCCTGGCGCAGCAGCCGCTCGGCCTCGTCTGCATCTCCGTCCAGGGTCCAGGACAGCGTGCCGAGGCGTACCCTGGCCCAGTAATCATCCGGCCGCCTGGCAATCACCCAGGCAAAGTCATCCGCGGCCTTTCGCAGGTGTCCGAGGAACCACCGGGCCTCACCCCGCAGGTGGCGCGTCTGGGTCCGTACCCAGTCGCTCCTGAAGTCATCGGAGGCAATGGCCTGGTCACACCGGGCGACGACTGCGCTCCAGTCGGTCGGCTTCTGCTCACTGAGAGACAATCCGAGATAGTAAGCGAAGTCGCCACGGCCATAGGTCATCAACGCAGGCAGTTCCAGTCCGGTAGCGAAGGCGGTTTCCGCTTCGTCCCATTTCTCCTCGCGAACATACGTCATGCCCAGAAGAAACCAGGCATCAGCGTGGTCGGGCTGCACTTGCGTCGCTTGCTCGTACCAGGTCGCGGCCGCCACCCGGTCGCCCCTCTCCTCAGCCGAGCGGCCGAGGGCCACCAGTTCGTCGGCCATCCCCCGGACGTTCCGCCAGGCAGCCGCCGCGTCGCTTTCTCGCCCCGATCCCAGCAGCGCGTAACCCTGAAGGCGGCTGGCGGCCGTGGTCGTTGGGTCGAGCGCTATCGCCCGGGAGAGCGCGGCAGCAGCGGCCGTGAAGGCAGCGCGGGCAGTCTCGTCCGGCTGCTGGTTCGCCCGGTTGAGCCGGAACGCGCCCACCGAACGCGCCGCAGCGCCGGCCCAATCGGTCAGGTTCAGAACCGCAAGGACTGCGAGGATGAGCAGCAGGCCGAACAGGAGCACCCTGTTGTCGACGCCGGAACGGGGTTTCATTCTACGGTGGCCGGGGCAAGGCGGCGTTCTGAATCGGGATCGGCGTGCTTGCGGGCCTGCCCGGCTTCGCGCCACATCTTGGCGAGCACCACAGCCAGGCCGAGAAGGAAGCCCACGACCGCCGCCATCACCAGCCGGTTCACACTGACCTTGCTGGCGGGACTATCGGGCACGATGGCCCGGCTGGCCAGCTGGATGCCCTGCGTAGCCTGGCCGGCCAGGAGGCGCTCCTCGTCCAGTTTGCGCGCGATGGCGGTATAGGTCTCGCCTGCGACATCCCGGTTGCGCGTCAGGCGGGTCAATTCGGCCGTCTCCACCTGGATCTGTACCTGAGCCGCCAGCAGCGCTTCTTCAAGATCGTCCAACTCCTCTTCTCGCGTCCCCATGGCCGTTTCGACCGTGAGCGCCAGACTGTCGAGGAGGTCGAGCTGCTCCTGGCGGGAGGCCGTGGTCAGCGTCGTGTCATTGGTGACCTGAAGCTGGAGTCCGCCACTCTCGCCCCGCCCGCCAAGCGCCCGTACCTGTAGCAACAGCGCCGTATACTGGTCAGCGAACGTCACATCCTGTGCCTCGCTCACCTGACGGCGAAGCGAGCCGATATCGTTCAAGACCAGTTTCGCGCTGTTCTGCTCGGCAAGCAGCGCCTGTTGAAGTTCGGACAGGGCGGTGTACTGATTGGTGGCCAGCGTCAGGCGCGACGCACCCTGATAGTCGGTCAGGGCAGCTTCGGCCGCGGCGACATCTCTCGCCGACTGCTCAAGCTGGCTCTCATAGAAGTCCACCTGGCCCCCCTGGTTGCCGTAGACGCGATTGGCCAGGTCCACAAACTCGCGTGCCCAGGCATTTGCCATCACGGCCGCCAGGTTGGCATCGGCATGGTGGCCCCTCAGGTACATCAGGCGGGGATCGTTGCCTCTTTCCACGCGCAGGCTTTCGCGCAGAGCCGGCACGGTGTTGATCGCCCCCTCACTGGCGGCGTCGACGTCAGGCAGGACTGCGCTCAGCACTTCGTCGCTGAGCGCCAGTTCCGGATAAACGTTGAGTAATTCGTCCGGGCGGTCGTTCACCTCAAAACGCGGGTCAAGGATGACGCGCTGTCCCGGTTCACCCACGACGACAAGCGCCGACGCCTGGTAGCTATCGGGGCGGGTCAAGGCGTAAACGGCCGCCAAAGCGGCCAGCGCGACAGCGATGCCCACCGGCGCCCACCAGTACCGGAGAAGGTATTCCACGGTTGGGCGCAGATCAATCTGCTCGTCCATTGAGTCCCCCATATACGGTTAAACACTCAATGGTATCCAACCGCCGAAGGCCCCGCAACCGGAGGGGGACTCTGCTGCTGACTCTCTAAGGCGGGCGGAAGCGCAACCAACCCCGCGGCCAGCCCGGCCAGCAACATGCTGCGGAGTTCGGTAAACAGGTGGGGTTGAAGGTAAAGCAGGCCGAGGCACCAGAAGGCGACCCACAGCCCCGTTTGGGCCGCGCGGCCGGCGAATGCGCCTGGCCGGGCGACCGGGGCGACGAGCAGCAGGAGCCATCCGAAGAATCCGAGCAAACCCAGTTCGGCGGCCAGCAGCAACGGCACGTTGTGGACCAGTTCGGCCCAGGGGTCGAGCGCGCGAGCAAGCGCGAGATAGCGGCCGAAGCCAACCCCGCTCAAGGGCTCGGCCGCCACGAGCCGGACGGCGATCGAGAGATCGCGCTGGCGCTCCCAGATCGACCGGCTTTCAATCGCGGATTCGGTACCGAAGAGCCGCCCGGTGATGGTCCCGCCGTAAAGCAGGCCGAAGAGGAGCAGGCTGGCGACGAACGCCATGGCGACCGGCAGCGCGCGTGACCGCCGCCAATCGATCCCCGTTCGCGCCAGACCGCGGACGGCCGGCCACGCCGCGATCGCCAGGCCCAGCGCGAGACAAACCCAGGCCCAGCGCGAGAGCGTGACCAGCAACCCGAGCAGCCCGCCGCCCGCGGCCAGCCACCACACCCAGCGCCAATGCCCGCGCGCTTCGCCTCGCAGGACGACCAGCATCATCAGGCCGCTCACGAGCGTCCGGGCCGCCACATTGGGATGGATCGTCAAGCCGTAACCGCGCAGCCACCGCGCTCCCTCGTTCATCACAACGCTGACGCCGGGCTGTTCGGGATCGAGCGCCAATTCGCCAAGAAAACGGAGGCCGAGGTCGCGCTGCAGGACGAACTGCCCGACGGCGACGGCCGCCTGCAACAGCAGGATGCCCGAAACGATGGGGACCAGCGAGGGTCTCTCGTTGATCACATAGAGATAGACCCAGGCGAACAGGCCAAGCAGCAGGAGGACACGGGCCAGCCCGCCAACGGGACAAAGGCCCCCGAGACACTGTGCCACCAGGTTCACGCAGACAAGAAGTCCAAGCAGGCCGACCGGGATGTAGATCCGGGCCGGACCCCAGGACCACGCCGGACCCGGAGGCCGATTGGCGCGGCCGAACCACCAGCTTCCGACCGACAGGAGCGGGAGGAGCGAGACGATACCGACGGCGTCGAGCTCGCCGGTTGCCGCCGGCAACCGCCAGAGCGGCAGCCACGATAGCGGCCCGCCGGAGCGTGCGATGCTGTTCGCCCCGAGTAGCAGGACAAGAAACAGGCCGAACGTGACGTAGCTGAGCGAACGGGCGAAAGCTGCCAGGCGGTGGCGGGGGCTACCTGGTTGTGACGACGGTGCCATGCTGTGGCCGCTGCCGCCGGTCAGCGCGTCAGCGACGGGCAATGGGCGGGCAGGCTGTATTCATGGAGCACCTGCGGGTAGTAGTGCTGCGCGTGATGAAAGAGCGAGGCCAGCGATGTCGTCTTCCAGATGGGCCCCTTGAGTTCGAGCAGGTTGGCCCCGATGGCCTTGCGAATGCCGATATCGCCGAGCAAGATGCAGTGCAGGGTGTCGGCCTTAAGGCCGATGTCGATCGCAGGTTTGACCGCCGACGGCCCGTAGAGGATCTGCAGCGGCCGCTCGCGGGCGTCAAACGTGAGCTCCGCGACGGGATCGGAGCAGCGAAAGCGGATCGCCATGTTCGACTTCAGCAAGTCATCGGCCGCGGCGGGGACGTTCGCCTGGATACGGTCAAACAGCGTGCCGAAGCAGGAATACATCAGTTCGTCGGTTACGTAGATTGGCATGGCGTCTCTTAGCTGCTTTGGGCGGTCGTGTCGGATGTCCCGCTCAGACGTTGCTTCAGTTGCTCAGCCTGGAACTGGATCGAGTAGTTGATCATGTACCACAAACCCTTCCAGGTATCGGGGTCGATCAGATCGCGCGGCGTCGCGCCCTCAAACGTGCTGAGGATCTGCTTGGCGAACTCCGGGGTGATGCGGTTCAGGCCGCTCTTGCCCAGCGACCACAACCGGCCCGGCTGGATCGGTTCCGGAACGACTTCATTGATCGTGCCCGACACCTTGTCCTTCACCTGCCCGGCCTGGAAGCGAGCCGAATAGGACATCATGTAGGCCATGCCCTTCCAGGTATCGATGTCAAGCAAGTCCTCGGCCGTCATGCCCTGGAAGCTCTGCAGCATGCCGCTCTGCATGTCGGGCGTCAACTTCTGCACATTGTCGCGCAGCAGCGTGATCAGCCCGACGGGCGAGAACGTTGCCGCCTCGCCGCCGGCCTTCGCGTCGGGCACGAGTCGCTGCAGATCGGCTACCAGGCTGTTCAACTCATGGACGAGCTGGCGCAGCTCATCCGGGTCGGCCGTCTCGGTCGTGTCCACCGTTTCATGGATCTCTGCCGCCGCGGCCGTCACGGCCACAACGGCGTCGTGCGTCGGTGCCTCCGGCATCGCCGCGGCCGGTGATTCGACGGCCTCCTGAGCGAGTGGGGGCGAGGGCTCCTGCAGCGCCGGCCCATCGCTTGCAGGTTCAACGGCCGTCGTCTGGGTCACCGTCTCGAACGCCGACAGGCGCTGCTCACGGAAGCGCCGCAGAAAGTAGTCGACCTGTCCCGCGCTCAACCCTGCGGCAGCCGCGGCATCCGCCCGCGCCACGCCGGCGTTGATGGCCAGGACAGCTTGGGCGCGCTGGCCGTCCACATCCGGCCGGTCAGCGATCGTTTTCAGGATGGATATCTCGTCTGTCGTGAGGGCTAAATCTCGCTCCGGCATCGAACTCTCCCTGGCGGCCGCCCGTATGAATGTTGCGCGCTCCCATCAGCGACCGTCCCATGATTATAGCAGGGTCATCGTTCCGGGGGGAGGCGTCGCGCGTCTG
>CAYRBP010000037.1:0-37021 GCA_964422535.1 uncultured Ardenticatenaceae bacterium | reverse complement strand
GCCACCGCGCGGCCCGTTTCCGGATCGACGACCTGGATGACAGGCTCCGACAGCAGTGACATGGCCATGCCGCCCGCCGTGTTGGTTGCCAGGACGCCGAACTCGGCCGTGGCGTAGGCGTTGCAGACGGCGAGACCATACGTTTCGACCAACGTCCCGCGTAGAGCCGGCGGCAACGGCTCGGCCGTGGTCAGGGCCCGGACGACGCGGTAATCGCGCCGGAAGTCGCTGCCCGCCTCCTCGGCCTTGCGAATCAGGCTGAGCAAGAAACTCGGCGTCCCGACGTAACCCATCGCGCCCAGGTCGCGGGCCAGCTGGAGTTGAAGGTCGCTGTTGCCGGTTCCGGCCGGGATGACCGTCGCGCCGAGCAGCCGCAGCGCCCGGTCGAAGTAGTGACCCGCCGGGGTGAGATGGTAGGACAGCGAGTTGAGAACGACATCGCCCGGGGCAAAGCCGCCCCGCCGCAGCGCTTCGACGGCCGCGTCCCAGGCGCTGTCGTCGGGTTCCGGGGCGGGCTCGTAGAGGGGGCCGGGTGAGAAGAACAGGTGTGTGGCCTCGTTCAGCGGCGCGGCCAGCATGCCGCCGAAGGGCGGATCGGCCGCCTGGAGGGCCACGGCCTCGTCCTTGGTCAGGACCGGGATGCGGTCCAGGTCGGCCGCGGTCCGGATATCAGCCGGCCGGACACCGGCCCGCTCCAGTCGTGCCCGAGTGGCCGGGGCGCGGTCATAGGCGTGGGCGATGATCGCCTGTACGCGATGGTCAAGATTAGACATAGCAGGAAGAATAGCACGCAGGTGACGCAGAGTGGAACGCTGATTCGCGCTGATCAGGTGCGGCAACCTTGCCAGCAACGGTCAGTTTCTCCGGATCAGCGCGCGATTCCATCATCCGAGCCAGCGCTTGCGGCGCTTGTAATGCTTGACGTCGCGATAGCTCTTGCGCTGCCCGACCTGGTCGAGGCCGAGGTAGAACTCCTTGATGTCGGCGTTCTCAGCCAGGGCGGCCGCCGGACCATCGAGGACGATCCGCCCGTTCTCCATCACATAGGCGGTGTCGGCCAGGCCGAGCGCGGCATGGGCGTTCTGTTCAACCAGCAGGACCGACATGCCGGATTCGGCCACGATACGGCGCAGGATGTCGAAGATGTCAGCCACCAGCCTGGGGGCGAGGCCGAGCGACGGTTCGTCCAGCAGCATCAGCTTCGGCCGGCTGAGTAGGGCGCGGCCGATCACGACCATCTGCTGCTCGCCGCCAGACAGGTAGCCGCTGGTCCGGTCGCGCAGGTCGCGCAGGCGGGGGAAGTAGTCGTAGACGCGCTCGAGTTCCTGGCGGCGGTCGCCGCGGTCATCGCCGCCAGCCGTCACCAGCGCGCCGGTTAACAGGTTCTCCTCAACGGTCAGGTGGCGGAAGAGGGGCCGTCCCTCGAGTACCTGGACGATGCCGCGCCGGACGATGGCGTCGGGCGGCAGCCGGTCGATGCGCTCGCCGTTGAACTCAATGCGGCCGCGGGTGACGTCGCCTTCCTGGGTCCGCAGCAGGCCGGAGATGGCCTTGAGGGTCGTTGACTTGCCGGCCCCGTTCGCCCCCAGCAGGGCGACGATCTGCCCGGGGCCGACCTCCAGCGTCACGCTGCGCAGGACGAGGATCACGTCGCGATAGGCGACCTCGATGTTGTTGACGGCCAGCATGGAGATAGAACACAGATCGCACAGATTACACGGACGCTTGCCGCGCCAGGGCTGATTCCGTGTAATCTGTGCCGATCCGTGTCTGCGTCATTACGGGGCCGGGGGGCGCGTGTCGGGCAGCTCGAAGAAGTCCTGCACGACCACGAACTCCGGCGTCCCGTCAACCAGTTGTGTCTGGCGGATCTGGGCCCGGTTTGGCGCGCGGTTCTCGCCGCGGGCATCGAAGGTGTAGATGCCCAGCGCGCTCGGTGTGCCGATCTCCTGCATGGCGCTGGCGAACGCCTCGCCGTTCAGACCCTCAAGGCCGACGGTGTTCAGGGCGCGGATGAGGATCTGGCGGATGGCGAACATCTCGGCGTAGCTGATGATGTAGGACACGCCGCGGTCGGCATCCGGGTAGCCGCCCGCCACATAGTCCTCAGTCATCTGCTGCACGCCCGGATGGCCCTCGTCGTTCCACCACAGATAGGGGAAGACGCCGTAGAAGCCTTCCATCAGTTCGGCGTTCTCGCCCAGGATGTTGAGCACGTCGGTGTTCATGGCCCAGTTGACGCCGCCGACCACGACCGAGTCCCAGGCGTTGAGCGCGCGCAGCGTGCTGATGACCTGGGCCGGGCCGAACGACAGCGATTGGGCATAGATGACGTTGGCGCCGGACGCCAGCAGGTTCTGGATCTGGCCGGTCACGTCGGCCGTCGGCGAGACTTCCTGCTGTTCCAGCGGCAGCACGGTCACGCCGAGCGATTCGGCGAAGGCGAGCGCCTCGGGCGTCGTCGCGCCCGCGCCAAAGGCGTTGGCCCAGCCGACCACGCCGACGACGATGTCATCGCCTGCGCCTTCCGGCTTGACCGTCGCCCAGTTGTCGCTCAGCCACTGGATGAAGCCGGCGAACTGGTCCGAGTAGATCGGGCCGACGCCATACGTGTAGCCGTCCCGCGGCAGGTAGAAGGCGTCGGCGCTCAGGCCGGCGGTCAGGTTGGGGATCTTGTCTTCAATGACGCGGTCCTTCAGGGCGATGGCCGCGCCGCTGCCATAGGTCAGCACGAAGGCGGGCGGGGGGTCCTCGGCCCGGAAGCGCTCGTAGATGGCGAGCTCCTGCTCTGGGTCATACTGCGAGTCTTCGAGGCGGATTTCCAGCTGGATGCCGCAGACGCCGCCGCCCTCATTGATCCGGGCCACGGCGTCCTTCGAGCCGTTGATGAACCCGTCACCGAAGATCTGGGCCAGCGGCCCGGTCAGGCCGGCCGACTGATAGACGGTCAGCGTCTCGCCTTCGTAGGTGTTCTGGCAGTTCTCGGTCATGATGTCTTCGATGGCCGCATCGACGGTCGGGGCGATCTGGGTGGCGGCCTCTACGACGCGCGTTGCCGCGGCGTCAAGCGTCGGCGCGACCTCCGTCGCCATGGCGACGGCCGTGCCGCTGACCGTCGTGGCCGCCGCCTGGAGGGTGGGCGCGACCTCGGTCGCTGCGGCGACGGCCGTGCCGCTGATGGTCGTCGCCGCCGATTGCAGCGTCGGGGCGACTTCCTGGACGACGGCTTCGGCCGTGGCGGCGAGTTGCTCGGTGTCGGCCGGCAGCAGCGAACAGGCGCTCGCGACCGCGGCCAGGGCCAGCAGCACGAGCGCAACAAACAAGGGTCTGGGTGTCTTCATCTCTTTTCTCCTTACTTCTCCGTAGAGCACGGGTAATTATGGCGACGGATCGGGAGTTTGCAACTGCCGCTGCAGCGTCGTGCGCCGGGCAAGGCCGTGGCGGCCGCGGAAGCGCCTGACGGCCGCAAGGAACCGATGGCCGCCCTACCGCGAAAACGGCCGCAGCCGCCAGGCTGCCTTCAGCATCTGCCAGCGGTGGGCCAGTCCGCGCGGTTCGAAGATCAGGAAGGCCATCAGCGCCGCGCCGAAGAAGATCGGCCGGAGGGAGGTCAGGAAGCGCGCCGCCTCGTCCGGGAAAAGACGGGCCATGGCCGCCCCGGCCGCGCCGGCCAGGTCGTCGAGCAGGACGATGCCGGTCACGCCCAGGAACGGGCCGAGGTTCGTGCCCAGGCCGCCGATGACCAGCATGCCGAGCAAGGTGATCGACTCGTCCAACCCGTAGCCGAACTCCGTCCCGACGCCGCGCTGGCTGGCCGCCTTCAGCGCGCCGGCGATGCCGGCCAGGAAGGACGCGATGAAGAAGGCGCGCAGCTTGGTGCCGAACAGGTTGACGCCCAGCAACTCGGCCGCCACGTCGTTGTCGCGCACGGAAACGAACGACCGGCCCAGCCGCGTGCGCGAGAGGTTGAGGCAGGCCAGCGTGGTCAGGATCAGGACGGTCAGTGACAGGTAGAGGAAGCGGTCGACGCTGCTGAACGAGATGCCGAAGATGACCGGCACCGGCGCGTCGATCCGGCCGAGCGTCCCGCCCAGCAGGCCGGGCCACAACTGGCGGCTGAGCCAGGGGATGATGAACTGGGCCGCCAGGGTGGCCATGGCCAGGTAGAAGCCCTTGACCCGCAGCGACGGCAGCCCGAACAACAGCCCGACCAGCCCTGCCCCCAGCCCGGCCGCCGGCAGGGCGATCAGGAACGGCAGGTTCAGGTGGGTCATCAGCAAAGCCGAGACGTAGCCGCCGACGAGCATGAACGCCGCCTGGCCGAGCGATATCTGGCCGGTGTAGCCGGTCAGGACGTTGAGGCCCTGGACGGCGATGATGGTGTAGGCGACCTGGTTGGCGGTGCTGACGATGTAGGCGTTGCCCCAGAGCGGCGCGGTGTAGGCGACGAGCAGCCCGAGCGCGAGCGCGACCCACTGCCACGGCCGCCGGATGACGGCCATGTCTTGCTGGTAGCTGCGGTCGAAATCTCCCGCTGGGCGAAGGGCGGCCATGGGCGTGCGTGCGCGGCGCTAGACGCGCTCGATGCGCTTCTCCCCGAACAGCCCCTCCGGCCGGAGGAGCAGGACGACCAGCAGCAGGACGTAGGGCGCGATCTCGGCCGAGTTGCGGACGGCCTGGACCGACGAGGCCTGCACGAGCGCCTGGGCCAGGCCGATCAACAGCCCGCCGACGATGGCCCCGGCGAACGATTCCAGCCCGCCGAGCAGGATGGCGGGGAAGGCGACCAGCGCGACCGTGGCCAGGCTCAGGTTGACGCCGGTGATCGTCGCCAGCAACGCCCCGCCGACGGTGGCGATCGCCCCGGCGATGGCCCACGAAAGGCCGAAGATGCGCGGGACGTTGATGCCGACGCTGCGGGCCAGCTCGTGGTCCTCCGACGTGGCCCGCATGGCCAGGCCAGTGCGGGTGAAGCGAAAGAAGAGCATGAACACGAGCGCGGCCGCAAGCGCGGCAATGAACGTTGCCAGCAGGGCCTGCTTGATGATGACCGTGTCGTTGAACGCGCCGGGGAAGGGCAGGCTGACGATGTCGCTGGGCGAGAAGGGGGCCGGGAAGTTGTTCTTGGGCTGGATGCCGAAGACGACGGCCACGCCGCCTTCAAGGAACTGGGCCAGGCCGAGCGTCATCAGGATGATGGCCAGCAAGGGCTGGCCGGTCATCGGCCGGAGCGCCAGCCGCTCGATGGTGAAGCCGACCCCGGCCATGACGACGATGGCCAGTAGCACGGCCGCCCACAGCGGCAGGTTGAACAACTCGCGGCCGTCTTCGTCTGCCCCGGCAAACCACCAGGCCAGGTACGCGCCCAGCATGACGAGCTGGCCGTGGGCGAAGTTGAAGACCTTCGACGAACGGTAGACGACGACGATGCCCAGGGCGATGACGGCGATGATGCCGCCGTTGAGCAGGCCGGTCACGAATTGTTGGGGGACGAGTTGCCAGTTCATCAGTTCGATGGACACAAAGTTGGCGCGGCCTTTGCAGGCGGGTAAAAGGCGCTCACATAGAAATGAGGGTCAGTTCCGTCTCGACATATCCTTCGCTCCCATCCTGGTAGCGCACCGGGGCGCGGACTTGAACGGAAGCGGCGTCATTGTACAGGGCCTCGACGATCGCGCTATAGCGGTCGACCAGGAAGGCGCGGCGCAGCTTGCGCGTCCGGGTCATCTCAGCTTCGTCGGCGTCGAACTCCTTGTGCATGACCACGAAGCGCCGGACCCGCGCCGCCGCCGGCAGCGTCTCGTTGACGTCTTCGACCGCCCGCCGCACCTGCTCGATCACCTCCGGTTTCTGGGACAGGTCGAGGTAGGTCGTATACGGGATGCGCTGCTTTTCGGCCCACTGGGCGACGTTGTCGAAGTTGATCGCCACGAGCGCGACGACAAACGGCCGCGACTCCCCGCCCAGCGCCATCGCGTCGCGGATGGTGGAATTGAACTTCAACCGGCCCTCGATGAACTGCGGCGAAAAGCGCTCGCCGCCGGCCAGTTGTAGCATATCCTTGACCCGGTCGAGGTAGACCAGGTGGCCGTCGGAGTCGATGAAGCCGGCGTCGCCTGTTCGGAACCAGCGCCGGCCGTCTCCCTCCTCGATCACATCGCGCCTCGTCCCGGCCTCGTCCTTGTAGTAGCCGCGCATGACCGTCGGGCCGGCGATCTGGATTTCGCCGTCGGCGGCGATGCGGATGTCGATGCCCGGGGCGGGCGGGCCGACTGTGGCGAACTTGATGTCGTTGTCACGGTGGATGGTCGCCGGGCCGCTGACCTCGGTCGAGCCATAGATCTGCTTCAGGTTGATGCCCAGGGCGTGAAAGAAGCGCATGGCGTCCGGGCTGAGGGCAGAACCGGCGGTGTAGGCGGCCCGGACGCGCGACAGACCGAGCTGGCCGCGCAAGGGCCCGAAGACGAGCCAGTCGCCGAGCGCGGCGCGAAGGCGCAGCCCCGCGCCGGGTGTCCGGCCGCTGAAGCGGGCGTCGGCCGCGGCGTAGGCAGACGGGAGAAAGCCTTCGTATAGACGGCGATTCACCCACGACGCGTCGTTCATCTGGGCCTGGACGCTCGCGACCAGAGAATCCCAGAGCCGGGAGTTGTAGAACAGCGTCTCCGGCGCGATCTCGCGGATGTTCTGGCGGACGGTCTCCGGTTCCTCCGGAAAGTTGACGATCAGCCCGACCGTGACGTGGGCGGCGATGCCGAGGATCGGCTCGGCGATCCAGCCCATTGGCAGGAAGCTGACGTGGTTGTCCGTCGGGCGGCGCGGGTCGACCTGCTGGTAGAGCGCCGTCGCGGCCAGCACGTTGCGGTGGCTGAGCATGACGCCTTTCGGCCGGCCGGTCGTGCCGGAGGTATAGCACAGCATGGCCAGGTCGTCGCCCGTGCCCAGGGCGACTTCCGTTTCGAAGCGGTCGGGTTCCTGTTCGCTGATCGCCCGGCCGAGGGCCTGTACCCGCTCGAACGGGATCAGCCACGGGTCATCGGCGTCCCACAGGCCGCGGTCGTCCCAGTAGATGACGGCCCGGACGTGGGGGATCTGCGGCCGGATGTCCAGCATCTTGTCGACCTGTTCCTGGTCTTTCGCCAGGACGAAGGTCGCGTCGCTGTGGTCGATGATGGCGGCCATCTCAGCGGCGGTGGCATCGGTGAAGAGGCCGACGTGGACGGCCCCGGCCGCCTGCAGGCCGAGGTAGCCCCAGAGGTGCTGACGGTCGTTGTCCCCGGCGGTGCAGACCTTGTCGCCGCGCTGCGCGCCGAGGGCGATCAGCCCGAGCGCGAAGTCGCGCACCTGCCGTTCCGACTCGGCCCAGGCGAACTCACGCCAGATACCGTACTCCTTCTGGCGAAGGGCAATGGCGTCCGGCCGGCTGCGCGCCTGCAGAAGGAACGCCTGGGGGAGTGTCTGGACGTTGTCCATCGTCTGAAAAGTCGGGACCGGTCGGCGGATACCTGCTGCTCCGGCCGGAACCGTCAGGAATCAGCCGGATTCTCCGTGAAGGCCCGCGCCTGAGCCATTCTCGCCCGTGCCCAGATAGGCCTTGATCACGACCGGGTCATTGCGAACCGCTTCCGGCGGGCCATCGGCGATGACGCGGCCGAAATCCAGGACGACGACCCGGTCGGAGATGTCCATGACGAGGCCCATGTCGTGTTCGATCAGGACGATGGTGCAGCCACGCCGTTCGTAGATGTCGAGGATGAAGCGGGCCATGTCCTCTTTTTCCTCGACGTTCATGCCGGCCATCGGCTCGTCGAGCAGGAGCAGTTCCGGCTCCAGCGCCAGCGCCCGGCCGAGCTCGACCCGCTTGCGCAGGCCGTAAGGCAGCGCGCCAACGACGGACTTGCGGATGTGGGCGATCTCCAGAAAGTCGATGATCTCCTCGACCACCGCGCGGTGGTCCACTTCTTCGCGCTGGGCCGCGCCCCAGTAGAGCATGCTCTGGAGCGCGTTTTGGCGCATGTGCAGGTGGCGGGCGGCCATCAGGTTGTCGAGGGTGCTGAGGCCGGTATAGAGAGCGATGTTCTGGAAGGTGCGGGCGATGCCCAGCCCGGCGATCTTGTGGGTGGGCGTACGCGTCAGGTCAACGGCGTCATTGAGCAGGATCCGGCCGCTCGCCGGCCGGTAGAAGCCGCTGATGCAGTTGAGGATGGAAGTCTTGCCCGCGCCGTTGGGGCCGATGATGGCCCGGATCTCACCCCTGGCTACGGCAAAGCTGACGTCGCTCAGCGCGGCCGTTCCGCCGAAGGCCAGCGAGACACGATCAATGCGGAGCAGGGGAGGCGTCGAGTCCATCGAGTATAGGAGAAGGAAAGTACCATAGGGTGGGAGGATTTGCCAAATCCGGAGGATTTGCCCAATCGGCCTGCAACTGACCGTGAATGACCGGGGCAACTCTGCTAAAGTCATGATTAATTCACCAGCCACAAGGAAAGCCGTCCATGTCAGCAAGCGTCCCTGAATCTCACGTCGATCTGCTCGCCGGGCCTTACCTGGCCACCCTCACGACGATCGCCCCGAACGGCCAGCCGGAGAACACCGTTGTCTGGTGTTCCTGGGATGGCGAGTATGTCCTGGTCAACACGGCCGCCGGCCGCCGCAAATGGAAGAACGTCCAGTCCAACCCCAGAGTGGCCCTGACGGTCATCGACCCGAAAGATCCCTACCGCTGGATCGACGTGCGCGGAATGGTTGAGGCGATCGAGCCTGACGTGGACAACGCCAACATCGACGCCCACGCCAGGCTGTACGTAGGCGCCGAGCGCTACTACGGGGGTTTCGCCCCGGCCGAGCGCGCTGCCGCGGAAACCCGCGTGGTCATGAAGATCCGGCCCGGACGCGTGCTGATCTCCTAGCGCCCCGTCCGCTGCCTGTACACGCAAGCGCACCCGCCGCCCGGATCGCCCAGGTCCGGGCGTTTGTGTTATGATCGGCCGCCTGGAGGACACCATGGCAGACCGACCCGCGCCCGACCTCGATTCTCTGGCCGCCGACCTTATCGTCGCCGAGCATGGCTACATCGCTCAGACTGCCTTCCAGGCCAATGAAGACCGCGCCCGCGCCTCGCAGTACTTCTTCGTCACCTTCGCCACGCTGGCTGCGGCCGTCCTGTCGACCCAGGTCAACGCATCTGACCCCGGGCCGCTCTATATCGCCTTCTGCGTGATCTTTGTTCTGCTGACGATCCTGGGCCTGCTGACGGTGCTGGAGCTCGTCCGCCTCCGGCAGGCGTGGCTTGAGAGCGTCCGGGCCATGAACCAGATCAAGGCCGAGATGGTCAAGAGCCATCCCGATCTGGCCCGCTACTTTCGCTGGACGGCCGAGACCGTGCCGCCCGCCTTCAAGGCCACCAGCTTCGGCTTCCTCCAGGCCATCTCCGTCTCGCTGCTGAGCGGGCTGGCGCTGGGTACGGCCCTCGTCTTTGGTCTTCTGGCGAGTGGAGCGGGAGCGATCCCGTGGGCCATCGCTGTAGGAGCGGGGCTGATCGTCGCGGGAGCGATCCTCTGGCTGGGCTATGCGCGGCCGTTGCTGAAGACGACCGGGGCGTCGCCCGGTCCGGAAGCAAAGGCCAGGCGCTGAGCGACATCCGCCGGCGGTCCGTGACCGCTGCCGGAGCTACGTGGGTGGGAGCCGGAGGACATCCGGCTGAGCAAGGCGCTGGCCTAACGCCCGGTCGTCCCGGCCGATGCCGATAGCGCCAGGGCAACGGCGTCGGCCGTCGCCAGATCCCGGCCCTCGCGCCAGGCGACAGCCAGCGTCGCTTCGTCCGCACCGCGCTGCACGATGGCGACGATGCGGTCTATCCGCGGCCGGTCGGCCAGGGCCAACGGCAGCGATTCGCGCTCGCGCAGCGCCTCGGCCGCGGCCAGCAGCGAAGCGGCCGATAGCGGTCGCGCCGAGGCGATGCAACCGGCTACGCCTTCCAGCGCTTCGGGAATGCCTGGGGTGAAGCCGATGGCGTTGGACAGCATCAGGCTCTGCCTGAACCAGCGCAACGCGGCGGGCACGGCCCCCGCCAGCAATTCGGTCCCACCCAGCCGGCCCATGCAGATGCTCGCCGATTGCTGGTCGCCCATCGCCTCAAACAGCTCCAGCGCGCCGGTCAACAGCCGGCGCGACTCGACGAAGTCGCCGTCGTCGGCCGCCAGATCGCCCAGGTTGATCAATGCCGTGGCTTCGTTCCACTCGTCGCCCAACTCGCGCGCCAGTTCAAGACTGTCGGCGAAGGCGCGGCGTGCCTCGTCGTTCTCGCCCCGGTCACGGTAGATGGCGCCCAGGCCGAGGGCAGCCAGGGCCAGACCCGACTGGTCGCCGACGCGCTCGTAGATCGGCAGGCATTGGTCGAACAGGGCGAAAGCCCGGTCGTTGTCGTTTTGCTGACAGGCCATGTTGGCCATGTTGTGGAGCACACTCACGGCCCCAACCTCATCTCCCAGGGCGCGGTAGAGGGGCAGGCTGGCCTCGTAGTGGGCGGCCGCCTGTTCGTAGCGTCCCTGTTCGGCGAGAAACATGCCCAGATGGCTGAGCGTCCTCGCCTGTCCCGGTACATCGCCGGCGCCGCGGAACAGCGCCAGCGAGTCGCCACACCACTGTTCGGCCTGGCGGTAGTCGCCCTGACGCCAGGCCAGGATGCCGGCTCCGTCGAGCGCCCGCGCCCGGTCGATCATCGCAGTCGGTGGGGAAGCGGCCGTGGCCTCGCGCAGGAAGATCTCCAGCCAGCCGCGACCCTCGCGCAGGAACCCGCGCATGTACCAGAAGCGCCACAGCGCCGCGCTGAGGCGCAGGCCGCGCTCGCGCTGCCCGTTTTCCATCGCCCAGGCCAGCGTCGCCCGCAGGTTGTCATGGTCAGCCGACAGGCGAGTCAGCCACAGGCCCTGCTCAGCGCCGAAGCTCAGGCTTCGCTCGGCCTCTTCGGCCATGTCCGTGAAGTAGCCCAGCATCCGGTCGTGCAGATCGTCTGACTCGCGCCAGGCCGCCAGCCGGTCGGCGGCATATTCGCGGACCATGGCCAGCATGTGGAGGCGGGCAACGTCGCCGGTGGTGCTGCGCCGGACGAGGCTATGGTCAAGCAGGTCTTGCAGGCCGTTCAGGATGCCGGCCCGCCCGCCTTCGTCCAGGTCGCACACAGCCGCGGCCGCCTCGGCCGACCAGCCGTTGGCGAAGACGCTGAGCCGGGCGAAGAGGGCCTGAGTCTCCGGAGCCAGCTGGTCGAAACTCCAGGCCAGGGCCGCGTCGAGCGTGCGGTGCCGGTCCGGCGTGTCGGCGCCTCGCCGGCGCATCGTCATGAAGTGCTGGGCGATCTCGCGCAGCAGTTCCTGTGGCGAGAACAGGCGGCCATAGGCGGCGACCAGCTCGATGGCCAGGGGCAGCCCGTCGACCCGGGCGCAGATAGCCGCCAGGGCCAGGGCGTTGCCCTCGTTCAGTTCCATGTCGGGGAGGTCGGCGCGCAGCCGGGCCAGCAGCAACGCCACCGATTCGACACGGGCCAGCTCTTCCGGCGGCGGCAGGTGGGCCAGGTCGGGTACGGCCAGCGGCGGTACGTGAAACAAGGTCTCCGCTTCCAGACGCAGGGCGACGCGGCTGGTGACAAGCAGCCTGAGTCCCGGCGCGGCCGTCAGCAACGCTCCCAGCGCCGGCGTCAGGTCCGGGACCTGTTCCAGATTGTCGAGGACAAGCAGCAGGTCGCGCCGGCTCAGGGCGTCGCGCGTCGCGTCGAGGGTTGTCGTGCCCGCGTCCTCGGCCACGTTGAGGCCCTGGGCGATGGATTGCAGGGCCGGCTCGACGTCGGTCGCCGACGACAGGTCGATGAAGGCCGCCCCGGCGGCAAAGCGGTCCTGCGTGTCGTGGGCGATCTGCAGGGCCAGGCGCGTCTTGCCGATGCCGGCCGGCCCGATGAGTGTGACCAGCCGCGCGCCGTCGGCCAGCAGGCCGGCCAGGGCGGCTCGCTCGCGGCCGCGGCCGACCAGCGGCGTCGGCGGTTGCGGCAGTGTTGCGCGCTCAGGATCGGCCGCGTCGGGCAGCCGGGCGGCCAGGGCCGGGGCTACGTCCTCGCCGGCCGGGGTTTCGCCGGCCTGGCGCGCGGCCGCGGCCAACTCCAGCAGCAGCCGGGCATCGGCCGAGCGCGGGTCCAGGTCGAGCGCCGGGAGAAAGAGGGCGACCAGCGTCGTCAGGTCGGGCAGGCGGCGGCCGTTTTCGAGGCGCGAGATCTGCGCGTCGCTGTAGCCGACGGCGATGCTCAACTCCGTCTGGCTGAGCCGCGCGCGACGGCGCAGGAAGCGTAAGTGCTGGCCGAACTGGACGGCGGACGGCTTGGGCTGGGAGGTCATCAGGTGCTCGCTGCGATGTTCAGGCTCTGGCGCGGCCGCTGCTGACTTTGGCAGAAAATGTCAAGTCCGGCCCAACTTCACCCATTATACTTCCGCAAATCCGTCCCGTGCAGCGATTGTGAGCGGGGCAAACGATCAAGGAGACATCGATGAAACATCGGGCAGCAGTGGCGGCTTTGCTGGGGGCTTTGTTAGTGGCGCTGGCCGCCTGCGGTGGAGGCGGGGAAGCGGCCGTCACCGAGCGTGCGAGCGTTGAAGCCTCGGTCCCGGAACCGGCGGTCGAGGAGCCGGTGGCCGTGGAGGCCGCGAGCGATGAGACAGGCGCGGGCGAATGCGAGGACTACTTTCGGTTCTGCGTGACCTCTACGATCAGCGGCGCGGTGAACGCCGAGGCAACGGCCGGCGTCGGAGCCAACATCGACACGTGCGCCGCCTGGGCTGCGGCCGGCGACGCCCGGATCGTGGAGTTGCCGATGATGCTGGCGGCCGGCGACGCCGCCATCACCGTCGCCCTGACCCGCGTCGGCGAATACACCGGGCCGGGCCAATATGAGTTGCAGCCGTCTGTGACCCAGGGCATGCCGGACATGTTCCCTACGCTGGAAGCCGGCGGCCGGGCCTTCTCCAATGGGGAGGGTTCGACGGCCGTGGCGGTTATCAACGCCGATGGGTCTGGCTCGGTCGAAGCGACGGGGTTGGTCGAGATCGCCTCGGTCCAGGTCTCGGCGCCGGATCCCTCGGCGCGAGTGGATTTTTCGATGCAGTGGACTTGCCAGGACAGCTAGCCCTGGTCATGGAGACAGACAAGGAGCATTCGATGAAGACCCGGATACTGGTTTGGATGGCGGCCGCGGTCGCCCTGCTGATACTGGTTGCGTGTGGCGGGGGCGGTGAAACGGCCGCGCCCGCGACGGATGAGGGTGCGGCTCAGGTCGCGCCCACGGCCGTCGTTGAGGCGGGTGTCGAGGAAGCGGCCGATGTGCCGGAGCCGACCCCACTTCCCGAGCCCACTGAACAGCCCGAGCCGACGGCGCTGCCGGAGCCAACGGCGCTGCCGGAGCCGACGGTTGAGCCCAAGGCGTCGCAGCCGGACGGCGACCTCGCCGAGTACCTGAACACCGTGCTGAACAACCAGGTCAACGCCGGGCCCTACCGGACGATTACCACCGTTGAGGACGAGACAGGCAGCATCGTCATCACCGGCGAGGTGATCCCGCCTGACAGCGTTCATGTGATGACCCAGGGCGCCGGTCTGGAGACCGAGATGATCATCATCGGCGAGAAGGCGTGGTCGAAGTTCGACGGGGTCTGGAGCCAGCTGCCCGACGGCCTGGCCGGGCCGATGTTCGAGCAGACGCTGCAGGACCCTGCTTCCCTTGGCGTCAATAGCAACGTGCAGTTCGCCGGGTCGGAGGTGCTGGACGGCGTCCGGACCTGGGTCATCACCTTTGACTCGACCCTGGAGGGCGTGGCTACGTCGAGCGTCAGGGCCTGGATTGACGCCGAGCGCGACCTGATCATCCGCCAGGAGATCAGCGGCCAAGCCGGCGGCGTCGAATCCTTCGGCGTGCAGACGGTCGAGTATGACAGCAGCATCACCGTGGAGCCGCCGGAAGGCTAGCGAAGCGCTGCAGATGGACGGGCTGAGACAGTCGCCTGAGGGTTCGCCTGCCGGGCGCAAACGAGACGGCGGAGAGCGTCGTAAGGAGACGACATGAAGAAGGGAATCGCATACGTAGTGGTGCTGGTTTTGTTGGTCATGGCCGGGACGCAGCCGGCGCGCGCGGCCGATGTCGTGGTGGGCATCGGCACGCCCGCGAGTTGCACCGAGGCCGCCTTCGACGCGGCGCTGGCCACAGTCCAGGCGGGCGACGAAGGCACGATCACCTTCGATTGCGGTCCGGGCTTCCACACGATCGACATCTACACCTCGGCGACGATCACGAAAGAGGTCATCATCGACGGCGAAAACAAGATCCGCCTGCTGGCCCAGGGCAGCGCGCCGAACTTCGTCCGCCAGCGCTTCTTTGAAGTCCGGGACGGCGGCGCGCTCGGCCTGACGCGCATGACACTCGAAGGCGGCCGCGGCCCGACCGGCGACGGCTGGGGCTCGCAGGGCGGTTCGATCGTCGTCTGGGGCGCGTCGTACCTCGACGTGCAGGGTTCGACTATCACCGACAGCGCCAGCACCGCCTGGGGCGGGGCGATCGCCAACGAGGGAGGGGCCGTTCGCATCCAGAACTCAACCATCAGCGGCGTTGCCAAGTGGGGCGGGGCCTACAACGGGGCCAACGGCTTCGACTTCTTCGAGGGCTCCACGGTCATCAACTCCACGGCGCAGGAAGGCGGCGGCGGCGTGCGGCTGTGGAACACGCAGAACAGCCAGATCACCGACAGCACCATCTCCGACAACACGAGCGACGCCGGCGGCGGCGGCATCGAGAACCTGGGCGGCACGCTGACCATCCGCGGCAGCATCATCGAGCGCAACGCGGCCCACACCGGCGGCGGGCTGATGAGCGTCAACAACGACGGCCGCGCCGCGACGACGACCCTCGAGAACAGCCTTGTGTCGGATAACGCCGGCGTCGCCAAGGGCGGCGGCATCTATAGCACCGGGACGCTGGGGGCCTTGAAGACGACGTTCAGCGGCAACGCCGCCGAGTGGGGCGGCGGCCTGGCCAGCTTCGACGGCCGGCTGGTGCTGGTGGAGGCGACCTTCAGTCGCAACAGGGCGACGATAGGCGGCGGCGGCCTTTATATCGAGCGCGGCGGGGCTACGATAGACGACAGCATCATCAGCGAAAACGAGGCTCCGGAGGGCGGCGGCCTGTACGCGACCCGCGTTGAAGGCGCCAACGCCGACAACTGGGTCAAGCTGGCCGGCACGTTCTTCATCGCCAACGAGGCCAGCAGCGGGGCGGGTGGGGCTATCCTGGCCCGACGCGCCTATGCCACGGTCAACCGGGCCGAGATCGCCGACAACAGCGGCGCGGCCGTCTACCTGGTCGATTCGACGAGTGGCGGCAGCTACATGACCATCAGCCAGAGCAGCATCCACGATAACGGGAGCGGCCTCTTCAACGGCCGGGCGAGCACGCTGCTGGTCTACAACACCACGGTCAGCCAGAACGGTGACTGGGGCGTCTGGGCCGGGATCGACAGCATCTACACCCAGCTGGGGTCTGTCACCTTGCGCGGCAACGCCGACGGCCAGATCAACCGGTCGGGCGGCCGCCTGGCGCTGGACGCCACGGCCATCGACCGCGGCGTCTCTGTCCAACCGAACTGCAAAACCGATCCCGGCTTGCCTGCCCTTGAGGGCAGCAACAGCTGGTCGAATGACGGCAGCTGCGGCGGCTCTGTCTCCGTCAGCAGTGGCTTCAATCTTGGGCCGCTGGCCCTCAACGGCGGCCAGACGGCCAATCACCTGCCGGGCGACGGCAGCGTCCTGATCGATGCGATCGCCTGCGGCACGAACACCATCGACCAGCGCGGCGCGGCCCGGCCCCAGGGCGCGGCATGCGACGTGGGCGCGGTTGAGGTTGGGGCCATCGGCTTCCGGATGCTGGTGCCGATGGTTGTCAGGTAGGCCAGGACGGCGGTACGTCTGCCCGTGACGGCGGCCGTGGTTTGGACGAGTGACCAAACCGCGGCCGTTGTCGTTTCAATGGCCGTAAAACGGCCGCGATCCTCGAGGCCGTGTTCGCGCTCCGGCCAATCAGCCGGCCGGCCGCAGGGTGAAATAGGCCACTCGCGTCCAGGCCCCCCAATACCAATGGACATAGGCCTTGCCCAGGTAGTACCCGTCTGCGACTTCGACGAGTTCATCCAGCACGCGGCGCACGCCGATGAATAGACGAGGGTTCTCCGGCAGGTCATAGTCCAGGCACAGGACCTGCAGGTGGCGGTCTTCCAGGGCAGGGCCGGTGCGGGTCCTGAAGCGAAAGGCCAGATAGGTAGACGCCCCCTTCTCCTCGTAGCGGCGATAGGCGGGCCAGAGAAAGCGGGCCGGGACGTAGGAGTCCGTGGTGAAGCGGTTGATGCCGGTGGATGCGCCGGCATCGAACTGCTTGCCTTTCCAGGGCAACCAGCGCCTGGTGATCGCCTCGGCCGCGCGCGTCAGGCCGGGGGCGATGTCCAGCGCCAGCAGTTGGCCGGCGTATTGGCCGTCCAGCGCGCGCCGAGGCGCTTCGCCGCTGGCGTAGATCTCGTCAAGCGCGGCAAGACATGCCGCGCGATCGCTGCGACAGCGGTGCTGGGCGGCGCGAATGTAGGTCTCGACGGCCTCCAGTGAAATGTCGCCGGTGAGACGGGGGTCGAAGCTGGAGCCCAGGATCTGCTCGTTCATGCCGTTTGCGCCTCCGGTCGCGGCAGCCTGTCCGCTATTGCCCCGTAAGCCCGGCGCAGGTAGGACTCGACCCTGTCCCAGTCGCCGGGGACATCGTCTGAATAGCGGCCGGTGATGCGATCGACCGTCTTGGCCGCCAGGGCCCGGAACTCGGCCGATGGTCGCATGGTCTGCGGATCGCTGTTGAACTGCGCGGCGTGCAGCCTGGCCAGTGAATCGACCATCGGCCCGATGTCGGCCAGCGAGTCCGGCACGACCGCCTCCGGCTGCGCCTTGCGGGCGATAGCCAAGTCGCGGTGGACGACCCAGTAGTCCAGTTCCAGCGCGGCCAGCTCTGCCGCGCTCGCCGCGCTGCCCAGGGCCGGTCGCGCCCGGCTATAGAATCGTTCCAGGTGATGGCGGGTGGCCGGCAGGTCGTTACCCTGCAGCGGGGCGAAGGCGATCGAGGCGCGAACGGTATCGACCGCAGCGGCGACGGCCGCCGGCAGCCCCATGCCGAACCCCTCGCGGTTCATCGCAATCATCAGTCGCAACGCGCGCAGCCACTTCCGGGCGTAATAAGCCTCCCAGCCCGCCTTCTCAAAATACGCGATCCGTTCGACGTCGAGCTGTCTGTAGCTGTTCATGCGGCGGCTTCCTCCGCCAGCGGACCGGGGTGGGCGGCGCGCCGGGCAAGCTTGCGCCACAGGACCGCACCGAGGACCACTGTTTCGAGTGTGCTGGTGATGGCGAACGCCGCCGGGATGGCGACGACGCCGAGCCCGTCCAGCAGGAGAGCGATGAGCGCGATCCGGCCGATCAGTTGGCCGGTGTTGGTCATCAACGGCGTGCGCGTGTCGCGCAGGGCGATGAGGCCGCGGGTGATGACTTCGGTGGCGACGTAGGCCGGCAGGGCCAGCGCGTAGACGACCAGCACCTGGTAGGTCAGATCGCCGGCCGCGGCGTCAAATGCGCCGCGCTCGAACAGCAGCGCGATGGTGGGGCGGCCGAGGAGGAGCAGCCCGGCCATCGCCACCAGCGACAGGCCGACGGCCGCCGCAAGCGACACTGCCTGCGTCCGGCGCATCTGCCCCCACTGGCCGGCTTCGGCGTGGGCGGTCAGCCTTGGGAAGGCGGCCTGGCCGACCGCCTGGCCCAGCAGCGCGATGGGCAGGCCAACGAGCAGGAAGGCGTTGTAGAGCGCGGCCAGCCCGGCCTGTTGGGGCGCGCGGGTGGCGAAAGACGTATCGACGATGAATCCGGAGTAGTTGACGCCGACCGAAAGGCCGTTGGGGATGAGCAGGCGGATGACTTCTCGCAGGCCGGGGTCCGACAGGTCCAGCTCGGGCGAGGGACGGCCTTCGCGGCTGAACAGGCCGGGCAGCAGGATGACGGCCTGGAGCGTTGCGCCGCCGACGACGCCGAACGTGGGCCCGAGAATGCCCAGCTCGGGGATGAACCGGCTGGCCATGATGCCGGCGATGAGGGCGACGTTGTGGCTGACGACCGAGAGCGCGGTCGGGAAGAACTGGTTGCGGCCGTTCAGGACGGCCGTGGCCACGCTGCCGACGGCCAGGATCAGCGGCTGGAGCAACATGATCCGCGTCAGGGTGACGGTCAGCGCGCTGGTTTCGGCATCGAAGCCCGGCGCCAGCAGGTTTTGGACGAAGAAGGGTGTGAACAGCCCCACGATGGCGACGACGAGGGCCATGAAGGCCAGGAGGGCGGTCAGCACCAGGCCGACGAGCCGCCACGCCGCTTCCTCTCCCTTGTCCTGGCGCGTGCTCAGCAGCACCGGGATCATCGCGCTGGACAGCGCGCCGCCGGCCACGAGGCTGAATAGCGTGTCGGGCAGGCGGAAGGCGGCGTAGTAGGCGTTGGCCTCGACGCCGGCGCCGAACTGGGCGTTGAACAGCACCTGCCTGACGGCCCCCAACGCCGCGGAGGTGAAGAACGACGCCATCAGGATGAAACTGGCTTCGGCAATTGAGAATGGGCGATTGTAGAGCGCGCGCAGGCTGGGGACGCCGCGCGGGATCGACGGCCGGATGACCTGCGTCCAGCGCCGCACGGCCGCCGGAGCCGTGCGGATCGGTTCCAGGATCTCGCTGCCAAGCGGGAAGCCCATCCACGCGCTTTCGGCCAGGGCGACGATGCCGCCGAGTCGGACGGAGCGTTTGGCCGGCGCGTCGGGGTCCGGGCGTTCAGGGAGATGGGTGACTGCGGTCATGGTCTGTCTCGCTACTCCGGTGATCGGTCACGAACGATGATAGTCTAGCGGCCGGCCCCCGCGGGCAACAGACCAGCGACTGTCCAAACGCTGTCCATTTCGCCAGCCCCGAACCGCCAACTGACCCATAACGCCGATTGACTTTTCGTTGTGGCGTTGCACAATGGTGCAGAACGGGATGGCTCAATCGCTTCAGGCACGACTGGAAATGGAGCGCAGGGAACGTTTCGTCGGCCGCGAGGCCGAGCGTGCGCTGCTGCACGCTGCCCTGACGTCGCCCGAGTTGCCGTTCTTCGTGCTCCATGTTTTCGGCCCCGGCGGCATCGGCAAGACCACGCTGTTGCGCGAGTTTGAGGCCATCGGCCGCGGCGCGGGGGTACGGGTCGCCTGGCTGGACGGCAGGAGCATCGATCCGTCCCCCGACTTCTTCCTGCGGGCTATCGGCGTCGCTCTTAATTTGCCGGACGGCACCGATCCCCTCGCCTACCTGGCGACGGCGGGGGGGCGGCTCCTGCTGCTGCTGGATACCTACGAACTCCTCGCGCCGATCGACAGCTGGCTGCGCGAAGACCTCCTGCCGCGCCTGCCGGGCGATGTCCTTGTGGTCCTGGCCGGCCGGTCCGCGCCCGCATTCGCCTGGCGCAGCGACCCCGGCTGGCAGCGGCTGATGCGCATCCTGCCCCTGCGGAACCTCAGCCCGGATGAGAGTCGCGACTACCTGCTGCGGCGGAGCGTGCCGGCCGGTCAGGTTGACGACGTGCTGGCCTTCACCCACGGCCACGCGCTGGCCCTCTCCCTGGTGGCCGATGTCTATGACCAGCGGCCCGACACGGTATTCCGGCCGGAAGCCTCCCCGGACGTGGTAAAGACCCTGCTGGAACAATTCGTCCGGCAGGTTCCCAGCGCCGAACACCGGGCCGCGCTCGAGGCCTGCTCGCTCGTGCGGCTGACGACGGAGTCATTGCTGGGGGCGATGCTGAAACGTGAAGACGCCCACGACCTGTTCGAATGGCTGCGCGGCCTGTCCTTCATGGAGGCCGACCGGCGCGGGCTTTTTCCCCATGACCTGGCCCGCGAGGCGCTGGCGACCGATGTCCGCTGGCGAAACCCGGACTGGTTCGCTGAACTGCACGGCCGTGCCCGCGGCTACTATATGGCCCGCGTCCGCCAGAACAGCGGCCAGGAGCAGCGCCGGGTGCTGGCCGACTATATCTTTCTCCACCGCGACAACCCGTCTGTCCGGCCGTTCTTCATCTGGCAGGAGTCGGGTTCCGTCTTCACAGATGCCTTCCGGCCTGATGACCTTGAAGAACTGGCCGAGATGGTCCGCCGGCACGAAGGCGACGACTCGGCCGCCCTGGCCATACACTGGATGACCAAACAGCCCGACAACGTGAGCGTCCTGCGCCAGACGTCGGGCGAGACGCTCGGCTTTCTGGCCCGCGTCAGCCTGGAGCGGACCACGGCCGCCGAGCGCGAGCCGGACCCCGGGATCACCGCCATCCACGCCGCGCTCGGCCGCACGCCGCTTCGCAAAGGCGAGACGGCGATCGTCTTTCGCTTCTGGATGGGGCGCGATTCCTACCAGTCGGTTTCGCCGGAACAGAGCCGCCTCTTTCTCAGCATGGTCCAGGACTATCTGACCGTGCCCGGACTGGCTTTCACGTACCTGCCCTGCGCTGACCCGGCGCTGTGGCAGGTGGCTTTCCAGTATGCGGACCTGGCGCGCTATCCTGAGGCGGACTTCGAAGTCAGCGGCCAACGCTATGGGGTCTACGGCCATGACTGGCGGGTGACGCCTCCGCTTGCCTGGCTTGAACTCCTGGCCGAGCGGGAGCTGAACATGACCCCCGCCGGCGCGCCCGCCCGCCCGCCCGTCGAACCGCTGATCATCCTGAGCGAGGCGGACTTTGCCACGGCCGTGCGCGACGCGCTGCGCGACTACACGGTCCCGACCGCACTGGAGACGAACCCGCTGATGCGGTCGCGTCTGGTGCAGGCGGTGGCCGGCGCCGATGCGCCACGACCGGCCCGCGCAGCGGCGTTGCGGAAGTTGCTCGCGGAAACGGCCGAGTCGCTGCAAGGGTCGCCCAAGACGGCCAAGTACTACCGCGCCCTGCACCACACCTACCTGCAGCCGGCCAACACCCAGGAGCAGGCGGCAGAAGTGCTCGACCTGCCCTTCAGCACCTATCGCCGTCACCTGCGGTCGGCCATCGAGGAAGTGACGACTCGCCTCTGGACGCGCGAGATCGCCAACCTCGAAGGCTGAGGGTTAGCCGGCCGGCTCGGCCGCGTCGGGGTCGTCGAAGAAGCGCACGTTCTTGCACCGGAGCCGGCGGGAGACGCGGGCCGGGGGCGAGGCCTGCCCGGTCCGGTCAAAGCCGTCCATGAAAGGGTTGCCGGTTCTACGGCCGCTGATGGTGATCATGGTCACCATTTTGGGCCAGGTTCGGTATGCGCCCTATCCGATTCTTATCATCTCATTCAGCCAGCAGACTGCCGTGAGCCGGCTCGAGGCGGGCCGAGAAGTGGCGCAACACCGGCGGTGCGTCGACGATCCGCACGCCGCGGATGCGGTCTTTCATGCCGTTGACATGCAGGATGACCTCGGCCAGGTAGTCGACGTGGCTCTGGGTATAGACCCGGCGCGGGAAGGCCATCCGCACCAGTTCCATCGCCGCCGGCTTCTCGCTGCCGTCCGGCTGGTGGCCGAACATGACCGAGCCGATCTCCACCGAGCGGATGCCGCCCTCCAGGTAGAGCGCCAGCGACAGCGCCCAGGCCGGGTACTCCGCCTGGGGGATGTGGGGCAGCATGCCGCGCGCGTCGATATAGACGGCGTGGCCGCCGGGGGGTTGGACGATCGGCACGCCGGCGGCGGTCAGGATATCGCCCAGATAGGCCACCGAACGGATGCGGTACTGCAGGTAGTCTTCGTGCAGCACCTCCTCCAGCCCGACAGCGATCGCCTCCAGGTCATAGCCGGCCAGTCCGCCGTAGGTCGGGAAGCCCTCGGTCAGGATCAGGGCGTTCTTGCACTTCTCCGCCAGCGCGTCGTCGTTCAAGGCCAGGAAGCCGCCGATGTTGGCCATGCCGTCCTTCTTGGCGCTCATCGTACAGCCGTCGGCATAGCTGAACATCTCCTGGGCGATCTCCAGCGGCGTCCGGTCGGCGTAGCCCGCCTCGCGGGTCTTGATGAACCAGGCGTTCTCGGCAAAGCGGCAGGCGTCGAGGAAGAACGGCACGCCGTGGCGGCGGCAGATCTCGCTTGCGGCGCGGATGTTGGCCATGCTGACCGGCTGGCCGCCGCCGGAGTTGTTGGTGACAGTGACCATCGCCAGGGGCACCCGGCCTGGGTTGTCGGCCAGCGTCCGCTCCAGCGCGTCCAGGTCGATGTTTCCCTTGAACGGCAATACCCGGGCCGGGTCGCGCCCCTCGGCCACCGGGATGTCGAAGGCGGTGGCCCCGCGGTATTCGACGTTGGCCCGGGTCGTGTCGAAGTGGGTGTTGTTTGGCACGATGTCGCCCGGCCGGAGGGTGGAGCCGAACAGGATGCGCTCGGCCGCGCGCCCCTGGTGGGTGGGGATGATGTGGCTGAAGCCGGTGATGCGCCGGGCGGCCGCCTCGAACTTGTAGAACGACCTGGCCCCGGCGTAGCTCTCGTCGCCGAGCATCATCCCCGCCCACTGGGCCGACGACATCGCCCCGGTGCCGGAGTCGGTCAGCAGGTCGATCAGTACGTCCTCGGCCCGCAGCAGGAAGAGGTTATAGCCCGCCTCGCGCAACAGCGCCTCGCGTTCCCCGCGCGTCGTCTGGCGGATGGGCTCGACGGTCTTGATCCGAAACGGTTCGATGATGGTCTTGAACGGCATGGCCTGGCCTCCGGTGGGTGGGCGTATGGGATGGGAGGATTGTAGCGCCGAATGGGGCGGCAGGCGCAATGGACGCGAGGCGCGGCCTGGTTCCCTCGCCCCGTGGGAGAGGGTTAGGGAGCGGGCGGCGAGCAGAACATCCCCCGTTTTCGAGGATGCAAAACGAAGACCTCCGGGGTTCGCCCCAGAGGTCTTTCCGCATCCACCGCCGCGAGTCGTCGCTTTTCTAGATCGCCCGCATGCGGTTGTTCCGCGCGTTGTGCTCCACCTCGGCCAGACCGAGCGCTTCCATGAGCGGCGGGATGTAGTTGGCGAAACGGCCGCGCAGCCCCTTCTTCAGCCCATACCAGCCGCCGATCGGGTTCTCCGGCGAGCGGGCCCAGGCCTCAACCGTCCCGTCAGCCGCCGGCTTCTGCTCGTCGGCGCTGCCCAGGGGCATCCAGTCGCCGTGGGCCTTGAGCATGGCGTGGAGGTCCTCCAGGCAGCGATAGTCATAGGTCAGGACCGTCGTGCCGACCGTGCAGACCAGGACGTCGCGGCCGTCCTGTTGGTCGACGTACATCTGGTACTCTGACGTCTGCGGCGGGGTCTTCAGGATCCAGGGGTTGTCTTTCGTACGCTTTTCCATGGTGCTTATCTCCTGCTGATGACTGGTTGATTGACATGTGAGTGGGGCCGGGTTCCTCAGGACTCGGACTGCTGGATGCCCTCCGCCTCGCGCTTCAGATCAGCGGCGAATTGCTCGAAGGAACGGTCGAACGGCGGGATCTGCCCGGCAAAGAGCGGGAACATCAGGCCGCCGATGCGCTCGGTCATGGTGAAGCGGACCGCGCCGTCGGGGCCGGGGGCGATCAGGAAGGTGCGCCGGCCCATGTTGTCGCCCCACACCAGGCGCTTCTCCGGTTCCATTTCCCTGACCTTCAGCTTGAAGGTCCGCGATTCGTCCAGTGTCGAGCGCAGTTTCAGTTCCGCGCCGGGCCGGATCTCGCCTTCGATGCTGATCACGGTCGAGTTCCAGCTCGGGTAACCGGCCGCGTTCGTCAGCAGCGCCCAGACAATCGACGGGTCGGCGGCGATGGGCGTGGTGATGGTCGTTTCGCGACTGAACGTCGTCCTGGTCGTCGTTGCCTTGCCAAAAGGTTCTTGAATCGTCATCGGTTTGTCTCCTTCTTTCTTTTAGACGAACGACGAAGGAAAAACGATAGGCCGATTACGACTCTTCCTGTAAATAGGCTTCCATCACGCGGCGATTGTGTTCCAGGTGATGCAGTTGAAGTTCGGCCGCGCCGGACTCGAAGGGGTCAAGTTCCTGCATGATCTGCAGGCGCAGGTCGAAGAGATGCTCCTTGTCGCCGCCGGCCGCGTCCTCGACCATCTTGATCCTGACCAGCGCTTCCTGCTCGTTCTGCCTGGGGTTGAAGATCCCGTTCAGCTCCGTGCATTGGTGGCACACGCCCTGCTTGTTGATCAGCGAACAGCGGTGGTCAAACACGCGGATCATCGTCTGGCGGCCGGCGTGCAGGTGGTACTTCACCATCGCTTCGCTCAGTTCCATAATGTCGGCGATCTCGCTCACGGTGAACCTGTAGACGCCCTTCAGCCACAGGGCGAGCTGTTGCTCCAGCGGCAGCGAACGGGAGACGCAGGTGAAGCACAGGGCGATGTGTTCCTTGATCTCGAACTGGGCCTGCGGCGAAGTCTCGTGGATGTGCAGCGCCTCGCTGAAGAAAACAGGGTCGCTCAGCGCGGCTTCGCGGCAGATATCGGTCACGTTCTCCGGCCAGCGCTTCTTGCCACGCAGCAGGTCGCGGGCGCGATTGGCGGCGATGGCGAAGACCCACGTCTTCAGCGACGACTCCTGGCGGAAAGAGTCGATCTTGTTGTGGGCCGCGATGTAGGTCTCCTGGACAATGTCTTCGGCGTCCTGGACGCTGCCGGTCATGCGCAAGATGAACGATTGCAATTCCCCGCGCAGCGACTCAAACTCCAGACTCAGTTGGTCGAGTGTCATGGTGCCCCGTGTCGATGTTGGTGCTCTCTGGTCTGGGTGTCGGCCGCCCCATGTTCTGTCCTCCGCAACCGCGTCAATGAGGAGCTTAGCACAGGCAACGGCCGGACAACAGCCCGTTGACCGGTCCATGCCTCCGTTCCCTGGCCCGGCCACCACGGCCGCGGGTCATGCTGGCAGTCGGGAAACGCCGGCTCAGGCGGGTTTCAGGGCGCGCGTGGCGATGTACTTGGGATAGTACTTTGCCAGCAATTGCTCCCCGTTCGCCTCGAAGAAACCGGTGATGACGAAGCCGGCGTCGATCTGACCGCCGATGTGGTCTTCGAGTGTGTGGCTGAACTCGTAGGGCGCGTTCTTGCCATACAGGCGGACGCGCTCCGCTTCGGTGATGTCGGCCGCGTCGGAGTACGGCAGCGTGTACTTCAACTGATAGATGCCCTGGGTGTCGATCAGGTTCCGGTCGAAGGCGTACTCAATCGGGTTGACTGTGCCCATCAACAGCGTCCCGCCCGGCCGCAGGACCCGATAGCACTCGCGCCAGACCGGCCGCACCTCCGGCACGAAGATGTTCGACACGGGGTTAAGGACGAGGTCGAACGAGGCGCCGGCGAAGACGCCCAGGTCGCGCATATCGCCCTGCACGGTGCGGATGGCAAGCCCTTCACGTTCGGCCACGGCCGCGTCCTGCGCCAGCTGGGCCGGGGAATTGTCGAAGACGGTCACGTTGGCGCCGGCTGCGGCCAGGATCGGGCCCTGCTGGCCGCCGCCTGAGGCCAGGCAGAGCACGTCCACGCCGCGCAGGTCGGCCGGGAACCAGTCGCGCGGCGTGGGTTTCTCCTCGGTCAGGAAGACCGCCCATTCGCCCCGGCGCGCGGCGGCGATTTCGGCCGGCGTCACCGGCACCGTCCAGCGATCGCCGTCCTGCACCCAGCGGTCCCAGGCCGCGCGGTTGTGTCTCACCACATCGTCTTCTTTGTCTGACATGCTACGGCCTCCTGCGGGTCCTCTGCCGCAAGTATCGGCCGCCGCCAGCTATCCGTCAACGCGATCCGGGGACCTGATCCGCGTTGCGGGTCGAACGGCCCCGCGATCATCACTTGTTGACGCCCCGTTAACCGGTCGTTACGACGTTCATAACCAATCGTTAACGACCCGATGGCACACTCCGGGGAATGGCCAAGGCGGGTCCGCGACTTCGTCCTGCTTGCCGGAGAGGCAATCACACACTCCTGCCCATCATCTACCGCGCTCACCTGCGTCCGAGGCCATACACCATCACGACTTGTGCAAAGGGGAAGAATGTTCAAACATATGGTTCGCAGATTCTCGTTGATGCTCGCTTTCGCGGCGCTCATGCTGGCGCTGGCCGCCTGCGGCGGAGCCACGACAGCCGATCGCGCCGGCAGCGCAGCCGAAACTGTCGGCGAAACGGTCGCTGAAGCCGAAGCAGCGGTCGAAGACGCCGCTGAAGAGGTCGTTGACGCGGCCGAAGGGGCGGTTGAGGAAGTGGCTGACGCCGCCGAAGGCGCCATGGCAGACGGTGACATGGCTGCCCTGATCGCCGCGGCCCAGGCCGAAGGCATGCTCAGCACCATCGCTCTCCCGCGCGACTGGTGCAACTACGGTGAGATGATCGACTCGTTCGAGGCCAAGTACGGCATCGATGTCAACGAACTCGACCCGGACGCCGGGTCGGCCGACGAACTGGAAGCGATCAAGGCCAACCAGGGCAACTCCGGCCCGCAGGCCCCGGACGTGATCGATGTCGGTTTTGCCTTCGGCCCGCAGGCGCAGGCCGAGGGTCTGGTGCAGCCCTACAAGGTCTCGACGTGGGATAGCATCCCCGCCGATGTGAAGGATCCCGACGGGAACTGGTACGGCGACTACTACGGCGTGCTGTCGTTCGCCGTCAACACCGATGTGGTCGAGAACGTGCCCCAGGACTGGCCGGACCTTCTGAAGCCGGAATACGCCGGACAGGTCGCGCTCGCCGGTGACCCGCGTGCCTCGAACCAGGCCATCCAGGCGGTCTTCGCCTCCGGCCTGTCGAATGGCGGCTCGCTCGACAATGCGCAGCCGGGCCTCGACTTCTTCAAGCAGTTGAACGATGCCGGTAACTTCGTCCCGGTCATCGCCGAGACGGGCACCCTCGCCCAGGGCGAGACCCCGATCGTCATCCAGTGGGACTACAACGCCCTGGCTGCTCGCGATAGCCTGGCCGGCAACCCGCCGGTGGAAGTGGTCGTCCCGGCTTCGGGCGTCTTTGCCGGCGTCTATGTCCAGGGTATCAGCGCCTATGCGCCGCACCCGAACGCCGCCAAGCTGTGGATGGAGCACCTGTACTCGGACGAGGGCCAGCTCATCTGGCTGAAGGGCTACTGCCACCCGATCCGTTTCAACGACATGGTCGAGCGTGGCGTCATCCCGCAAGAGCTGCTGGACCGCCTGCCGACGCCGGAGCTCTACGCTCAGGCTGTCTTCCCGACCGTGGATCAGCTGACGGCCGCCAAGGAACTGATCACCACCCAGTGGGATGCGGTGGTCGGCGCCGACGTGCAATAGACGTCCTGCTGACAGTCACGTAACAGGCCTCGCCGGGCACAGTGACCCGGCGAGGCTTTTCCGCATCTATCGACATTATGGTCACAGTTGAAACCGCCGCCAGACGCCAGCCTGCTCGACCCGTGGCAGCGGCCCGCGAACGCTCCTGGGCCTGGCTGGGCGTCGTCCCGTTCTTGCTCTTCGCCTTCGCCTTCCTGCTTGCCCCGGCGTCCTATCTCCTGATAGGCAGCCTGCAAACCCTGGATGGTAGTTGGACCCTCGATAATTTCCGCAATCTGGCCCAGCCGTCGATCATCGAGGCCTACGCCGCCAGCCTGCGGATCAGCCTGGTGACGGCCGTCCTCGGCACAGTCTTCGGCTTCCTGCTGGCCTATGCGATCACGCTCGGCCGGCTGCCGCGTTCAACGCGCTCGGGCACGCTGACATTTTCCGGCGTGGCCTCGAACTTCGCCGGCGTGCCGCTGGCGTTCGCGTTCATCGCCACCCTCGGCCGGATTGGCCTCGTCACGACGCTGCTGAAGTCGCTGGGGATCGACCTGTACGGCAACGGCTTTAACCTCTACAGCTTCACCGGGCTGAGCCTGGTGTATCTCTACTTCCAACTCCCGCTGATGGTGCTGATCATCACCCCGGCGCTCGAGGGCCTGCGCCCGGAGTGGCGCGAGGCGGCCGAGAATCTGGGGGCGACCCGCAACCAGTACTGGCGCCACGTCGCGCTGCCCGTCCTGTTACCGTCGCTGCTCGGCGCGATGATCCTGCTCTTTGCCAATGCCTTTGGCGCTCATGCCACGGCCTTTGCCCTGACCGGCGGCACATTGAACCTGGTGACGATATTGATCGGGGCTCAAATGCGCGGCGACGTCCTGCGCGACCCCGGCCTGGGATATGCGCTGGCCGTCGGCATGGTTATCATCATGGCATTCTCGATCACTGCCTACACCCTGCTGCAGCGCCGTTCGGAGCGCTGGCTCAGGCGATGAAGGCGACCCTGGAGGTACGATGAAACGCGCTTCCCTGTGGGTATGGCTGTGGCTGGCGTTCGGCATCCTCTTTTTCGCCCTGCCGCTCATCGCCACGTTCGAGTTCTCGCTGAAAGCCGAGCGCGGCCGGTACAGCCTGGCGGCTTATGAGACGGTGCTGGGCGACCCCCAGTTCCTGCGCACCTTCAGTTTTTCGGTGGAGATCGCCGTGCTGACTATCCTGTTCAGCCTGCTGCTCATCGTGCCGACGGTCTACTGGGTGCATCTGAAGTTGCCGCAGCTGCGGCCGTTGATGGAGTTCATCGCCTTCCTGCCATTCGTGATGCCGGCCATCGTCCTGGTCTTTGGCCTGATCCGCATCTACAGCCGGCCGCCCATCGCCCTGACCAACTCCATCTGGAGCACGAACCTGCTGCTGATCGCGGCCTATATGGGGTTGGCGCTCCCATACATGTACCGATCGGTCGACACAGGCATGCGCGCGGTCGACGTGCGAACGCTGACCGAAGCTGCCCAGAGCCTCGGCGCAGGTTGGCCGACGATCATCGGCCGCGTCATCTTCCCGAACCTGCGCACGGCGCTGCTGAGCGGAACGTTCCTGACCTTCGCCATCGTCCTGGGCGAATACACGATCGCCGCCTTCCTGGCCCGCCCGATGTTCGGCCCCTATATGGCTTCGCTGGTTCGCAACAAAGCCTATGAGCCGGCGGCTCTGGCTATCATAAGCTTCGGCCTGACCTGGGCCCTGATGTTGGGGTTGCAGTGGGCGACCCACCGCTCGCCGGGCGCCAGCCAGGTCGCCACAGGACCACGCTAATGGCTTTTCTAAACATTGATAACTTCCACAAGCGCTATGGCGACTTCGTGGCCGTCGAGCAATTTGGTCTGCGCGTCGAGCAGGGCGAGTTCATCTCGCTCCTCGGGCCGAGCGGCTGCGGCAAGACGACAGCCCTGCGGATGATCGCCGGCTTCGAGCGGCCGACGGCAGGAACGATCGCCCTAGACGGCCGGGACATCACCGACCAGCCCCCAAACCAGCGCAACATCGGCATGGTCTTCCAGTCTTATGCCCTCTTCCCGAATATGACCGTCGCCGACAACATCGCCTTTGGGCTGAAGCTGAAGAAGACGGCCGGCGAACAGACCCGGCAGCGGGTGACCGAGTTGCTTGAGTTGATCCAGTTGCCGGACAAGGGGAAGAACTACCCCTACCAGTTGTCCGGCGGCCAGCAGCAGCGCGTGGCCCTGGCGCGGGCGCTGGCCATCGAACCGCAGGTGCTGCTGCTCGATGAGCCCCTGTCGGCGCTGGACGCCAAGATCCGGGTCGAGTTGCGCGCCGAGATCCGCAGCATCCAGCAGAAACTGGGCATTACCACGCTCTACGTGACCCACGACCAGGAGGAGGCCATGTCGCTCTCCGACCGGGTGGTGGTCATGAACAGCGGCGTCGTCGAACAGGTCGGCGCGCCGTTTGAGATCTACAATTACCCGGCCACGAGCTTCGTCGCCCACTTCGTCGGCCAGCTGAATGTGATGCCGGTCGAAGTCGTCGACGCGACGGCCGGCCTCGTCAGGCTGGGCGATCAGACCTTCATCGTCCCCCCGCCGCTGCCGGCGGCCAACGGCCAGGTCGTCTCGGCCGCCCTTCGCCCCGAAGAGCTGTCCCTGGGTCACAAGGACGGCCTGAACAACCTGCAGGGCGTGGTCGAGAGCCTCAACTTCCTCGGTTCGATCGTCCGGGTCCGGCTGACGGTCGGCGACAGGTATCTCGTGGCGGATCTGTTCAATGAACGGCGGCTGGTCATGCCCCGTGTCGGGGACGTGGTCACGTTTCACTTTCCACCCCATGCCGCCTGGGTGCTGGACAGCCGTTGAGCGTGAGGCGCCGGAAAGCAGCATCGAGCCGTCGTCGGGCGCGGGAACGGAGGCTTCCATGAGCTGGCAATCGTTTGAGGAGCAGCAGCCTGAACTCGCCGCGTTTGGCGCTGACCGCTTGAATGGCAAGGTGGCTTACCTGGCCACCGTGCGAAAAGACGGCTCGCCGCGCGTCCACCCGGTGACCCCCATCATCGGCCAGGGCCATCTATTTGTGTTCATGGAGCCGACGTCTCCAAAGGGCAACGACCTGCGGCGCGACGGGCGTTATGCCTTTCACTGCTCGGTGGGTGATTCCAATGGCGCCGGCGGCGAATTCCTGGTGACAGGCCGGGCCCGACTGATCGAAGACGCAGCGCTGCGTGCCGTGGCCGTGGCGTTGGCCAGCTACGCCCCGGCCGAGCGCTACATCTTGTTCGAATTCGATGTGGAGACGGCCGCTTCGACTGTTTATTCGGACGACCAAACCGCGCGCGTCTTCTGGAACCGGACGGCGTAGCGCCGCCGGACCGGCGACTGGCTGTCGCCACACATCGATCTGTTTGACGCGGTCCGGGTGGGTCTTGCAGGCGAGCCGCTCCGCTCGTCCTTATCTTCACGGCAATGGTGTAGCCGGTCGAGCCGGCGACCGCGCGGAAACGACAGCGGCCCTGCAACCGGGAAGGCCCGGCGATGTCGCACCAGCGCCTCGGCTCCCGGTTGCAACGCCGCTTTCACGTCGCCTGCGGTCACCCTGGCCCAGCCCTTTTTGCTTCTTGACAACATAGAATGCATGTTCTAACATTATAGCCCGACTCGCGTCGGCAAACAGTGGCTTAGTCCCAGCAGCAGTCAGTCGCAGGAAGGAGATCGCTATGAGCACGGAGAAGGACGCGGAGACGAGTGCCGGATTCTCGGATGAGGAACGGCGCGCGATGAAGGAGCGGGCCAAAGAGCTGAAGGCGGAAGCCCGCGCCAACAAGAACAGGGCAGACGGGGAGCGCGACCTGCTGGCGAAGATCGCCGAGATGCCGGAGCCGGATCGCGCGATGGCCGGGCGGATCCATGAGATCGTCACGGCCAGCGCGCCTGACCTCTGGCCGAAAACCTGGTACGGGATGCCCGCCTATGCCCGAAATGGCAAGGTCGTCTGCTACTTCCAGAGTGGGGCGAGGTTTGACTCCCGGTACGCGACGTTTGGCTTCAACGACACGGCAAACCTTGACGAGGGCGCGATGTGGCCGACCTCCTTCGCGCTGACGGAGCTGACTCCCGCTGCAGAGGAGACGATCGCCGCGCTCGTCAGGAAAGCGGTCAGCTGAACCGGAGCGAGGATGCAAGGGGGCAGGGAGTCCTTGCGACCCCCTGCTCCCATGCTCGCTTCGGCCGCTGTTCCTCATGGTCGCGGGCTAGCGCGAGAACGCCTGTTGCCCGTCAATCGCGCCCCGGTCCACCGCCTCCGACAGCAGCGCCACATGGCCGCGGCGCTTGAAGTAGAGCGCGGCGTAGTTGCGCTGGCGCGGCGCGCCATGGAACAGGTAGTGGCGCAGGCGGGTAACCCCTTCGCGGCCGTCGACCAGACCCAGGGCGAAGTCGACCAGGCGCGTCGTCGCCAGGTCGTCGTCAGTCATCAGGGCGTTCATCAGCGCGTCCACGTCTCCGCGCGTGCCGGAAAGCCCCCAGGTCTTGTAGGTGTCGTACCGGCCGTCCATGTCATTCACTCCTATTCCAGGCTGCGGAACCCGACGACAGGCCGTCTTGGTCACCATCGTCTTCGCTCCAACCGGCGCGCCATCCGGCGCGCAGACAATAAAAAAGGCGCGGGGGTGAGCCGCGCCTTCGTCGAAACCGTCCTCGATCCTGTCGTTCAACTAGCAGGCATGGACAAGCCTCCGACGCACGCGCGGCGCGGGCCGGCAGTCCAGACTTTCACTGAAGAACGCAACAGGCATCGGGTATCTCATGACGCTGCGCATCATAGCACGGGCCTGTCCTTCGTGTCAACAAGCATCAGCCCCAGCACTTCCTTGACCAGCTTCGCCGCCAGCGCGGCGGTGATGCCCGTCGGGTCGCGCGCCGGGTTGAATTCGACGATGTCGGCCCCGACGATTGGCCCCGGCAGGCCGTGGAGCAGGTCAAGCACCTCGCGAACGGTCAGGCCGCCCGATTCGTGGTGGCTGACGCCCGGCGCGAAGGCCGGGTCGAGCGCGTCCAGGTCGATCGACAGGTAGACCGGGCCGGTGACGGCCGGTCGAGCGCCGGCGACCCACTGCTTCATGGTGATGATCTCGACGCCGAAGCGTTCGGCCTGCTCGCGCTGGTGGGCGTTGAGCGTGCGGATGCCGACCTGGACCAGCCGCGCCGCCAGCCCCGCTTCCATGATCCGGGCGAAGGGGCAGGCATGTGAGAAGCGGTTGCCGTCCAGGCTGTCGTACAGGTCGGGGTGGGCGTCCAGGTGCAGCAGGGTGAACGGGGCCAAACTCGCGTGGCCGCGGACGAGCGGGAACGTGATGGAGTGGTCGCCGCCGAGGGCCAGGACTCGGCCGCCGCCCCTCAGGATGTCTTCAACCGCCCCGGTCACCGCCGGCAGGTCGCCCGGCTCGCCCGCCAGGATGAGGTTGCCGCCGTCGATCCAACCCGCCCCATCCGCGCCGATGTCGAAGCCCAGCTCCGTCGTCGTGTTCGACGAGCCGGAGTAGAGGGTCTCGCGGATGCGCGCCGGGGCCAGCGCCGCGCCGCGCAGGAACGACGAGTTGGCGTCGAAAGGAACGCCGAGGAGGGAGACCGGGCCGGACGGCCGTCCGCCGGCCGCAGGCGACGGCGCTGTCACCGGTCCCCCTGCGCGGAGCCCAGCGGCCGGGCCGGGTTGCCGACGACGATGGTGTCGTCGGGCACGTCTTTCGTCACCACGGCCCCTGCGCCGACGATACAGCGGTCGCCGATCGTCACGCCCGGCGAGATGACGGCGCTGCCGCCGATCCAGCAGTCGCGGCCGATGGTGATCGGCCTGGCGTACTCCGGTCCCTTGGCCCGTTCGGCGGCGTCGATCGGGTGGGTCGCGGTGTAGACCTGGACATTCGGGCCGAACATCGTCCCGTCGCCGATGCGGACCGGCATGACATCGAGGATGACGCAGTTGAAGTTCATGAACACCCCTGCCCCGGCATAGACGTTGTAGCCGTAGTCGCAGTAGAACGGCGGCTCGATCCAGACGGTCGGGTGAGCGTTGGGCATCAACTCGGTCAGGATGGCCTGGTAGACAGCCCGGTCTTCGTAGTCCCACGAGTTGAGCCTGCGGGTTAGCTGGCGGCAGCGCCTGCGCTCGGCGACGAGTTCGGGGTCGGCGGCGACGTAGAGATCGCCGGCCAGCATCTTTTGTTTTTCGGTTGTCATCGTTACCTTTCAGGTGATCAGGATGTCGGGCAGCCTCGTCAACAGCGGAGAGGCTCCACGCTGCTGCCCGCCACTCGCGCCCGGTCGCTGTGTATGACTTACGGCCGCCACTAGTTGGCCCGCACGTTTTCCTGCGCCAGCCGGGCTGTCTCTTCCACGCGCTTGGCGCGGGTCTCGGGCTTCTTCGCCTGGACGATCCACTCCAGGATGCCGCGCCGGGCGGAGCGGGGGAAGGCGTCCCAGTTGGCCCGGGCGTCGGGGTACTTGCCCAGTTCGGCGTCGAGGTCGGCCGGCACTTCCAGTTTCTCGACCGCGTCGAGCAACGTCCAGGTGCCGTCGGCCCTGGCCGCTTCGATTTTGGCCAGCCCGGCGGGGGTCATGCGGCCGTCGGCGATCAGCCGCTCGACGCGCTCCTTGTTCGGCCGCGACCAGCCGCTGCCGCCCTTGCGCGGGGCGAAGTAGAGCATCGTCCGTTCGTCGTCGAGCTTGTTGCCCTTGCTGTCGACCCAGCCGAAGGCCAGCGCCTCTTCGACGGCTTCGTCATAGGTCAGGGCCGGTTTGCCCGTCGCTTTCTTGTAGCTGATCAGCCAGACGCCTTCGGTGCGGGTATGGTTGGCTTGCAGCCAGGCGCGCCATTCGGAGACGGTCAGAGGGTGGGTGGAGTTGGGGGGTGGTTGTGCCACTTTGAGTGAGGGCCTATTCCACTGAGCGGCATGCTACGTCGGCCGGACGGCGACGGCCTGTCCCCGCTCGGCCAGTTTGCCGATCCGTTTGGGCATCTGCCCGAAGATGAGGCCGTGGATCGGGTAGAGGACATACCAGTAAAGCAGCCCGGCCAGTCCCTTGGGGGCGAAGTAGGCGGTCTGCACCAGCGTGGCCCGCCCGTCCGCTTCGGGCGTCGTCTCGAACTGCAACCAGGCGCGGCCGGGCACTTTCATCTCGGCGCGCAGACGCAGAAGCTGGTCCTCCTTCACCTCCTCCACGCGCCAGAAGTCGAGGGCGTCCCCGACCCGCAGTTCCACCGGGTCGCGACGGCCGCGGCGCATGCCCACACCGCCGACCAGCCGGTCGAGGATTCCTCGCGCCTTCCAGGCCCAGTCGAAGGCCAGCCAGCCCCGCTCTCCCCCCAGGCTGGTGAAGGCGCGAAAGACGTCGGCCGTCGTCGCAGCAACGGTTTCTTCTCGCCGCTCGATGAACATCCCCTGCTCGAGCCGGAAGGATGTCGGCCGTCGGTCGCCCTGGCTGCTGCTCAGCGCGTCGCTCCAGATAGACTCCAGATCGCCCTCGCGGATCCGCACCAGCGCCCGCTGGACCGACGTGCGATAGTCGGCCGGGACGATATCGGGGAATAGCGCGCGCGCCGACGGGTCGCGCACGACGACCTCGTTGCGCAGGCCTTCGATCAGCGGCCGGGCGATGGAGGCCGGCACGGGCGTCACCCAGTGGACCCAGTAGGACGACAACCGCGGCGTCAGGACCGGCACGTGGATCAGCCAGCGCCGCAGGCCGCGCTCTTCGGCATACTGGGTCATCATCTCGGCATAGGTCAGCACGTCGGCCCCGCCGATCTCGATGATCTTGCCGGCGCAGGCGGGCGTTTCCAGCGCGGCGATGAGGTAGCTGAGCACCTCGCGGATGCCGATCGGCTGGACGCGCGTGGCCGTCCACTTGGGCACGATCATCGCCGGCAGGCGCTCGGTCAGGTTGCGGATCATCTCGAACGATAGGCTGCCGGAGCCAACGATGACGGCGGCTCGCAGCTCGGTCACCGGCACGCCCGACTCCCGCAGCGCCTCGCCCGTGGCATGGCGGGAGCTGAGATGCTCCGACAGCGTCGCGTCCGATTCCTCGCCCAACCCGCTCAGGTAGATGATCTGGCTGACGCCGGCCTGGCGCGCGGCCTCGCTGAAGTTCCGGGCGGCGACGATATCCCGATCGTGAAAGTCAGCGTGACCGGTCATGCTGTGGATGAGGTAGTAAGCGGCCGAGACGCCGGCCAGGGCCGCCGGGAGCGTCTCAGGTTTCAGCACATCGCCGGTGAAGATCTCCACCTGCTCAGCCCAGGGGCGGCCGCTCAGGCGGCCCGGGTCGCGGACCAGCACCCGAACGCGGTAGCCCGCCTCCAGCAGCCGCGGCACGAGGCGCGCGCCGATATAGCCGGTCGAACCGGTGACAAGGACAGGGGCCTGAAGGGCAGGTGTTTGGTGTGACATAGGCCGGCCGGCTCACGCCAGCACCTTGATTCTAGTCAGTTTGGCAGCCGGGGGCGAGTGCGGATTGGGGCCGGCCGGAGGCCCCGGAGCAACGAGGCCGGCGTGAATGACTCCGGCAGGCCGCGGGTTGTGACAAAACCAGTTGCCGCGCCACACTTTACGCGACAGCGCCGGGGCAGTACCTGCCGTGCAACCATGCCGACCCGCTGGAAGCGGTCATTGTGGATGAGGTCGCGCCGGCCGGGGACCCCGGCAATGCTTTCTCAACGCCTCGATCTGCGACCGGCGAAACGCCCGGACGACGGCCAGTTCGTGATCGAACTGGTCGAAGCCGTGAAACGCACCCGGGACGACGACGAGTTCGCAGTCTACCCCGTCGCTCTTCAGCCGTTGGGCGTAGGCGATGGCTTCATCGTGGAACAGGTCAAGCGTGCCGACGCCTATCCATGCCGGCGGGAGACCCGACAGATCCGCTCGCCGGGCAGGGACGGCATAGGGGGGCAGTGTTTCCGAGCCGCAGGCTTGATCCAGATAGGACTCCCATGCGAAGCGATTGCTTTGTGGCGTCCAGGCCAGTGTCTCGACGTCTGACAGATCCGCGCGCAAGGCGGAGCGATCATCCAGCATCGGGTAGATCAATAGCTGGAAAACGGGCCTGACCTCCCCTGTGTCGTGCGTGAGTTGGGCGAGGCTGGCCGCCAGGCCTCCCCCGGCGCTTTCACCACCGATCGCGATGCAGTCCGGATCGATGCCGAGGAGCCGGGCATTGGCGCTGATCCACTTCAGGGCCTGGTAGCAATCATGGAGCGCAGTCGGGAATGCGTGAGCCGGGGCCAGGCGGTAGTCAACTGAGATGATCACGAGACCCAGTTCCTGGACCAGGCCGGTCACCTGGGCGGCGTTCATGTCTGCCCTGCCGATGACCATGCCGCCGCCGTGCATCCAGAGCAGGGCGGGCGCCTGGTTCCCCTGTTCCCCGGGCCGGTAGACGCACAGGCGAATGTCGTGGCTTTGATCGTGGCCTGGGATAGCGAGCTCGGTGGTCTGTATGCCCGGCGGGAGCTTGGGTTTTGGTTGCAGGCGGATCAACCCATTGAACAATCGCACATTCCAGCGATTGAACGAAACTCGTGGGAATGCTTTCGCCATCCGGCGTAGCTCCGGATGGACCGGTGTCAGATCTCGCGCCATGTGATTGA
>CAYRBP010000036.1:0-37171 GCA_964422535.1 uncultured Ardenticatenaceae bacterium | reverse complement strand
GGTGAGGCGTCGATGATGGGCAAAGGTGGCCGTTCGATAACCTGGATCGCCGGAGGGGCGGCGCTGGCCGCGCTTTACGCCGCCGTCATTCGTCCCTGGCACCGCCACTGGGGCGCGTCCTCGGCCGAAGCGTACCGGCTGTTGCCGGGTGATGACCTGGTGGGCGAGCCGCGCCTGGTGACGACCCATGCCCTGACCATCCAGGCGCCGCCGCCGGCCGTCTGGCCCTGGTTGGCCCAGCTCGGACAGGGGCGCGGTGGCTTCTATACCTATACCTGGCTCGAGAACCTGATGGGCCTCGACATGCGCAACGCCGACCGGGTCCTGGCCGAATACCAGGACATCGCGGCCGGCGACCTGGTCCCGCTGACCCCCGGTGGCTTCGGGCTGACGGTGGCGATGGCTGAACCGGAACGGTTGCTCGTCCTGCACGGCGACACGCGCGACGGCCGCAGCGACATGGTCCCGATCGCCGGGCCGCGCGACTTCGCCAACGTCTCATGGGGGTTCTATCTATTTCCGGAGGGGAAGAAGGCGACGCGGCTGGTCGAGCGCTGGCGGGCGGACTACAACCCGACGCTGTGGAACCGCGTCTTCTACCCGTGGATCATGGAGCCGGGGGCGTTTCTGCTCCAGCGGGGGATGCTGCTGGGCATCAAGCAGCGAGCGGAGGCGCACTGAGCGCGGGCGCATGACAGCTGTCATACCCGGATCGTGAGCATTGTCACCCGACAGACAGGGCGCGATCTGTTATTCTGCTATTGTGGCTGCTTGCTTCGGCCGATCGGACGATCGGTCGCCTGAACATTCCTATTGCCGGGGTCTGTCATGGAATTGATTCTGATTGGCTTCGTTCTCCTGGCCCTGCTGGCCTCTGTGGTCGTCTCTGCGGCCTGCGCCCTGTCCGCGCGCGCCGAGCGCCGCGCCGTGGCGGCCGCCGCGCCGGAGCCTCTGCTGGACGGTGCGCCCGGTTTCGTCCGCAGGCTGGCCTAGAACGCGCCCTGACTTCCGCTCCGCTCAGGGACCGTTACGGTTTCCCCCTCTCTTGTCGCCTGTCTCCTTGTTGCCGTTTGTGATAGTTGTTACAATCCGAGCCGTTGTCAGCCACGGAGTCAAGCGACAATGGCCGTTACTGAAGCACCTGACCAGACATTGCAGCCGAATCCGGTCGTGACCGAATCCCTGGTGACGAGCACGGGCTGGCGCGAAACATTGCGCCTGATCACCGTCTTGTTCAAGCTGCGGATCGTGTTCCTGTTGCTCGTGGCGGCGACCGGCGGCGCTTTTCTGGCCGCCGGCGGGTGGCCGGGTTGGCCGGTGATGCTGCTGACCTGGGTCACGGGAGGCATGGCGGCCGCCGGGGCCTCGGCGCTCAACCAGTACTGGGAGCGCAACCGCGACGGTGTCATGGGCCGCACCCGTAACCGGCCGCTCGTCACGGGCGAGATCGAGAACCCGACCTGGGTGCCGATCGTCGGCAGCCTGTTGATCGCCTTGCCGGTGCTGGCCGTGCTACCGTTCAACCGGCCGCTGGCCTTCTTCCTGTTACTCGGGGCGCTGATCTACGTCGGCATCTACACCATCTGGCTCAAGCCGCGGACGCTGCTCAACATCGTCATCGGTGGGGCGGCCGGCAGCGCGGCCGTGCTGAGCGGCGCGGCGGCCGCGGGCCAGTGGAACAATGTCGGCGCGCTCGTCCTGGCCGCCATCCTCTTCCTCTGGACGCCGTTCCATTTCTGGAGCCTGGCCCTGCTCTATCGCGAAGAGTACCAGCGCGCCGACGTGCCCATGCTCCCGGCCCATACGACGCCAAAGCAGGCGGCCTGGTTCGTCATGGCCCACACCGCGCCGACGGCCGCGCTCAGCCTGCTGCTTGTCGTCCTGCCGGGGTTGAGCTGGATCTACTTCATCCCGGTCTCGCTCGTGACGGCCGATCTGGTCATCAAGAACATCCGCCTCATCCGCGACCCCTCCAAGCCCAACGCCCGGGCGCTGTTCATGGCCTCGAACTACTACCTGCTCGTCCTGCTCGTCGCCATTTGCGTCGATATGGCGATCCCCTTACTGGAAGTGATTCAATGACGGTGAGCAGCTATTTGCTGTGAAGGAATGCGAAGGGCCCCGTGACGAACGGGGCCTTTTTTTTTGATCGGGAGGCGTTGTCGCACCGCGGCTTTCCACGGACAGGGCGGGCGCGATAGACCGGAATCACCCGCGCGCCACGGATGGCTCTTACAACTCGGCCGCGACCTTCTGGAGTCGCTCGACAGCCTTCTCCAGGTCGGACATGGCCGTGGCGATGGAGAAGCGGACGTGGCCCTCGCCGCTGCGGCCGAACGCCCCGCCCGGCACGGCGGCGATGCCCGCCTTCTCGATCAGGGCGTCGGCCAACTCGGCGCTCGTCCGCTTGCTGTTCGGGAAGCGCGGGAAGAGGTAAAACGCGCCCTCGATCATGGCGCACTCGACGCCGTCGATGGCGTTCAGCGCCGGGACCATGAAGTCGCGCCGGGCCTTGTATGACTCGGTCATCGCATAGACCGGCTCCTTCGGGCCTTTCAGGGCGGCGACGGCCGCGTGCATCGTGAAGTTCGCCGCCGACGACACCGTCTGGCTGTGCAGCTGCGAGGCCAGGTTCATCGGCGCGCTCGGCCCGGCCAGCCAGCCCAGTCGCCAGCCGGTCATCGCGTGTGATTTCGACAGGCCGTTGACTGTCAGCGTCCGTTCGGCCATGCCGGGAGCCGAAGCCAGCGACAGATGCTTGCGGCCGTCGAAGATGATCGTCTCGTAGATCTCGTCCGAGATGACGTACAGGTCATGCTCCAGCGCCAGGCCGGCTACCGCGTCGAACTCGTCCTGGGTCAGGACGCGGCCGGTCGGGTTGTTGGGCGTGTTGACCATGATCGCCTTGGTCCGCGGAGTGATGGCCGCGCGCAGGCGGTCGGCCGTGATGCGAAAGTTATCGGCCGCGTCCAGCGTCACCGGAACCGGCACGCCGCCGGCCAGGGTGATCATCGGCGGGTAAGAGACCCAGACCGGTTCGAGATAGATGATCTCGTCGCCTGGATTGGTGATCGAGGCCAGGGCCAGGTAGATGGCCCACTTGCCGCCGGGGGTAACGACGATGTCTTTGGCCGGGTTGAGCTTGATCCCGTTGTCGACTTCCATCTTCTCGGCGATGGCGTTGAGCAGCGGGGTGATGCCCTTCATCGGGGCCGGGTAGTGGGTCGCGCCTTGCTCGATGGCGTTCAGCGCGGCGGCGGTGATGTAGTCGGGCGTGTCGAAGTCCGGGTCGCCGCCGGCCAGGGCGACAACGTCGACGCCGGCGGCCTTCAGGGCCTTGGCCTTGTCGCTGACGGCCAGTGTTTCCGATACCGGGATGCTGCCGGCGAGACGGGATAGTTCTTTCATGACGGGTTTCTCCTCAGGACCGAAAGATCGGGGATAGACGCGGCGCGGCCGTGGGTGGGTTCGGCTCCATGTGGGTAAGGGCTCGTTCGAATTGGGGGAGATTGTATGCGGTTGGAGGGGCGCGGGCAATATGGCCGGGGCGAAACCGCGCCAGAGTTCAAGACGGGATCGCCAGGGCGCGACGGGCTGTATGGCCGGCGGCCGATCCGCTATACTGTCCAAGTTGGAGGACGGCCGTGCGGCGTACGCCGGGGGGCGGCGTGCGGGCGCGACGCCATGAACTGACAGGACAGGATTGAGACACGGACATGGAGAAATCGGAATTGCTGGACTGGTTGCAGGAAGAGCGCCGTCAATGGGAAGCGCTGCTAGACCGGATAGGCCCCGCGCGCATGGACCAGCCCGGCGTGAACGGCGATTGGTCCGTCAAGGACCTCGTCGCCCACCTGACTGGCTGGCAGCGCGCCCAAATCGCCCGCATGGGGACCGCGCAGCACGGCGCGCCGCAACCGCCTCCGCCCTGGCCGGCGCACCTGGAGGCGGAAGACGCGATCAATGCCTGGATCTATGAATCCAATCACGAGCGACCGGCGCGCGACGTCCTCGATGAATCGCGACAGGTGCTTCAGCAGCACATCGCAACAATCGAAGGCTTGCCTGATGACGTCAGGATAGAGACAGCGTGGCGCATTGTCTGGTTGGGCGATCAACGCTTCGCGGCCGGCGAGTTCTTTGACCATTTCCATGATGACCACGAGCCGGATGTACGCGCCTGGCTGGCGCGTGTGGATGGCCCCTAGCACGAGCGAGAGGATCGATATGAGCGTATTCTGGAGGACGATCATCTGGCAGCAGTTTGGGGCGGCCGTTGGCATGCTCGACAGTGCCGTCCGCGCCTGTCCCGACGCGCTATGGCGCAGTAGCGTCTGGGAGGATCCGACGGATGCGCCGGCGTACACCGAGTTCTGGTTCGTCGCTTACCACACGATCTCCTGGGCCAACCGCTACCTGTCGGCCGCGCGGGACGAATTCACGCCGCCGGCGCTGTTCGTCGTCGGGAGGCTGCCGGAGCGGCCGTACACAAAAGAAGAAGTCCTCTGGTATCTCGACTTCTGCCGCCGGAAAGCTCTGGCAACGTTTGAGGCGATGACGGACGAGAAGGCCGGCCAGCCATACGAGTTCCCCTGGGGCGGCGAGATGAGTTTCGCGGAGTTGCAGCTCTACAACATGCGCCACATCCAGGAGCATGCCGCGCAGTTGAGCCTGCACCTCGGGCAGAAAGGCGTCGCCGCGCCGGACTGGGTGTCCAGAGCCGGGTCGGTTGAGTGACCGCCATGCTGACGATCGACATTGACACCGCCCGCCGCTTCATCCTCGGCAAGCAAGGCCTGTGGCCGGGACGTCGCTGGCGGGGCATCGACGGCACGGCGACGGCTATACGCGAGATGGAGTACCTGCAGCTCGACCCGCTGCAAATCATCGCCCGCAGCCACGACATCAAGCTGCATAGCCGCGTGCTCGATTACACGCCCGGCCTGTGGGAGGATGTGACCTACCGGCAGCGGGCGTTCTTTGACTGGGGCGGCTGGCTGGCCGTCCGGCCGATGGACGAATTGCCGCACTGGCGCGTGGTCATGCGCCGCGAGCGCGACGGCGAGACGCGAGTCCGCGACATGGGCCGCGACCACGCCGAGGCCGTCGCCGAAATGCGCGACATCCTGCGCGAGCGCGGCACCGTCAGCAACCGCGACTTCAAGATGGCGACGCGAACCCGAACGGAGAGTTATCGCGGCCGCAAGGACAGCGCGCTGGCTCTGTATTATTTGTGGCGCACCGGCGAAGTGATGACCCACCACCGCGAGAACTTCGAGCGCGTCTACGCGCTCACCGAGACGGTCGCCCCGGCGCATCTGATGTCCGAAAGCGACGAGGCCGAGACCGACCGCTTCTTGATCAAGAAGGATATCAGCTTCTCCGGCCTGTCGCGGATGAGCCGCGAGAGCGACGCCTACCACCGCGGCGTGCCGTTCGGCAAGGTCAGCGGGCTGGTCGAGTCGATGCTGGCTGAGGGCGAGATCGTCGTCGTCAAGGTCGAAGGTTGGAAGTTCCTCCACTACGCCCTCGCGTCCGACGCCCCAGCGCTGGAAGATCTGTCCGCCGGGCGCGTGCCGGTGGCCTGGGCGCCGATCGGGCCGACGACGACTGAGGAAGTCGTCTTCCTGGCGCCGCTCGATCCGGTCAGCGCCCGCGGCCGCGCCAAAGTCATCTTCGGCTTCGACTACATCTGGGAAGTGTACAAGCCTGAGGACAAGCGCCGGTTCGGCTACTATACGATACCAGTCCTGTGGGGCGACCGGCTGGTGGCGCGGTTCGACAGCAAACTCGACCGGGCCAGCAACACGTTCGTCATCCTGGGCTTCTGGCTGGAAGACCAGGGCCTCGGGGAGGATGAGGCCTTCGCGGAGGCGCTGGCCTGCGGGTTCGCGCGGTTCGTCGCGTTCCTGGACGCAGGCAAGCTGGACGCCGGAGCCATCTCTGAGCCGCTGCTGCGCGGGCGGGTCAGTGTTTCATAGGTTGCAGGTCTTTGCTGGGACTGCCTCCGCGATAGACCAATAAGACCCGCTCCTGATTGTAGAGTTGCATCGCCGTCCACACAGTGGCCACCACGCGGCCGCGCTGCTATCTCACGGTGTGTGGAGCGGCCTCGCTTCCTCGCAGGAGGCAACAGGCACCTTGGCAAAGGAGCTACCCGCGCGGGAGGTACGCCTGCGTAGTGGCAGTTGGCTGAAAGGAATGACGTGTCATACACATCTCTCCCTGTTGTGTAGGAAATGGCTGTTCGGCTATACTGACATGGTGAACCCGCGTGATTGTGGATCGTGCACATGAAGACAACACGCTACTTCGATGAGAGCGTTATCAGCCGCCGACCCTACCTGAAGGAGGAGTGGTTGGAGTATGTTCTGAATCACCCTGTGGCCAGAGAGGTTCAGGACAATGGCCGAATCCGCCATTGGGCGTTTATCGACGAACTGGGCAAGTACTTGCGCGTCGTGACGGAAGCCGACGGCATAACGATTCACAACGCCTTTCCGGATCGAGGTTTCAGACCGTAGGTGGTAAGCACATGATCTTTCGATACTTTGCCGATACTGACATGCTCTACGTCGAGTTCACCGCCGCCACCAGTGTGGAATCGGAAGAGGTCGCTCCCGGTGTTGTTCTGGACTATGATGCAGATGGTGGCGTGGTCGGCATCGAATTTGAGGATGCCTCGACGCAGATCGATCTGACGCACCTTGAGCTAAGCGCGCTGCCCTTGGTTAATCTGGTGCTGAAACCGGCGTTGACCGCGTCTTAGCTGTCGCGGCACAAGGCGCCAGGCTCCATCATGCCGCTGTCCAGCATCCTGGATTGTGGAAGCCGGCAGAACCTTTCGTTTTGAGCGGGAGAGCAGTCTTCGCCACCCCGCGTCTCGTCCCCTAACTCGTCGCCTTCCCCACCATCATCCGCTCGTGATTGCAGAACCGCATCGCCGTCCACACAGTGACCACAACGCGGCCGCGCCGGCGGCCAGCGTGATCGCGCTGGTCAGCAGCACCTGCCCACGTCCAGCGGCAGCCCGCGCGGCACGTCGTTGATGGTGAACAGCTGCCCCGCCTCGGGCACCCGATACATCCAGCCGGCCGGCGACGTCCCCGGCGCGTTGCCCGTCCGCAGGCGACGAGGGCGAGGGCGAGCGAGCGTGCCGGGTAGAGCCGCAGCCTCATGACGAGGCCCGGATGGAGCGTGATCCGTCGTTCGAACCTTCCCCGCGCGAATCCTATCTCGTAACGTCCGCGCCGGCGCCATCCGCGAGAAGGACAATTTTTAACACCGTTTTCCTGAAAACCGCGTGAATTTGGCTTTCTTTTGCGCTCCGCAGCGTTTAGAGTAGCCGGTGTTCAGGGATTGCGAAGCCGGATCAGATGGCGCTTCGCCCTGATTTAGCAGAAGTCGCCTGCACGGGCGGCAGGTCGGCCCGGGGAACCGCTGACGTCCCGGGTCCAAACCAACACAGCGTAACGTAAGTAGATCTTTAGCGGCTGGCACCCGCTTGCACTGGGGCTATTGCCTCTGCGTGTCGTTGAGGCTCGCATCGAACCAAGCGAAATATGGCAGCACCGTTTAAACATCTCACGCGTTCCCGCGCCATGTGGCTGGCCCTGATCGTGCTGGTCGCGACCCTGGCCTGGGTCCGGCGGCCGCTGGTCCAGGGTGACGCCGCGCTGTTCGAACCCGCGCCGGACACGACACTGGCACAGCAGATGGCCCGTGGCGTCTACCGGAGCCGGCCCGTGCGCGTCAACCTTAGCGCCCTGACCCCGGATGCCCGACAACTCAAGCTGAACCTGTTCGATGACGTCATCCTGACGGCCGACGTCGAACGAGTCGACCGGCCCTTGACGGGCGGTTTTGTCTGGGTCGGGCGGGTGCCAGGCGGGCGGGCGACCCTCTCTGTCCGCGGCGCGGCCGTGTCCGGCAGCGTCGTCCTCGACGGGTTCGAGAGGTACACGATCAGCGTCGCCGGCCCGGGCCTTCACCTCATCCGCGAGGTGGACCCCCTCTTGCTGCGCGCGCCCAACGGGCAGGACTTCATCATCCCCCCTTCGCCGGAGGCGGGCGGCGCGGCCAGTTCGGCCGATAGCTGTGAGGATGGCTCTGTCGTCGACGTCATGGTGGCCTATACCAGCGCGGCGAAGGAGCTGTCAGGCGGTACGGAGGCGATCGAGGCGCTCATCAGCCAGCGCCTGGCCGACATGAACACCGCCAACGATGACAGCCAGGCGCAGTTTGAATGGCGGCTCGTGAAGACGCTGGAGGTCGACTATCCTGAGTCCGGCAACATCGTCACGGACCTTGACCGCCTGCGGGTTGAGAACGATGGTTTCCTTGACCCGGTGCACCCGGCCCGGAACGACGCGAAGGCTGATCTTGTCGGGCTGCTGGTTTCCATGGGCAGCGGCGGCGCTTGCGGCATTGCCTACCAGTTGCCGGAGATGAATCCGTGGTATGAGACCTATGCGTTTGGCGTCACGGCTCTGGAATACGAAGACCCTTACTCGTGCAGCGGGCTGACGCTGGCGCATGAGTTCGGCCACAACATGGGCAACGCCCACGACCGGAACCACGCCGATCCGGATGGCGCCCTGTTCGACTATTCCTTTGGCTACCAGTCCCCTGAAAGCACCTTCAGGACGATCATGGCCTATGACTGCGAGGGCGAGAGCTGCCCACGCATCAACCGCTGGGCCAACCCGAAGGCCACGTTTGCCGGCGAGCCGACGGGCGTCGATCCCGATGTGAATCCCGATGCCGCGGCCGACATCGTCCGCTCGATGCACAACGCGGCCGAAATGGTCGCCAACTACCGCCCTGATTGCCCGGCGGCGCCGACAGAGACCCCAACCTCGACATCGGAGCCAACAGAGACCCCGTTGCCAACGCCGGAAGCGACAGCGACCGAGGAACCGACGGCCACCCCCGAGCCGACTCAGACGCCGTCACCGACGGCAACCGCGCCACCCCCGACCGCCACGCTGGTGGCGACAGCGACGCCGCCAACCGCTGTGCCGACGGCGACGCTAAGGCCCTCGCCCACGCCGACCCGGCTGCCCAAGGCCAAACACTGGGCGCGACTGCCGCTGGTCATCGGCCCCTAGCGAGACAGAAAAAGGGCCGGCCGCTGTAGCCCGCCCCTTTTCAGCCGGTGGCGCTCTCGCTCGGCTACTTCAGCCCCGACATAAGCCCGAACAACTCGTCCACCAGCGCCGCCTGTTCAGTCGCCGGCAGCTCGCTGCTGCGCATCAGGCACTCGCGGGCATGGGCGTTCATGAAGCTGGACGTGGCGTTGCGCAACGCCGCCTGCGCAGCGTTCAACTGCTGGACGATCTCCGCGCACTCCCGATCGTCATCGAGCATCTTCTGGATGCCGCGCATCTGGCCTTCGATGCGGCGCAGCCGCTTCTGCAGGTCATCGCGGGTGGCGTCAGACTGGATCTTCATCGGCTGTCTCCAATGGCGGCAGGGCCACTGCCTGCCCGCTCAATCCTGTGTCAGCAAAGAATAGTGGGCGCAAGGCCCACCTCCGGATGCAGGTTCACAGCGAACGCACGGTTCGCTCAGCAACTGCCCGCTCAGGAGAAAGGGCTGGTGCGGGGCGGGGCGGACACCGAACGGGTCGGTGTTGCGCCGGCGCCGAGCGCGACCGCGCCGAGTCTCTTGCGCGTGTGCCGGCTGCCACAGTTCGGGCATTCCTGCGCCTCGCCGGCCTGGGACATGGAGAGTTTCTTCTCAAACGGCTGCCCGCAGGATTCGCAGGCATACTGGTACATGGGCATGGAATAGCAACTCCTCTCTAATATACTGTAGGGGAGTATAGTATCGAGGGGGCGCAGTGTCAAGCGGCCCTGCCGTCGCCCGGCGTCTCGGCCGGCAGCTACCAGCGAGCGGAGCGTGATGGATGAGCCGCCAGATTCCTGCGCGCCACCGGCTGATAGGGATCAGAGCCGGCGGAGCCGCGCAACCGCCTTATGCCGTTGTCTTTGGCCCCGACTTGCCGCGGTTGAGGAATCCACCCTGGTAGATGATGGCGACGGCCGCGAGCGCGGCGACGACCAGCGTGCCCAGCGTCCCGTCGAGGGTGGGAAACCAGATCGCCAGCCCGCGGACGATGAGCAGCGCGCCGATGAGTCCTGAGAGGATGATCATCCCCCAATCGCTGAAGCGCTGGATCAGGATCAGGCCGACCACGCCGCCGGCGAGCGCGACTAAAAAGCTGAGCCAGAGCGCGTCGATATTGAAGAGGTCCAGAAGGATGATTGCGATCGCCGCGCCGGCGATCGCGCCAAAGACCAGGAGGACAATATTGACAATGCCTTTGGCGAACGTCGCGCCGAAGAAACCCAGGGCCGCCAGCCCGCCAACGATGAGAAGCGAGATGAGCAGGGACGTGTTCCCCTGGAGAAGGTTCAGGATTGCCGCGCCGAGGATGGCGCCGACAGCCGCGCCCAGGACCGATAGCCGTTTGCCGAAAACCAGGACGGCTACTCCGATGGCGATGAGAAGGGCAGGGAACATGGGAACACTCCTATAGCTAGATGGACTGCTTTCTGACGTCGCGCTGAGGAACAGGATATCCGATTCCGATTGTACTGCCTGCACGCCGCCGTGACATGCTCGCGCAAATCAGCGACGGGCAGTCCGCTGGGCCCGCTGTCCGGCACCCGGTGGTGGCGCACGGCCGCCTGACTGCCGGCTTAGGCCCCGTTGTGCATGCGGGGGCCGGTCAGGGCGACGTTCCGCAGCGGCGGTGCACGGAAGGCGTAGCGGTCCTGCGCCCCGCTTGCCTGGGATATGGCCGGCTTCTTATCAGCATGCCGTCTGCAGGATTCACAGACGTACCGGTACTTGGGCACAGGAAGAGGGGACCTCAGAGATTGACTGCAGGGGAGCATAGCACGAAGGGAGGTTCGGGTCACGCCCGGAACGCCGAGGCTGCCCGTTCCAGCTCTTCTGCCATGCGCCGCTGGTAGGACGAGCGCGTTTCTCGCTCGTCGATCAATTCGGCGATCTCCGCGACCGTCTCTCGCGCCTGGTCCAGCTTCGCTTCTGCCGCGTTTGCCTCACCCAGCGCTGCCAGCGATTGGGCCGAACTCACCTGGATGCGCCACAGCAAGGCCCGCATCCTCAGGCCAACGGCGCTTTGCTCCGCCTCGTGCAGCGCTTCCAGCGCATCCGCATGAAGGCCGGCGGCGGCGAACACCCGGCCGAGCACCAGATTGACCATCGGGTAGTGATGGCGCATTTGTCGCTCCTCTGCGAAGCGCCGCGCCTCATCGGCCATTGCCATCGCCCCGTTGACGTCGCCCTCGCCCAGGAGAACCATCGCCATGCCGGCCAGGTGGCGAGGTTTTTCCAGCATCATGAACATCGTTGGGTGATTCAGGCCCTTTTCAAAGACCTCGCGGGCTACCTGCAGATCGCCAACGGCGATCGCGCACCAGCCCAGGTCAGCCCAGGCGCTGCCGCCGCCGGGCGCCCCGGCGGGCGTTTCAAGCAAGCGCAGGGCGTGGCGATGGAGTTCGGCCACCCGGTCAGTCAGCCGGCCGTCGAGGTCCAGGAGGAGTGAGCCGAGCGCCCCCATCGGCTGCACGACCATGAAGTCGGCCATGCCCTCCAGCGGCAGGGCGGCGTCCATCGCCTGCGTGGCCGCTGCCAGCGCTGCCTCGTACTCGCCTCGCCAGTGATGGATCTCGGCCTGCAGCCACTGGCCGTAGATCAGCACGCCCACGGCCCCGATCCGGCGGCCGATGCTGACGCCTTCGTTGGCGGCAGTAAGCGCCGCGTCGAGGTCCCCGTTCCGTGTATGGCAAATGGCCAGTGTCGTCGCCGACGCCCAGGCTTCGTGCAGGCGGTCGCCAATGGCGCGGGCCGAGTCCAGAGTCTCCTGGACCTTCTCGTAGGCCTCATCAAAGCGGGTCATGAACATGAGACTGCTGGCCGTATGCTCCAGTCCCAGGGTTTTGATGAAGGGGTTGCCGACCGATTCGCCGATGGCGATCACCTTGTCCATCGATTCGATCACCCGGCTGAAGTCGGCCATAGCCGTGCACATCTGGCAGCGGATGATGCTGGCCTCAGCAAAGCCGTCTAGCGCCTCCTCCTCGCGGGCGATCCGCTCGGCCCGGCTAAGGTACGCGTCACCCTGGGCGAATTGACCCAGGGACAGCGCGCTCACCGCTGCAAGCTTGTTTAGCGCCGAAACGATCATCGGCGTGTCGCCGTATGACTCAGCGGCCGCGAGCATCTTCTCATAGGTCACGAGGGCCTCGACCGGGTTAGCCATCGCCTGCGCCGCCCCAAGCCCTTCATAAGCGCGCCGGATGTCCGCGATATCGCCGACTTCGGGGTGGGCCAGGGACTGCTCGAAGAAGCCGATGGCTTCTGGGATGGCAAATGACCTGCTCGCCTGCTCCCCGGCCTGCACGAGATAGGGTAGAGCCTGTCCTGGTTGCCGCGCCTCCAGGAAGTGCCGGGCGATGATGGCCGCCTGGTCCGGCTCTCGCGCTGCCAGCGAAGTGGCAGCCATCTGGTGAAGCTGGCGTCGCCGGCTCAGTAGAAGCGACTCGTACGCCGCCTCCTGGGTCAGCACGTGCTTGAAGGCAAAACGGCCTGCTGCGCCACCCAGGGCGCGGATGAGGTTGCGTTGCTGCAAGATTGACAGGCTTTCCTCGAGCGAATCGCCCCGGCCGCTGATATCGGCCAGCGCCTCGAGGCTGAATTCTCGTCCCAGCACGGCTGCCGCCTGGGCAGCCTGTCGCGCGTCGTCGTCGAGCCTGTCCAGCCGGGCAGTGATGACCCCGATCAGCGTGTCGGGGATACTCAGGCGAACGATCTCACGTGTCGCCCGCCAGTGGCCATCCTGCTGTACGACCAGGCCGCTATCCAGCAGCGAACGGATGACTTCCTCCAGATAGAATGGGTTGCCCTCGGATTTGTCGAGGATCAATTGTCGGACCCCCTCGGGCAAGGCTTCGATGGTCAGCAGGTTACGGACGAGCACGCGGGCATCCGCTTCCGGCAAGGGTTGCAGGACCAGGGGGCGGTAGGCCCCGGCGAACGCTCGTTCGATTGACTCATGGAGTTCCCACGATGGATCGCCCGATCGCGGCCGGAACGCGAGCAGAAAGACCAGCGGCGCGCGGCCGCTCAGGGGCAGCAGGGCGCGCAGCAGGTCGAGCGAGGTCGGGTCGATCCAGTGAAGGTCGTCGAGCGCCAGGACGAGGGGTTCGCGGGTAGCGATGCCTTCAATCAGCCCGGCCATTGCCTGAAAGATCCCCATGCGCAGCATCGGCGGTTCGAGGTATTTGACTCGCTCGTCATCCCCCGACGGGATGGCAATGCCGAGCGCATGCGCTATGAAGGGAGCCAATTCAGCGCCCTGACCCGGGGACTCCGATTCGATCTGTTCGACCAGCGTGGCGTAGCCCGCATCCGGCTCCAGCGTCAAAAGCGAGCGGAAAACACCGCCGAAGGGGGCAAACGGCGTCGTGGTTTCAAAGGACAGCGACTTGCCCTCGGCCCACCGCAAATCGGGCAGGGCCTGCCGGGCTTCGCTGGCCAGCCGCGACTTCCCCAGGCCAGCCTCGCCGATGAGCGACACGATCCCTCCCCGGCCATCTCGCAGCGCTGACAGCGCCCCGACCAGGGCGGCGAACTCCCGTTCGCGGCCGACCAGGGGTGAATCAAGCCCGGCGATGCCGCGCATCTTGCCCGGTCGCGCCTTGCGACCGAGAACGCGATAGACCGTCATCGGCGTCGCTTTGCCCTTGATCTCCAGCCCTTCCAGGGTCTCTACGTCGAAGAGCGGCGCGATCAGCTTGTAAGTGCTTGGCGCGATCTGGACTGTGCCCGGTTGTGCCGTCTGTTCCATGCGCGCGGCGAGGTTGATCGCGTCACCGAGGGCCGAGTATTCCATCCGCAGGTCGGAGCCAACGCCGCCCACGACGACCAGGCCGGTGTTGACGCCGACGCGCACGGCCAGGTCGATGCCCCAATCCCGGCGGACCGTCTCGGCATACGGTTGCAACCCTTCTATGATCGCCAGCCCGGCCAGGACGGCCCGTTCCGGATCGTCCTCGTGAGCGATAGGCGCGCCGAAGAAGGCCAACAGGCCGTCGCCCATCAGACGTGCGACCGTGCCCTCAAAACGGTAGACGGGGCGGATCATTTGTTCGAATGCGCCGTTGATGATTCCTGCCCATTCCTCCGGGTCGAGTTGCGAGGCGGCAGCCGTCGAGCCTTGCACGTCGCAGAACAGCATCGTCACAGTCCGTCGTTCGCCGACCATCAGCCCAGCGTCACGAGCTGCCTCCAGCTTCTTCAGCAACTCCTTCGGCACGAAGCGATCCAGCGATCCGGTCTGGGCCGGCGTAGAGGTAAGCGGCGCGATGGCGGAAGCCGCCGGCATGGCTGTTTGCGTTGCCACAGGCAGCTGTTGACCGCAGTTTGTGCAGAACTTCGCCCCGGCCGTCGCCTCCGCACCGCAGTTGGAACAGGCAAGGGCCAGTTTCGTGCCGCAATTGGAGCAGAAGCGCGCGCCGTTCGCATTGTTTGCGCCACAGGCAGGGCAGTTCATGATCTCATCCTCCATCAGCCTAGACCGGATAGTTCTTCACTGGTATCACCATAAGGCAAGGAAGGGCTGTTTTCCAGTCCAAAAGCTGGTCATCTGCTACCCATTTGGCTGGTTGGAGACGGCGAATCGGCGCGGTCAGGGCCTCCCGGTTCGCGGTTCCAACCCTCAGTCTGTCAGAGGTAATCCGCTCGGCACACTGTCCGGTACAAGATGGGACAGGTCCACGGCTGATGGCGAGGTCAACGCGTTGAGGAAGGCCATGAGTTGTGCCACCTGCTCGTCGCTCAGCGGCCGCGGCTCGGCCACCAGCGGGTCGAGGCGCAGCAGCAGCTCGGCCTGGACGGCGGGGTCGGTGTTAACCTCGGCCCGGAAGGCTTCGGGCAGGTGGGATGCGGGGTCGTAGTCGCGGAGCGCGCCGGCCGCGTCCAGGTGGTGGCGCACGGCCGCTTCCAGGTCGGCGTAGGCCCCGTTGTGCATGTAGGGGCCGGTCAGGGCGACGTTGCGCAGCGGTGGGGTGCGGAAGGCGTAGCGGTCCTGCGCCTCGCCCGTTTCCAGGAAGCGGCCGAGGTCGGTCCGGTTGTCGCTCAGTTTGCCGGGGCCGATCTGGGGCACGCCGAGGTTGTGGTAGGCCTGGTCGGTGAGCAGGTTGCCGCCGTGGCAGGACGCGCAGCCCGCCTCACCGTAGAAGAGGAGAGCGCCCTGCTTGGCCTCATCGCTCAGGGCCGCCCGGTCCCCGGCCAGATAGCGGTCCCACGGCGCGTCGGCGAAGGAGAAGGCGGCGACCTCGTAGGCGGCCAGGGCATTGGCCGCGTGCTCGAAGCCCATCTCGCCAACCGGTGTGTACGGGTAGGCGGCCTGGAACAGCGCGACGTAGCCGGGAATGGCCATCAGCCGTTTCATCAGCGCGGCCCAGGTCTGCTTGGGCCGCATGTCGCTGATCGTCGCCAGTTCGTTCAGCTGCCGCCCGGGGGCCACATCGCCGAACTTGCCGCGCATTTCGTCGCGCGACGTGACCGGGAACATCGCCTGTCCTTCGATGGCCGTATCCAGCAGCGACGGCAGGCCGTTGCCGGCCGGCGTCGACAGGCCGTAGACTTCGCTGATGTTCACCCGGCCGTCCCAGAACATCGTCGTCCACTCCGGCGAGCCGCGGTTGAAGATCTCCGGCGCGTTGCGCGGGATGAGTTCCCGGTCGTCGCCGAGGGTTCTCGCCGGGCCGAGACCGTGGCCGCCCGTGCCCGCGCCCAAGGGTAGGCCGTCGCCGGAGGCAAATTGCGGATGATGGCAGGTCGCGCAGGCAGTATCGCGGCTGCCGCTCAGTTCTTTGTCGAAGAACAGCGCCTCGCCCAGTTCAACCAGGGCCGGGTCGGGCATCGGACCGAGGTCGAGCTGGGTCACGCCTGACTTTGAAGCCATCAGCAGCAGGCGTCCGTCATCGCCCCCGGGGCCGGTCACGCGGGCCAGCTGCTCGGCCAGCGTCTCGCGCGCCGTCCAGAGCGCGGCCGCGCTGATGACCGCCAGGATGGCCAGCCCGCCGCCTGCCAGCGCTTGCCGCGGGATGCCCCGCCGGGCCCAGCCCGCGAAGCGCGGGCGCTGCCAGATGACAAGCGCCGCCAGCGCGCCAAGGGCCAGCAGCCCGGCCGCGACGGGCCACCCTTCGGGCAGGTAGGACGTCTGGTCGAGGTGGACGGGATCGCCGCCGTAGGCCAGCGCGTAGCGGCCGTTGGTCCGCAGGCCGTCGAACCGCTGCTCCGTGCCGTCCGGCCAGACGATGCGCGCGCGCTCGACCCTGGCATCACCCAGGCCGAAGTGGAGCTCGAGGGCGCTGTTGCCGCCCAGTCCGGTGGCATTGTTGACCTGTTGGACCTGAATGCGGCCGTTGCTGTCGGTCAGGTACAGCTTCGCGCCAAGCGCGTCCCGGTTGACCGGCCCGCCGCCGCTGAGGGTCATCGCGAACCAGTTGCCGGCCGCGCCGGCGTCAGCCAGGGTATTGCGGTAGAGACGGTATCCCTCATCGAAGTTGCCCAGGACGAAATCGAGGTCGCCATCGCGGTCATAGTCGGCCGTGGCCACGCCGATCGTCTTGCCGGGGTCGGCCGCGCCGCTGTTATCGGCCAGGTCGGTGAAGGTTCCGTCGCCGTTGTTGCGGAAGAGGGGGTTGAAGCCAACGCCGCCGTCCGTCTCGGCCATCATGGCCAGGTAGAGGTCCTGCCAGCCGTCGTTGTCGTGGTCGAAGAAGAGCGCGCCCCAGCCGATCGCCTCCGGCGTGTCGACGCCCGCTTCCGGAGCGACGTCGGCAAATGTGCCGTCGCCCCGGTTCTGTAGCAGGGTCGAGGGGCCGACGTTGGAGAAGAAGAAGTCGAAGTCGAGGTCGTTGTCGTAGTCGCCGACGGCCAGGCCCATGCCCATGACGATCTGGTCCGCGCCCGCTTCTTCCGAGATGTCGGTGAAGCACCAGCCGCCGCAACCGGGCCCGTCGTTGCGCCACAGCCCGTTACCGACGCCATAGACGAACTCGTCGTTGACCAGATAGAGGTCGAGGTCGTTATCGTTATCGATGTCGACGAAGCTGGCGATGAAGCCCGCGCCGTTGACCTGCCTGGTGAGCAACGCCGTCACATCGCTGAAGGTGCCGTCGCCGTCGTTGTGGTACAGGCGGTCCTTTTCGCCCTCGACCGGCCGGCCGCAGCGCGGCGTGCACGACCAGTTGGTCACATACAGATCGAGATAGCCGTCGTTGTCGTAATCGCCCCAGGCGGCGCTCTTGCCGTTCAGGTCCTCGGCGGGAAAGCCGGCCGCGGCCGTCATGTCGACGAAGCCCTGGCCGTTGTTGTTGCGGAAGAGGACATCCGGCCCCCAGTTGGTGACGTACAGGTCCGGCCAGCCGTCATTGTCGTAATCGGCAAAGACAGCGCCGCCGCTTTGGGCCTCCGGCAGGGCGACCTGGTTGCTGATGGGCGACTCCGCGAACGTGCCGTCGCCGTTGTTGCGGTAGAGGCGGTTGGGGCCGTTAAAGTCGGTCAGGTAGAGATCGAGCCAGCCGTCGCCGTCAACGTCGGCCCAGGCCTGGCCGGTGATGCGCTCGTTGCCGGCGCGCGGGAACTGGATGCCGGCGGCGGCCGTGGCGTCTTCGAAGGGGACGACAGGCGGCTCGGATTGGGCCTGCGCCGGGCCGGTCGCGGCCAGGAAGAGAACGGCCGCAAGCCAGGCGATCAGCCCCGCTCGAAGAGTGCCCATATGCCTTACAGGTTTCATCCTTACAGGGTACATTGTGCGAGAAACGGCCCTATTCTGCAAGCGACGGCACGGCCGCGAACAATCCGCGCTATCTGCGTGCCATTCCGCCCACAATTTGTCACAATGGAGGCCAAAGACGGCGGCTGCCTTTGCCCGTCCAATGAGGAGTCACCATGTACCCCAAGCCTGCCCGTTCCACCCTTGTCCGTTTCACCGCCCTGTTCCTGCTGGCCGCGTTGCTGGTTGCCGGGGTTTCGCCGGCTCTCGCCCAACGCGATGACCCGGAGAACATCCCTCCGCCCACTACCGTCACCATCGCCGGAACGATCCAGACCCAACTCGGCTGTCCGGGCGACTGGAACACCGAGTGCGAAGCGTCGATGCTGGCCTACGACCCGGATGACGATCTTTGGATGGCGACGTTTGAACTGGCGGCCGGGGCCTATGAATACAAGGCAGCGTTGAACGGCACCTGGGACGACAACTACGGCCTCAACGCCGAGTACTACGGCCCCAACATCCCGCTGGAGGTTGCGTCCGATGGCCCGGTGACCTTCTGGTATGACCATAAGACGCGCTGGGTCAGCGATAACGTCAACAGCCTGCTGGCTAACGTCCCCGGTAACTTCCAGGACGAGATCGGCTGTCCCGGCGAGTGGGCGCCCGACTGCCTGCGGACGCTGCTGACCGACCCGGACGGCGATGGCATCTACACCTTCGTCACGGCCGACATCCCGGCCGGGGACTATGAGGCCAAGGTGGCGCTCAACCAGAGCTGGGAAGTCAACTTCGGCGCCGACGGCGCACAGGACGGCCCGAACATCCCCTTCACCGCCGAGGACGGCATGGCCGTCGCCTTCGTCTGGGATTCTGATTCCGGTCTGATGACGATCCAGAGCGTCGAGCCGGGTGAGGCGCCGGCTGTCGTCTCCGCGGGGGGCGGCATGCCTGCGCCGGCCGTGGCCCAGCCCGACCTGGTCGTCATCCCCGGCACGCTGCAGGACGAGGCCGGCTGCCCCGGCGAGTGGCAGCCCGACTGCGAATCGACGGCGCTGGTGTTCGACGAAGGCACCGGCGTCTGGAGCAATACGTTCAGCCTGCCGGCCGGTGATTACGAGTACAAAGTCGCCCTGAACGGCACGTGGGACGTCAACTTCGGCCTGAACGCCCAGCGCGGCGGAGCGAACATCCCGCTCTCGCTGGCCGGGGACGCCGACGTGACGTTCCTGTTCTCGACCCAGACGGGCTGGGTGACGGATAACGTCAATTCGCCGGTCGTCACCGCCATCGGCGATTTCCAGACGGCGCTGGGCTGCCCGGCCGCCGACGCGCCCGACTGTCTCGGCGCCTGGCTGCAAGACCCGGACGGCGACGGCACATTCCTCTTCCAGACCGACAGACTGCCGGCCGGCGACTATGCTGCCCGGGTGGCGGTCGGGCAGTCGCTGGACGAGGTTTACGGCGCGGACGGCGCGGCCGGTGGCGAGCCGATCCCCTTCACCATCGCCACCGACGGCGAGCTGGCCAACTTCATCTGGGACGATGAGAGCAAGGTTATGGCGATTCGCACCGGCGCGGCCGCCGGCCCGGCCGGCAACATCAACGAGGCGCGTGCGCACTGGGTGGCGGCCGACACCATCGCCTGGGACATCGACCCCGGCGACGACTTCACCTATCGCTTCCACTTCAGCCGCACCGGCGGCACGCTCGATCAGACGCTCGACGACATTCAGGGCGGCGAGGTGCTGGAACTGACGCGCGACCCGAACGGGCTGCCCGAGGACGTCATCGCCAAGTTCCCCCACCTGCGCGATTACCAGGCGTTTACGATCGCGCCCGACGACCTGAGAAACGTCCGCATCGCCCTGAAGGGCCAGGTGGCCGTCTCTGCCCTGGACGGCACCGGGTTGATGGTCGATGCGACCGGGCTGCAGATCCCCGGGGTGCTGGACGACCTGTATGCCTATGACGGCCCGTTGGGCGTGACCTACGAAGACGGCGTGCCGACGCTGCGGGTCTGGGCGCCCACGGCCCAACTGGTGCGCCTCGCGCTCTATGACGACAGCGACGCCGAGACGCGGCCGCAGTACGAGTCGATGCGTGTCGACCCGGACACCGGCGTCTGGAGCATCACCGGCGACGCAGCGTGGGACCGCAAGTTCTACCAGTACGAGGTCAAGGTCTTCGCCCCGGCCGCCGGAGAAGTGGTCACCAACCTGGTGACCGATCCGTATAGCCTCAGCCTGTCGACCAACAGCGCGCGGAGCCAGATCGTCAACCTCGACGACCCCGACCTGAAGCCGGATGGCTGGGACGAGACGGCGCAACCCGGCCTGGCCGCGCCCGAAGATGCGGTCATCTACGAACTTCACATCCGCGACTTCAGCAGCTTCGACGCGAGCGTGCCGGAGGCGCTGCGCGGCACCTACGGGGCGTTCACCGTTGACAGCGACGGCACGCGGCACCTGGCGCAGCTGGCGGAGTCCGGCGTCAATCACCTGCACCTGCTGCCCAGCTTCGATATTGCCACGATCAACGAAGTCGCGGCCGAACGCGTCGAGGCCGACCCCGCCGAACTGGCCGCCCTGCCACCCGATTCCGAGGAGCAACAGGCCATCCTGGGCGAGATCCGCGACCTGGACGCCTTCAACTGGGGCTATGACCCCTATCACTATAACGTGCCGGAGGGCAGCTACAGCAGCGACCCGGACGGCACAGCCCGCATCCTGGAGTACCGCCAGATGGTCCAGGCCGTCAACCGCCTGGGCATGCGGGTGGTCTCGGACGTGGTCTTCAACCATACCAACGCCAGCGGCCAGAACGACCGCTCGGTGCTGGATAAGGTCGTACCCGGCTATTACCACCGCCTGGACGACGCCGGCCGGGTGACGACGAGCACCTGCTGCCAGAACACGGCCACCGAGCATGACATGATGCGGAAGCTGATGGTCGATTCGGTCCGCCTGTGGGTCGAGCAGTACCACATCGGCGGCTTCCGTTTCGACCTGATGGGCCACCACATGAAGGACGACATGCTGGCCGTCCGCGCCGCGGTCGACGCCATCGATCCGAGCATCTTCATCTACGGCGAAGGCTGGAACTTCGGCGAGGTGGCGAACGACCAGCGCGGCGTCAACGCCACGCAGGCCAACCTGGCCGGGACGGGCATCGGCACCTTCAACGACCGGCTGCGCGACGCGGCTCGCGGCGGCAACCCGTTCGGCGGGCAGCAGGAACAGGGCTTCGTCACCGGTCTCTACACCGACCCGAACGAGACTGACCAGGGGCCGGAAGGGGCGCAGGTCGGCCGTTTGTTGCTCTTCTCCGATCTCGTGCGCGTCGGGTTGGCCGGCAACCTGGCCGACTACAGCTTCGAAGGCTACGCGGGCGAGATCGTGACCGGCGCGGATGTCGACTACAACGGCTCTCCGGCCGGCTACACGGCCGACCCGCAGGAGAACATCGTCTACGTCTCCAAGCACGACAACGAGACGCTCTTCGACGCCATCCAGTACAAAGCGCCGCTCACCGCCGGCATGGACCAGCGGGTGCGGATGCAGAACCTGGGCAACAGCATCGTCATGCTCAGCCAGGGCGTGCCCTTCTTCCAGGCGGCCGACGACTTGCTGCGCTCGAAGTCGCTCGACCGCAACAGCTACAATAGCGGTGACTGGTTCAACGCCATCGACTGGAGCGGCCAGACGACGAACTGGGGCCACGGCCTGCCGCCCTCGGCCGACAACCAGAGTATGTGGCCGGTCATGGCCGAGTTGCTGGGCAACCCTGACCTCATGCCCGGCCCGGAGCACATCGCCGGCGCGGCCGCCCACTTCCGCGAGATGGCCCAGGTGCGGGCCAGCTCGCCACTCTTCCGGCTCCGGACGGCCGGGGACGTCCAGCAGCGGCTGCGCTTCCACAATACCGGACCCGACCAGGTTCGCGGCCTGATCGTCATGAGCCTCTCGGACGTTGACGGGGCCGATCTTGACCCGGCCCACGACCGCATCGTCGTCGTCTTCAACGCCACGCCGGACGAGGTCGCGCCGGCTCTGGACGAGACGATCGGTGGCGGCTTCGCCCTCCACCCGGTGCTGGCCGCGTCGGCCGATCCGGTTGTGCAGGGTTCGACGTTCGATCCGGCGACTGGCACGTTCACGGTGCCGGGCCGGACGACGGCCGTCTTCGTCGAAGCGCAATCGGGTGGGGACGCGGCCGGCGGCGCTGCCGAGGGCGGCGAAGCGATCGTCGAGGTCCTGCCCACGCCGGAGGCCTTCGCGACGCCGGAAGTCAGCACGGGCGACGCCGGCGCCGACCTCTTGGGCGAGCCCGCCGAGGAGACAACGGCGGAGACCGCGCCGGCCAGCCCTGCTGCCACGAATGGCGCGCTCATTCTGGGCGGTATTCTGGCACTTGGCGCGCTGGCGGGCCTGATCGCCTGGTCGGCCGAGCGGCGGAAAGCCCGGGAATCAGAAGAATAGGCAGGAAGCGGGATCCACTCCCGGGACGTGGGGGGCGGCTTCGGGCTGCCTCCCGTGTCCCGGCTTCTGGACGGGTTAGCCGGCTATCCCGTCCGCCAACGCCACCGCGCCCCACAGCGGCTCGTCGTCGCCCAGCGCGGCCGGGACGATATCGAACGCCACCTCCGGCAGGGCGGTCGCGCGTGCGGCCTCATTCACGGCCGACCACCACAGATCGCCCGACTTGGTCACGCCTCCGCCGAGGATGAAACGGTCCGGGTTGACCAGATTGGCGGCGTTGCCGATGCCCGCCCCAAGCGCCCGCGCCCCGCGCAGCAGCACCTCCCGCGCCAGCGTGTCCCCGGCCCCGGCCGCTTCGGCGACCTGCTTGCCGGTCAGCGTCCCCGGTTTGCCCGACCACCCGGCTCGCAGTTGCCTGCCCGCATCAGGTCGCTCGGACAGAAGGGCTTCAGCATCTGCGGCCATGTAAGGGCCGGACGCGAGCCGCTCGACACAGCCGCGCTTGCCGCACAGGCAGAGCGGGCCGGCGGGGTCGATGACCGTGTGACCGATCTCCCCGGCCATGCCGCCGGCTCCGCGCCAGGGACGCCCGTCCAGGACCCACCCCCCGCCGACGCCCGTGCTGACGGTGATGTACATCAGGTGGTTGATGCCGCGACCCGCGCCAAAGCGGTGCTCGGCCAGCGCGGCGATGTTGGCATCATTATCGACCACGGTGGGCGCGCCGAACTCGCGTTCGAGCAGGGTCGCCAGGGGAGTCTGTTCCCAGCCGCTGACATGATGGCTCAGGCGGACCAGGCCGCGGTCATAGTCGACCGGGCCGCCGAAACTGACGCCGATGGCGAGCGGCCGCCGGCCGCCCAGCAGCTCGTGTCCGAGGGCGATCATCGTCGCATATTCGTAGGCCGCGTCGGCGTCTGCGGGCGTGAAGACGCGCCGCAGGGCTGCCCACGCCGGCCGCGTCTCCGGCGTCGGAGGGGATACGATGGCCGCGCTGAGCTTGGTGCCGCCGAAGTCAAGAGCCAGAAGAAGGTCGGTGGTCATGCCGGTTCGCGCCCCATTCGGCCCTATCGTAGCACAGCGGAAAACGGCCCGCACCCGCGCAGAGGGCCGGGCCCTTGCCCGGAACCAGCCGGATCATGTGACAGACTGCGCGGTTTTGGGTGACACATGACACTGATTCACCAACCACTCGCATGGCACAATGCTGCCAACACTTCGCGTCGGCGACGGGAGCCCTTCGGCGCTTGTTTAGGAGAGTAAGCATGGCGAAAGAGATGGCCGTCTATCTCGATGATCTGGCACGCCGGCAGGAAAGCGCCCGCGGCACTGAGAAAGACGCGGCCGCCCAACATGGCAAGAACCGCCTCACGGCTCGCGAACGACTGGAACTGCTCTTTGATCCCGGTTCGTTCACCGAGATCGACACACTGGTCCTGCCTCGTTATGAAGTCTATCCGGGTGGAAAAACCTCGCGCTACGGCGATGGCGTGGTCACCGGCTTCGGCACGGTCAACGGCCGCCGCGTCTTTGCCGCGTCTCAGGACGCGGCCGTTATGGGCGGTTCGCTGGGCGAGATGCACGCCAACAAGATCGTCAAGGCGATGCAGATGGCGCTCAAATATGGCTGCCCCTTCGTGGCCATCAACGACTCCGGCGGCGCGCGCATCCAGGAAGGCGTCGACAGCCTGGGCGGCTATGCCCGCATCTTCGACGCCAACTGCGAGGCGTCCGGCGTCATCCCGCAGCTGTCGGTGATCATGGGCCCCTGCGCCGGCGGCGCGGTCTATTCCCCCGCCCTGACCGACTTCGTCTTCATGACCCAGAACAGTTACATGTTCATCACGGGCCCCGACGTCGTTCGCTCGGTCATGCAGGAAAATGTCAGCTTCGAAGAACTGGGCGGCGGCATGATGCACAGCGCCGAGAGCGGCGTCTGCCACTTCCTGACCGGGGATGACCGTGATTGCCTGTCCCGGGTGCGGACGCTGCTCAGCTATCTGCCCGGCAACAACCAGGATGACCCGCCCTATGTGCCGCCGATCGACGACCCGGAGCGCCGCTGCCCGGAGCTCATGCAGATCGTGCCGACCGATCCGTACAAGGCGTACGACGTGCGCCAGGTCATCAGCAGCATCGTGGACGACGGCGCGTTTTTCGAGGTCCACCAGTTGTGGGCGGAGAATATGGTCGTTGGCTTCGCCCGCCTGAACGGCTATGTGGTCGGCATTGTCGCCAACCAGCCGATGGTGCTGGCCGGCTGCATCGACATCAAGGCATCGATCAAGGCCACCCACTTTATCCGTATCTGCGATGCGTATAACATCCCGATCATCACGCTCCAGGACGTGCCCGGCTTCCTGCCCGGAAAAGACCAGGAGTATGGCGGGATCATCCGCAACGGCGCGCGCATGATCTACGCCTACAGCGAGGCGACCGTTCCCAAGCTGATGGTCATCTTGCGCAAGAGCTACGGCGGCGCCTACTGCGTCATGAGCAGCAAGGGGCTGCGCGGTGACCTGCTCTTTGCCTGGCCGAACGCGGAGATTGCCGTCATGGGCGCGGAGGGCGCGGTCAACATTCTGTTCCGCAAGGATGTCCAGGCGGCCGAAGACCCGGAAGCCAGACGGCTCGAGCTGGTCGAAGACTACCAGCTCAAGTTCAACAACCCGTACGTCGCCGCCTCGCGCGGCTTGATCGATGACGTCATTGACCCGGCTGAGACACGCCGGGTGCTGATCAAGTCGCTCGAACTGACGCTGTCCAAGCGCGAGCGTCACATCCCGCGCAAGCACGGCATTTCGCCGATGTAATGATTGTCATGGATTGACGCGGAACGGGACGAAGAACGGCTCAAGAGGGGCGCGAAACGCCGGACAGGGGATCCGTTCCCCCATCAAAACAGGCCCGTCCACTCCGCCGACATCCGCAGCGAATCATTCAAGGACTGGACCAATGTTCAAGAAGATCCTCATCGCCAACCGGGGCGAGATCGCCGTCCGCATTGTTCGGACCTGCCGCGAGATGGGCATCCGGACGGTGGCGCTCTATGACAATACCGATCAGACGTCACTCCATGTCCGTCTGGCCGACGAATGTGTCCCGCTTCCCGCCGGTGGCTACCTGGACGCCGAGGGCATCCTGTCTCTGGCCGCGGAGCGCGGTGTCGACGCCATCCATCCCGGCTACGGCTTTCTGGCCGAAGATTCCGATTTCATCGCCGCATGCACGGCCGCCGGGTTTGTGTTCATCGGCCCGCCGGCCGAAACGGTTGCCCTCCTGCGGGACAAGATCGGCACCCTGGCCCTGGCCCGCGCCGCTGGGTTGAAGACGCCGAAACACTCACCGCAGTCCTTTGGCGAGGATGAACTGGAGGCGCTCGGTGCTGCGGCGGCCGAGATCGGCTATCCGGTCGTCATCAAGTCATGTAGCGGTGGGCGCGGCCGGGGAGAGCGATTGGTCACCCACCCCGACAGGCTGCCGGAAGCGGTGCGCGCGGCCCGGGCCGAGGCGCGGGCAGTCTATGGCAACACCCGGCTCTACGTGGAGGGCGCTATCCTGCCCGCCCATCAGGTGGGCGTCCAGATCCTGGGCGACCAGTTCGGGGACATTGTCCACCTGGGCGACCGGGAAGGGTCTATCATCCTCAGCAACCACAAGCTGCTCGAGGAATCGCCGGCGCTCTGCCTGTCAGACGAGCAGCGCGAGTCGGTCCTCAGCGCGGCCATCGACTTCGCCAGGCGTGTCGGTTACCGCAACGCCGGGACGGTCGAGTTTCTGATTGACGAGGCGGGTGAGTTCTACTTCAGCGAGGTCAAGCCCCGCATTCAGGTCGAGCATACGCTGAGCGAAGCGCGCACACGCCTTGACCTCATCCGTGAACAGATCCGGCTGGCCGCCGGTGAAGCGCTGAATATGAAGCAGGCCGACATCTGGCTCGGGGGCCACGCGATCATGGTCCGCGTGCGCGCGGAAGATACCACCCGGGGCGACTACGGCCAGCAGCGCTTCATGCCGAGTCCCGGCACGGTGCGCCATGTCCGGCTGCCGGGCGGGCCGGAGGTGCGCGTCGATACCTATGTCTATGGCGGCGCGGAGATTCCCGGGACCTATGCCCCGCTGATCGCCAAAGTCACCGTGTGGGCGGCCGACCGCGAGCGCTGTGTCCAGCGATTGCGGCGGGCGCTCGAGGATTTCGCCGTGGTCGGGGTGACGACCAACCTGCCGCTGCTGCTTCGCGTCACCCAGGCGCCTGAGTTCGTCAGCGGCCGCTATACGACCGATTTCCTGCGCAGGCCACTGGTGGCCGAACCGGCAGCCGAAGGCGACCAGCAGCGGGCCGATCTCGCGGTTGCCGCGGCCGTGGCTTACCTGCGCCGCCGTGAAGCGTTTAACCCACAGGACCCCGAGCGCTGGTCCACCAACTGGCACCGCAGCAGTCGCGTCCTGCCGGGCTGAGCGCGAGCGAGGAGAGACACATGCCGAACTTGCTGGTGACCGTTGACGGTCAGACATACGAAGTGGAATTGAGCCTGGCCGCCCGCCCTGGCGAGCCGATCATGGCCCATGTCGGCGGCGCGGCGGTTGAAGTGGTGCTTCCTACCGGCCCTGAGGGCGACTGGCTGGTGATAGACGGGCGGCCGTATGAGTTCGCCGTTGATCCGGGCCTGACCTGGATCAAGGCCTATGACGGGCTGCACCCTATCGAAGTTCGCGACCGCAACGAGCGGGTCGCCCGCCCGCGCAGCGGGGACGGCCGCGTCAAGGCGCCAATCCCTGGTCTGATCGTCCGCGCTCTCGTCGCGCCCGGCGAAGCTGTCAGCGCCGGCCAGCCGGTCGTCGTACTCGAGGCGATGAAGATGGAAAACGAGATCCGCGCCCCGTTCGACGGCACCGTCAGTTCCGTGGCGATCCAGCCGGGCCAGACCGTCATCCGGGGTGAAGTCCTGGTTGAGATCGTCTAGCGCCCGTCAATTGACTTCCCTCTGCGATCAAGCGCAATAGCCCACGTTCGAAGGGCCGGTCATCGGCGGCCGCGCCGGTGCGGGATGGCCGTGTCGATGTCGCCCTGGCTGATGTCGACGGCCGGCGGCCCGCCGGCCACGTTTACAGATGAGAACCTTTGCCCCTCCGGCCGGCCGTGTGATATGGTGATCAAAATCCCGGCACGGTTCGCCGTTCGGTTGCGCGAGGATCATCCTGTACACACTGAAGCACCCCATCCACTTGCTGGTCGTCCTCTTCTCGGCGATCCTGTTTGGCTGCTCCGTTCAAGCGCCTGTCCCGGCTGATCAAACGGCAAGGACGGCCCGTGCAGCAGGAGCCGGCGACGCCACACCGGCCGGGCCACCCGGTATGACCGATTTGCAGATCGTTCAGCCATGGACGCCCGCGGGATTGAAAGCGTCGTACCCGGTCGCCGCGACCGTGCAGGGCAGCTGTTTCAGCGGGGCCCTGGCGGCGGCCAGGACGGACGCCTGGCGCTGCTCGGCCGAGGCGGAAGACCCGCAACAGGGCGCCATCAGCCAGATCTACGACCCCTGCCTGGCCAACCCCTTTGATGCCGAAAGCCCGCTGGCCTGCATCAGCCCGGACGGCGATGTGACGCTCCTGCGCCTCGAGGCTCCGCTGCCGCAGGTCTTTGCCAACCCGCCGGCCCAGCACATGCTGCCGTTGTCATTGACGTTGGACAACGGCGATACGTGCAACCTGGCGACCGGGGCGACGATCACCGTCGAGGGCGTGCGGGTCAACTATCTCTGCGCCTCGGGCGGCGTCCTCATCGGCGAGCCGAACCGGGACGACGCCATCTGGACCGCTCGCTACAGCGCCGACGGCCGGGGCAGCGGCGACATCCTGACCGTGGGCATCGCCTTGGCCGTGGCCTTCAGGGGTGATACGGCGACGGTTGGCTGGTCGTCGGGCTCAAACAGGGCGGGGGCGCTCAGGTCGGTCGCGCCCGCGCCGGATGCGGCTGCCGGCGTCCGGCTGGTGTTCACCTTCGGCGAGGGCGGCCTGCCGGACTATGAGATCGGCTATGTCAATGAGCCGGTCGTCAACAGCGCCGGTGAAAGGCAAGCCACCGCCGGGCAGGAGAAGTTGCGCCTGTGGTTCCGCTATCCACAGCCGGAGACGCCGGCCTATGCGGGCGCCCCGCGCGTAGTCATCGAGGGCGGCGAGAATGTCAACAGCGCGATCCTCGGCCGTAGCGACGGCGGCAACCTGGTCTGGTACGTGGACCTCGATGCCAAGGCCGGTTTCGATGTCCTTCGCAGCGAAGACAGACGCCAACTGATGCTCGACCTCTACCCGCCGGAACCGGCGCTGGGCCGCTTGCCGGACGTGGCGGTGGGCAGCTTTGACCGGTCGATCGGCGCCCTGAGCGCGCGCCTGTTCGCCGCGGGTTACCTTGATGAAAGACCCGCGGACGGCGTTTTCGACGAGACCATCCGCCAGGCCGTCGCCCGGTTCGAGGCGGATCATGGCCTTGTGCCGGACGGCGTCGCTTCGCCGGAGACGTGGGCGCTGCTGTTGCGCGACGTGCCGCCGGCGCGTTCCACGACGGCCGCCCGCGATGTCGCCCGCGCCAAGCGTGTCCTGGCGGAGCAATCAGGCCAGTCGCAGGTGACGCCGTTCGGCGATCAGCCGGTGAATGTCCGCAGCGGGCCCGGCCTGGACTTCAGCGCCATCGGCCTGCTTAACCCCGGTGAGTTCGCCGACGTGGTCAGCATCCTGCCGGGGACCGATCCGGTGACAACCTGGTATGAGGTCTGCTGTTTCAGCGAGCAGAACGGTTGGGTGCGGGCCGATGTCGTCCGGCTGTACGGCCCCGGCGAGGTGCCGCCTGCCCAGGACCCGCCGACCGAGGGCGACCTGGGCGGCATCGACCCCATGAACCGGCCCTCGCACACCGCCGAGGGCGCGCCCATCCTGTACTTCACCTTCGACGATGGCCCGATGGACCGGGAAACGCGGGCGGTCATGGATATCCTGGAGGCGAACGACGCCCACGGGACCTTCTTCGCCATCGGCCGCCAGGTGACGTGGCTGCCCGATCTGGCCCGCGAGCAGGTGACCCGGGGACATTCGGTCCAGAACCACACCTACAGTCACACCGCGCTGGACACGGTTGACCGGGCCGGCTTCTTCAGTGAGGTCGAGTCGACCCAGAACGCGATCTACGCCGCGACGGATACGTGGGCCACCTGCCTGCGGCCGCCCTATGGCGCGACCGACGGCTATACGTTCCAGCTGGCGGGCGAGCTGGGGCTGGATGTGGTCCTGTGGACGGTGGACACGCAGGACTGGATGCGCCCGGGCACGGAGGTCCTGGTCGACTATATCCTGGCCAACGCTTCGCCTGGCGCGATCATGCTGATGCACGATGGCGGCGGCGAGCGCGACCAGACCATCGCCGCCCTGGAAGCAGTCCTGCCCCGGCTGGCGGAGCAGGGTTACGTCTTCGCCTCTCTCTGCTCGAACGAATAGGGTGCGTCGCTGCGGGCCCCGGCCGGAAAGCCGGCTTCCGGCAGCGCACCGAACAGGCGCGGGTTCAGTTTCAAATGGCTGTCGTTCCTGCTATAGTGGAGCCGACATGAGCGACCGAACGCTTTCCCGTCTGGCCTGGGTTGTGGCGGCCGCCGGGTTGGTCGTGCTGGCTCTGGCGATGGTCTTCATCGTCCTGCGGATCCCGGCCGGCCCCCTGCCGAACGAGCCGACCTGGTATGGCGACCTCATCCTGACCGCCTCGCTGTCCGTTTCGCTGGTTGTCGGCGGCTTCGTCGCGTCGAGCCTGCCGCGCAATCCGTATGGCTGGCTGCTGCTTGCCTTTGGCTGGGGCAACGGGGCGCTGCAAAGCTTCGGTGAGAACTACGGCATCTACAGCCTGTTGGTCGCCCCGGAAACCCTGCCGTTCACGTCGCAGGCTTTCATCCTGGCTGCTGTTGGTTTTTCGCTGTGGTTCGCCACCATCCCGCTGCTATTCCTGCTTTTTCCAACCGGCCATCTGCCGTCCAGGCGCTGGTGGCCGGTTGCCGCGCTGGTCGTCCTGGCCTTCCTGGTCATGGTCACCCTGCTGTGGCGATCCCCGTCGGCCGTCCTGCTGCCGGTGGCAAGTCCCTATCATCAGGTCGACCGGCTGGGAACCATCGCCGATAACGCCGTCAGCACGGCCGTCACCTTCCTCATCTTTGCCACGCTCATCTGTGCCGTCTCTGTCGTCGTCCGCGGCATCCGGGCCAGGGGGATCGAGCGGCAGCAGTTCAAGTGGCTGGGGCTGGCTTCGATCCTCATCGTGCTGGCCATCTTCTTCAACACCGAGTTGGTGCCGCTGCTACCCGGGCTGCTCGACCCGCTGCTGGAGGCGGCCGCGTTCGCGGGGGTTCCCCTCGCCGTGGGCATCGCGGTCACGCGCTACCGCCTGTGGGACATCGAACTGGTGATCCGCAAGACGGTCCAGTATACGCTGATCACCATCGCCCTGGCGGCCGTCTATGTGGTCCTGGTTGTGTCGCTGCAGGGGCTGTTCTCGCGGCTACTGAACGAGGAGTCACCGGCGGCCGTTGTCCTGTCCACGCTGGCCATCGCCGCCTTGTTCACCCCGGTCAGGCGGTGGGTCCAGGGTGCTGTCGACCGGCGGTTCTACCGCCGCAAGTACGACGCGGAACAGGTGCTGGCCCGGTTTGCGGCGACCGCCCGCGACGAAACCGACCTGGAACGGCTGACGGCCGAACTGGTTCGGGTGATTGAGGAGACGATGGGGCCGGAGCATGTCACCGTCTGGCTGAAGCCCGTGGCCGGGGCCCGAAGCGAGCGAGCCCGGCCAGGCCTACCGGCGGCGGCAGACCCGCGAGCGCCCGGCTAGACTTCGCCGACGAACGTATAGCCCACCAACCCCTCTTCGCGCGCGAACGCGCCCATCAGCCAGATGCGACGAATGGTCAGGAACGGGGAGATGGCCGCGTGCTCCGCGGCCGAAAGCGGCCGGACAGCGTAGTAGCCGGCGAAGAATGCCTCTGACCGGTCGGCCGGGGCGTGGATCAGGCTGCTGTTGGCCAGGAAGGCGGCGATGTCATAGGCCCGCCAGCCGGGCCCGCACAGGTCGAAGTTGAAGAACGTCGGCCCATTCGCGCCGAAGTTGACGCTGCCGAGGTGGAAGTCGCCGCCGATCGGCCCCCAGGCGCCGGGCGTGGCGGGGACCGTCTCCAGAAACGCGGCCAACTCCTGCCGGGCTTCCTCGGCCGCGGCCTCAATCACGTCCAGGTTCTCGGCCTGGTCGTGGTTCCAGTGAGTCCGGATGCGGCCAAGCGGCCGCTCCAGCAGATAATCGAGGTCGATCGGCCGGTGAGGGTACGGCGGGACATAGCTGTCTGAGAGGACATGGATACGGCCCATCGCCTCGCCGATCGTGTAGAGCTGGTCCAGGTCATCGGTCGACGGCGGGTCGCCCTCGGCGAAGGTGAACAGCGCGACATAGCGTAGCCCTTCCGGAGCATCGACGCGACCGAGATAGCTCCCGTCGCGGCGCGCCACGGCGCAGGATACGGGCACGCCGTTCGCGCGCAGGAAGTCGAGCCAATCCAGTTCGTAGCGATAGTCGTTCTCGAGGCGGTGCAGCCGGTCGCCCTGCTGATAGACGCGGGCGACGAGGCGCGTTCCGTCGCCGGCGGAGACGAGGTAGTGGTCGTTGTCCTGCGTGCGCAGCATCTTGCTGAACAGCTTGCAGGAGATGGGCTGCGGTAAGTCGTAGGTCTCGCCGATCCACTCGGCCAGCGAATCGGCGGCGATGAACGAACGGGCGATGCGCAGGGTGCTCATATCATTCACTCCTGATGAAAACCGCTGATGGTCGCCTGCCAGCCGGCGTCATTCTCGCCGGGCACGAAGGGCAGGTAGTAGCTGACCCGGTCCAGCATGTCGCCGTACCGGGCGCGGATGAGGCCGGGCAGGTCGGCCCAACGTCCGCTGAGAGCGAAGGCGTCGAGCATCTCGTCGCTAATCTGCGCTCCCATCTCGTCCCAACGCCCCTCGCGAGCCAGGAGGCTCAGCCGGGCGGCGATGCCTTCCCAGCCGTGGAGTTCCAGCACGGAACGGTAGGCGGGGGTGCTCATGTAGAACGAGAGCTGCTGCCGGACGTGTGACTCGGCCGCAGCGGCTTGCGCCGGATCGTCGGTGGGCACGACGAAGACCGCCGTGGTCACGGTGAAGTCGCTTCGCGCGCGGCCGCGGCGGGCCAGCCCGGCCTCGATCTCCGGCAGGGCCAGTTCGCGCAGATAGCGGACGGTGTGAAGGGCGTGGATGTGGACGCCATCGCAATGGGAGCCGGCCAGCCGCAACATCTGCTCGTTGACGGCGGCGATGTAGATCGGCGGCCGGGGGAAGTCGATCGGTCCGGGGTTGAAGAAAGGCGTCATCAGGGCCAGCTTGAAGAACTCGCCGGCGTAGTCGAGCGGCGCGCCCGTCTGCCAGCAGTCCCAGAAGGCATGGATGGCTTCGATCGTCTCGCGCATCTTCGCGATGGGCTTCTCCCACTTGACGCCGAAGCGCAGGACGTTGTGGGCCTTGACCTGGGCGCCGAGGCCGAGGATGAAGCGGCCGCGGCTGTAGCGCTGCAAGTCCCAGGCCGTGTAGGCCAGGACAGCCGGGCTGCGCGGAAAGGCGACGGCGATCGCTGTGCCCAGGTCCAGACGCCGGCTGTGTTCGGCGGCGAGGGTCAGGTTGAGGAACGGGTCCGCGGCCGTCTCCGCCACCCACAGGCCATCGAAGCCGAGCGCCTCGGCAGCGACTGCCAGGTCGCTGATCTGCTCGAGCCGGGGCTGCAGGAAGGTGACGTCGATCTTCATGGGGATGGCAAGGCAGTGAACGAAAAGCGGCCGGGACCGGGAATCCGGGCGGCCGCCGCTCAGTCTGGCGACAGGGCGGCCTACAGGGCCAGGACACTCGCCAGCAGGGTCAATACGGCGGCGACGATGCCGCAGGCGGCCAGGATGGCGATCATGATCGCGATTGGCAGGATGATGCTGGGCGCATTTTCGGGGTCCATTCAGACAACTCTCCGGTCAGGGATCTGGCGCGGATTGTACACCGGAACGCGCGCGGGCCAAAACAGGCGCGTTCCGGCGTCGCCAATAGTACGAAAGGCACATTGACAGCCCCTGTCGGACCGCTAGAATGAATCAGGTGTCGCGTGTGTCGCACGCGTCAAGTGCCCCATGGGCGGGGAGTCGGGTCGGCCGGAGCGGGCCATCGGACGGAGGTTCCTGCCCAGCGTCTTATTGTCTTGCGCGTTCATCTAGCAAACAGGATAGGAGACCCGGAATGTTGCAGAGACGTATTTCTCGTCGAACTTTGCTTGTGCTCTTCGTGCTGGCCACGATGCTGGCCCTGATTGTCCCCGCTTATGCCCAGTACCAGCGAGGCGTCTGGAAGATCCAGATACTGGCCGTCAATGACTTCCACGGCAACCTGGAGGCAACTTCGACTCTGTCGTTCAACGGCGTTCCAGCCGGTGGTGTCGAGTATCTGGCGACCCACATCGCCAACAAGCAGGCGGCCAGCCCCGCGCACAAGAAGCTCGTCGTCTCGGCCGGCGACCTCATCGGCGCGAGCCCGCTGATCTCCGCCCTGTTCCATGATGAACCGACGATCGAGGCGTTCAATGAGATCGGCCTCGACTACAACGCGGTCGGCAACCACGAATTCGACGAAGGGGCCAAGGAACTGAAGCGTATGCAGAAGGGTGGCTGCCACCCGGTCGACGGCTGCCTTGATGGCGACGGCTTCGACGGCGCTGATTTCAAGTTCCTGGCGGCCAACGTGACGGATATCAAGACCGGCGAGACCATCTTCCCGGCCATGGGCATCACCCAGGTCAAGAACCGGCAGATCGCCATCATCGGCATGACGCTAGAGGGAACCCCCAACATCGTTTCACCGTCCGGCGTTGCCGGGCTGCGCTTCATGGACGAAGCCGACACGGTCAACAAGATCGTCGGCCGTCTGAAGTCGCGCGGCATTGAGACGATCATCGTCCTGGTCCACGAAGGTGGTTTCCCGTCAGTCGGCACGGAATTCAACGCCTGCCCCGGCATTTCAGGCCCGATCATCGACATCGTTAACCGCACGAGTGACGAGGTTGACCTGTTCATCACCGGCCACACGCATCAGGCGTACAACTGCATCATCGATGACCGCCCGGTTGTCAGCGCCTCTTCCTTCGGCCGCGTCTTGACCGAGATCGACCTACAGATCCGGCGCAACGACGGCGAGGTCCAGTCGATCGCGATCAATAACCAGCTCGTGACTCGCGATGTTCCGAAAGACGCTGATATGACCAGCCTGATCGCCAAGTACGGCGCGATCTCCACCCCGCTGGCCAATCGTGTCATTGGCAGCATCTCGGCCGACATCAAGCGCGCCGCGACCCGCCAGGAAGAATCCTCGCTCGGCAGCATGATCGCTGACGCGCAATTGGCTGCCACGGCCGATCCCGGCTTTGGCGACGCGGTCATCGCCATGATGAATCCCGGCGGCGTTCGCGCCGACTTGCTCTTTGCCAGCAGCACGGCCGGCGAAGGCGACGGCAATGTCACCTACGGCGAGGCCTTCACGGTCCAGCCGTTCGGTAACAGCCTCGTCACCATGACCCTGACGGGCGCCCAGATCGAGGCCGTACTGGAGCAGCAATTTGCCACCCCCGTACCGCCGGCCACCAACCCCGTCCGGCTCCTGCTGCAGGTTTCCGAGGGTTTCACCTTTGCCTATTCGGTCAGCGGGACGATCGGCAACATGATCGACCCGGCGTCGATCATGCTCAACGGCGTTACGCTTGATCCCAACGCCGAGTACCGTGTCACGGTCAACAGCTTCCTTGCCGATGGCGGCGACGGTTTCACCGTCTTCCGCGAAGGCACCGACCGCCTGGGCGGTGACGTTGACCTGGATGCACTGGAGAAGTACCTGACGGCCAATGCGCCCGTGCCGCCGCCGGCGTTGGGCCGCGTCACCGTCCTGCCGTAGCCTTCCGGGCTGAATAAGGGCCGGCCATCGACCGGCACGATCAAATCGCGCGGCTGGGGATATCCCCAGCCGCGCGTTTAGATTAAGGGTGCGGAGAGGGGGCGCGGTGCGGCTGAGGGATGCGGACCACCACCCAGGCCGTCGGAACGCGGCCCCTGACCCTTTCCAATGGTGGGCGAGCGGCGGCCCCGATTCTGCTGAACGTGTTAATTGCGCCGGGACCGCCGTCGCTCCTGCCTGGCACCGGTGGAAGAAACTCGACCGGATAGCCGGGTGACGAAGCGGCTGCAGGCGCACTTACCCCGCAAACAAAAAGCGCGGCCGGGAGGATCCCCCCGGCCGCGCCTCCGTCCGACGCGTCTTGCTAGCGTGTGCTACGGCGTGTAGACGCGGATGTCAGTGCCTTCCACATCAGCGACGTAGACCTTGCCGTTGTGATACAGGATGCCGTTTGGCCGCGACGTGGTCATGCCGGGCCCGTTCGTGCTCCACTGGGACAGGAATACGCCCTGGACGGTGAAGACCTGGGCGCGATGATTGTACGTATCGGCGATGTAGACATGGCCGTCTGAGCCGACATCGACACCTACGGGTAGGTTGAACTGGCCGTCACCGGCGCCGCGCGTCCCCCACTTTCGGAAGAATGCCCCCGCCGGGGTGAAGACCTGAATGCGGTGATTATGCGAGTCGGTGACGAAGATGCCGCCGCCCGGCGCTACCTCGATGTGAGCGGGGTAGATGAACTGCCCGTCACCGCTACCCTGACTTCCCCAGCCCCGGATGAAGTTACCGCCGGCGTCGAAGACCTGGATCCGGTGGTTGTTCGTGTCGGCCACGTAGATGTTGCCGGCCGCGTCGACGGCGACGCCCTGTGGGGATGAGAACTGACCAGCCTTGCTACCCCGGCTGCCAAACTGGCGAACGAAAGCGCCGTCCGTCGTGAACCCAACGATGCGGTGGTTGCCCGTGTCGGCCACCCAGATGGTCGATCCACTGACGGCAAGCGAGCTCGGGCGCAGCAGCTGGCCCTGGTCGCGGCCCTTTGAGCCAATCCTGGAGAGGAGCGCGCCGTTGCCGTCCATCTTCCTGATGATGCTCGCGCGATTTTCCAGCACGTAGAAATTGCCCGCGGAGTCCACATCGATGTCGCGGGGGTGGTTGGATTTGCCGAACGCCTCACCGGGGTCAGTCTGGGCGAGGACGGCCGGAACCAGGGCAACCAGCAGGCCAAGCACGATCGCGAGCAACATGGCCCGTCGCGGCAAGCGGGATTTTTTCAGTTCATTCATCTTGTACTCTCCTTCTGCCAGATCTAGTCGAACCTTCGGAAAAGCAGGACAGCGGAGCTAATCACACCATCGCCGCGTTTGGCCGGGGCCGCCCCTGCGGGCCGTACCGTGCGCAAGAGTATAACACCCGGCTAAGCCCATTCGCAACGGGCCATTAGTACTTGTTTATGGAGAATTACGCGGGTGAGTGCCGGTCGACGGGCTATTCGCCCCTGGTCGGCGGGTTGTCGCTGGGCGTTCTGAGCCAGAGGCCGGCCACAATGGTGTGGCACGTCAAAGCGCATATCGGGTCGAATCTTTCGCTCGCCGGCCGCCGGTCAAAGCCATTCGCGCCGGTCATCAACTGGCGGCGCTTCGGAAGCGATCGAACCTACCTCCACCTCATCCACCCGCACCCGCGCGGCCGCCTGCACCGCGGCCTTCAGCGCCTCGGTCGCTGCCGCGGGGTCCGTTCCCTCGTCCAGGACGACGCGCAGCAGCAGATGGTCGCGCATGCCGTCGGGCCGGGTGACCACAGCCTGGAACGCGCTGACGCCGGGGACCTGGGCGACGGCGAAGCGGAG
>CAYRBP010000035.1:15618-39704 GCA_964422535.1 uncultured Ardenticatenaceae bacterium | reverse complement strand
GGGAAAGGGCAGTCGGGCGCGAACGAGACCTCATTGCTGATGTGGGCGATGTCGGCCGATTGCAGGACGGCCGCGACTTCCTCCCCCGGGTAAAGGACCCCGTTTTGTTCCATCTGGCTGGCTGTCGCCCTGACCAGGGCCGTCACACCCGTCATCGCGACGCGGGTCAGTTTGTTCGGGTCGCGATTGGTCGTCGGGCCCTGCCAGGCGTCGAGCAGCGCGGCCACAGCCTCTTCGTCGCCGGCCGCGCCAACGGACATCGTCAGCAGATCGCCTTCCGGCAGCGGGCCCTGGGCCAGCGGCGAGCGGCCGTCCACGGCCAGTACTTTCAGCTCCGGCTGCAAGCGATGGAAGGGGATCAGCGTCCACGAAGGGCGAGCGGCCCAGAGCGCGCCGGCCAGGTCGTCACCGATGACCTGTGCCGGACTGGGCGATCCCCACAGCGCGGCGAACGCCGCGGCCGTTTCCGCATCCAGGAGCAGTGTCCCCAGTTCCGAGCTGCCGGCATCGTAGCCCGTGCGGACAGAGGCAAAGCTGGTGCCGTCGGCCACGGTAGCGAATGGGGCGGCGACGGCGTAGGTCCAGGTTGCCAGGTTCGCCCCGGCGTTGACGCTCAGGACCACGTCGGCCTCGCCTCCCGATTCCTGCCAGGCGAAGAGGTCAGGGTTGGCCGCGGCCGTCGCCTGCGCCGCGGCAACGAGTTCGGGCGGGACGCCGGGGCCCGCTCCCAGGCGATAACGGGCCGCCGAGTCCGGTGGGCGGGTGACCGTTGGCGGAGCCTGGGGAACGATGTGGGCGTCCTTGGCCGGGGCCGTCACGACGGGGCCGGCGGTCTCCGTCGGGTCTGCGGCGGCGGCCGGCGCGGGCGCGCCGCCGGCCAGCGTGGGTGTTGCAAGAGACGCGCCTCCGCCACCGACGACAGGCGGCGTGGGCGGCGGGAAGTTGACCGTCGGCAAGGCCACGGGCGCCCCCGTCACGACGACAGGTTCATCAGTTGTTGACGGCCGGCAACTCACCAATAGTAGAATGGCAAGGATGATGTATAATACTGCTTTCCACATTATGTTTAGGTTACCTTAGATGTTTGGTCGAGGCTAATTTGCGTCCTTTGGCGAACGATTATGCTGGACACACCTTCCTCCAAAGCCACCGACACCGGCAGCAAGCCACGTAGCAAATCCAACGGGCGACGGAACGGCGGGGCACGAGACCTGCGCGATCCCAGCCTGTACATCAACCGCGAACTCAGTCACATCGAGTTCAACCGGCGCGTGCTGTATGAGTCACAGGGTGACCATCCGCTGCTGGAACGGGCGAAGTTCCTGGCCATCTACCACAGCAACATGGACGAGTTCTTCATGGTGCGTGTGTCGGGCCTGAAGCAGCAGATGCGCCTGGGGGTGACGGGCACGCCGGCCGATGGCTTGCTGCCGCGCGAGCAGCTGGCCAACATTCACCGCACCGTCACCCAGCTCTTTGCCGAGAGTAACGCCATCTGGAACGAACAGCTCCATCCGGCGCTCACAGCCGCCGGTGTCCACGTCCTGCAATACAGCGAGCTGAACGAGAATCAGCAACGGCGCATGGATGACTATTTCGAGCGTGAGGTCTTCCCGGTGCTGACGCCGCTGGCCTTCGACCCGAGCCGGCCGTTTCCCCACATCTCCAACCTCAGCCTCAACCTGGCTGTCGTCATCCGCGACCCGCAGGTGGGAGACACGCGGTTCGCCCGGCTGAAGGTGCCGGGCACGTTGCCGCGGCTGGTGTCGCTTCGCAAGCTCGACCCGGATGAGCTCTCCACACCGAGCATCCACAAACTGGTCTGGCTGGAGCAGGTGATCGCCGCCAACCTGGAACGGCTCTTCCCCGGCATGGAGATCATCGCCTCGTATCCTTTCCGGGTCACCCGCAACACCGACATGGAGTTGCAAGAGGAAGAAGCTGACGACCTGTTGCTGATGATGGAGGAGAACCTCCGCCAGCGGGACTTCGGCAGCGTGGTCCGCCTGGAGATCGACGACAACATGCCGGCCGACGTGCGCGATATCCTGATGACCAACCTGCAGGTGGAGTCGTACGACGTCTACACCACCAGCGGCCCCCTGGGCCTCAGCAGCCTGTGGGATCTGCTGCGCCTGGAACGGCCGGACCTGAAAGACAAGCCATTCCAGCCGCGGATATCAGCCGCGCTGCGGGGCGAGAATATCTTCAGCCTGCTCAAGCAGCGCGACCTGATGTTCCACCACCCGTATGACTCCTTCGCCCCGACGGTTAACCTGCTGGAGGCCGCGGCCGTTGACCCCGACGTGCTGGCGATCAAGATCACTCTTTACCGGGTCGGCTCGAACCCTCCCGTGGTGCGGGCCCTGACCAAAGCCCGCGAAGAAGAGAAGCAGGTCGCGGCCGTGGTCGAACTCAAGGCCCGGTTCGACGAAGAGAGCAACATTCACTGGGCGCAAGAACTGGAAAGCACGGGCGTCCACGTCGCCTACGGTCTGATCGGCCTGAAGACGCACTGCAAGGTAACGCTGATCGTCCGCCGCGAGCGCGACGGCATCCACCGCTACGTCCACCTGTCCAGCGGCAACTACAACAGCACCACCGCCCGGCTCTATACCGACATTGGCTTCATGAGTCGCGATGAGGCGCTGGGGGCCGACGCGAGCGACATCTTCAATTTCCTGACCGGTTACGCCCGCAAGGATGAGTACCGCAAGTTCCTGGTCGCGCCGGTGAGCATTCGCCGGAACCTGATGCGTTTCATCGCCCGCGAGACCGAGCTGGGGCCGCAGGGGCGGATCATCATCAAATGCAATTCGCTGGTCGACGCGGAGATCATCCGCGCGCTTTATCGCGCCTCGCAGGCCGGGGTCAAAATCGACCTGATCGTGCGCGGCATCTGCTGCCTGAGGCCGGGCATCAAGGGCGTCAGCGACAACATCCAGGTCATGAGCATCATCGGCCGTTTCCTGGAACACTCGCGCATCTACTACTTCCACAATAACGGCGATCCGGCCCTCTACCTGGGCAGCGCCGACCTGATGCCGCGCAACCTGGACCGCCGGGTTGAGGTCCTCTTCCCGATCGAACACCCGGAGACACGGCGGCAAATCGTCGAGGAGATCCTCGGCGTTTGCCTGCGCGACACGGCCAAAAGCCACGTCCTGCAGGCGGACGGCCGCTATATCCCGAGGCGCTACCTGATGGACGACAACACCCCGTTGTTCGACAGCCAGGCCTGGTTCCTCAGAAACGGCCAGGAAGATAGCGAGTGAAACCAAACGCGCCGGGGAAACCCGGCGCTTCTTCTTTCGCGCTCCGGCGACCCTTTACAATTTCCGTATGGGTTCTTAACAAGTTCTGAACATCTCCGGGCTATGCTGCACGTATTCACAAAGCTGGGGCCGGTGGGCAGTTCGGGCGAGCCGGCGCGCGGCCCCGGAAAGGAGATAGCAGATGAAACAAACGAAGACTCGTTCGATTATCCTGGTCAGCGGCCTGGTTGTGTTGTTGCTGGCCGCGTTTGCTTCTGTGGCCCTGGCCCAGGGCAGCATCGGTGAAGCCGGCGCGCCCCTGTTCCACGGCGGGTTCGGCCGCGGTTTCGGGGGCTTCGGCGAAGGACGCGAAGACCGCGACGCCGCCCTGGCGGCAGCACTGGGCATCACGGTTGAGGAACTTCAGGCGGCGCGCCAGAAGGTCTTCACCGATTCGATTGCCGCGGCCGTTGAGGCCGGCGAGTTGACCCAGGAGCAGGCCGACCAGATGCTGGCGATGCATGCCCTGCGGTCGTACATCGACCGCGGGTCGCTCATGGCCGAGGCGCTGGGCATGACCGTTGAGGAGCTGGAAGCAGCCTTTGCCGAAGGTCGGACGCTCGCCGACCTGATGACCGAGAAAGGGCTGACCGCGGCGACGCTGCAGGCCAACCTACAGGCCGCGCATGAGGCGGCAATCGCCCGCGCGGTGGCCGATGGCGTCATCACCCAGGAGCAGGCGGACGCGATCCTGAGCGGCCAGGGCTTCGGGTTTGGCTTCGGCCATCACGGCGGCATGGGCGGCCACGGCCGCCACGGCGGGTTCGGCGGTTTTGGCAACGGGAGCATGTTGCCGACCGCGCCGCGGACCGGATCCGGCCAGGGCGCCTAGCCGAAAGCGGCTCACTTCCTGAAGGTGGGGCGGCCCCGGCGCGTCGTCCCACCTTCATGTGCGTCTGGCGGCCGCGCGGAGTCGCAGATAAGTGGGGTACAATTACCCTGACGCCGGCGCGTCGCGGGATGATGCGAGATGGGCAAGACGATCCTTGCAGTCGATGATGTCGAGAGCGTGCGCTCGTTGCTGCGGAGCTATCTGACGCAGGAGGGCTACCGTGTCCTGACGGCCGCCAACGGTCGGGAGGCACTCTTCATCGCCCGTGAGGAGAAACCTGATCTCATCCTGCTCGATGTGATGATGCCGGAGATGGGGGGCTATGAGTTCATGCATGCCTACGCCCGCCACGGCAGCGCGCCGATCATCCTCCTGACGGCGCGCGTGGACGAAAGCGACAAGATCGCGGGCCTCGAACTGGGGGCCGATGATTACATCACCAAGCCGTTCAGCATGCGCGAACTTGCCGCGCGGGTGCGGGCCGTCCTGCGCCGGGCCGAGAAGGGCGCGGTCGCGGTTCCGGCGGTCCTGCGCAGCGGCGATCTATCGCTCGACCGGGAGAGCCGCATGGTCTATGCGGGTGAGCGGTCTGTGGACCTGACCCCGTCGGAGTTTGACCTGCTGGCGACGCTGATGACCTCGCCCGGCCGCGCCTTCACCCGGCTCGAACTGCTGGAACGGCTGCAGGGCGACTCGTATGAAGGGTACGAACGGACGATCGACGTCCACATCCGCAACCTGCGGGCCAAGATCGAACCTGACCCGCGCAACCCGCGCTACATCGAGACGGTCTTTGGCGTTGGCTACCGGCTTTCGCCCCTCTAGGTCCGAATTCCGGCGATGACCTCACTCACCTCCAAGCTCATCCTTGCCTTCCTGATCGTCGGCCTGGCCGGCGTGGCGTTGGTGGCGGTCCTCGTCAGCCGCCAGACGAGGCGGGCGTTTGACCAGTTCCTGATCAACCGCTTCCAGGCGGAGGTGATCGAGGAGGCGGCGGCGTATTACGAGCTTAACGGCGCGAGTTGGGACGGCGTCGACCGGGCGTTGCGCCAGGGGCGGCAGGGCCGCGGCCGCGGCCAGGCGCCGATCGTCCTGCTCGACGCGCAACAACAGGTTGTGGCCGACAATCGTCCCGCCGCCATGCGAGATGAGCCGTTGGATGTCTCCGGCCGGGCCGCCCCGATCACCGTCAATGATGCTGTTGTTGGGTATTTGCTCATCGATGACTATGGCCCGGGAGCCGGCCCGGCGATGGTCGCTCCGGAAGCGGAGTTTCTGGGGCGGGTAAGGCAGATCATCGTCTTCAGCGCGCTTGGGGCCGGCCTGCTGGCCCTCGTCCTCGGCGTTGTCCTGGCCGGGACGATCACCAGGCCCGTCCACGAACTGACCGAGGCGACGAAGGCGATGACCGCCGGCGAACTGGGCCGGCAGGTCCCCGTGACGTCAGATGACGAGTTGGGCCAATTGGCCACCCTGTTCAACCAGATGAGCGCCGATCTGGCCCAGGCAGCCCAGACGCGCCGCCAGATGACGGCCGACATCGCCCATGACCTGCGGACCCCGCTGACGGTCATCCTCGGCTACACCGAGGCCCTGGCCGACGGCAAGCTGCCGGGCGATCCGGACACCTACCGCATTGTCCACCAGCAGGCGCAGCACCTCAGCCGGTTGGTCGACGACCTGCGCACGCTTTCGCTGGCCGATACCGGCCAGCTCTCGCTGCAGCGCGCACCCATTTCGCCGGCCGCGCTGCTGGAAGAGGCAGCGGCCGCCTACGGCGTGCAGGCTGAAAGCTGCGGTGTGTCGTTGAGCGTGGAGGCTGCCCCGGACCTTCCGACCGTCACGGTCGACCGTGACCGGATGCTCCAGGTGCTCGGCAACCTGCTCAGCAATGCCCTGCGCCATACCCCGCGGGGCGGGCAGGTGGCGCTCCTGGCCGCGCGGGAAGGTGATGTCGTGGCCTTGCGCGTCCGCGACTCCGGGCCGGGCATCGCCGCTGATGACCTGCCCCATGTCTTCGACCGCTTCTACCGCGGCGACAAGGCACGGGCCGCCGACGGCGCCACCGGGTTGGGGCTGGCCATCGTGCGCTCGCTGGTCGAAGCGCAGGGCGGCCGGGTGAAGGCCGAGAGCGCGCCGGGGCAGGGAGCTACCTTCACCGTTTCGCTCCCCTATTCCTGATGCAAGCGGACTACCGTCCATATTCTCTCAATACAAACTAAGCGTGGGCTTAGGCTGCGCTAAGCCGGCAACCATAAACTGCTCCGGGCCTCATCCAAATCCCCGGACAAATAAGGAGTTGAACCTATCATGCTGAAACGAATGACCCTGATGATCCTGTTGATTGCCGTCGCTTCGCTGGTCGCGGCCTGCGGCCTGCTGCGCGAGCCGGAAGCGGCAAGCAGCGAGATCGAAGCCATCCCGCTTGCGCTGGAGACACCGGCGGCCGCGGTGACCGAGCCTGCGGATGCCGCGCCGACGGAAGCTCCGCCGACCGCAGAAGCAGAGGTGCCAACGGAAGAGCCGGCGGCCGTGCCTGTTGCCGCCGACCCCGTCGTCTACACGATCGACCAGTCTGCCTCGCAGGTGCGCTTTGAGCTGGATGAGGACCTGCGCGGCCAGCGCATCACCGTTGTCGGCGTGACCGACCAGGTGGCCGGGCAGATAGCCCTCAACCTGGCCGACCTGTCCACGACGCAGGTCGGCGTGCTGCAGATCAATGCGCGGACGCTCCTGACCGACAACAACTTCCGCAACCGGGCCATCCAGAACGAGATCCTCAACACCGGAGCGTTCGAGTTCATCACCTTCACGCCGACGGCCGTCGAGGGGCTGCCGTCCAGCGCGGCGGTTGGCGAGGCGGTGCAGTTCACCATCAGCGGCGACCTGACCGTCCGTGACGTCACCCTGCCGGCGACGTTCAACGTCGAGGCGACCGCGGTGAGCGAGACGCAGATCGCCGGCACAGCCAGCACCGTCATCAACCGGACCGACTTTGGCCTGAACATTCCGAGCGTGCCGAACGTGGCCAACGTGGAGGAAGAAGTCGAGCTTTATATTGACTTCACCGCCAATGCGGGTTGACAGTCCCAGACTATCGCAGACCTTAGACTGGAGAGACGCTGTTCGGTTCGCCGACCGGCGTCTTTTTCATTTCACCGGGCGCCGGCGGCCGCGTGTCACTTCCCCTTTTCGATGGCGCGCCTGGCGATGCGGTCCACGCTCTCCGGGGAGATGAGCTTCAGCCACTGGCCGAAGCGGGAACGGGCGGACATGACGATCTGGCGCTTGCGCGCCGCCGCGCCGCGAACGATGAGCCGGGCGCACTCCTCGCTGGTCATCAACTTGTCGACTTGCAGCGGGTTGTGACCCAGGGGCTTGCCGTCCGCGCCCAGCGAGCGCGTGTGCATGCCGGAGGCGACGAAGTCGGGGAAGGCGATGGTCACCGTCACGCCGGAGTCCTCCAGCTCGATGCGCAGCGACTCGAAGAAGCCGACGACGGCATGCTTGCTGGCCGAATAGCCGGTGCGGGTCGGGACGCCGGTGCGGCCGGCAACGCTGGCGATGGCGACGATGCGGCCGCGGGTCTGCTTCAGGTATGGCAGGGCATAGTAAGTGCAGTAGAGGCTGCCGAAGTAGTTGACCCGCATCAGGTACTCGATCGTTCCCAGGTCCTGGACGTCCTCCAGCTTCATCATCATGCTCAGGCCGGCGTTGTTGATCAGCGTGTCGATCCGGCCGAAGTGGTCAACGGTCGTGTTGATGAGCGCCTTGCACTGCGCCTCGTCGGTCACATCCGTCTGGACGACCAGCGTGCGACAACCCGTCCGCTCGCACGTCGCCGCGACTTTGGCGAGCCTGTCCGTATTGCGCGAAGCGAGGACGAGGGTCGCCCCTTGCCGTGCCAGTTCGTAGGCCAGCGCCTCGCCAATGCCGAGGGAAGCGCCGGTCAGGATGACTACGTTGTCGCGGAATGCCGCATCGTTCGTTGCCATTACATGATCCTTGCCGTTCCGGTTGTGCGTGAGGTTAACCGAATTCCTCCATTTCTCGAAATGCTGACATTTCGCGCGCAAACGAATGCAGTTCGTCACTACGCATTCCTAACATCCGCTGTCAAACTGGATCAGACGCAGCCGAACGGGTTACCTGGAGGTGATGGGCTAATGACTGAGAACTACCGAGCCATACCGTTCCCGCGATCTCGGCTTGTGAGTGTGGACTTCACGCGCATCGGCCGCCGGAAGAACCTGATCCACGGGTTGATCGAGGCCGACGTGACGGAGGCGCGCCGCCGCCTGCGCGAGCACCGGGCGCGCACCGGGGAGGCCATCTCCTTCACCGCCTTTGTGGTCCATTGTCTGGCCGCGGCCGCAGCGGTCGATCCCTGGCTGCTGGCCTATCGTTCGGGCGGCAAGCTGATCATCTTCGATGACTTCGACGTCAACGTCCTGGTGGAGACCGAAGTGGACGGTCGCAGCCTGGCGCTGGCCCACGTGTTGCGAGGGGCGCAGGGGCGCTCGGTGCGCTCGCTCCACGACGAGATCCGGGCGGTGCAGGCCGCGCCGCACCAGGGCTACAGTGACAAGACCCGCGACAGGTTGAGGTTCTACACGCGCCTGCCGGCGCCGCTGCGCGACTTGCTCATGCGGGCCTGGATCCGCTCGCCCCACCGCTTCAAGGCGCTGGCCGGCACGGTCTCCGTCACCGCTGTGGGGATGTTCGGGGAGGGCGGCGGGTGGGGCTTGCCCCTGTCGGCCTACACGCTGTGCCTGACGATCGGCGGCGTGGCCCTGAAACCGGCCATCCTAGACGGTCAGGTCGTGGCGCGTGAGTTCCTCTGCCTGACGCTTACGTTTGACCACGATGTCGTTGACGGCGGCCCCGGCGCCCGGCTCGCCGACCGGCTGCGAAAGCTGATCGAAAGCGGCGAAGGCCTCGACGCGCTGGGGTAAGCCGCTGCTGGATAAAGAAGAGCCCCAGCCGGTCAAGTCTTGACCGGTCGGGGCTCGATGGTGTTTTCGCGCTACGGCGCTACGGTGTGACGATGGCCGCGGCGGCTGCGTCGCCCCCATCGATTCCGGCGGCTAGACCGGCCGTCACCCGCTCGGCCTCAATCTGCGCCTGGCGGGCGAAGTCGATCGAATCAGCCAGGACACGGGCCGCCTCCTGCGGGCTGTGGAAGCCGGTGCTGTTTTCGGACGAGACGAAGTCCCAGCGCAGCGAGGCGCTGCGGTGTAACGCGCGCGCCTGGGCCAGTTGCTCGTCCGTCGCACCGGCGTTCTGGGCGGCGACGATGGCGTCGATGGCATCGATCAGCGCCTCTTCAGACTGGCGGAGCAGCTCGGCCGTGCGGTCCTGGATCGTGTTGATGCGCTCAACCAGCGCCGCCTCGTCCTGGCGGTGGCATGTCTGGCAGGCATTGTTGACGTTGGTCAGCGGGCTGCGCAACCAGTGGTCGGAGACCTTCAGGCCGCCTTCGCGGACGTAAGGCATGTGACAGTCGGCGCAGGCCACGCCCGACTTGGCGTGCAGGCCGCTGCTCCACATCTCGAACTCCGGGTGCTGGATCTTGATCATCGGCGCGTTGGTCTCTTTGTGCGTCCAGTCCTTGAAGCCGTACTGGTCATAGTGAGACTCGATGTCGTCGATGCTGAGGCCCTGGCTCCACGGGAAGGTCAGGACCTTGTTGTCGCCCTTGAAGTAATACTCGACGTGGCACTGGGCGCAGACGTAGGTGCGCATTTCCTGGCGCGATGCCAGGGTGACGTCGATGCCGCGCTCGGTCATGGCGTTGATGAACGCCGGGCGAGTGATGCGCAACGCCATCGTGTCCGGGTCGTGACAATCGGCGCATGAGCTGCCATAGTGCAGTTCGTCGACCAGATCGTTGTAAGGCGTGTGGTTGAACTCCTCCCAGCCAAGTTCCGCGATCAAACCGGGCGCGTTAGCCGAGTGGCAGTTGATGCAGGCACCCGGCTGGTCCACGATCTTGACTCGTTCCGTCTCTTGCTGGTCGGTCTGCATGTAGAAATGGCCGCGATCCTCGTTGTGGTCGACGCTGAAGGCGTAGCCGGCCCAGATGCGGGTCATCGCCGGATAGCGTTCGAGCTTGCTGTAGGGCACAGAGCCGCCGTACGGGGTCGAGATCGTCGAGTCCTGTGTCCTCATGAACGAGTCGTAATGGCGCGGAAAGTTCTGGCCCCAGACTTCCGGGTCGAGTTCATCTTCAGCGATGTCGACGATTTCAAGCGGGTACTGCTCACCCTCGGCCCGGCGGTTGGTGATGTTGACAAGCAGCGCCGCGATGCCGCCCATGAGGATCAAACCGCCGACAAACGCGGCGATGAGCCACCACGGGCTGGTCCTGGATTTGGGTGTTTCGGGTGTCGTGCTCATGGCTTCCTTGATGATTATTTGGCATGCCCAACACGGGCATGGCAGTGGAGACAATCGGTCGGTTCGTCGCTGGCCTCGTGGTTCATCTGCGACGTCATTGCCTCGTGGCAATAGAGACAGGAATGTTGGGCCACGTTCCGGTTAAGATTCGTGATCTGGATCGGCTCCGGGAAGTTACCCAGGGTGAAGGCGGCGCTGTGACGAAAGCCGTTGATGCCCTTGACGGCATATTTGGCGACCACCGACGAATGCGGGGTGTGACAGTCGTTGCACGTCGCGACGGCTTTGTGACTGCCGTGGTTCCAACCGTCATACTGGTCGCGCATGACGTGGCAATTGACACAGGCGGCCGGGTCGTTCGAGAGATAGGCGGCTCCATCGGCATAGGCGAAGGTGAAGGCCCCCAGACCGACGATCCCACCCAGCACCGCCGCCAAAGCGAGCCAGACGCGAAAGGGAGTCTTGGCCCAGAGTCGCGCGAAGCCTCTGCGCGCCCGAGCCGGTAGCGAAGGTGACATGGTTTGCTCCGTAATGGCCAAACACGGCGGAGAAAGAGCGCTGAGTGCATCTGCGGAGGACGACCTCAGCACCCCAATCCCGCCGGGGCGGCTGAAAATGGACTATAGCGGCAGCGGCTAGAAAGGCAACTAATACTCGCCCTGAGTGCCGGTCAGGGGTAGCGCTGGTCTATGATCACGCGCGTGTGACGTTCAGCAGAGGGCGATGGCCGCGCGAGGTGTTGAGACAGCCCACGGAACGCCACAACCGGCGGTCACGGCCGCGTCCGGACTCGCTTGGCGAGGTAGATGTCGGGCAAGCCGGGGCCGTTGGCGTCGGGCATGAAGCCGACGACGCGGAAGCCCAGCCGCAGGTAGAAGCCGAGGGGATGCGGCCGTTGGGCGGTTACCTCAGCCAGGTGCAGGGCCACATCGGGGTAGAGGTCGACCCCGGCGACTGACGTCAGCCCGCCGGCTTCGTCACTGCCCAGCCAGAGCGTCAGGGCCCCGCGAGAGGCAACCTGCGCCTCCAGGTCTTCAACCAGCGCCCGCCCGACGCCCTGACCCTGGTGATCGGGATGGACGGCCAGCGGGTGGAGTTCCCAGACGTTGCCGCCATAGCCCGGCGCGGCGGCGATCCAACCGAGGACGCGGCCGTTCTCGTCTATCGCCGCGCGGACGATGTTCTCCGGGCTGAGCAACTCCTCGACCTCGGCTCGCGCGGCGAGATAGCTGGTGTGGGGGAACAGCCGTCTGAAGGCGGCAAAATAGACCGCCGCCGCCCGGGCGACCAGTGGTTCGTCCGCAGGGTCGAGGTCAATGATGTGCATCGGCTGTCTCCTCCGGCCGGGCGGGCGAACCCGTCAGGCGAGGCCCGACGGCGACGGTATCGTGAAGCGTGTCGGCGGCTATCTCGGGTGTCATTCTTCCGGCTGCTCGATCCGATCCGCGGCCAATACGGCAACATTGTCCGGTTTTCCCGGCGCGCTCAGGCGCTCGAGGCTCGGCCAGGTGTAGATTCCCAGGGCTATCCGGAGATCGCCGGCGGCCGCGCCCTCGGGGACGGGAACAGCATAGGATTCCCTGATGATCTCGTCCGGTTGCCAGGCGTTGAGCGGATAGCGTTCCCGGCCCAGGATATGGTCGTCCTGGGCCAGCAAGCCACCGCTGCTGTCGAGCAGATGGGCAAAGCCAATGTACGTGCCCGGCGGCATGTCGCTCTCGCGCCGCCAGTAGCAGTCTACGGTCATGGAATCCCCGGCGGCGGACAGGATCGGGTTGCGGCAGCCGAGCAGCTGCACGCCCCCGCCGAACGTGACGTTGGGCCCCAGCGCTTCCGGCAGGTCATCCGCGCCAAGGACGAAATCGGGCTTGCGGAGGGGTTCTTCCGCCGAGAACCGATACAGACCGTAGTTGCGAAGGGCCGCTTCCTCATTGGCGGCGATATCCAGCCGTTCGAGCGGGGCCGTTTGCCCGATGACGGATGCATCCCGGTCGCTCAGCAGGAGATAGGCCGGGCCCGCATTCACATACAGGCGGCCGATGATCTCCTCCGGCGTCAGGAACTCGTGATAGATGTCGCCCAGCAGAAACGCGGCGTGGGGCACGTACGGGATGCCGCGAACGCCCGAGAGTTCTTCGATGGTGCTGATGTAGACCGGCTCGCCCCGATTGTTGGAGACCGGGTAGCGGGACAACTCAAGAATGGCGCGGCCGGTTTCCTTTGCCTCATTGACCTGCCGGTAGTAGGTGGCGAGGGATGCGATGGGATAGAGCATCAGGAACAACCCCAACGCGGTCAGCAGGGTGGAATAGAGGTTTCTCCGCCTGCCCGCCGGTTCTGTGCGGGCCCGACCGGCGGCCATCGCCAGCAGAAAGCTGATGGCCGCTGCCCAGACGGGGATAAGCAGCGTCGTGAAGCGGCCGATGCCGCTGAACCCATAGTGGCTGCTGACGACGGGCATCACCAGGGCCATCGGCGCGATAACAAAAGGCGGCAACTTCGAGACCCGTATCGTGGTGTAGACGAGCCCGGCAAGCATCAGGATCAGATAGACCAGCGGGAAACCGAGCAGCGTGCCGAAGTCTTCGTCCCCGTCCAGGACCCCGCTTGTCTGGCGAATGGTCTGGAAGGAGAAGCGCCGGATGTTGGTCAGCGTCGTGGCGACGGAAGGGTTGTCTTCCCAGAGATACGACTTGCCTTCCAGAGCGGAGACGGAACCGAAGCTGCTGGAGACGTTATAGATGATGACCGGGCTGAAGACGACCAGGACGATGAGACCCAGGACCATCGGCCACAGCGGCCATCGCCTGCCGAGGCGCGTCGCCTGTCGCGCCTTGAGCAGGAACCAGAGCAGGCCGCCGGCGACCGGCAAAACGGCGACCATGTTCGACTGGATCGCCAGACCGGCGACCACGGCGGCGGCAATCAGCCAGCCGATGCTGTCGTGGTCGGCAGCCGTGGTGATGGCGAGCAGGAACAGGGTCGAAAGGAACGGCAGCAGGAGTGTTGTGCCGCCGATATGGCTGTTGACGAGGATGAGGTCGGGGTTGAGAGCGACGAAGGCTGCGGCGATGAGAGCGGCCAGCCGGTCTCGCCCGAGCGTTTGCACCCAGCTGTACGTGACAGGGACCGTCAGGATGCCCGCCACCAGGACGACCAGACGGCCGATCATCGGGTTGGTCGCGCCGAGCTTGATCAGGCCGGCCACGACGTAGAAATAGAACGGCCCGGCATAGGCATCATTCCCGGTCAGCGGCAGGATCTGTCCGTTGGCGATTTGGTAAGCGAATGACGTCTGCTCGACTTCGTCGAACGAGGCGGGGATCACCTCCCAGTAGGGCAGGCGGATCAGGACCGCAACGATGACGATCAGCAGAAGCCACGGCCAGGCGCGGCCTTTCAGGTTGTCCATAGGGGTGCTCTGCCGCGGCAGCGACGGGCATACCTGGCCATACTCATCACGGTGCGGCTCGCCTCATGCGGCCGCGGCTCCGGTCTGGCCCGACCGATACGCTGTCCTGATCCGAACATGGCTGCCGGCTCGCTGCGCTGCCTGCTGAGCGCCGGCGAACCGTCAGGCGAATGAGGCCAGCGCTTCATCCAGGTCGGTAAAGATGGGCAAGTAGGCGTCGAAGCCCGTGACCTCAAGCGACTTGCGCACCCGCGGCTGTGGGTTGAGCAACTTGCAGGCTGAGCTGGCCCCCTGTTCGATGTCTGAGGCCATGGTGTGGAAGGTGCTCCAGCCCGCTTCGGGGTCCGGCGGTTGCTCGCCGCGCATGACGAGGGCGGCGCTGTGGAGGGCGACCAGACCGGAACTGGAGAGGAAGGTCACGCCGCCCAGGTCGATCAGCAGGTTGCGCGAGCCGCCGGCGTAGAGGTCGCGGATCCGGCCGATGACGTCGAGGTAGTTGGTCGCGTCCAGTTCGCCGCTTAGCGCGAGAATCGTGACCGCAACCGGGTCGTTGATCTGGCGGGTGGTCATCTCCATGTCGAACCTCCTGTCCTGTCTGATTGCCTGGATGCCATCATTTTACTCCACTGCCGCTGGGAGGGGTATGTGAAAGTGGGCGTCGTCCGGCAGACCGGGAAGGGCCGGCCGGCGAGGGTCGCGGCGAGCGAGGGCGGGGCCTCAAAGAGACCGCCCGGAGATGACCAGGCCGTCCCGCCGGTTTCCAAGGCTGCATCAAAGAAGAAGCGCCACTGCCCGGTCGTGGGCAGTGGCGCTTATGTCAACATTTACCGATCAGGTGGTCCTACTGTGGCCGCCCGGCGTGCTCGCCATTCCCGCCGACGGATGCCGGGGGAATGACAACCGCTCCTGGCTCCCCGCCGTTGCCGTTTGGGGTCACCTTGAACGGCTCGCCCGCCGGCTCCAGCAGGGCGATCGCCAGTACTTCGTCCAGGTGCCCCACGGGGATGAGCTCCAGGTCCTGGCGGATGCGCTCCGGCAGGTCCGGGATGTCCTTGGCGTTGTCCTTCGGCAACAGCACGGTCTTGATCCCGGCGCGGTGGGCGGCGATCGTCTTGGACTTCAGCCCGCCGATGGGCAGGACCTTGCCGCGCAGCGTCACTTCGCCCGTCATCGCCACGTCGCGCCGCACCGGCCGCCGGGTGAAGGCGGAGATGACGGCCGTGGTCATGGCGATACCGGCGCTCGGGCCGTCCTTCGGCGTCGCCCCGTCCGGCACGTGGATGTGGACGTTGACCTTGTCGAACACGACCGGTTCCAGGCCGAGCGACCGGGCATTGGACCGCGCGTAGGTCAGCGCCGCCTGGGCCGATTCCTGCATCACCTCGCCCAATGAACCGGTCAGGGTGACACGGCCGCTGCCTTCACTCAGGCTGACCTCGATCGGCAGCGTGTTGCCGCCGAAGCTGTTCACCGCCAGCCCGGTCACCAGGCCGATCTCGTCTTTCTCTTCCATCGTGCCATAGCTGAATTTGGCCGGTCCCATGATCGCGGTCACGTCTTCTTCGGTGACCGTGAACGGTCCGCTCTCGCCGGACGCCACGCGCACGGCCAGCTTGCGCGCCACCTTGCCGATGTTGCGCTCCAGCTGGCGGACGCCCGCTTCCATGGTGTAGTAACGCACCAGCGCGCGCAGGGCCGGTTCGGAGAGGGTCACCTCGACCCCGCCGATGCCGTTGTTCTCCAGTTGCTTCTTCAACAAGTACTGGCGGGCGATCGCCAGCTTCTCATCTTCGATGTAGCCGGGCATGTTGATCGATTCCATCCGGTCCAACAGCGGCCCCGGGATGGTGCTCAACTGGTTGGACGTGGTGATGAAGATCACCTGGCTCAGGTCGAACGGGACCTCCAGATAGTGGTCGGTGAAGCTATGGTTCTGCTCCGGGTCGAGCACCTCGAGCAGCGCCGATGCCGGATCGCCGCGCCAGTCGGTGCCGACCTTATCGATCTCGTCCAGGACGATGACCGGGTTGCGTGTCTTCGCGTCCCGCAGGGCGCGGATGATGCGGCCGGGGATGGCCCCGATGTAGGTGCGGCGGTGGCCGCGGATCTCGGCCTCGTCGCGCACGCCACCCAGGCTGATACGGACCATCTCGCGGCCCATCGCATGGGCGACCGAGGTGGCGATCGACGTCTTGCCGACGCCGGGAGGGCCGTTCAGATTGATGATCGCGCCCTTCATGTCCTTGCCGGCCAGCTTGCGGACGGCCACATACTCGACGATGCGCTCCTTGACGTCCTCCAGGCCGTAGTGGTCCTCGTCCAGCACCTGGCGGACGTGAGCGATGTCGAGGTTGTCGACTGTCTCCTTGCCCCACGGCAGTTCGACGAGCCACTCGAGGTACGTGCGGATGACACTCGCCTCGGCCGACTGTGGCCCCTGGTATTCCAGCCGCTTCATCTCGCTCAGCGCGCGCTCCTTGACCTTGTCGGGCATGTTGGCGTCTTCGATGCGCTGGCGCAGGTCGTCGGTGTTGCTTTCGCCGTCCTCGCCGAGTTCCTTGCGGATGGCCTTCATCTGCTCGCGCAGGATGAAGTCGCGCTGGGCCTTTTCGGTCCCGTCACGCGCGTCCTGCTGGATCTTCGACTTGATCTGGGCGATGGCGAGCTCCTGGCGCAGGTGCTCCAGGACGCGTTGCAGGCGCGTGCGGCCGTCCAGCTCGGCCAGAAGTTCGACCTCAACCTCAAATGACAGGTTGAGCAATCCGGCCACGAAGTCGGCCAGGTCGCCGGCCTTGTCCTTGGTGCGGATTGTGGCCATGACCTGCTGGTTGGCCTCGCCGAGCAACTCGGCGTACTGCTCCAGGTAGGCAACCGCTTCCAGGCGCAGGGCCTCATCGATCGTGTCGTGCTGCTCGACTTCGACATAGCGGCCGGTCAGATACGGCTCGACCGAGTCGATGCCGAGCAACCGGACACGCCGGTGCAGCTCGACCAGCATCTGGATGCCGACCGGCGTGCGCAGCATGTCGCGCGCCGTGGCCAGGATGGCGACCGGGAAAACGTCATCAGTGCCGGGGGATTCAACCTCGGCATCGCGCTGGACGACGACGAGGAGATCGCCGCCGTGTTCAATCGCGGCCTGAACGGCCGCCAGTGACGTGCGACGGCCGATGGAAACCGTCGTGGTCACGCCGGGAAAGACTGCGCCCCCGCGTAAGGGGACGACGGGAATTGCTGCAGCGTTCATCTCTGTCATCTTATGCTCCTCTTGCCTGTATCCGTCGTGCCGCGGTGCCGCTTCTCTTCGGCAACGCTAGCAACGGAAACCGCATGCTGAGGATTCTACGCAAGGGGGATAGGCGTTACGATAGCGCGACATCTGAATCGCATTAGAAAGTGCGGCCGGTGGTCATATCCCCGCGCCTTCAAAGCCCGCTTCGATTGTGACTTCTTCCCACTGCTCGGCCCGCAGGCGGGTCAGGTCCGACTCCACCGCCCGCAGCCGGCCGCTCAGCTCCTGCAGCAGTTCCATGGTGATGTCGGGCGAGAGGTTGTGGTGCAGGTCCATATCGATGTGGCCGTTCGCCGGGCCGGCGCTCGACGGGACCGGCTCCGGTGGCTGAACGGCGTCGCGCGGCCGTGTCCGGCCCGGCACGCCGACGACCACTGAGTTCGGCGGCACGTCCTTGACTACGACGGCGTTCGCGCCGATGCGCGAATGAGCGCCGATGCGGATCGGGCCGAGGATCTGCGCCCCCGCGCCGACGACGACGCAATCTTCCAGCGTCGGGTGGCGCTTCATCCGCTTCAGGTCGACGCCGCCGAGGGTGACATTGTGATAGAGCAGGACATTGTCACCGATCTCGGCCGTCTCGCCGATGACGGTTCCCATGCCGTGGTCGATCACCAGCCCCTTGCCGATGCGCGCGCCGGGATGGATCTCGATGCCGGTGAAGAAGCGACCGAACTGCGACACGAGGCGGCCCCAGAAGAAGAACTCGCGCTGCCAGAGCCAGTGGGCAAGCCGGTGGAACCAGAGCGCGTGCAGGCCGGGGTAAGCCAGGAGGACCTCGATCCGGCTGCGAGCGGCCGGGTCGTTGTCCAGGAAGGCCTGAATGTCGTAGCGAAGTCGAGTGAACATGTTCACCTCTCGTCTGAAGTACCGGATGCGTGCCCAGGCCCGCAGCGAAACCTAGGCGTCGCGCAGGTCGGCGAACAGGACCGTGCTCAGGTAGCGCTCGCCGTAGGACGGGACGATGACGACGATGAGCTTGCCGGCGTTCTCCGGTCGGCGGGCGACCCCGAGCGCGGCGTGGATGGCCGCGCCGGAGGAGATGCCGACCAGGATGCCCTCTTCGCGGCCGACACGCCGGGCCATCTCGATCGCTTCATCATTGGTCACCCGCACGATCTCGTCAATGATGCCGGTGTTGAGCACATCGGGCACGAAGCCGGCGCCGATGCCCTGGATCTTGTGCGGCCCCGGTTGGCCGCCGGACAGGACCGGCGAATCGGCCGGCTCGACCGCCACGGCGCGGAAAGCCGGCTTGCGCGACTTGATGACCTCGCTGATCCCCGTGATCGTCCCGCCCGTGCCGACGCCGGAGACAAGGATGTCCACAGCGCCGTCGGTGTCGCGCCAGATCTCCTCGGCCGTGGTGCGGCGGTGGATCTCCGGGTTGGCCGGGTTCTGGAACTGCTGCGGGATGAAGTAGCGCGGGTCGGCCGCGGCCATCTCCTCCGCCAGGGCGATCGCGCCGCGCATGCCGTTCGCGCCGGGGGTCAGGATCAGCTCGGCCCCGTAGGCGCGCAGCAGGATGCGCCGCTCCATGCTCATCGAGTCGGGCATGACCAGCGTCAGCGAATACCCTTTGGCGGCGCAGGCAAAGGCGAGGGCGATGCCGGTGTTGCCGCTGGTCGGCTCGAGGATGATCGTGTCGGGACCGATCTTGCCGGCCTTCTCGGCCGCTTCGATCATGCTGACGCCGATGCGGTCCTTGACGCTCGACGCCGGGTTGAAGAACTCGAGCTTGGCCACGACCGTCGCGGCAGCGCCTTCCGTCACGCGGTTGAGTTTGACCAATGGCGTGTTGCCGATCAGGTCGGTGATAGTGTTGGCGATGTTCGCCATGCTGGCCTCCTGTTGCAGGTTGAATACACGTGTTCGATCGCATGCCGCGCGGCACGGACTGTCCGCCAGGGATCACAAGTGGCGGACAGCCGGCCCCGGACCCTGAAACGGCCGGCAGCGGCCTACTCTGCCCTCACAAGCTTTGTGCTTATGCTTAATTGTAGGCAGAATCCGTCCCGCGGGGCGAACTTCTTTTGTCAGACAAAGCTTGGGCGCCCGGGCGATCAGCCGATGAGCTTGGGCAGATTGTCGTAGAGGAGGAACAGGGCCAGGATGATGACGAAGCCGCCGAACAGGACGCGCAGGCGCTGGGCGGGCAGGCGATGGGCCAGGCGCGAGCCGGCCATCGTGCCGGCCAGCCCGGCGACGACGAAGACGGCGATCAGCCGCCAATCGAGGGTGATGCCGTTCAGGTGGCCCAGGAACCCGGCCGTGGAGTTCATGGCGATGACGACCAGCGATGTGCCGACGGCGATATTCATCGGCAGGCCGACCAGCATGACCAGCGCCGGGACGATGAGGAAGCCGCCACCGACGCCCAGGATGCCGGTCAGCAGGCCGACGGCCGCCCCGGCTCCGAGGATGACCCACAGGTTGCTGATCTCGGCCGATGGGCGGTCGGGATTCTTGCGGAAAACCATCAGCAGGCCGATGACCAGCATCAGGAAGGCGAACGCGACCATGAGCAGGTCGGGCGAGAACCCTTCAGAGAGGCCGGCGAAGAGATAGGACACGCCCATGCCCGCCCCGCCAAACAGCAGGGCGACGCGCCAGTTGAGCGTCCCCTGCGCCCGGTGGAGCATCATCCCCATGGCGCTGTTCGCGCCGACAATGGCCAGCGAGGTTGCCACCGCGGCCTGGGGCGACTGGCCAATGAGATAGACCAGGGCGGGGACGGTCAGGATCGACCCGCCGCCCCCGAGCAGTCCCAACGAACCGCCGATGGCAAAGCCGATGACCAGGCTCAGCGCCAGCGTGTCCACTAGATCGCCTCGGCCACCGGGCGGCCGCTCTCGACCGGCAACAGCCGCGACCAGACGTCGGTGCCGTCAGCCAGCGCCACGACATTGTCGAAGCCGTGGTTGCGCAACAGGCTGGCGGCGATCTGCGAGCGATAGCCACCGGCGCACTGCACGACGACGGTCCGATCGGTTGGGATATCGCTCAGGCGGCGGGGCAGGTAACCGATCGGGATGTGGCGCGCGCCGCTGATGTGAAGATCAGCGTACTCGCTCTCGCCGCGCACGTCGAGGATGGCCAGGTCTTCGGTCCGCATGTGGGCGACGAGTTCCTCCGCCGACCAGCGCGACATCGAATCAGCGGCCGCGCCGATGACCGCGGGCGTCCAGTAGCCGGCGACATCGTCGACGCCAACCGCGCGCAGGGCGGTCAGCAGCGCCTCGACTGATCGATCGTCCGGCACGATGAGGTAGAGCGGCCGGTCGTAGTCGACGAACCAGCCGACATAGGTGCTGAAGTTGGTTTCGGTGGCCGGGATGCTGAGCGTCCCGGGGAGATGGGCCTCGGCATAGGCTTCGGCCGGGCGGAAGTCGATCACCTGAACGCCTGCGTCAAGCAGCTCTTCCAGGCCGGCGCGGTCAAGGTGAGGCGGCGCGGCCAGTTCGGCTGACAACGCCGGCCCCTCCTTATTCACCCGCTTCATTTCCGCGAAGTAACGGGGCGGCTCCGGCTGTCCGTCCAGCAACCAGTCTACGAATTCGTCTTCACGCTCGTAGCGGAACGCCGGATTGAACAGTTTTTCATACCCCAGGGTGGTCGATGGGATCGCGCCGAGCGACTTGCCGCAGGCGCTGCCCGCGCCGTGGCCGGGCCAGATCTGGAGATACTCGGGCAGGGCCTTGAAGCGCCGGACGGTCTCGAACTGGCGGCGGGCGCCGGGCTCTTTCGTGCCGCTGAGGCCGGCCGCTTCCTCCAGCAGGTCGGGGCGGCCGACGTCGCCGACGAACAGGAAGTCGCCGGTGAAGACGCCGATCGGCCGGTCGGCCGCGGCGGTATCGGTGATCATGAAAGCGATGTGCTCCGGCGTGTGGCCGGGCGTGTGCAGGACCTGGACGCGGACATTGCCCACCATCCAGCTATCGCCGTCGCGGACGAGGATGACGTTTGGCTCGCCGGCGTAGGCGTACTTCCAGTCGTCGTCGCCCATGTCGCTCAGGTAGAGCGTCGCACCGGTGGCGGCCGCCAGCTCGCGCGCGCCGCTGACGAAGTCGGCATGGATGTGGGTCTCGGTCACGTGGGTGATCTGCAACCCTTCGCGTTCGGCCGCGCGCAGGTAGACGCTGCTGTCACGCATCGGGTCGACGACCAGCGCTTCGCCGGTCGCGGCGCAGCCGACCAGGTAGGAAGCCTGCGCCAGGCGGTCATCGTAGAAGTACTTGAGAAGCATCGTGATTCCCTGGCCCCCGCCTAGTACTCGATGGGCAGGCCCTGGCGCGACCAGGCTGACGTGCCGCCCTTGAGGTTGTAGACCTTCGGATAGCCGCCGGCGCCGGCGACAATGCGCGAGCCGCTCATGCTCCGGTTGCCGGTGGCGCAGACAACGACGACCGGCTTGCCGGCCGGTAGTTCCTTCACCCGACGAGCCAGCTGGTCAAGCGGGATATTGACGGCCCCCGGCAGGTGTCCCATGCGGTACTCCTCCCGGGTGCGGACATCGACCAGTGTGTGGTCCTGCGGCCGCAGCCGCAGATCAGCCTGGTACTCGCTGATCGTCAGGTCGTCGTATTCCTTGACACTCTCGCCGAAAAGTCGTGTGAATCGGTTCATGCGTTCAGGATAGCATCCGAGGGCCTGTTCCTGGTAGAGGGAATCACTTATAATAGGTATAAGCTGGCGCTTGGATCAGACGAGATGGGGCCGGCCGGCAGGCCGCTCGCCGGCGGTCTCCGGTCCTCCCGCGCCGGCTGTGGCCGGCAACCTGCGATTTCTGGTCCCGGTGGAGCAAGAATGCTCGATCTCTACAAGCTCAAGATGTTTTCTCTGGTGGCCGATGAGGGCAGCTTCAGCGCGGCGGCCGAGCGACTGATGATGACCCAGTCGGGCGTCAGCCAGCATATGCGCGAGCTGGAAGCCGGCCTCGGGGCGCGCCTGTTCGTGCGCGGCCGCCGGGGTGTGGGCCTGACGCCGGCGGGAGAGCGCCTGCTCGATTACACCCGCCGGCTGCTGCGGCTGGCCGCCGAGGCCGAACTGGCCGTGACCGACGTCGCCCATCTCCGCGAGGGCCGGCTGGCCATCGGCGCGACGCCGGGCGTCAGCGCCTATCAACTGCCCGAGTGGGTCCAGAGTTTTCGCGGGCGCTACCCAAACCTTGCCGTCGCTGTCCGGACGGACATCACGCCGGTTGTCCTGGACAGCCTCCGCCGCGGAACGCTGGACGTGGGCCTGATCGAGGGAGAGATCGCCGCTTCCGAGCGAGCGGGCCTGGGGATCGTCGTGCTGGATGAGGTCGAGCAACATGTCGTCGTGGGCCCCAGGCATCCGTGGTGGGGCTCTGACCGGCGCGAGATGAGCGACCTGAACGGGCAGGCCATGATCATGCGCCAGCCCAGTAGCCAGACGCGGATCTGGCTGGAGGAGCAACTGAGCGCGGGCGGCGTGCGGCCGCGCGTCGTGGGTGAGTTCGATAACGTCGAGTCCATCAAGCGGGCGGTCATCGCCGGCAACTGCCTGACCGTGCTGCCTGACTACGCCGTGCGCGACGAGACGGCGCTGGGCTTGTTGCGGCTGGTGTCACTGGAAGGCCGGCCCCTGCGGCGGGAACTCAAGCTGGTCTGGAACGGCGCGGCGGTCATCTCGCCCATCACCCGGGCGTTTCTGACTCACCTGGAGGCGGTGTTTCCGGCGCTTGCTGCTGCGCTGCCGCCGGTGTCGTAGGCCTGCCATGCCCTGCCAGTCGCTTCTGGACGGCCGCGCCGGTTAGCTCGCGCAGGGCGTCGGCGCCGTTCCAGCGGGCGCTGGGTTCCGGCCGTTCCTTCAGCCGCGCGGCGACGACGATCGCCTCGGCGTTCAGGGCCTGGTTCCGCTTGCCGATGTCGCGCAACGCCCAGTTAGCGGCCTTCCTGACGAAATTGCGGCCGTCGCCGGCCTCTCGCTCGATGATCGGCAGGAAGGCGGCCAGCCGCTCGTCCGGCAGCTTGCTGGACCGGTGGGCCAGGTCGGCCATCAGCACGAAGCCGGCCCGTTTGACGAACTCCTCCGGGCGCCCGCTCCACGCCACTGCCCTGTCGAAGGCGTAGGGCGTCTTGGCGAAAAGGTTGCCGCAGACCTGGTCGCAGACCTCCCAGCTATCGAAGTCAGCGACCCAGGCTTCCATCTGTGATTCATCGACGGCGCGCCATTCGTCGATCATGCTGGCCAGGACGCGCGTCTCGCGGCTGTTGTGCGCCCACAGGTCAAGGGCCAACGCGTGGCTCCGCCCGATGTCTCTGGCCATCTCGCGCAGGACAGGGACCTTGACCCCGTAGACCTGCGCACCGACGATGCCGTACCGGGCCATACCGGCCACGGCCGCCGGGTCGGCGTGGGCTTCGAGTTGCCTGATAATCTCGTCTCGTGTCATCATGGCCGGTCTCCGGACCGCGGTTACAATAAGGATTGTATGCGACGCGGGCCGTTGGGGGGAGGTCCAAGGAGAACGCGCATGCGCCGAATCGCGGGGCTGACCACGTTATTGCTGCTGCTGGCCGTATCATCGCCTGTTCTGGCCCAACCGCTGCCCATTGGTGAGATCCAGGGCGCGGCCGACGAGTCGGCCCGCCGCGGCGACTGGGTCACCTTCCGCGGCGTCGTCACCGCCGTCTACGAGGACCGGAACACGCGCGGCGTCACTTACTACACGCTCTTCGTCCAGGACCTCCCCGGTCAGGAGGATGGCGACCCGGCCACCTCCGACGGCATCGCCGTCTTCCTCGGCCGCCGGCTGCCGACGGTCGGGCCCGGGGCGCAGGTCCTGGTCAGCGGCGCGGTGACGGAGTTCTA
>CAYRBP010000035.1:0-15518 GCA_964422535.1 uncultured Ardenticatenaceae bacterium | reverse complement strand
ATGGTCTGCCGCCGCGCTTCCTGCGCCGGGACGACGATGACCCGGTCGGCCAGGCCGTGCCCGTCCTCTGGCCCAGCGACGTGGACTGCGAGACGATGCCGGCAGTCAAGACCGGCGATCGCCTCGGGCGGGTGACCGGCGTGGTTACCTACAACTTTGACCAGTTCAAGCTCCTGCTGGACGACCCCGACGCCCTGGATGTGGAGCCGTCGGCGCTGTCGGCCCTCTCGCCCGTGCCCGCGCTGCAGGGCGCGCAGTTCAGCCTGGCGACGCTGAACGGGGCTGATCTCTTTGACGCGGTGCGGGACACGACTGACGAGGGCGAACCCGTGCCGTCTGAGGACGAGGTCGCGGTCAAGCGGGCCAAGCTGGCGGCCGGCATCTCGTCGCTGCTGGGCTGCCCGACGCTGTTGGGAGTGCAAGAAGTGGAGCACGAGGCGTTGCTCCTTGACCTGGCGGCCGATCTGGCCGGGCCCTGCGGCTTCACCTACCAGGTGACCCATCGCGAGAGCCCCGACGGCCGCGGAATCGACAACGCCCTGCTAAGCGACCCGCGACGGGTCGTCGTCGCTGAGGCCGCCCTGCGACAGGCCTGCTCTCCGGTCCCGACGGATGTCAGCGATCCCGGCATCACCTGCGAGGGGGGCGAGATGCCGCTGTTCGGCCGGCCGCCGCTGGAGGTCAGGCTGGCGGTGGACGGCCGGCCGCTGGTCGTCTTCGTCAACCACTTCAAGTCGAAGCGGGGCGGCGACGAGGAGACGGACCTGCAGCGGCTGGCCCAGGCGCGCTACCAGGCAGCACTGGCGGCCGACGCGAACGCGGCAGGAAGCGCCGTCGTCGTCCTCGGCGATTTCAACGATACGGAAGGATCCGACGTCGTGCGGATACTGCTGGAAGGCAGCGACCTGGCGCCGGCGCTGGCGGGCGTGCCGGACGACGAGCGGTACAGCTACAACTTCGGCGGGGTGTCGGAACTGATCGACGGCGTCCTGGTCAGTCCCGACCTGGCGGCCGAAGGGCTGACGGCCGGCATCGTCCACGCCAACGCTGACTTCCCCGCGGACTGGGAGCGGGCGACGACGGCCGACCTGCTCCCGCGCCGTTTCTCGGACCACGACGTGCCGTGGGTGATCGTCGGCCTGCCGCCGGCCCCGACCCCGACTGTGGCGGCGGCCACGCCGACGCTGCCCCCGAGCGCCACGCCGTCGCCGGCTCCTGCGACAGCGACGGCCGTTCCGCCTGCCGGAGCCGTGGCTGCCACGGCGACAGCCATCCCGCTGCCGACGCCCGTGCCGGCCGCCACGGCGATGCCGGCTGCCGGGCGCTCAGCGGCCGGCGGCTGGATGTGGCCCATGGTCGGCGGCCTGGGCGTTGCCGCGCTGGCGGGTATGGGACTGCTCCTGACCCGCCGCCGCTAGCGGATGCCGGTATCGATGTCGATGTCGAGTTGGGCCGTTTCGCCGGCGCGGATCTCCACGATCGCCGGCAGCCCCTTCGCCACGTCTATGCCGAGGTGGTTGATGTCGATGGTGTAGGTGCCCGGCCGCAGGGCGACCGAGTAGGCGCCGTCGGGCCCGATGTCGACCGTGGCTACCTCACGGTCGCCGGAGGCGTTGAAGACGACTACCTTGCGTTCAGCGTATACCTCCGGTGACGGTGTGGGTTCAGGCACGCCAGCCTGCGCGACCGGCTGAAGCGGGCCGACACGGACGTATCCGGCCAGGGTCCCCGTCTCGCCGGACGTGCAGCCAACGAGCAGGAGGGTGATGACGAGCAGGAAGAGCATGCGGCGCATGAGAAGCACTCCAATTACCAGACCTGTAGGTTAGACGATGCTCGCCCGGATGAGGTTCCTGCGTGTGGGGTCACTTCTGGTCAATTGCCTGTGAGCCGGCGGGGCGAGCCAACCGGCGACGGCCGGTTTGTGATCGGACAGCTCTCGCCGGGCCGGTTGGCCAGCCTGTAAGGCCGCCGAGTCAGCGAATTCGCGCTTGTTCAGGGATCCGGATTTGTCCGGCGCTGCGGCCGCCGGAATTTACGCCGCTTGCATGGCACGCGGCGCAGACGTCGGGTAGGATTTGAGGAGGAGACAAGGTGGCACGGTGAGTGTCGAAAGCTCGGCCAAGAAAGGTACGGACAAGCGCGGCGAGGCGGCGCGCAAGCTCCTCCAACAGATCCCGCTGTCTGCGAACCAGACGGTCATCCTGGCGCGCGGGCCGCAATTGCTAGCCCACCGGGGCGAACTGAAGCTGACCGAAGCGCTCGATATCGCCGTTTATGTGGCCAACGGCTGGAAGGAGCAAGGGCAGCAAGCCCGCGTCCAGTTCATGCGCCTGCCCATCATGCCCAACGAGCGCCTCCTCTATACCCGCCGCCTGCGCGGGGACTTCCTCCTGACGTTCGTTGATGCCGCCGACGCGCCGCTTCCCCGTCTGAGCCAGCTCGCGAATCAGTTCATGGCGTTGCTGGAGAGCAGCAGCCGCAACGGCTATAATTAGCGCCTGCCTGGCCGGGACGGCCGCGCCGGACCCTGGGGCATTCCACTATGAACCATCTTGTGCTCATCGATGGCCACGCGCTGGCCTACCGCATGTTCTACGCTCTGCCGCTTGAATCCTTTACGACCAAGCTGGGCGAACCGACCAACGCCACCTACGGCTTCACGCGCACCTTGCTCGAATTGATGGGCTCGAACGACCCGCCCAAGTACCTGGCGGTCAGCTTTGACCTGGGCGCGACCTTTCGCGACGAGCTGTTCGCCGAGTACAAGGGCACGCGCGAAAAGATGCCGGACGAGCTCGACACGCAGATCGGCCGCATCAAGCAAGTCGTCCGCGCGCTCAATATCCCCATCCTGGAGCTGGAGGGCTTTGAGGCTGACGACGTCCTGGGCACGATCGCCCGCCAGGTGAAGGGCGAAGGCGTGCCGGTGCTGATCATCACCGGCGACCGCGACCTGCTCCAGCTTGTCGACGATAATACGCTGGTCGAGTTGCCTTCGCGCAAGGCCGGCCAGGCGGCGGAGCGATTCAACGCCGAAGGGGTTGTGGGCTACCTTGGCGTCCGGCCGGATCAGGTCGTGGATTACAAAGCGCTAGTCGGCGACACGAGTGACAATATCCCCGGCGTGAAGGGCATCGGCGAGAAGACGGCCGTCAGGCTTCTGGCGGACTATGGCACGCTGGACAACATCTATGCCCGGCTCGACGAGATCAAGGGCGCGCTGCGCGAGAAGTTGAGTTCCGGCCGCGACTCGGCCTACTTGAGCCAGACGCTGGCGCGCATTGTCACCGACGCGCCGATCCAGGTCCGGCTGGAGGACTGCCTGACCCACGACTATAACGTGGCGGACGTTGTGAGCCTCTTTCGCGAACTGGAGTTTCGCTCCCTGACCACGATGGTGCTGGCACAGGCGGGGCAGGAGGCTGACCCGGCCCCGGGGCCGGCTAATGCCTCGCCGGCGACCGAGACCGTCCTGGTGCGCTCGGCCGCCGGGCTGGCCGCCCTCAAGCGCGAGCTGGAGCGCGCCACGTGGATCAGTTTCGACATTGAGACGGACAGCCTGGAACGCATGACGGCCAACATCGTCGGTCTCTGTCTGGCGACGGAGCCGGGACGGGGCTACTACATCCCGGTCGGGCACGTCACGGGGAGCGCTCAGGAGGCCTCGGGCCAGCTGAACCTCTTTGCCGGGACGGCCGAGCGCGCCCCCGACCAGTTGAGCTGGGCCGACGTGCTGGAAGCCGTCCGCCCGGCCATGACCGACCCCGCCATTTCGAAAGTTGCCCACAATGCCAAGTTCGACACAATGATCCTGGAGCGCCACGGCCTCAAAGTGTCGCCGGTGACGTTCGACACGATGATCGCCGAGTGGCTGACGGATCCGGCGACCAAGCATAAGGGCCTGAAGGACCTCACCCGCCATCGACTGGGCATCGAGATGACCGAGATCGAGTCGCTCATCGGCAAGGGCAAGACCCAGTTGACCTTCGCCGAGGTGCCGATCGAGACGGCGGCTCCCTACGGTGCGGCCGACGCCGATATGACGCTGCGCCTCGTGTCGCCGCTGACGCGGGAACTGGAAGAGAAGGGCCAGCTGGAGTTGATGGGCATGGAAATGCAGCTCATGCCGGTCATCGCCGACATGGAACGGGCCGGCGTGCGCATCGACCCCGACTTCTTCCGCGCCATGAGCCAGGACCTCGAGGCACGCATCCGCAAACTGGAAGAAGAGATCTACGCCATCGCCGGCGAGCCGTTCAACATCAATTCGACCCAGCAGTTGAGCGACATCCTGTTCAAGAAACTCCAGCTACCCCATGAGCGGCTGAAGAAGATCGCCAGCGGCCACTTCTCGACGGCGGCCGACGTGCTGGAGGACCTGAAGCCCAGCGATACGACGGGGATCATCAGCCTGATCCTGGAACACCGCGAGTTGGGCAAACTCAAAGGCACCTATGTCGACGCGCTGCCGGCGATGATCAACCGGGAGACGGGGCGCATCCACACCAGCTTCAGCCAGACCGGGGCCGTCACCGGCCGGCTCGCCAGCAGCAACCCAAACCTGCAGAACATCCCTGTCCGCAGCGAGATGGGCCAGCAGCTCCGGCGGGGCTTCGTGACCGATCCGGGCTGCCTGTTCCTTTCGGCCGACTATTCGCAGGTTGAACTGCGAATCCTGGCCCACGTCACCCAGGATGAAGCGCTGCTCGAAGCGTTCCGCGATGACCAGGACATCCACACGACCACGGCGGCGGCCGTCTACGGCGTTGCCCCGGAATCCGTCACCAAGTCACAGCGCAACCTGGCCAAGGTCGTCAATTTCGGCATCATCTACGGCATGGGCGCCTATCGCCTGCAACGCGAATCGGGCCTGACGCTGGCCGAAGCCGAGAACTACATCAAGAATTACTTCGCCCGTTTCCCCGGCATCCGGCGCTATCTGGACGAGACCCAGGCCCAGGCGCGGACGCAGGGCTACGTCGAAACGCTCTTCGGCCGGAGGCGCTATTTTCCGGTCTACAAACTGCCGCCGACGGCCGCCAACCGCCAGGTGATCGCCCGCGCCGAACGCGAGGCGGTCAACCATCCCATCCAGGGCACGGCGGCCGACATCATCAAGGTGGCCATGATCCGGCTGCATGAGGCGCTGCGCGGGCGCAAGACACGCCTGTTGCTGCAGGTCCATGACGAACTGCTGCTGGAAGTGCCCGAAGAGGAGATGGACGAGATCCGGCCGATGGTGGCTGAGATCATGTCGCAGGCGTTTGCGCTCGATGTGCCGCTGAAGGTCGAAACGGAAATCGGCCCGAACTGGCTGGAACTGAAAGGATAGGCCATGCACCACAGGGAAGCCACGCGCCGGGCGGCCGGGCTCTGCGCGATCGTTGCCGCGGCGTTGTTCGCCCTGGTTTTGCTGCTGGCCGGGTTTTCGTCGGGACAGCCGGCCCGCGCGGCCGAGCGCCCCAACGTCATCCTGATCATCGTCGATGCCGTCCGGGCCGACCACCTGTCGGCCTACGGCTACGCGCGGCCGACGACCCCCAACCTCGACACGCTGCTGGCGGCAGAGGGGACGTTGTTCACCGACGCGACCTCCGCTTCGGCCTGGACCTTCCCGGCCAATACGGCCATGCTGACCGGCCGCGCTCCGTCGCGGATCGGCATCGACTACCACAACAACAGCAGCCGCATCCCTGACCGGGAGACGATGCTGGCGGAGCATCTGCACGACGCCGGTTATCGAACGGCGGGCTTCATCAACACCTTCTACGTTTACAGCCGATTCGGCTTCGATCAGGGCTTCGACCACTACGAGGACATCAAGGTCCCGGCCGTGGCCGAGGAGGCTTCACAGGTCAACGACGCATTGGCCGCTTGGCTGGACGCAAACTGGACGCCCGCGCCGGCCGGCACGCCGCTGTTCCTGTACCTGTATTACCGCGACCCTCACACGCCCTACACCCCGCCGCCGCCGTACGACATCCTCTACGATGCAACCTACACGGGGACGCTAACCGGCGAAGCCTACGGTCACGGCAAGGACGTGGTTGCCGGGACGGTGGTGCCGACGGAGCGAGACATCGAACACCTGCAGGCCATCTACGATGGCGAGCTGACCTATTGGGATATGCGCTTCGGCGAACTGATGGCCGATCTGGAGGCGCGCGGCCTGCTGGAGAACACGATCATCGCCCTGACCTCGGACCACGGCCAGATGTTTGGCGAGCACGGGCTCTGGACGCACCATAACTCGTTGCTTGAGGAGGTCTTGCGCGTGCCGCTGGCGATCAGCTGGCCGGGTGTGTTGACGCCGTCGCAAGTCATCACCGCGCCCGTCTCCACCATGGACGTGACGCCGACGCTGCTGGAGTTGCTGGGTCTGCCCGTGCCGCCGGGACTCGACGCCGTCAGCCTGGCGCCCGCCCTGCGCGGCGAGGCGGTTCCCGCCAAGCGAACGATCTATGCCGAGCAAGACGGCGTGACGGACCCGACGAGCAACCACTACTGGATCTCGCCGCGACACGACCTGCGCTCGATGAAGTGGGATAACTGGAAGTACATTCTGCAGGTGGACAATCAGGCGGATGATGCCCTGTACCAGTTGCAGCCGGGGTCGCTGTACGAGCCGGAGAACCTGATCGCCTCGGAACCGGAGCGCGCGGCCGCCTATTACAGCAACATCTACGACTGGTTCAACCTGCCGACGTCTTTCAACTTCCTGCCGAATGTGCTGCACCAGGGGGCGGCCGGCAGCAATTGACACTCTCCCGGACGGTTCCTATACTCGGTGGTCTAGCGTCCCGCGCAGAAGGAGCCTGACGATGCCCAACCGTTTGTTTGACATCAGCCGCCCGCTTGCCCCGGCCATCCCGGTCTGGCCCGGCGACACCCCGTATGAACTGCGAACTACCTGGCGGCGCAGCGAGGGAAGCTCGGTCAACGTGACGACGCTGACGATGAGCGCCCACACGGCGACGCATGTCGACGCGCCCTATCACTTCACCGATGATGGCCAGACGATGGAGTCGGTTGACCTGTCGGCCTACTGGGGCCCGGCGCAGGTTGTCACTGTTCGCAGAGCCGCCGGCGAGCTGACGCCGGCCGATTTCGATGGCTATGATCTCGGCCGCGCCCCGCGCTTGCTGGTCCACTCTCCGGCGAGCGAGGCCGACCCCAGCCGCTTTCACCACGACTACGCCTATCCCAGCCCTGAACTGGCCGACTTCCTGGGCTCGCACGGGATCGTCCTCTACGGCGCAGACGCGCCGTCGATGGACGCTTCGGACAGCAAGACCTTGCCGGGTCACGCCGCCATGCAGCGCAACGGCATCCTCATCCTGGAGGGTGTCGACCTGTCGGGGGTCCCGGACGGCCTGTACGAGCTTGCCGCCTTCCCGCTGAAGGTCGTCGGGGGCGACGGCAGCCCGGTCCGCGCTGTCCTGCGTACGATCGACTAGCGCGAGAAACCGCCGGGTCGAGCCGGTGACCGGGGACCCGTCGCCCTTGTTCTGCCCGCCAAGCGCTCCTGGAACTTGCCATGAATGACCATGCCCTCGGCCGCGACCACGCCCGGAAGCTGGACGCGCAGGACGAACTCGGGCGCTTCCGGGCACGCTTCGTCATCACTGAGCCGGACCTGATCTACCTGGACGGCAACTCCCTCGGCCGCCTGCCCGTGGCGACGGTGGGGCGGCTGCAGGACGCCGTCCAGCGCGAATGGGGCGAGCGGCTGATCCGCAGCTGGAACGAAGGCTGGTTCGAAGCGCCCAACCGGCTTGGCGGCAAGCTGGCCGGACTGGTCGGCGCGGCGGCCGACGAGGTCGTGGTAGCCGATTCGACGTCGGTAAACCTGTTCCGGCTGGCGCTGGCCGCGCTGCAGGCCCGGCCAGGCCGGCGGACGATCGTCACCGACAACCTCAACTTCCCATCCGACCTCTATATCTTGCAGGGGGTCTGCCGGCTGGTCGGGCCGGACGCCCGCCTGCGGGTGGTCGAATCGCCCGACGGCATTCACGGGCCGGTGGGCGAGCTGGCCGAGGCGATTGAGGACGATACGGCCCTGGTTGCTCTCTCGCACACGGTCTTCAAGAGCGGCTACACCTACGACATGCCCGCCCTGACAGCCATGGCCCACCGGGCCGGGGCGCTGTCGCTGTGGGACCTGAGCCACTCGGCCGGCGCGGTTGTCGTCGGGCTGAATGCGGCGGCGGCCGACCTGGCCGTGGGCTGCACTTACAAGTACCTCAACGGCGGGCCGGGCGCGCCTGCTTTCCTCTACGTCCGCCGCGACCTTCAGGACCTCTTGGCCAACCCGCTCTCCGGGTGGATCGGCCGGCACGAGCCATTCGACTTCGGGCTGGAGTACCGGCCCGCGCCCGGCATCCAGCACTTCCTGACCGGCACGCCGTCGATCCTGTCGCTGGCGGCCGTCGAACCCGGGGTCGAGATGCTGCTGGAAGCGGGGATGGACCGCGTCCGCGAGCGCTCGGTCCGCATGAGCGAGTACCTGATCGCCCTGTGGGAGAGCCAGCTTGCCCCGCTCGGATTCCGCCTGAACTCGCCGCGCGATCCGGCGCGCCGCGGCTCGCACGTCTCGCTCGGCCACGACGAGGGCTGGCGCATCAGCCAGTCGCTCATCCGCGACATGAATGTCCTGCCCGACTTCCGGCAACCGGACAACATCCGCTTGGGCATCGCCCCGCTCTACAACACCTTCGAGGAGATATACGAGGCCGTACAGCGGCTGCGGGCGGTTGTGGTCGGCCGCCACTACGAACGATATGATGCCGCCCAGGGGAAGGTCACCTGATGGACGCGGTGGTGAAGTTTGAGACAGGCGATGGGCGACGCATCTATCGCTTCCGCACCCGGTCCTATCCGACGCTGGTCAACAACATCTACGTCATCAGCGACGGGGAGCAGCGCATCCTGGTGGACTGCGGCTCGGGCATGGAGCAGTCGAACGCCGACCTGCTCGCCGGATTCGAGGCGCTGGCCGCGGCGTATGAGCCGATCCGTCTCGAAGACATCACGACGGTCCTGATCACCCACGGTCACATCGACCACTTCGGCGGCCTGCCGCTGGTGCGCCGTCACACCGATGCGCCCATCGGCGTCCACATCCTCGACCGGCGCGTGCTCTCCAACCATGAGGAGCGGACGGTATTCGCTTCGCGCCGGTTGGAGACGTTCCTGGAGCAGGCAGGCGTGTCGGCCGAGTACCGCGAGGCGCTGATGAGCGTCTACCTGTTTGGGAAGACCTTCTACCATTCGACGCCGGTCCAGTTCCTGCTCGAGGAGGGCGTGCCGGCGGCCGGCGGGCTTGAGGTTATCCACGTGCCGGGTCACTGTCCGGGACAGGTCTGCCTGCGGGTGGACGATATCCTGCTGACGGCCGACCACGTTCTGGCGCGGATCACGCCCCACCAGGCCCCGGAAAGCATCACCAACCACATGGGCCTGAGCCATTACCTCGACTCTCTCGGCAAGATCGAGAAACTGGACGGCATCCGCCTGGGCCTGGGCGGCCACGAGGGACCGATCGACGACGTTGCCGGCCGCGTCTGCGCCATCCGGGCCGCGCATCAGGAACGGCTGGAGAAGGTCCTCGACGCCTGCGCGACGCCCGCTTCAACGGCCGAGATCAGCAAAGCCCTGTTCGGCAAGGTAGAGAGCTACCACGTCCTGCTGGCGCTGGAGGAGACGGGAGCCCACGTCGAATACCTCTACCAGCGCGGTGAGCTCGTCGCTGCCAACCTGGACGAGATCGCCGGGACCAGCCACCCCGTTGTCCGCTATGTCCGCGCCTGAACCGGGGGCCGGGGGAACAAGGGGACAGGGGAGCGGGGCCGATCCGGCCCTGCGCTCGCAACCGCCTTTCGCGCCCAATCGAGACGCCCTTGCCGGCGACCTGCTCGCCTGGTGGGACGCCGGCCATGCCGACCTGCCCTGGCGACGCGAACCGACACCTTACCATGTCTGGGTCTCCGAGATCATGCTGCAGCAGACGCAGGTCGCCACGGTCATCCCCTACTATGAGCGCTGGATGGCCCGCTTTCCCACCGTCGACGCGCTGGCGGCCGCCTCGCTCGACGAGGTGCTGAAGCAGTGGGAGGGGTTGGGCTACTACAGCCGCGGCCGGAACCTTCATGCCGCCGCTCGCCGCCTTGTCGCCGACTACGGAGGCCGCCTGCCGGACACGGTCGCTGAGCTGGAGAAGTTACCCGGCATCGGCCGCTACACGGCCGGGGCCATCGCCTCGATCGCTTTCGCCCGGCCCGCGGCTGTCGTCGACGGCAATGTCATCCGCGTCCTCAGCCGTCTGGCCGACCTCGAAGCGGACGTCACCCTGCCCGCCACCCGCAACGGGCTGTGGCGGCTGGCGGAGGCGCTCGTGCCGGCGGAGCGGCCGGGGGACTTCAACCAGGCCCTGATGGAACTGGGCCAGACGATCTGCGTTCCGGTCAATCCGCGCTGCCTGATCTGCCCGCTCCATGCCCACTGCCTGGCCCGGCAGCGCGGAACCCAGCTGGAGCGCCCCGTCCGGCCGCCGCGCCGGCAGACGCCCCACTACGATGTTGTCGCCGCCATCATCTGGGAAAACGGCGCGCCGTCGGCCGATGGCCGGTTCCTGATCGCCCGGCGGCCGCTGGATGGGCTGCTTGGCGGACTCTGGGAGTTCCCGGGTGGAAAGCAGGAGCCGGGTGAAGCGCTGCAAGAGTCCGTGCGGCGCGAGATACGCGAGGAACTGGGGATCGAAGTCGAGCCGGGTGCGTTCCTGGTGGCCGTGGACCATGCCTACACCCACTTCCGGATCACGCTCCATGCCTTCCATGCCGCTTACCTGGGTGGCGAGCCCCGGCACCTCGGCGTGGCTGACCATGCCTGGGTGACGCTGGCCGACCTGGACCGCTATGCCTTTGCCGTCACCGACCGGAAGATCATCGGCTCGCTACGGGAGATGACAGGCGCGTGAATTCCGCCGGCTACCGGCCGGCTCGCGTCGCGCCGATGCCGCCGCGGCCGAAGTAGGCTATAATGCCTCAATCGGCTGCCGCCGGCGCGCCGCCACACACGATGGAAGCCCGACTGACCCCACACCAGGAAGAACTTCTCAAGCAGACGCGCGAGACGCTTGGCCGCCTGCGCGACACGTTATCCACTGCCGCGGCCGACCCGGCCGGGCGCGCGGCGCTCGTCGAGTCGATCCGCCAGCTGGACGAGCTCTTCTTGCTGGTCATCGCCGGCGAATTCAACTCCGGCAAATCAGCGTTCATCAACGCCTTGCTCGGCCAGCAACTCCAGCCGGAAGGCGTCACCCCGACGACCGACCAGATCTACCTGATCCGGTATGACGAGACCGTCCAGCGCCGCCCCGGTGAAAACGGCGTCTGGATCCAGACCGCCCCGGTCCCGCTGCTGCGCCAGATCACGCTGGTCGACACGCCGGGGACAAATGCGATCGTGCGCGAGCACGAGGCGCTGACGGCCGAGTTCATCCCGCGCAGCGACCTGGTCCTGTTCGTCACCTCGGCCGACCGGCCCTTCACAGAGAGCGAGCGCGGCTTTCTGGAGCAGATCCGCAACTGGGGCAAGAAGATCGTGCTGGTCATCAACAAGGTCGACATCCTGACCACCGAGGCCGATCTCAACCAGGTCGTGACGTTCGTCACCAATGCCGCCCGGTCCCTGGTTGGCGATGTGGCCGCCGTCTTCCCGGTCTCCGCCCGGCTGGCCCAGCAGGCCAAGGGCGGCCAGCCGCACCTGTGGGCCGCCAGTCGCTTTGAGCCGCTGGAGTCGTACATCAGCGACACACTCGACGATGACGGCCGCTTTCGCCTGAAGCTGCTCAACCCGCTCGGCGTCGGGTCGAAACTGGTCCGCGAGCAACTGGAGCATGCCAACGCCGACCTGCTCACGCTGGTCGATGATAGCAAGCTGCTCGATGACATTCGCGGCCAGATGCTTTACTACGACGAGGATATGCAGCGCAACTTCAAGGGGCGCATCGCCGAGATCGACGGCCTGCTCTATGCGATGGAGAAGCGCGGCAACGACTTCTTTGACGATCGGCTGCGCCTGGCCCGCATCCCCGACCTGCTGCGCTCAAAGCAGATGGAGGCGGACTTCGAGCGCGAGGTCGTCGGCGACACGCCGCGCCAGATAGAAGACCGGGTCAGCGAGATGGTTGACTGGATGGTCCAGCAGGACCTGCGCCAGTGGACGGCCGTCGCCGACCACCTGGCGACGCGCAAGGATGCCCATGTCGGCCGGGTCGTGGGCGACATGCCGCGCGAGGGCACGCTGGCCTTCGACCGGCAGCGGTTGATCGACTCCATCGGCCGCACGACGCGGCAGGCAGTCGACAGCTACGACATGGACCGGGAAGCGGCCGAGATCTCCGCCGGCGCGCGCCAGGCCGTGGTCAACACCGGGTTGGCCGGCGTCGGCGCGGGCCTGGGGGTGGCCATCGCCATCGTCGCCCACACCGCCTTCCTTGATTTCACCGGCATCATCGCCGGAGTGGCGGCGGCGGCGTTGGGGTTGCTCGTCCTGCCGGCCCGCAAGCGCAAGGCCAAGAGCGAGTTCAGCCAGAAGCTGACCGACCTGCGCGAGAAGCTTGTCGGCAGTCTGGAGCAGCAGTTCGACCGCGAAATGCGCCGCAGCACGCAGCGCATCGAGGACACCATCGCCCCGTTCGACCGCTTCGTGCGCGCCGAACGCGACCGCCTGACGGCCCAGCGCGACCAGTTGCAGGACATCGCCACCCGGATCGACACCCTCCAGCGCGGCCTCGACACCTCGACGGCCGCCTGAACCTCGTCGCCCCCTCATGAACGAGCTCACCGTGCTGAAGCTGGACGACCGCGGCCGCGAAGTATGGCGCTATCCGGCCCAGGTGATCGCGCGCGACGCCTCATCGGTCACGCTGGAGGCCTTCTTCAACCGGGATGACATGGACCTGGGCTATGTCTTCTTCAAACGCGGCGACCGCTTTGTGGAGACCTTCTATACGGACCGCTGGTACAATGTTTTCGCGGTCTATGACCGGGACGACGGCCGCCTGAAGGGGTGGTATTGCAACATCTGCCGGCCGGCGGTCATGACTGCCGCGGCCGTGAGCTGCGACGACCTGGCTCTCGACGCCTGGGTCGCGCCGGACGGCGCGATGACCGTGCTGGACGAAGACGAGTTCGCCGCGCTGGACCTGGACCCCGGCGACCGGGCGCAGGCGCTGGCGGGAATGGCTGCCTTGCGGGCGCTAGCGGCGGCCGCCGCGCTGCCGGGATGGGAGCGATAGGGCGGGGAATCGCGCTACAGGAAGGACGCGATCAGCGGGCCCAGCAGCCAGTGGTTGAATGAGAAGACAGCGATCAGGCTGAGGAGCGTGATCAGCGCGACGATGCCGTTGTCCAGGTCCAGCGTCTGCTTGATGCCCGAAGCGGTGGCCAGGATGGCCCACAGCCAGCCGAGAGCGCCCATGACCAGCCCGAAGAACGGGAGGGGGATTACGCCCAGCAACGACAGCAAGCGCGGCGCCTGCCCGTAGCCGATGACGCGGAGCAGTTCGACGAAGCGCGCCCGGTCGCGGGCCAGCAAGAGGCCGATCACGAATGCGACCAGCGTCCAGATGAGCCAGGCGGTGAGCGTGCCCAGAAAGCCCTTGAGGAACGCCCCGCCGGTGTCGAAGTCGGGCGTGCGGAACAGGTCAAAGCCGGTCAGGCGCTCGATGAAGCCCAGCGCGGTGTTCAGCGTGCCTGAGCCGAGGTCCAGCAGCAGCGTCAGCACCAGACTGCTGAGACCGGCGAACAGGCCGACCAGCGTCACAATAGCGGCCGCCTGCCAGGTCGCATCCGGACTGACCCTGATCGACTCGAAAGCCTCGTCGCTGAGGCCGAATACGCCGGCAAGACGTTGGAACATGAGAGGGCTAGAGGTGCTGGGGGCGTTCGCCGAAAGTGGGCGGCGAGGACCGGGCCGCCCACCTTCGTTTGCTGCGGCAGCGTATGCCGCAGGGCTGCTCTAGCGGGCGAACAGCGGCGCCAGGAGCAAGCCAACCAGGAACGAGATGAGGAGTGCGGCCAGCCAACTGACGATGACCGTCAGAATGGTCTTGCCATTGTCAATGTCGAGGCCCTCGCGGATCGCGACGAAGCTGGCGACCAACGCCCAGATGGTGCCGGCCAGGCTGATCAGGCCGCCCAGGCATGGGATGAACCCGAAAACGCCCAGCAGGCGCGGCGCCTGGGCGAAGCCCAGCATCCTCAGCATTTCGTTGAAGGTCGCCGTACCGCCGAACAATTTCGTGCCGATGAAATAGGTGATGGCCGACCAGACGAGCCAGCTGATCAGGGCCGCGACGACAGCGTTGATGAAAGCGCCGATCGGGCTTAGCTGCGGCAACATGGCGCCCAGCTCGCCGGGTACGCCGGCCTCGCCGAGGCTCTGTTCCAGGCTTGACAGGACACCGGGCGCGAAGTTGTTGAAGGCGATAGCGCCGATTGCGGCGCCGATGCCGGCCAGCAAGCCGACCAGAAGGACGACGATAGCGGCCTGTGACGTCGCCGATTCGTCGGCCTCGATCGACTCGAAGGTCTTCTTGTCAAGCTTAAACACCCCTATCACACGTTCGAACATTGTTACCTCCCATGATGAATCGATTGCCCGTTAACGGGAAACAATAAGAACGCTTCCGTGCGAATCGCCGGACCGGCTGCTTCGGCCCGGCACTAGACAGTGCCGGCGCCGGTTGGCGCTTGCTTCGCCTTGCGGCGATGCCGCCAGCTTCGGATCATGAGGAACAGGAAGATCAGGAAGGCGCCCAACAGGATGGCGGCCAGGATCGGGAGCAGGATCGATAGCAGCGACACGATGAAGGAGATGATGTCCTCGACGATACTGACGATCCAGTTGCCGGTGCCGGCGGTTGCCACGGTGACGACGGGACGCGCGGCGGCCTTCGTCGCGTGAACGCCTCCCGCCACCAGCAGGCCGGCGCCGAGCGACAGGATGGGATGGATATCGCTGACGACGTTGGCGCTACCGGCAAATAGCAGCGCGCCGGCCGCCGGCCGGACGAAAGTCTGGATGGCGTCGTTGGCTGTGTCGACCGCCGGGATCTTGTCGGCGAAGATCTCGATTGCCAGCAAGACGACGAGGATACCGATCGCCCACCAGCTACCGATGATGTCATAGGGCGCGTTGAGCTTGACCAGGGGGTCGTTCATGGGGAACCGCGCCGCCAGCGCCACCATCAACAGCGGGATATAGGCGTTCAACCCGGCGCTGCCGGATAGCCCGAATGCGGCGCTCAGGCCACTAATCGCTTCAATCATGATTGCTTGTCTCCTTCCACCAATCAATGCAGTCGGCTACAGGCGCCAACCCGTGTCCTCTACGTTGGCAGAGCCTCTCGGTTGCTCCGGGAGGGGAGCTTCCATGATCGGCTCATGATCCGGCTGACGCGTGAATTGTAGCATGAACGATGCGCGTCCGGGCAAGGGTGAAAAGATCGC
>CAYRBP010000034.1:0-40203 GCA_964422535.1 uncultured Ardenticatenaceae bacterium | reverse complement strand
CGATTGGCGAAAGCTCCCATCCCTCGAGTACAATCAGGGCCCGTTGGCCCGCCAGGCCACCGCAACTCAATTCGTTAGGTTAAGGAAGCATCAATGACCATCAGACCCGATTCCTGGATCCGGCGCATGGCGCTGGAGAAGAAGATGATCGAGCCGTTCGTGGACGGTCAGGTGCGCGACGGCGTCATCTCCTATGGCCTGTCTTCCTATGGCTATGACATCCGCGTCAGCCGCGAGTTCAAGATCTTCACCAACGTCCACTCGGCCGTCGTGGACCCCAAGGCGTTCAACCCCAAATCGTTTGTCGACTACGAGGGCGACATCTGCGTCATCCCGCCGAACTCGTTCGTGCTGGCCCAGACCGTGGAGTACTTCCGCATCCCGCGCGACGTGCTGACGATCTGCGTCGGCAAGAGCACCTACGCGCGCTGCGGGCTGATCGTCAACGTGACGCCGTTCGAGCCGGAGTGGGAAGGGTTCGTCACGCTGGAGATCTCCAACACCACCCCCCTGCCGGCGCGCATCTACGCCAACGAGGGCATCGCCCAGGTACTGTTCTTCCAGGCGGACGAAGTCTGCGAGACCTCATACGCGGACCGCAAGGGGAAGTATCAGAATCAGCAGGAGATCGTGCTGCCGCGCATCTAGCTGTCCCGCCGTTTCGGGCTGCCGGGCGATGCGAGGCGTCCCCGGCCGGCGGGCCGCGCCGTGGCCGGGAGCCCCTCGATTCAGCGCCGAAGATGCGCACCTGTGATCCGCCTCTCGGCCGCCGCGGCATTGCCTGCGCGCCGTTGACGGCTATAATCATAGGTGCCGGCTTGTCCCGGCCTTTTTGCCCCCGGGCGCTTAGCTCAGTTGGTCAGAGCGCTTCGTTTACACCGAAGATGTCGGGGGTTCGAGTCCCTCAGCGCCCATCGACCTGATGCTTATTTCTTGTTGGCAGGCCTCGTTTTGCTATAATGACCGCCTTGTGACAAAAAGCACAACTACGTCCGCCTGCCCCGTTCGGAACGGGACGGCGGCCGCAACGCAGCCCTCTGGCGGTACCGGGCGGGTGTCCAAAAGAGGTATAGAAAAGTAGGAGATTTAGCCCTATGGCGAGTCAAGCAGCAGCAGCAGACGCCGAAATCACCACTGCGCCCGGCGGCATCACCCGGCGCGAGTTTCTCTACTATGTGTGGGGCGCATCGATCGCCCTGGTCACGCTGCAGGCAGCAGGGTTGCTGGTGTGGTTCCTCATCCCCCGCTTCCGCGAAGGCGAGTTCGGTGGCGACTTCAGCGTCAGCATCGATGAGTTGCCCGATATCAATGCCGAGCCGGTCAACTTCGCCGACGGCCGTTTCTGGCTGGTGAACCTCGACACCACTCAACCCAACGAGCGCATGTACCAGGCTCCCGACGAGCCCGCCCCCATCCAGGGCGTCGCCGCGATTTACAAAGTCTGCACCCACCTGGGCTGTATCTACTCCTGGACCCCGGCCAACAACCGGTTCGAGTGCCCGTGCCACGGCTCCAAGTACCGCCTGGACGGCCGCCGGATCGAGTCGCCGGCCCCTCGGACGCTGGACCGCTTCTCCGTCGCCGCCATCGCCGACGACAAGACGACCGTCCTGGCCGAGGCCTCGGCCGATGAGAACGGCTTCTGGGAGCCGCTCGTCCTGCCCAGCGGCACGGCCTTCTTGCGCGTCGATACCGGGTCCCGAAAAGACGGTCCGACGGACACGCTGCTGTGCGATTTCGCCGGGAACTGCCCGTAGGAGCCGCACGGTCGCTGGTGCCCTGTGATTTTTCGTCTGGTTTTTCGTTTGTTTCACTGACAAGGAGTTGTTATGGCAACGTTTGTCGAACAAGTCCGCGAGATGGGAGTCAAGCAGGCCGTCGTCACGAAGGCCGATGAGGTAGTCGAGCGGATCACCGCCGGCATGAACCTCAACGACATCCGATCCGCGCTGCGGGGTGATGAGCCGCGCCGCCCGAACCCGCGCCTGCGGCCGCATGCCGATAGCTTCTGGTTGCACATCCGCCCCAGCTTCTACCATACCGGTGTCACGCACATCTACCCGACGTTCCGGCTCGGCTGGTTGTCGACGTTCATGCTGGTCTGGGAAACCATCACGGGCCTCATCCTGATGGTCTTCTATACCCCCAGCCCGTTGTCGGCCTATTCCAACATGTGGAACATCCTGGGCAATGTGCCGCTCGGCCAGCTCTTCCGCAACATGCACCGCCTGGGCGCAGAATTGATGGTGCTGGTGGTCGCCCTGCACATGTTACGGACATTCGTGACCGGCAGTTACAAGAAACCGCGCCAGTTCACCTGGGTGACCGGCATGTTGCTGCTGCTGTTCACGATCTTCCTGAGCTTCAGCGGCTACCTGTTGCCCTGGGACCAGCTGGCCTACTGGGCTCTGACGGTCTTCATCTCCGGTGGCGCGGCCGCCCCGGCCCCGGAATTCGTCAACAACACCGTGTTGCTCGTCCTGCAGGGCGGTCCGGCGCTCGGCGCCGACGGTCTGCTGCGCTGGTACCTGCTGCACGTGCTGTTGCTGCCGTTGCTGGCCGGCATCTTCTTCTTCGTCCATTACTATAAGGTCGTGCTCTACGGCATTTCGCTGCCCCCCGGCCGCGAGGAGATCGGCGAGGACACGGCCAAGCGCGTCCCGAAAGACGAGCGTTCGTACTTCATCCCCGATATCCTGACCAACGAATTGATGTGGGCCGCGCTGGCCACGCTGTTCCTGGTCGCCGGCGCGCTCTGGCTGTGGGACGCGCCGTTGGAGAGCCATGCCGACCCGATCGTCACGCCGCTCCACGTCGTCGCGCCCTGGTACCTGTCGTGGTCGCAGGGCTGGCTGAAGCTGGCCGACAAGACGCTGGTCGTCGGCTTCATCCCGCTGCTGCTCGTGGCGTTCATCGTCATGCCCTACATCGAAGTGGGCAAGAGCCGTCGCTACGCCGACCGTCGCGTAGGCCTGACCGTGGCCATGCTCTTCATCGCCTTCATGCTCGTCTCAAACTGGATGGGCTCGCCCGAGTTCCGTGTCGCTAGTTCGCCGGACCGCGAGGTCAGCATCGAGTTGCTGCCGGAGGAAGGGCCAAAGGGTCTGAAGGGCATCCCGTTCGAGTCTCTGGTCCCCGGCACCTACCTGCCCGGCCAGGAGATCGAAGGTAACCCGCACCTGACCGCCGGACTGGAGCGGTACGCTGAGGCGATGCGGCTGCACAGCTGCACCCTCGTCGGCAACCCGGCCTTCCCCGAATGCGAGGTGCGCGAGCTGGAGAGCGGCGCGAAGGCCTACGGCAACTTCTTTGCCGAAGACGTGATGCCCGACCCGTTCACTGAATTGCGCATCGTCGACGTACAACCGGGCCTGCGCGCGCTGACCCTGGTCTACAACGTCGTCGATCCGCAGAACCCGGATCAGGTCCTGACGGACACGGAGTGGACGGCCTTCATCCACCAGGATTCGGCTTACAGTGAAGAGTGCCGGTTCGCCAACAAGAGCTGCTAAGCGAGCGCGCGCTACCGCGGAACGCACGGCAACGAATAGCCGGGCCCGGCGAGCGTCATTAAGCGAGCGTTGGGCCCGGTGAAAAGGACAGAAACCGATGCAGATCAAGATTGTCATTGGAACGATAGCCTTCATGCTGACCATGATGGTCTTTGGCTACGCCGCGCTGCGCGAGCCGGCGCGCCTGGAGGTCTTCTCGGCTGCCGAACACGGCCGCTCGATTGAAGCCGGCGCGGCGATCTTCGCCAACAACTGCGCGACCTGCCACGGTGTGGATGGCACGGCCCAGGAGTGCTACGACTCCGCCGGCAACCAGATCGCCTGCCAGGGTCTCCCCCTGAACTACAACGCGCTGCTGTGCGGCGACCGGTCCCAGCGCGTGCTCGACATGGGCTTCAGCGGGACCAAGGAAGACTACATCCGCTCGGTCGTCGCCGTCGGGCGCGGCCCGATCATGCCGACCTGGTCAGAGGAATTCGGCGGCCCGCTGCGGCCGGACCAGGTAGAGAACGTCTCCAACTTCGTCCTGAACTGGGAGAGTGAAACGCTCTGCTCAGCTCCGGTCGTCACCTATGAGTGGCCCGAAGCCGCGACCGACTTCCTGGCCAGCGCCGACGTCACCCCGCCGGGCGACCCCGCGCGCGGCGCGGAGCTGTATGGCGTGACCTATGGCTGCCAGGCCTGCCACGGTTTGCCGGATGGCTCTGTGCCGGCGGCTGTGGGGCCGTCTCTCGAGAACATCGAGGTCGATGGCGCGACGCGGGTCGAGGGCCAGGACGCCCAGCAATACGTCTACCACTCGATCCTGTATCCGAGCGACTACATCGCGCCTGAGTGCCCGACCGGCCCCTGCGCCGGCCCGCCCAGCGCCATGCCGGCTAACTTCGGCTCGCGGATGGGTGAGAACCCGCAGGACATGGCCGACCTGCTGGCCTACCTGTTGCAGGAGTAGCGCCGCCGTTCGCCCACTTGAAAAGAAACGGCCCGCCATCGACGGCGGGCCGTTTTCATTTTTCTTCCTGCTCGCTCGAACCGGCGGGCGTCCTCTGGTTCTTGCCCGGCCCGACGCCGGTCACTCAGGCCTTCAGTTTCGTCCCGCAACTGCGGCAGAATGCGTCTCCTGGCTGGGCCTGCGTGCCACAGGCATGGCAGTAGCGAGCCCCGGCGGCCGGCTTCGTCGCGGGCGCAGCCGGTTTGCTCGACGCCGGGCGCGCCGGGCCGGGCTTCCGCGGGCGGCCCCCGGCCCCCTGTTTCGACCCAAGATACCACGCGCCCGCGCCGACCACGACCATCAGGCCAAACAACCCGGCCAGCAGCCAGGGACTCACGCCGGCCAGGAAGCCGCCGGACCCGGCCGCCGGCGAGGGCGGCGCGGACGGCGCGGTCAGCGAGTTCGAGGCTGTCTCGTCCCCTTGCGCGGCGGCGATGGCCGGGGCCGACAACTGCGGCGAGGTCACCGTGTAGCTGACGTCGACCGCGTATGGCTGGCCGGAGGCAACGGACGTCACCGGCAGCGAGTGATACGTCAGGCTATCGCCACGATCGGCCGTGGAAAGCGTCTGCGCCGGGCTGATGGCGATGTCTTCCGCGGCCACGGGCTGCTGGACGACGGTCGTCAGCTCGTTGACGGCGACATCCGAGAGCCAGTCAAACGAGTAGCTGTGAGAGTCGCCGTTCACCTCGTAGGGCGCATAGTACTCGACGCGGAAGCGCGAAGCGGGGGTGGTGAAGATCAGCCGGCCGTCGACGACCTCGTGCTGCACGTCGGAGACCAGGACGCCGGCATCATTGAAGCGGGCCACCGCATTGATCTCCGCCCCTGCCGGGATCGGGATGGCCACGTCGGCCGGCAGCGTCTGGCCGGGCGGCAGTGTCCCGGTCAGCAGGACGAGCATCGCCGGTTGGTCATAGTCGGGCCACAGCTCGACGGCCAGTCGTTCCAGCTCGGTCGCCTGATTCTGGGCGGCAGCCGCGGCGGGCAGCGGCAGGGCCGCCAGCCCAACGACCAGCAGGGCAAGGAGGGTGCGGATACGTGTGTTCGGTTGTCGGATTGAAATGGTCATAGAGGAGGCTGTCGGTCTGGGATGCGTTCATGAGTGGCCGCGCAGGCGGATGCGGTTCGCGCGGCAGTAAGGACATTCCATGTCAACGTAGTCGCGGCCGCAGGTCCGGCAGGTGCGGGACCTGAGTTCGCGTTCGTCGGCCGTGGCGCCGAGGACGATCGACACCTCTTCCCCGGTATGGCGAGCCAGCCACTCGCTCAGGTCCAGGTTGCCGACTCGCCACCGGCCGTCATCGTCCTGGCTGAGGATGCCGCCCATCACGTCGAGTTCCATCTCGTAGGCTGCGGCAGCCAGTTTGTAGATCGCGGCCTTTCGCATCTGTGTCATGGCGCTGTCCTTTGCCCCTGGCGGCGGCTGTGCCGGCGTCGAGGGCGACGCGGGAGGCGGCTCAAGTTGCCTTCCGGGTCAGTGAAGTCTATTATATCCAAACCTCGAATTTCACAAGCGGAGGCAGCGATGAGTGGGGGGAGCGACAAGCTGGCGCGTGATGTGGCCGTGCTGACCGCGATGGCGGGCGATATGCCGGCCTATCTGGATAGCGACGTGCTGTTCTGGCCCATGAGCCGCAGGGACATGCCGCAACTCACGCTCGGCGGCTACCTGATGCGCGAGCACCGGCTGCGCGCGCTGCCCGACCGACTCTCGGCCCAACAGCAGCAAGACGTCGCGGCCGCCATCAGCGCCTTCAACCAGTCCCTTGCCGACCGCGTCGTCCGCTTCGAGACCAAGGCCCACGCCGAACTTCAGGCCCGCCTCCGCCAGTGGGAGGAGTACCTGAAGGACATCGACCGGGGCACAGCCGACCGGACGAGCAACTATGCCACGGCCGTCGAGACGCGCGCGATGATCCAGGCCATCGTTGACCGGCTCAGCCTGCCTCCCTATCGCCTCGAGTCGCGGCCCGTCTCCCAACTGGCTATGCTCGATGACCGGCTGCGCAACCGCTTCAGCCGCGGGCAACTGGTCTGGCCGGCCGATTGGGCGCCCGCCTATCCCGACCCGGACTACTGGTGGCTCTACGGCGCGCCGCGCGTGCCGGCCAACAAAGTGAACGACTGATAGATGCCGCCCTGTCGCGGCCTGATCGACATCATCTTACCGGTGCGAGCGACGGCCGCAGGTCGTCGTTCTGCATGAAGCGTCTATGGCTCGCCCAGTCCTCCGTTTTCCGCCCGCTCTACACTACCGCGACTACCGCATCTTCTGGCTCGGCCTCTTCGTCTCGGTGGTCGGCTCGCAGATGCAGCTCATCGCGGTCAACTGGCACATCTTCGAGTTGCTCCGCGGCCAGACGTTCACGATCGAGCTCTTCGGCCGCACGCTCGACCTCGGCGCGGAAGCCCTCGGGCTGGGAACGCTCGGCCTCGTTCGGGTTATCCCGATCGTCCTCTTCGCCCTGCTGGGCGGCATGCTGGCCGACACGCGCAACCGGCGGACGCTGCTGATCTATGCGGAGCTGGCAGCGACCATCATGGCCGGCGCGCTGGCCTTCCTGACGCTGACCGGTCGCGAGACGGTGCTGACCATCTACCTGTTCACGTCGGCGCTGGCGGCGGTCGCGGCCATCGAGAACCCGTCGCGCCAGTCGATCGTCCCCCACCTCGTGCCGCCGGAGCACTTCGCCAACGCGGTCAGCCTGCAGACGCTCATGTGGACGACGGCCGCCATCATCGGCCCGGCCCTGGCCGGCTTGCTCGTCGGATACGTCGACGTCGCCGTGGTCTACCTGATCAACTCCCTGTCATTCATGGCGGTGCTCGTTTCGCTCCTGCTGATGCGCTATCGCGGAAACGTGCCTGCCTCATCGGCCGGTCTCGGCCTGGCGGCCCTGAAAGAAGGGCTGCGTTTCGTCTTCCGCACGCCGATCATCTCCAGCACGATGTTGCTCGACTTCGTGGCAACGTTCTTCAGTTCGGCGCGGACGATGCTGCCGATCATCGCCAGCGACATCCTCGGCGTGGGGGCCTTCGGCTACGGTTGGCTGGCCACGGCCGATTCGATCGGCGCGGTCATCGCCGGGAGCGCGCTCGCCACCCGCGGCGAGATGCTGCGCCGCCAGGGCCCGCTGCTGCTGATCTGCGTCGCCATCTATGGGGCCGCGACTGCCCTCTTCGGCCTGTCGACGAGCTTCGTCCTGTCGTTCTTCCTGTTGATGCTCGTCGGGGCCAGCGACGCCGTCTCGACGGTCATTCGCGGCACGGTCCGGCAGCTTTCCACGCCGGACGAATTGCGCGGCCGGATGACCAGCGTCAACATGATGTTCTTCATGGGCGGGCCCCAGCTCGGCGAACTGGAAGCGGGCCTCGTCGCGGCCGCGTTTGGGGTGCCCTTCGCCATCGTCACCGGCGGCATTGCCACCGTCCTGCTCGTCGGCGTGATCGCCTGGAAGTTCCCGATCCTGCGCCAGTACGACACGCCGGTTGCCGCCGTGCCCGCCTAGCGTGACCCGGACGTCTCGCCCGCCCCGGCCAGGACGGCCGCCTTACAGCAGGCCTTGCTCCCGGTACCAGGCCACCGTCCGCTCGACCCCTTCGTGCAGGTCGACCCGCGGCGTGAAGCCCAGCTCGCGTTCGGCCTTGGCGTAGGTTGACCGGCGGTTTTCGCTGAAGAAGGCCACACCCGTCCGGCTGAGCGGGGCCGCCCGGCCCAGCAGCGCCCCGGCCGCTTCCAGCCCGGCTGCTCCGGCATAGGCGATCGGCCGCGGCAGACGCAGGCGCGGCGGCCGCACACCCAACGCCTCGGCGATGGTCGTCGTCAGCTCGCGGAACGGCAGCGGCCGCGGCCCGGCGATGTGGTAGACCTCGCCGATGCCCCCCTTGCGAAGACAGGCCAGCAGCCCGTCGACCATGTCGTCGACGTAGGTCGGGTGACAGGTGTTCTCGCCGTCGCCGATGGTGAAGTAGACGCCGCGCTGGATGGCCCGGAACAGGCCGAGGACATGAACGTCGCCAGGGCCGTAGATGAACTCCGGCCGGGCGATGATCAGCGGCAACCCGGCATCGATCGCCTCCCGGGCATAGGTCTCGCCCAGGGCTTTGCTGCGTTCGTAGGCGTTGCTGGGGGCGAGGGGCGACGACTCGTCGAAGGTTGCGCCGGGCGCATCGTCGCGGATCGGGCCCAGGACGCCGGCGCTGCTGATGTGGAGCACGCGCAGGTCGACCGACGTCTCGCCCGCTTCCTGGGCCCGCGCGGCCGCCGCGAAAACGTGGCGCGCGCCGTCGGCGTTGACCCGGTCGTAGGTTGCCTGCGAGACGCCGGCGCGGCCGAGCATGCCGGCGGCGTGGATGATCCACTCGGCCCGGTAAAAGAGGCCGTCCAGACTGGGCGGATCGGTGATATCGCCAGGATGAAACGTCACCGGGCAGCCGTCCAGCCGGCCCCGGTCCGACGTGGGCAGCACCAGCGCGTGAACCTCGTGGCCGCCGGCCGCCAACCGCCGGGCGACCGCTCCACCGACAAACCCCGTCGCTCCCGTCAGGACGACTTTCATAGCGCCCCTAATGATAGCCGAGAAGGCGAGAATCGAACGCTGATCGCGGTCACTTTCCGGGGTTTCTCAGTCATCGGAACGACGGGCCGACTCGCGCCTCTTCGCCGGTCGCGGCAGACAACGATCGGCCGCAGTTGGGCTATAATCAGGCTCTCGGTATGAGCACTCATCGCTATCGCTGGTTGGCGGTCCTGCTGCTGGCCCTGTACTTCCTCGCCGCCGTCTGGATGGCCTTCGCCCTGCCGGCCCACGCCACGCCCAACGAACTCCTCAACTTCGAGTACGTTCAGGTCATGCGCCAGATCCGCGGCCTGCCGAACCGCGGCCTGGTCGACAGCGAGGTCCGCTACACCGAGTGGCACCAGCCGCCGGTCTACTTCACGGCGGCCGCGCTCGTCGGCCTGGCGATCCCCGTGCCCCCTTCCGACACGAACCCGCCGCCGCCGATCGAGGTCGAGCCGAATCCCTTCTACCTGAGCACCGCGCGCGGCAACCTCAGCCCGGTCGTCCACATCACCCCGCGGACGGCGCCCCTGCTCTACACCACCCGGCTGGCGGCCGCCTTCCTGGGCCTTCTCGGCGCGGCCTCGCTGTTCCTGGCCGGGAAGACGCTCTACGCGCCCTGGGTCGGCCTGCTGATGGCCAGTCTGATGGCGTTCCAGCCGACCTACCTGCACCTGAGCGGTTCGGCCAACAACGACATGCCCCTGACGGCCGTCGTCGCCATCGCCATGTCCTATGCCCTGCTCCTGCTGCACCGGCAGCGGCGCGACCCGGCCCACCCGCCCGGCGCGGCCGCCTATTTCGTCCTGGGCCTGCTGGGCGCGGCGGCCATCCTGACCAAAGCCAACGGCGTCTTCGTCCTCAGCTTCCTGGGGATCGTCTGGCTGGCCGGGCTGCTAATCTATCGCTCAGCGCGCGTGTCGGCCATCCAGGCAGGCGCGTTGCTGCTCGGCCTGCTGCCGCTGTGGGCCGGCTGGCTGTGGCTGAACACGGTTCGCATGCGCGACACGCTCGGACTGGAAGGCAGCCTGCCCGTCGGCCGCGTGCTGGCGCTCGGCCCGGCCGATTTCTTCCACGTCCTGCCCTACCTGCCGTCGATATGGCGCTCATACTGGCTCGATTGGAGCGCCGGGGACGTCGGTTACGGGCCGGATTGGCTCTACGCCTTCTGGCTCGTGGCGGTCGGCTTCATGCTGCTGGGATGGCTGCGGCCGTGGTTCGGCCGCGGGCGGCGGACGACGGGCGACAGGCAGCAGCCCGGCGGCGCTGCGGAAGGGCAGAAGACGGCGGCCCGTCGCCTGATGTCCGTCATCACCAGCCCGACCACCCTTGTCCTGCTCGGCTTCCTCGGCATCAGTTACCTCTATTTCGCCGTCAAGGCGCTGACGGTCAAGGAAGCCGGCTACCTCGTGCCCGAAGGGCGCTGGTGGCTGCCCGGGTTGCCGGCCCTGGCCTGGCTGGCAGCGGCCGGCTACGCCCGCTGGTGGCCGTCGCGCCGCGCCGAGGAGACTGCTTGCCTCGTCGCCGCGACCGTGCCGCCACTGATCGCTTTCGGATTGCTGGCCTTCCACCTGCCGTATCTCTACCCGCGGGCCGAGCGCCTGGCGGCCGGGGCCGAAGCGCCCGCCCCGATCCTGACCTACGGTGACGCGCTGGCCCTCGTCGACGCCCGGGCCGAGGACTCGGTCATCGGCCGGCCGGCCGCGGTCGAGCTGACCTGGCGCGCCCTCCGCGACCTTGACGCCGACTACGCCGTCTCAACCCAGTTGCTGGTCCTGGGCCCGGACGGCTGGCGCAAGCTGGCCGAACACAACAGCTATCCGGGCGGCGGGCTGGACCCCACCCGCGGCTGGGCCGCGGGCGAGACCTTCCGCGACCGGATCGTCCTGGAACCGGAAGGCAGCCTGAACGGCCCGACCCGCGCGGCCGTCCTGGTCGCGGTCCGCGACGGCGACACAACGTTGGCGGCGGCCAGCGGTGATACGCCGGTCGATCCGCCGCTGGCAGCCGGCGTCGTCCTCCGGCCGGCAGAACCGTTGACGCCGGGCGCGCCCCTTGAGCAGCCGGTTGATTTTGGCGGGCAATTCCGGCTGGTGGGCGCTGAGACGGGCGCAGTCGATGGCGCACCGGGCGTGACGCTGTGGTGGGAGGCGCTCCGGACGCCCGAGGCTGACCTGACCGTCTTCGCCCACCTGGTCGACGATACGGGCGCGCTGGTGACGACCGCCGACGCCCCACCCGATGGCGGCCGCAGCCCGACGACGACCTGGCGCGCGGGCGACATCATCCGCGATATCCACCTGTTCCCGGCCGGGCAAGACATAGCCCCCGGCTGGGCCATCCGCGTCGGCGCCTACCGGCCCGACACCGGCGAGCGCCTGCCGGCCACCCAGGCCGGAACGCCCCTGCCGGACAATGCCGCGACGGTCCCTCTGCCCTGATCCGTCGCGGGGGAGTCCTTATGAAGAAGCAAACCCGAATCACCCTGCCGGCCGGCCTTATCGCCGCGCTGCTCGCCCTGACCGGGCTGTTCACCGCCTGGGCCAACGGCGGCAACGCCACCTACCTGCCGGTCGCCATGTACGATGCGGCGCCGACGCCCATTCCGACGCCGACCGTCACGCCCCACGCGGAAGCGGCCGCGTTCTACATCACCCCGGCCCAGGGGCTGAATGCCAGCACGTTCAACACCGGCGCGTTCACGCTGGACAACCAGTCGCTGAACGGCCAGCGCCTCGTCCGGGCGCGGATCGACCTGAGCACGGCCGTGTTCATGGACATGGTCTTTGACCCGTTCGGGGTGGCCGGTGACGTTGTGGCCAAAGACCTCGCCGTCGACGGCAAAGCCGGCATTAGTTACCTCGGCCGCACGTACGAAGCGGAACACGACGGCGGCTACGACGTGCTGGTCCTCGATTTCGCCAACTTCGACCCCGGCGAGAGCTTCATCTTCTCGGTCGACGTCGACCCGACGACCATCCGCGGCACGGGGGCCCCCGGCCCCGGCGAGTCGGGCAGTGTCTGCGGCCTGGAATTGACCGGGGCCACGATCACCGTCACCTATGAGAACGGCGTGACGCTCAGCAACGAAGTCTTTCACCTGCCGCGCGACGGCCAGGTCAACTGCGGCGCGTGGGCCCAACTGCGGGCCGGCCAGCCGCCGGAACCGGGCATCAGCGTCACTGGCGTGACCCCGCCGGCGGTTGTAGGCGCGGCGAACCAGGTGGTGCGGGTCAGCGGCCCGGCCGGTTACCCGGTGGTCGTTGCGGTGCTGGAGGGGGCGCAATACCTGCAGGGGCTGCCGGGCGGCGGGTATGATGTCGACCCGTTTGAGGCCAACAGCGTCATCACCATGCGCGAATACCCGGGCACCATCGGGCCGGGCGGGACGGTTGACATCCCGGTGGTCCTCAGCCGCTCGGGGCCGGAGGCGGGCTATAACCTGATCACGGCCGTGCTTGACAACCACTACGGCCTGCGCGGGCCGGCCGCCGGCGTGATCGTCCTGGAGCTTGCCGAATAGGCCGGGCAGTCAACTGCCAACCCGCGCCCGGCGCGCGTCGGGCGCGGGAAAATGATGCATCGCGGCATCATTTGACTTAGAATCCTTGCCAACACATCGTTCGCCGTGCACTTGCGCTCGATGTATCCCCGAGGGTCCTGGCCGCGACAGGACGGAAGACCGTCGTGACGGTCGAAACGAGGGCGGGAGACACGGTTCAGTTTGGAGAGAAACATCATGAACGCAACGTACCTCCGCGTCGTGCGGCTGGCTGCGCTTGTCGCTGTCGTGGGGCTGGTGATCCTGGGCGTCACCGCGCGCAGCCAGGCAGGCATCGAGCAGCCGACAGGCCCCCAATCACCCGCGGCCGGCAACAAAGCCTATTTCCCGATCGTCAGCAAGCCCAAACCGCTTCGTCTGGAGCTGGTGCCGTTCGTCACGGGTATCCCGAGCGAAACGGTCACCGACATCGTCCATGCCGGCGATTCGCGCCTGTTCGTCGTCCTGCGTGAAGGGATCGTCCGGGTCGTCTATCCGGACGGGACGATCGACCCGAAGCCCTTCATGGACATCAGCAGGGACGTCTGGACCGAAGACAACTGGGAGCAGGGACTGCTCGGGATGGCCTTCCACCCGCAGTTCCCGACCGTTCCGTATGTCTATGTGGCTTACACCGACATCGCTGCCCTGCGCATCGCCCGGGCCAGCCTGGACAAGAATGACCCATCGGTCATCAGCCGCACCACCCTCGTCCCGCTGATGATCTTGCAGAAACCACCGACGGCCACCGGCGCCAGCCCGGTCCATAACGCGGGCGACCTGGCCTTCGGACCGGATGGCCTGCTCTACATCCCTGTCGGCGATGGCGGGCCGGATCCCTATCTTCCGGAAGGCGTGCCGGGCGATCCGTACAACCACTCCCAGCGGCGCGACGAATTGCTCGGCGGCATCCTGCGCATCGACGTCGATCCGGCTGCTGGCCGTCCGCCGGATTGCGGCGAGGGATTCTATTCGATCCCGCCCAGCAACCCGTTCCTGGGCACGGCCGATTGCGATGAGATCTGGGCCACCGGCCTGCGGAACCCGTGGCGGATGGCATTCGACCGGCAGACGGGCGACCTGTTCATCTCCGACGTCGGCGAATGGCGGTTCGAGGAGATCAACTACTTACCTGCCGGGACGGGCGGCGGCGCCAACTTCGGCTGGCATTGTTACGAAGGCACGTTCAACTACGCGGCGACCGTCCCGCAATTCGCTCCGCATTGTGGAGACGCCGCCAACTACGTCTTCCCGATCCACGAGTACAACCACGAACAGGGGGAATGCTCCGTGACGGGTGGATTCGTCTACCGCGGCCAGAAGTACCCCGAACTGGCCGGCAAGTACGTTTTCATCGACTTCTGCAGCGGCAAGATGTGGGCCATGACGCGGGAAGGCGCGGGGTGGAGGACAGAGCAGGTCGCGACCTATCCGATCGGCATCAGCACCTTCGGTGAGGACGCCAGCGGCGAATTGTACGCCGGCACCTGGGAAGACTTCTACGCGCCCGGCGACCCGACGGTCGAGATCTACAAAGTCGTCGTCAAACCGTAGGGCTTGCCCCGCTCATTCAACCGTCAGCCGGCCGGCCGTGAAGGTGTCGGTCGGCTGGCGGCTCTCCCCGACGAGGACCGGCAAGCGCGCGCCGGTCGCGAAGTCATATAAGCCGACATTGATCGGATATTCCCCGGGCGGCAGGTCGGCCGGCAGCGCCAGCGAGACCGTTTCCCCGAACACTTCACCATCCGCCCACAGGAAGGCCGGGTATTGCCCGCCCATCGCCGGGCCGTCGCTCTGCGCCAGCGGCGGCTGGGTCGGGTCGCCCAGGTGGACGAAGACATGCAGGTCGGCCGCCGGCGGGGCAAGGACCTGCCAGCCCAGCCGCACCTCAACCGTCTCGCCCGGCGCGGCCCGTGCGGCAGACACCTCAGCCGTATTTAGCTCGACTGAATCGCCAAATCGCGCCAACGGAGCGAGCGGCTCCGGCCACGCGGCAGGGGCGAGCTTGACCGTGCCTACGTCCTGGCGGGCGGCGTCCTCGCCCAGTTTGACGGTCAGCCGGCCGAGCGCCGGCAACATGGCCCACGATTCGAGCTGGACGGCCAGCCGGTCCTGGATGATCGCGCCCTCGGGCCAGAGCATGGCCGGGTAGTTGCCGCGGCCGTGGTAGGCGACCGTCTCACCCACACGCTCGAAATCGCGCCCGAACAGCTCCAGATGGACCAGCGGCGGGTCGCCCCGCCGTCCGGGCTGGGCCCGCCAGTAGAGCGTCACCCAGACCCAGTCGCCCGGTTCGGCGCCGGCCGTCTCGACCTCGGCTCCGAGAAGCTCCAGGCCTTCGGGGAAGGCGATCGACAGCGGGGCAGCGCCGGCAGGGACCGCGTCGACCGACGGCGGGCGGCCGTAGGCGAAGGGCGTCAGCACCACCAGGCAGAAAACAGAAGTCAGCAGCGCCAGCCCGGCGATGAGACTCTGCAGCCAGGGCCGGAACCAGCGGCCCAGGCCATAGGCCGCTCCGAGCGCGATCGACACCAGTGCGGGATAGAACAGCCGGCCCTGGTCGGCCGGGGTACGCAGCATGAACTGGAGCCAGCCGGCGGCCACGGCCAGGAACCAGCCGAACAGGATGGTCGCCGGGTGCAGCCCCAGGCGTACCAGCCGGCCGCGATCCGGGAGTGACAGCCGCGGGTCGGCGGCCGCGCCGCGGCCGCCCACGTCCTGGAGGACGCCGGCGGCGCTGCCGGCAACGGCCAGGACGACGATCCCGTTCCAGATGGCGTAGACCCAGGCCGGGGCCTGCAGGTTCATCCAGCCCAACAGGGCGAAGAAGGAGTTCCAGACGCGGTCCATGTCGCCCCAGACCTGGCGCAGCGAGTACCGGCGCAGGCCGCCGGCCATGAGCACGAACTGGTTGGCGGCCGTCGGGTCTCCGTAGAGCAGGGTGTTGCGGACCAGCAGCCAGCCGCCGAGCAGGAGCGCCGGGAGGGCCACACCCGCCGCCAGCCGGCCGAGCTCGGCCAGGAACCGGTCTCGCCGCGCCCAGGCCAGCACGCCGAGCACGCCGAGGCAGTAGAGCAGCAGCAGGATACCCGCCGCCTTGGACAACATGGCCAGGCCGATGGTCAGGCCGAGCAGCAGATAGCGCCGGGGCGTCGGCGGCTCATAGCGCAGGCGGAGTAGCTGCCACAGCGCGGCCGCGCTGAAGAAGGTGATGGCGGTATCGTTGTTGACGCCTCCGTGGAGAAAGGCGAACTGCGGCAGGAAGGCGACGAGCGCCGTGGCCAGCAGCGGCCGCAAGTCATCCCTCGGCCACACAACGGCCGCGGCGGCGTGGATGCACAGCAACGTGCCCAGCCCGATCAGGGCCGAGAAGAACCGCAGCACGTGGGCCGCCAGGGCATACCCCCGCCACGGCCAGGCTTCTGCCGGGCCATGGACGAACATATTGACGTTGATCGGCTGGCCGGCCAGGCTCTCCCCGCGCCGGTTGTCCGGGTCGGTCAGCGCGCCGCCGAACAGGTTGCCGGCCGTGGCCGAGGTGTCGGTGCGCGGGTTAGGCCACAGAAGGCCAATCGCCCCCGTCGTGTCGATGGGGCGGATCAGCAGGGCGCCCAGCACGTAGTAGAGTGGCGGCTGGGCCGCCTCCTGGCCCATCAGGCCCTCGTCGCCTATCACCGGCAACCGCTTCTCCCGGGCGATGAAGTCGGCAGTGAAAAAGTGGAGATGCTCGTCGGGCGTCTCGAACAGCGGCGTGGCAATGCCGTAGCCAACGGCCAGCAGCAGGTAAAGGGTGAGGATTGCGACCAGGATACCCCGGCGGTGGCGGATCGTCATGGGAGATTGGCGCTTGCAGCCGTTTGTGGTATCTGGTAACGCCCGGTCGGCAATCTTATCACCAACAGCAGGGGCGTTCAACGGCGCCCCGCAACGCAGCGACAGGACAAACGCATAAGGAGCGGCACGCATGAAAGCAGGAGCCTGGGCGAAGGGACTCACCTGGCTGGCCGGCGCGTTGGCGCTGGTCGTGGTCGCCGGTGTTGCGGCCGCATACAGCGGCGGCCGCATCGGCCGGTCGGGCAACCCGGCTACGGGCGGGTTGACCTGTAACCAGTGCCACAGCGGCGGACGGCCGCCTGCGGTGGTCATCAACGGGCCGTCGATCGTCGAACCGGGCCAGACAGCGACCTACTCGCTGGTCATCTCCGGCGGCCAGGAGGCGGGCGGCGGGTTCAACGTCTCGGCCGACGCGGGCGAGCTCGACAAGCCGGCGGGGGCTACCGACGTCCAGGTCCTGATCGAGCAGATGACCCAGCGTCCGGAAGTCACCCACACCGCGCCGAAGGCGGTCGACAGTCAGGGAACCGTCACCTTCACGTTCGAGTGGACCGCGCCGCAGACCGCCGGCACCGCTACGCTTTATGGCGCGGGCAATTCGGTCAACTTCAGCGGCTACCCGGATGGCGACGCTGCCGCCGCTGTGACCCGCGCTGTGGCCGTGATGGAAGAAGTCACCGGCCGGGTCTTTCTGCCGGCGGCTATTCGCTGAGCACCGGCTCGGACGGCATGAGGCGGACCGGCGGAGCGAGCGGCTCGCCCGTGGTGAAGTCATACAGACCGGTCTCCAGCTCGCCCGGCGGCGCATCCGGGCCGAAACGGTGGCGCTGGACGAAACGGTCGCCGGGCTGCCACTGGTTCGCGGTGTAGCCCAGCCCGTCGTCTACTCGCCGGGAGCCGTCGGGAGCGATCAGGTGGGCCTGGACGGAGAGAGGCCGGTTCGTGGCCTCGCGGACGCCCCACAGGGTCAGCCACTCCGGGCCGGAGCCGGCGTAGGCTTCGAGCGAGGCCGTTCCACCGAAGGCGACGGGCAGCGCGGCCGGAGCGCCGCCGGCGGTTGCCGCGCTACCGCCTAACGCCTGCGCCGGGTCGCCGCCGGCCCAGTAGTAGACGGCGTAGTCCGGCGACATCTCCGTTGCGCGGTGGTCGTAGACCTGGGTCAGCGCGCCGCCGGCGAGGTATGGCGCGATCCACCAGCCGCTTTCCGCCCGCGGCAACACGTACCACCCCGGCCCTCCGGCCGGGAACACCCAGCTTTCCTGGCAATCGAACGTGACATGGCGGGTTTGACCCGCGCCGACCAGCCGCCCGGCCTCCGCGGCGGGAAGCAATGGGGCGGGCGAGGCGCAGGACGCGATCCACTCCCCTTCGAGCGCGGCAGCGACGTCATAGAGCAGGATCGAGTACCCCAGCGTGCCGTCCGGCTCCCGGCGCTGGAACCAGTCGAAGAGGTCCCGGTCCGGCAGGATGCCCTGCCAGTGGCTGGCGCTGATGGCGTAGCGCCCGGGGGCCGGGTTGGCCGGGGCGAAGCCGGGCGCGCCCTCCCCCTCCGGCGTCGTCAGGGAAGGCTGCCAAAGCCCGTAGGCCCGGACGTCGGCGACGCCGTTGTAGGAGTAGCGCAGGTCGTCGCCCACTTCGCGGCCGTACGCCGCCAGCAGCTTAAGGTCCTGGCCCCAGTCGAGGTTGGAGTCCCCCAGATACCGGTAGCCCTGCGCCGGCCCGCCGACGAGTTCGTTGAAGTAGGCCAGGTGGTGGGGATGGACGAAGAGCGCCGCGGCAGCGGCCCAGGCAAGGCCGATCCCCACCGCCCACCGGCCGGCCGGACGCTTCCAGAACAGGGGCACGGCCGCGCCGATCAGGACGATGACGAACGGAAGGGCCGGCAGGACATGGCGATAGCCGATGTTGAGGCGGCTGGTCATGGCGGCGGCGAGGATCGCTCCGACCGGGAACAGGAGAAAGGCGAGCAGACGCCAGGCCCGTGCCCACAGAAGGCCCAGCAGCGCGGCCGCGGCCAGGAGGATCACGGCGAGCGGCGTCTTGATCAGCAGCGATACCGGAAAGTAACTCCACCAGCCACTGCCGGAGACCTGTCCGAGGAAAAAGGACGTATGGCCCGACTCCACGTGGTTCAATACGGTCGCCCATGTCTCCCAGTAGTTGGCCAGCGGCACCGGCCGTACCTGAAAGGCGTAGACGATCCAGAGGGTCAGCCCGGCGACCGGCAGCAGGGCAAGCCCGATGAGCGCCGGGCGCAGCAGGGAAGCGCCGCGCCGGTAGTAGGCATAAGCCAGGATCAGTACCAGCGGGACCAGCAGGATGCCGGTCAGCTTGGCCGCCAGCCCCAGCCCCAGCAGCACGCCCGTCAGGAGCCAGCGGGCCCAACCGGGTCGCTGCCAGTAGAACCACCAGGCGCAGATCGTCAGGAAGTAGGTGACGGTCGCCACCATGTCGGTGGTGGCCAGCGCGGCCGAGGCCAGCAGGTTCGAGGAGGTGGCGAAGAGGACCATCACAGTCGCGAGCGCGGCCGCCCGGCCGGATTGGTCAGCCGGCCGGACGACCGCCAGGCACCACAGGGCCATGCCCGCGCCCATGATCAGCGCGGACCAGATGATCGGCAACCGGCCCAGGAATAGCAGCCGCCCCACGTCCACGCCGCTCCGCCAGAGCAGGTCGCCGGCAATGGTAGGGCGGTCGTTCGCCAGCCAGCTCGCCAATTCGCGGACGTCGGGCAAGCCCGGCTCGGTCCTCATCAGCAGCCCGATCAGCCAGTGACTCAGCGGCGTATGGCCGCCCTGCAGGGACAGGTCAGCACGCTGGTTGAGCAGCAGGCCGCGGGTCAGGTGGACGGGTTCGTCATTGGTGGGGGATTGGTCCAGTGCGGGCCGGAGCGCGAGTGCAAAGAAGAGAAGGAGCCCGGCGGCGGTCAGGCGCAACAACAGGCGCTGTGCCTGGCGGGACAGCGGCGTTCCGACCATGACAGGGATTATAGGCGCGACGCCCCCCTCGGCAACCGGTGGGGCTACCTGAGCGCCCGGTTGGTGAAAGTGGCGCGGCCGCCGGCCCGGGGATAGTATTAGCCTGCGCCGGCCTGGGGCGCCCAGGACTGTGACCATCCACGAAAGGAGTGAGAAGAATACGCTGATGAAGATTCGTAACGCCATTGCCTTGTGGGCCGTGTTGGTGGCCCTTCTGCTGGTGTTCGCCGCATGCGGCCCGGCTGTCTCGGAAGAGGAAGCGGCCGAGTTGACCCGCACGGCCGAGGAAGGCGGGACCACCGACGCCGAAGCCGACGAACCGGCAGCGACGGCCGAAGCCGAAGCGCCCGCTACTGAAGAAGGGGCTGCTGAAGCGCCTGCAGGGCCCGGCATCCCGCCGGTCGAGGGTGAAGAGACCACGACCGACAGCGGCCTGACCTTTATCGACATCAAGACTGGTGACGGCCCGGCGGCCAATGAGGGTGACATCGTCACCATGAACATGGTCGGCATGCTCGAAGACGGGACCGTCTTCGTCGATACCTACACCGACGGCCAGCCCATCACGGCCACCGTCTCCGACAACGATTTGTTCCCCGGCTGGAAAGAGGGCCTGACGCTCATGAAGCAGGGCGGCTCGGCCCGGCTGGTCATCCCGCCGGACCTGGCCTTCGGGAGTGAAGGCGCGGGGGGCGTCATCCCGCCCGATGCGACGATCACCATGGACATCGAGTTGCTTGAGGTCCAGGCGCCGCCGGAGCCGACGGCCGTGGACGAAGGCGATCTGAACACGACCGACAGCGGGCTCCAGTACTTCGACATCGTCGAAGGCGAGGGCGAGACCCCGGTCACGGGCCAGGAAGTCGTCGTGAATTACACCGCCTGGCTCCAGGAAGGCAATCAATACATCGCGTCCTCCGAGTCACAGGGCGAGCCGCTGACCTTCGCCCTGGGCAGCGATTCGGGCGTCTTCCCCGGCTGGGACGAGGGCGTGTCGACGATGAAGGTCGGCGGCAAGCGCTACCTGGTCATCCCGCCCGAACTGGCGCTGGGTGAAACCGGCGGCGGCCGCATCCCGCCGAACGCGACCCTGCTCATGGAAGTCGAATTGCTCGAGATCAAGCCGCTCGTCCTGCCGACGGCGGTCGACGAGGCAGACTTCACGACGACCGACAGCGGCCTGAAGTACTATGACCTGGTCGAAGGAGATGGCGCGGTGGCCGAGGCCGGCCAGGATGTGACCGTCAACTACACCGGCTGGCTGACCGACAACGTCAAGTTCGACAGCTCGCTTGACGCGGGCCAGCCTTTCACCTTCAATCTGGGCAGCGGCGGCGTCATCCCCGGTTGGGATGAAGGTGTGGCCGGCATGAAGGTCGGCGGGGTCCGCCAGCTGGTGATCCCGGCCGACCTGGGTTACGGCGAGTTCGGGGCCGGCAGCATCCCCCCCGGCGCGACGCTCATCTTTGAGGTCGAGTTGCTGGACGTGGCTGAGCCGGGCCAGTAAGCGAAGAAAGATAAAGCCCGAACCGGGCAGTCCTGTTCGGGCTTTGAATGACAAGCGCTAAACCTCAGAGGTCTTGAAAGACCTCTGAGGTTTTTTTGTTCGCCTACTGCAGGCTCGCCATCAGGCTCTGCAGGACCGAAGGAGCCGGCCGCGTGCGCGACTCCGGCAGCGAGGCCAGCGGCTCATCGACCAGTTCCTGCGTCTCCACCAGCGACGGGCGGGAAGGATCATAGTAGATCAGGCCGGTGATGAACTCCTGCTGCTGCTGGGCCCACTGCAGGCGGTGCATCGCGCCCATCCGGTCTGTCGGGTCGTAGTCCTGCTCCAGCTTGTGGAGCTTGATGAACGACCCGTCATGCAGTTCGACGAGGCGGACATCGCCCGGCTCCTGATCGTTCAGCTGGATCTCCTCCAGCTTGGGGACGAAGCCGATGCCATGCAGCTGCACCTCGTGTTCCTTGCCGTAGGTGTAGCTCTTGGTCGAGGTGTCTTCGTTGTTGAAGGCGACACACGGGCTGATGATGTCGAGCACGGCCGTGCCGCGGTGGCTCAGCGCGCCCTTGATCAGCTCGCGGACCTGGGCCGCGTCGCCGGAGAAGGAGCGGGCCACGTAGCCGCAACCGGCGAGGATGGCTTCCATGCAGATGTCGACCGGCGGGAACTCGTTCACGCCGGCATACTTCAGCTCCTGGCCCTCGTCCGCTGTCGCGGAGAACTGGCCCTTGGTCAGGCCGTAAACGCCGTTGTTCTCGACGATGTAGACCATGCGCACGTTGCGGCGGACCATGTGCTTGAACTGGCCCATGCCGATGCTGGCCGTGTCGCCGTCGCCGCTGACGCCGATGCCGCGCAGCAAGTGGTTGCCCACGAGCGCGCCGGTCGCCAGCGACGGCATGCGGCCGTGCAGGCCGTTGAAGCCGAAGCTCTGGCCCAGGAAGTAGGCCGGTGACTTGCTGGAGCAGCCGATGCCGCTCAGTTTGATGATCTCCTGCGGCCGGATGTTGACTTCATAGGCCACCTGGATGATCTGGTTGGCGATCGAGTTGTGGCCGCAGCCCTGGCACAGCGTCGAGGGCAGGCCCTTGTAGTCGGCGTGGGTCAGCCCGGCGGCGTTGACTTTCGCCTGGCGTCCTGTCGTGTTATCCATGGTTGTACCCCTAATTCTCCCGGTTCTCAATGGCGTCGATGATGGCTGCCCCGCTGCGGACGTCGCGGCCCATGTCGGTCAGGCCGTTGTCGCCGGCCGGCGTACCGTTGCCGGAAGACGAAGCGCCATCACCCGGCAGGTCCGTCGCCGTCGCGCCCGGCTCGCGCGCCTGCGAGAGCGCTGAGCCTTTGCGGGGCTTTTCGGTCTCCCGGGCCATCAGCGCCTCGACCACCCAGCGGGCGGTCAGCGGCATGCCGTCGAGGTGGGCCAGCGACATGAAGCGCGTCGCCAGTTCCGGCAGTTCGGCCTGAAGGATGGCCTGCATCTGGCCGTCGCGGTTCAACTCGACGACGTAGACGCGCTCGTAACGGCCCACGAACTCGGCCACCTCATGGTTGAACGGCAGCGCGCGGAGCCGGATGAAGCTCGTCGGCAGGCCCATGGCCGTCAGGCGGTCGCGGGCTTCCTCGATGGCCGGCTCGGTCGTGCCATAGGCCAGGATGGCCACTTCGGCCCCTTCCATCTCTTCGATCACCGGCCCCGGGACCAGCTCGCGCGCCGTCTCGAACTTGCGGGCCAGACGGAGCATATTGTTTTCCCAGTCGGCCGGCTTCTCGCTGTAGACCGCGGCCTCATTGTGGCCGGTGCCGCGGGCGAACCACGACGCGCGCGGATTCTCGTTGCCCGGCAGAGTGCGATAGGGGATGCCGTCGCCGTCCAGGTCCTTGTACCGGGCAAAGCCGCGCTCGGCCACTTCCTCGGCCGTCAGCACCTTGCCGCGGTTGATCGGCGTGGTCGGGTACTCGAACGGGTCGGACATCCAGTTATTCATGCCCAGGTCGAGGTCGCTCAGGACGAAGATAGGCGTCTGTAGCTGCTCGGCCAGATCGAACGCCTTGTAGCCGAACTCAAAGCACTCGCTCAGCGAGGCAGGGAGCAGGATGACGTTGTGGGTGTCGCCGTGGCCCAGGTAGTAGGTGAACAGGATATCGCCCTGGCTGGTGCGCGTCGGCAGGCCGGTGCTCGGACCTACTCGCTGGATGTCCCAGATGACGGCCGGCGTCTCGGTGAAATAGGCCAGGCCGGTATATTCGGCCATGAGCGAGATGCCGGGGCCGGAGGTGGCGGTCATGGCCCGCGCCCCGGACCAGCCCGCGCCGACGACCATGCCGATCGCCGCAAGTTCGTCCTCCGCCTGGACGATGGCGTAGGTTGCCGCGCCCGTCTCCGGGTCGTGGCGGTACGCCTTCAGGTACTCGCCCAGCGCGTCGATCACGCTGGTCGACGGCGTGATCGGGTACCAGGCGGCGAACGTGACGCCGCCAAAGACCGCACCCAGGGCGGCCGCCTCGTTGCCGGTCATCATGATCTTGCCCGTCGTCTTGTCCATCGGTACGACGCGGTAGCGGTCCGTCTTTTCGATGTTGGCGGCCGTCCACTCGAAGGCCGCCCGCACGACGCCCATGTTCGAATCGATGACCTTGCGCTTGCCCTTGAACAGGAAGGTCAGCGCCTCCTCCAGCTTCTCCATCGGGATGCCCAGCAACTGGGCAACCGCGCCGACGAAGACCATGTTGGAGATGTAGTCCTTCAGCTTACCCTTCATGCCCGTGTCGCGGACGAACTCGTTGACCGGCACGGCATAGTAGGTGATGTCATCGCGATGCGGGATGGACCGCCAGTCGCTGTTGTGGATGCAGACGCCGCCGGGCGGCAGGTTGACGATATCCTCGTTGACCGTGGCCGGGTTGAAAGCGACCAGGATCTCCGACGTGTGGCGGCGGCCGGTGTAGCCGTCCTTGCTCAGCCGGATGTGGTACCAGGTCGGCAGGCCCTGGATGTTCGACGGGAAGATGTTCTTGCCGTTGACCGGGATGCCCATCTTGAAAAGCGAGCGCAGGATCGCCAGGTTGGCTGTCTGGCTGCCGGTGCCGTTGGCGGTGGCGACAACGATCGAGAAGTCGTTGGTGATCCACTCCTCCGGCGAGGGCCCAGCCTGGACAGCGGGGGCGATGCTGTTCTCCGTTCGGATACTCATGCTCAGTTTCTCCTTCAGAAAACCACGCGGTTCAATGGTTCTAGGCGGCGGGTCGCGGAGCCCCGGCCGTGGTTGAATACGTTACAGCGCCAATCATACCGGCCGCCTTACGGCCGCAGGCAACCTGCCGGCCGGCGGGCTAATGCTCCTCGCCGTTCTCACGCAGCCCGGTGGCCGGGTTTGTCTGCAACAGCAGGAAGTGTTCCACCAACAGGCGGCGGCCGAGGTCAACCTCGCCGGCGCAGATGGCCTCCACAATACGCTCGTGGTAGGTCCAGACATCCAGCCAGTACTGGTAGCGCACGAAGCGGGTGAACTCGCTGGCCTCATAGGCGTCCCAGTAAGCGCGCAGCAAGCCCTGGACAAACGGGTTGTCAAGGCGGCTGAAGATGGTCAGGTGCAACTGGCGGTGCTCGGCACTGGGCACATGGACGGGGTTGCCGCGCAGCCTGGCCCAGGCGCGCTCGACCAGCGCGCTCAGCAGCGCCTTGTCTTCCGGCGTCAGCAGGGCGACCGCCTCGTCCCAGAATGCGACTTCCAGCTCGCGCCGCAGCCGGCTGTACTGGCCGAACTGGGCTTCGCCGGTTGCCAGGGCGAAGAGGACGGAGGGAAGGACGGCCTGCGAGAAGTCATAGGACTCGCGCTGCATGCCGACCCGCGGCCGCACCGACACAACACCCATCCCGCGCGCGACCGACAACTCCTCGCGCAGTTTGCCGACGCTGACGCCCATATCCTCGCCGATCTCCGTCAGCGCCGGCAGGCGGTCGCCGGGGTTGACGTGATGGGCGATGATGTATTTGAGAAAGTCGGAGTCGAGTTGCTCGAGGCGCACGATGAATGATTGGATGAATCTAATAAATGGGATTTATCGGATAAATCCTAGTTTACCCTCTGACGCCGGCCGATGCAAGGCACGCTCACAATCGCCGGGTGGCGGGACGGGCGATGAGCGGCGCCGTCTGGTCTTATTTTTGGCGTGCTTTCGCGTGAAAAATAGAACCACTTCTCTTGCCACCGCCCTATCCCGTCATTAGAATGAAAGGCAGAAGATAAGCAGTCATCTCGGGAGGCAGACGATGAGCGAGAATGGACACAAGAACGGCCGCGGCGAAGTGGGAAGCTTCACGGTCAAGGCCGGTTTGGCGCAGATGTTGAAGGGCGGCGTCATCATGGACGTCGTCACCCCGGAACAGGCCCAGATCGCCGAGAAGGCGGGCGCGGTGGCCGTCATGGCCCTGGAGCGCGTCCCGGCCGACATCCGGGTGCAAGGCGGCGTGGCTCGCATGTCAGACCCGGGCCTGATCAAGGAGATCATGGCTTCCGTGACCATCCCGGTCATGGCCAAGTGCCGCATCGGCCACTTCGTCGAGGCGCAGATCCTGGAAGCGATCGGCGTCGACTACATCGACGAGAGCGAAGTGCTGACGCCGGCCGACGAGTCGTACCACATCTACAAGCATGACTTCAAGGTGCCGTTTGTCTGCGGCTGCCGCAACCTGGGCGAGGCTCTGCGGCGCATCGGCGAAGGCGCGGCGATGATCCGCACCAAGGGCGAAGCCGGCACCGGCGACGTCGTCGAGGCCGTGCGCCACGCGCGCACGGTGCTGGGCGACATCCGCCGCCTGCAGTCCATGCCGGATGAAGAGCTAATGACCTATGCCAAGGAGATCGGCGCGCCGTTCGAACTGGTCAAGCAGACGAAGGAGCTCGGCCGGCTGCCGGTGGTCAACTTCGCCGCCGGCGGCATCGCCACGCCGGCCGACGCGGCCCTGATGATGCAAATCGGCGTCGACGGCGTGTTCGTCGGCTCCGGTATCTTCAAGAGCGGCGATCCCGCCCACCGGGCCCAGGCCATCGTCGAGGCCACGACCCACTTCCGCAACGCCGACATCCTGGCCCGTGTCAGCGAGAACCTGGGCGAGCCGATGGTCGGCATCAACGTCCGCAGTCTGCCGGAGTCCGAGCAGCTGGCCGGCCGCGGGTGGTAAGTCAATAGTCGCCGGGGAGAAGCCCGTAGCGGAGCGGGGGAGACGATCGTTTCTCCCCTGCTCCGCGCTCCCCTGCCCCTCCCAACTCAGGACAACTCATGAGAATCGGTGTCTTGGCGCTGCAGGGCGCTTTCATTGAGCATATCAACATCCTGCGCGGGTTAGGCGTGGAGGCGGTCGAAGTGCGGCTGCCCGAAGACCTGGCAGGGCTGGATGGGCTGATCATCCCCGGCGGCGAGAGCACGACGATCGGCAAGCTGGCTGACCGCTTTGGACTCATGGAGCCGATGCGGGCCTTCGCGGCTGAGAAGCCGGTCTGGGGGACCTGCGCCGGGATGATCTTCATGGCGAAGCGCATCCTCGCCGGCGGCGGCCGCGACCAGCCGTTGCTCGGCGTCATGGACATCGGCGTCGAGCGCAATGCCTTCGGCCGCCAGGTCGACAGCTTCATCACGCCGATCGACGTGCCCGTCTTCGCCAACGGGAGCCGCGAACCGTTCCCGGCGGTCTTCATTCGCGGCCCGCGCCTGCTGGAAGCGCAAGGGGAAGCCGAGGTGATCGCCCGCCTGGAAGACGGCACGCCTGTCGCCGCGCAGGAAGGGCGATGGCTGGTGACGGCTTTCCACCCCGAGTTGACCCCCGACCCGCGCTTTCACCGCTATTTTGTGGAGATGGTGCGGAAGACCGCCGGGGACAGCCGGTAAGCGGCCCTCCGGAGCGCCGGGCCCGGAGACGGCGGCCCCGCGCCGCGCTCACTGCCGCTTCGGCAAGACAACGGTGAAGGTCGCCCCACCGCCGGGATTGTTCTCGGCCCAGATACGGCCGCCGTGCTGGGTGACGATGCCACGGGCGATGAACAGCCCCAGCCCCGTCCCATTCCCGCCGGCCCTGGTCGTGTAGAACGGGTCGAAAAGGTGTTCCTGGGTCGCCGGGTCGATCCCCGTCCCCGCATCGCTGACGGAAAAGGCGAAGTACTCCCGGTCCTCGCGGCCCTGACCGGACCCGTTTTCGCCGGCCGAGGCCGGGTGAATGCTGACCAGCGTCCCCAGCGGCCAGAAGCGAACCGAGATCGTGCCGCCACCGGGGTGCATCGCGTCGCGCGCGTTCAGCAGCAGGTTGATCAGCACCTGCGTGATGGCGTTGTGGTCGCAGACGATCGACTGCAGGCCGGGGGTGATGTCGGTTTCCACGACGATGTTGGCCCGCTTGCGGAACTGCTGCTCGACCATGGTCAGGGCGTCCTGGATGATGTCGGCCGGGCTGGTGATGGCCATGTTCAGCCCGCGGCCGTCGTTCTGGGTGTACCGTCGCAGGACTTCGATGATCCTGGCGCAGCGGAAGGCGCTCTGCTCGATCATCTCCGCGTAGCGTCCCAGCTGATCGGGCGTCAGCGACCCGTCGGCCAGTTCCTCCTTCAGGTTGGTGCAGGCAGCGGTGATGACGCTGAGCGGGTTGGTCAGTTCGTGGGACATGCTGGCGGCCAGCGTGCCGACGCCGGCCAGGCGCTGGACATGCGACATCCGCTCGTTCAGACGCTCCAGCTCGCCCCGGTCGACCAGCGACACCAGCCGCTCGCCGCCTTCGTCGCCGGAGAGCGGGGCGGAGACGACCGAAACGGGCACGGCCGCGCCGTCGCGCGCGCGCAACTCGATCTCGACCGGTCTCGCGCGAGATGTCCGGCTCAACCCGGCAGACCAAACATCAGGTAACTGTACGCTCGTCAATTGGCCAGGCCCATACCCCAGGATCGACTCCGCCGCCTGGTTGGCCAGGCGGACATGCCCCTCGGCATCGACAATCACAATACCTTCGCTGACTGCCTGACGGAGGTAGTCAACAACTTCCAGCGCGTATTCGACTTCCACTGCCCACCTTGCCCTTCCCTTCCTGCACAAACAGACTTCCACAAAGCGGGGACCTGGACAGGATAGGCGAGCCGCGCACAACCGTCAGTGTGGGGGGCGTAAATTCGCCGTGAAGAACGCGTGAAGGCGAGGAGAGCCGCCGGACCGGCCATGCGAGCGAGCGCGGCCTCCGCCGGGGCGCGGCAGCGCTGGCGACGGCCGTCCGGCAGCGCGACCGGCGATTGCAGGAGAACAACGTGAGCGTAATCTTCTGATAATGGTTTCGACCGCCGATTTTAATAGAATGATTCTATTATCATGCGTAATAAGAGTAAGAGCGCCGGCTTCCACGGCACTTCAGGAGCGGTGATGCTGATCAAGAGACGCACCGGGATCGAGATCCCTTCTTCCGAAATCACGCCGGAGTCAGTCTACCTGTCACGACGGGCTTTCATGGGCGGCGCGGCGGCCGTGGCCGGGGCAACCCTGCTCGCGGCGTGCGCGCCGAAGACGGACCTGAGCGGCCAGAGCGCTGCGGAGCAGGCTGCCGAGCCGCGGCCGACCATCGCGCCCGGCAGTACCCTGCCCGCCCAGCCCGGGGCCAGCACCGATGAGTTCGGCGACCCGCTGACCTCATACGCCATCGCCAGCAGCTACAACAACTACTACGAGTTCTCGACCAACAAGGAAGCGGTCGCGGGCAAGACCGGCGACTTTCAGACCGAACCCTGGACCGTTCAGGTCGCGGGCATGGTCAACAAGCCCGGGACGTTCGACCTGGACGACCTGCGCGCGCTGGGCCAGGAAGAGCGAATCTACCGCCTGCGCTGTGTCGAAGGTTGGTCGATGGTCATCCCCTGGATCGGCTTCCCGCTGGCCCGACTGCTGGAAGCGGTCGAGCCGACGTCTTCGGCCAGGTACGTGCGGTTCGAGACGGTCTACCGCCCGGAGGAAATGCCCGGCCAGCGCAGCCCGTTCTTCGAGTGGCCCTATGTCGAGGGCCTGCGCCTCGATGAAGCCATGAACGATCTGACCTTGATGGCGACCGGCATGTACGACCGCGAGCTGCCTGCCCAGAACGGCGCGCCCTTTCGGCTCGTCGTGCCCTGGAAGTACGGCTTCAAGAGCATCAAGTCGATCGTCAAGATCGACCTGACCGACGAGATGCCGACGTCGCTGTGGATGGCGGCCGCGCCGAACGAGTATGGCTTCTACGCCAACGTCAACCCGGAGGTCGATCATCCGCGCTGGTCCCAGGCTACGGAGCGCCGCATCGGCGAAGGCGGCCGCCGGCCGACCCTGATGTTCAACGGCTACGAAGAACAGGTCGGATACCTCTACGAGGGCATGGACCTGGAAGTGAATTACTAGGAACGGCCACTGCCCGCGGGCGGCGCGATCGACATGGTCCGCCGCCCGTCGTCCGTAGCCCGGCGGAACAGGCGCGAGCACATGTCTACTGAGCCCATTCAAACCCCAACCCAGGCCGGCAAGCGCGGCCTCAGCCGCGACACCCAGCGCACCCTCCACCGCATCGCCTGGCACGCGGTCGGGCTGTTTCCGCTGGCCTGGCTGCTGTTCGACTACTGGTTCGGCCTGCTCGGCCCGGAGCCGATCCGGGCCATCATCCTGCGCACCGGCAAAGCGGCGATCATCCTGATCGTCGCTTCGCTGGCGATCACGCCGCTTGGCTACCTGACGGGCTGGAAGCAGATCGCGAACTGGCGGCGGCCGCTGGGCCTCTATGGCTTCCTGTACGTCTGCCTCCACCTGCTGGCCTTCACCTGGCTCGATTACCGGTTCGTGTGGGGGCTGATCGTCGAGGAGATCGTCAAGCGCCGATACGCGCTCGTTGGATTCGCCGCCTTCCTGCTGCTGATCCCGCTGGCCCTGACATCGACGAGGGGCGCGCAGAAGCGCCTGGGCAAGCGCTGGAAGACGCTGCACAAGCTGGTCTACCTCATCGCTGTCCTGGCCGTCATCCACTACATCTGGCTGGTCAAGAACGCCTACGCTCAGCCGCTGCTCTTCGCCGGACTCGTCGCCGTCCTGCTCCTGATGCGCCTTCCGGATATCCGGAAGGCGGTCATCCGCGCGCGTCGCGCCCTCAGCCGCTAGCCCGGCCGCGTCCGGCCCGCCCCGGGCGGCCGCTGTGGCTGTCGCGGCCGCCGGCAGCGTGCTATTCTTACCGGCTATGCAACCCCTCGCGGCCGTTCTCGCCATCGCGCTCCTGATCCTGGCCGCCTTCCTGCTGCTGCGCTGGTTGATCGTGACAACCGAGGGCGTCTTCCTCGGCCGCCGCGTCGTCGTCTGGCTCTATGACCTGACCGCCACGCGCTATGACGGCATCAAGCAGTTCGACCCGGAAAACGAGAGCGCCTTCGTCGCCGCTCCGCTCGTCCGCCGCTTGCCCGGCCCCGCGGCCTGGGTGCTTGACGTCGCCTGCGGGACCGGCCGCCTGCCCGACTACCTGCTGGCCGAACCCGACTTCCACGGGCGCGTCGTCGGCCTGGACGCCTCGGCGCGGATGCTGGCGGTCGCGGCCGGGAAGTTGCGGCCGTTCGGCGACCGGGCCATGTTCGTCCGCCAGTCGGCGATGGACCTGCCCTTTGCAGGCGACGCGTTCGGGGCCGTGACCTGCCTGGAAGCGCTCGAGTTCCTGCCGGACGACGCGGCCGCGCTGCGCGAGATGGCCCGCGTCCTGCAGCCCGGCGGGATCCTGCTGGTCACCCGCCGCACCGGCCCCGACGCCGCGGCCTTCCTCGGCCGCAACCGCAGCCGCGATGCATTCGAGGCGCTGCTGGCGAACCTCGACCTGACGGATATTCGCACCCAGCCGTGGCAGCTGGAATACGACCTGGTCTGGGCAACGAAACCGCGACCCGGAAACGCATGAGGGAGATCCCAACGCCGCCGAACGCCGCGCCGGGGTCGCTTCGGCGCTATGGCCCGCGGGTCCGAGGCTGAGCCAAACGTGAGCGAGGCTGTGCCCGGATACGGGCCCGTGCTAGAATGCTTCAGCCTGGAGTAAAGAAACCGACTGACCATGCAGGCAACACGTCCGTACCCAACGCCGGCCTCCGGCAACTCCCCGGCCCGCAAGCTGGGCTACTTCTTCATCCCGCCGCTGATCGGCCTGGCGCTGCTGGCGCTGCTCCTCGGCGCGCTGCTGACCACCTACCAGGCGCGCCACAGCGGCCGCATCCTGACCGGCGTGTCGGTATACGGCGTCGACCTGAGCCAGATGACGCCCGACGAAGCGGCGACCGCGCTGGCCCAGGTGCTCACCTACTCCCGAGAAGGGCAGATCACCCTCGTCAACCCGATCACCGGCGAAAAGAAGACCTATGCTCCGGCCGAGCTGGGCATCGTCCTGGACGTTTCCGCGACGGCCGAAGCCGCCTATGCCATCGGCCGCGACGGCAACCCCCTGCAGCGGCTGCAGGACAGCTTCCAGAGCTGGTATTACGGCCGCGAGGTCGCCCCGGTCATCGTCTTCGATGAGGGCCGGCTTGACCAGGCCATCAGCCCGGTCGTGGACGCGATCGAGCAGGACGCGGTCAGCGCAACGCTCGACATCAGCAGCGGCACGGCCGCCTACACGCCGTCGCAGGTCGGCCGCTTCATCGACCGGGTCCAGCTGCGCGAAGGACTGGCCGCCGCAGCGGCCGAGCTCCGCCCGGCCGAGGTCGAGCTGCTGGTGCATGAAGTCGTGCCGCCCGTCTACGACTCGCCGCAGACGGCCGAGCGCATCAGCGGCCTGCTGACGGAGCCGATCCGCTTCTATTTCCCCCAGCCGCTGGCGGACCTGGACCTGGACGGCGTGACGCTGACGCCAGAGGAGATGGCCGCCTGGACCCGTGTCGAACTGGTCACCCTGCCCGACGGCCGCCAGGAACACCGCGTCTTCATCGACGAGAACGCCGCCCGCAACTGGCTGGCCCAGTTCAACAACAGAATCTACCGCGAGCCAACCAACGCCCGCTTCTACTTCAACGACGACACGCGTGAACTCGTCCTCGTCTCGCCCCATACGAATGGCCGCGAGCTGGACATCGACGCGACTGTCGCCGGGATGACCGCGAACCTGGCCGCCGGCAACCACGAGATCCCGCTGGTCATGCGCGACATCGTGCCGGTGGTGAACGCCAACGCCACGGCGGCCGAACTCGGCATCACGGAATTGATCACCGAGACGACCACCTGGTTCTACGGCTCCTCCGACGAGCGCAAGCATAATATCGCCCGCGCGGCCGCCAACTTCTACGGCATCGTCGTCGCCCCCGGCGAGGAGTTCTCCTTCAACCGCTACTTGGGCAGCATCAGCGAAGCGGACGGTTATGAAGAAGGGCTGATCATCGTCGGCGGCCGGACGATCAAGGGCGTCGGCGGCGGCGTCTGCCAGGTCAGCACGACCCTGTACCAGACGGCCTTCTGGTCCGGCTTCCCCATCGTCGAACGCTGGGAGCACGGATACATGGTCAACTACTACAACGACGGCGAAGGCCCCGGCATGGACGCGACCGTCTTCTCGCCCATCGTCGACTTCCGCTTCATCAACAACACGCCTCACCACCTGCTGATCGAGAACTACTACAACGAGGAGTTCCAGTCCCTGACCTTCAAGTTCTACAGCACCAGTCTCGGCCGCACCGTCCTGAAAGAAGAGCCGGTCTTCACCAACGAGACGCCGGCTCCAGAAGACGACATCTGGGAGTTCGACCCCGAGCTGCCCGAAGGGACCGTGGCCCAGTACGACTACGCGACCGGCGGCGCGACCGTGTCCGTCAAGCGGACGGTTCTGAACGCCGAAGGTCAAACGCTTGAAGAGCGGGTGTTTGAAAGCAACTACATCCCCTGGCCGAACGTCTACCGCTACGGCCCCGGGGTGACGCCGGGCGACTACTCGCTCGTCCCCGACAACGAATAGGCCCGCACACGCGGGCCTTTTTTCTGGCCCCCCTCTGCGTCCCAATCGACAACCCATACACCGGCCTGTGTGCCGCCTCGGCAACGATGAAGCCGCGCAGCACGTTGCGATAACCCCAGCTTATCCCCCAGTTATCCCCCACTTATCCCAAGTGGCTTGATTGGATTAGAACAGCTGTGCTACACTGTTTGAGGACAGACATACTTCTCTTCCCCTCCCCACCACCCCTTTGAGAAGGGAGCCGGCGAGCGCCTTCCTCGCCGGCTCCGACTCCTCCGGGGGTTGGAAAGGGAGACAAATGACCGAAAGACTGAGACTGAGGAGACTAGACATGCAACAACGACAGGCATTTAACCGGATGCTCCCGGGCCCGCTAACCGCCCCGACGACGAAGAATTCGCGCAAGGTAGTGGTCGGTCTCCTGCTGATCGTCGCGCTGCTGGCCTTCGAGGTATTCAACTTCGACACCACACGCTACGCCCTCAACAGCATCCTGGGCGACGTCGCGTTTCTGGGCGTCACCTGGGCGACGATCCTGGCCATCGCCTTCTGCTCGATTGACTTTGCCGGGCTGGCCCGCTTGTTCACGCCCCAGCAGGGCGCGGACGAACCGAAGGCGGTCTGGTATCTAATGGGCGCGTGGCTCCTGGGCGCTACGATGAACGCGGTCATGACCTGGTGGGCGGTGTCGCTGACGCTGCTCTCCCACGACTTCGGCAACGAAGTCCTGGGACGCGAGCAGCTGCTCCGCTTCGTGCCCATCTTCGTCGCCGGACTGGTACTGCTGACCCGCATTCTGTTCATCGGCGCGTTCTCGGTTGCCGGGGAGCACATTTTCGACCTGGCCGGAGACGCGAACGCCAAGCCGGCCCCGGCCCGCCAGCCGGCAGCGCAGCCCGCGGCCGTCGCTCCCGGCCAGCCCGCGAAGCCGGGCGTGCGCCCGGTCAGTGACAGCGTGCCGGCCGTCAAGGCCCCGGTCCAGCAACCGGGCCAGCCGCCGGCCAACAGCCGGATCAGCAACCGCCCACCGGCGCCGACGAGTAGTGGCATGCGGCCGGTCGCGACACCAATGCAGGCTAAGTCATCCCGACAGTAATGGTAGAGAGTTCCATCCGTCGGTATTGGTAGACAGGCAGCCGCACGCACGTGCGGCTGTCGTGTTTTCGGCGGTTCTGAAGGATTGCCGCGGAGACCCGCGCCGCCCTTCCGCTCGCCTGTCTTTCGCGGCTATAATCGGGGCGATGAGCAAAGAGACGGTTCGACGGGAGTTCGGGGCCAACGCGGCCGCTTACGTTAGCAGCGCGCCGCACGCCAAAGGCGCAAGCCTGGAGCGGCTGGTCGCGCTGACCCGGCCACAGGCGGGCTGGCGCGTGCTCGACCTGGCCACGGCCGCGGGTCATACGGCGCTGGCATTCGCCCCGCATGTTGCCCACGTCGTCGGCGCCGATCTGACGCCGGAGATGTTGCCGCTGGCGTTGGATCTCGCCGCCGGACGGGGTGTGGCGAACCTGTCAGCGGCCGTCGCGGACGTGGAAGACCTGCCCTTCGCCGGCGGCGCCTTCGACCTGGTGACCTGCCGCATCGCGCCCCACCACTTCCCCGACATCTGCCACTTCGTCATGGAGGCCGCGCGCGTCGTCACCGGCGGCGGATTGTTGGCAATCGTCGACAATATCGTCCCGGGTTCGCGCCTGCGCGGCAAGAAGGCGGACCAGGTGCGACTGGCCGGCGAGTACGTCAATGCCTTCGAAAAGCTGCGCGATCCGAGTCACAACCGCTGTCTGAGCCGCGACGAATGGCTGGACGCATTGGCGGCGGCCGGGCTGGTGCTGGTCCACGAGGAACGGCTCGACAAGCGCATTTCATTCGAGAGCTGGGCCGCCCGCCACACGCTCGAGATGCGGACGCGGCTGAAGGTGATGCTGCTGCAGGCGCCGGAAGCAGCGGCCGTCTTCCTCGATCCGCGCGTGGAAGGCGACCTGACGTCGTTCCGGCTTCAGGAAGGGCTGTTCATCGCCCGCAGGCCTTAGGGGCAGAGTCAGGTGGATGCTGTTCCGGCCATGCGCGGGATGGGGCTAACCGTCGTCTCGCTCGATGACGGCCGTGGTAGCGCGCTCGATCTCGTCCAGTGAAGCGCCGCGCGCCTTCTCCAGCCGGGTCACCCGCTTCTGGAACTGGTCGAGCGCGTAGTCGACGAAGTCCGACTCCTGCAAGTCGAACGGGGCCGGGTCATAGGCCGCGAAGACATCGCCGATGACGCCCAGGGCCGGCGTCAGGAGCTCGTTCATCGTCCCTTCCAGGACGTCCCAGAGCGCGTCGTCGGCCGCCACCAGCCTCGACAGCAGGTAGATACCATAGGCGATGTGGCGCGACTCGTCCTGCTTCAGGAGCGTGATGCCCCTGCGCTGCCCCGGCATCAGGTCGTTGCGCTCGAGCACCTTGAAGTATGCGTGGTAGCCCGTTTCGGCCAGCATGCCTTCGACGATCATGTTATAGGTGACCGAGGCGCGCACCTGCGCCGCCGGCGAGCGATCGACCATCAGGCGGCCGAGCGCCTCCGGCAGCGCCTCATAGAAGATCGCCTGGTAGTTGTCGCCGTGATAGCGGTTGAGGCCCGTCGTGTTGCCGGCCACCTCGGTCAGGAATCGGTTGAAGAAGTCGGTGTGCTTCGACTCTTCGAACAGGAAGGTCGTCAGGAACATCTCTTCTTCGACGCGCCCTTCGGCGGCGATGGTCATGATCAACGGCAGCAGGTCGAGCGTTACCGCCTCTTCCCCCGCCTGAAACATGGCTGTCAGGCGCAACAGGATGTCCTGCTCCTCCTGGTTCAGGCCCAGCCAGTCGGCTCGGTCCTGTCGGAAGTCAATGTCGCTGGGGTTCCAGATGCCGAAGCGTTTGGCTTTCTCATACAGGCGCATGCACGGCGTCTCACGCCGCAGGCCGCGGGTTGTCGTGGTGAAGGTTAAGCGTTCCATACGGGCATTGTAGCATAGTCCGCACCGGGCGGTTCAGTCCGGGGCGAGGCGTTTGCCGGCCCGTCCTCTTCTGGGGGCCGGCGCTCGGCAGCATTGTGGCCCGTGGCAGTCGCCGCCCCGCGGCCGCTGACCCAGAAAGGGCCGCGCAACTTTCGCCCGGGACGCGCGTAGAGCATGTAGGCACCATCGGAGACGTTGGTCATCCCGTTACCGGATCTCAATTAGGAGTTGTGCGCGATGAGCGAAGAATCCCCCAAGATCGATGAAATAAAGCAGGAAGAACGGCTGAAGATCGACATCCCGGTCGACGAGCCGGCCGGCGGCGCGACGAGCGAGACGATCGATGTGACCGAGGAGTTCAAGCGGCTGGGCCGCCAGTTCGGCGCCGCCCTCGAATCGCTTTTCAGCAGCGAAGAGGCCAGGAAGATCGAGCAGGACATCCGCGACGGTGTGAAATCCTTCGCCACTGAGGTCGAGAAGACGGTGCGCGAAGTATCGTCCAGTCCGGCGGCCGAGCGCCTTCGCACGGACGCAGTCGATCTCAAGAACCGGGTCGAGACCGGGGACGTCGGCCGCAAGGCCCAGGCGACGCTGGTCGAAGGGTTGCGCTGGCTGAGCGCAGAACTGGAGCGCGCGGCCGATAGTTTCAGCAAGCCGGCCCCCGGCAGCGCCAAGAGCAACCCGGCTGACGTCGAAGACATCATCGTCGAGAAGCAGCCGCCGACTGACTGACGCGGCCGCGGAAAACAGGGAACAGGCGGGCCACACGGACAGATCGTCCGGGTGAGTCCGCCTGTTCGGCGTTCAGTTCAGGCTGCTCGCTATCCGGGCCAGTCCATCGAGGCCGTCCAGGTCGTCCAGCTCCAGCCACTGCAACATGATCCGCTGCACGCCCGCGGCTGCCCAGGCCCCAAGTTGATCGACCAATTCCCCGTCGCCGCCGACGGCAATCGTGCCTGCCTTGCGCGCCCCTTCCGGCGTCCTGCCATAGCGCGCGGCCTTTCGCTTCAGGGTCGCTTCATCACCGCCATAGGCGCAGCCGGCCATGAGCGACCGCCGGACGGAGGCCGGGTCGCGCCCCACAGCCGCCAGCAGCTCGTCCAGCCGCCTGTTCAGCCGGGCGTACGCCGGCGGATCGAGGAAGACGCCGTTCCACTCATCGGCATAGCGGGCGACAAGCGGCAGCGTGCGCTTCTCGCCGTTGCCGCCGATGACGATCGGCGGGCCGCCCGGCCGCGACGGCCGCGGCAGCAGGATAGCCTCCTTCAGGCGGTAATAGTCGCCCTCGTAGTCGACCGGCTCCTCGCTCTGCAGCAGCCGGGTGATGACGTCGAGACCTTCCTCGAAGCGGTCCAGCCGCGGCCCCACCTCCAGCAGGTCCCAGCCATAGTTCGTGTGCTCGCGCACCTGCCAGCCCGCGCCGAGGCCGAGCTGTAGCCGGCCGCCGGACAGGTCATCGACGGCCGCGGCCATGCGGGCGGTCATCGTCGGCTGGCGAAAGGAGACGGGCGACACGAGCGGCCCGAACTCGATGCGGGAGGTGTGGCCGGCCAGCCAGGTCAGCGAGACCCACAGTTCGAGCGACGCCTTGTCGGGTGGGTTGGCGTTCGTATAGTGGTCAGAGCGGTACAGACCGGCAAACCCCAGATCTTCGGCCGCGGCGGCCAGGCGCTGCCAGCGCGGCCAGGTCAGGCCGTCCTGGCCTTCGATCATGAGCGCGATTTCCATCGTGTCCTCCTGGTCCGGCCGCTCACCCGCCCCACGCCTGGGTGGCGCGGTACTGGCTGGGCGAGCAACCGGTGTGGTTGCGAAAAACAGTGGCGAAATACTGGCTGGAGCTGAACCCGCAGGCCAGCGCGATCTCGGTGATGTCCGGCCCCGGCGACTGGCGAAGCATCCGTGCCGCTTGCTCCACGCGGCAGTGGGTCAGGTATTCGATTGGCGTCATGTTGGTGATCTGGCGGCAGTAGGCTGAGAACTGGCTGCGCGACAGCCCACAGGCTTCGGCCATGGCCGGCAGCGTCCAGTCCGTGCCGGCGTGACGCGGCAGGCCGGCCAGGAAGATCTCAACCGCCCGCCGCGACGAGGACAGGTGGCTGTCCAGCGGGATGCGCTTCGCCTGCAGCAGTTCCAGGATGGCGACGAGGATCTCGTTTAGGATGAGCGTCAGCTTCGTCTCGGAACCGCGCGGCCGTTCATTCTGGAGGAGCGCCGCCAGGTCTTCGAACCGGCGGGCGCTCTGGTCGTCGGCTCGCCAGACCGGTTGCTCGTTGTCTCGCAGCAGCCGGGTCAGGCGGCGCAGATCGGCGGCCGAACAGACCAGCCACGGCGGCCACTGCCAGGCCTGATTCGGCCGGCGAACCCCTACGTCGAGGATGAACCAAACCAGCCGGCTCGCGCCGACATACGGCCGGCCGACGCGGTGGCGCTGCCAGGGCCGCGTGATAGTCAGGTGGCCGGCCCGCAGCGGGTAGGCCCGGTCTTCGACGGCGAAGGCCGTCTTGCCCCGGGCCAGATAGGTGAATTCGATGCCCTCGTTGCAGTGCTCTTCGAGTCCCCAGCGCTGGGGTCGGTTGGCGTCCCAGACGCCAACCGAGCGAACTTCGGGCAGCGCCCCGGCCGGCAACCGCAGACCCGGATAACTGCCCCGCGACCAGGCATAGAGGGCCAGTTCGCCGCGTCGGGCGGCGGACTTCAACGGCTCGCAGGTATCGGCGTAGACGGTTGTCTGGCGGTCCTGAAAGGTGATGACAGCGTCAGCCATGGGAATGCCTCGTGTACAAAATCTACCAGTCGCACATTCCGCAAGACAGGGCGCGCGGCAGCGCCTACGATAAGTATAGGGGTTTTTTGCCGATGTCCCACAATCCCACCCCGAAGGAGCGTTGAACCATGAAAGTAGGCTGCTTTGCCCTCGTCGAACCGTTCTCCGTCCTCGACCACCAGCTGGCGCGCGTGGCGGGCATGGGCTTCAAGTATGCCGACGTGACCGACAATCACCCCGGCGGATTGCTCGGCCGCGAGTTCGGCTTCACGGCCACGGCCAGCCTGGACGAGAACCCGGCCGACCTGAAGGCCCAGTTCGAGGCCCACGGTCTGACCTGCACCAGCGTCTGCGCCCATGCCAATCTGCTCGACGCCAGCGCCCCGTCACGCTACGCCACGACCGAAATCCTGAAGGCCATCCGGCTGGCCGCGGCCATGGGCGTGCCCGATGTCATCACCACCGAAGGCGACCCGAAGACCGCCTGGGGCCACGGTCTGAGCTTCAACGAAAAGGTCTTCATCGTGGCCGAGAAGCTATATGAACCGGCCCGGCTGGCCGAGGCCATGGGCGTCCGGCTGCTGCTGGAGCCCCACGGCGAGCTGACCGACTCGATCGACGGCATCGAAGCCATCCTCGCCCAGCTCGGCCATCCCGCGAGCGTCGGTGTCAACATGGACACCGGTAATGCCTGGCTTGGGGGCGCTGACCCGGTGGCGATGGCGAAGCATTTCAAGGATGTCATCTACCACGTGCACTGGAAGGACCTGTCATCCGCGTGGGAAGCCAAACGCGGCCGGCAGTTCGGCTGCGGCTTTGGCGATGTGGCTCTCGGCGATGGGGTCATTGACATCGCCGGCGTTTACAACGTGTTGAAGGACGGGAAGGCCGCGTACAGCACGCTGGAAGTCGGCGGCGAGCCGAATATGCTCAAGAGCTATGCCTATCTGAAGCAGTTGGGCGCTGAGTAGGCTACACTACCGGTCGCACCGGCCCCGAACCTCAAGCGCGTCACAGGAAACAAAAAGGGGCGCCGCTCGTCGCGGTGCCCCTCTTCTTAGGTCATTGGTTCCTGAAGACTAGGCCGCGGCCGTCTTCTTCTCCAGATGCGGCAGCACCTGGGCCAGGATGCGCTCCTTCGGCAACGCGCCGACGATACGCTCCACGACCTTGCCGTCCTTGAACAGCATCAGGGTCGGGATGCCGACAATCGCGTAGCGGCCCGGGATGGCCGGGTTGTCGTCCACATCGACCTTGGCGACCTTCAGCGTGCCTTCATACTCGGCAGCGATCTCCTTCACGGAGGGGGCGATCATGCGGCAGGGACCGCACCAGTCGGCCCAAAAATCAACCAGTACAGGCTTGTCGGCGTCCAGCACTTCGGCTTGGAACGTGGCGTCGGTGACGTCCAGTGGCTTTGTCATATCAGTCATATCTCCTTCAGGCGGTTCTATCGGGGCTATACCCCGCACATTCGCTTGCGTCTAGGCATCAGACGCGACGGTCAGACCCATTCTTACCTGGCGACATCAGAATCTCGTCAGTATGGTCTAGATTATACGCAACGTCGCAGCCGCGCGCACCAG
>CAYRBP010000033.1:0-40737 GCA_964422535.1 uncultured Ardenticatenaceae bacterium | reverse complement strand
CTGGCGGGCCAACGGGCCCTGATTGTACTCGAGGGATGGGAGCTTTCGCCAATCGGCCGTCAGTGTTGCTCTGGCTCCACTGGCTGTCGCGCCTTCGCAACAGAACCGGGGCGTCGGGTCGATCCTAACGATTGAAGGCCCGAACCGGTTGCGCGAAAGCGGCCACGGCCGCATCGTCGTCCTGGGCCACGCGGATCACTGCCCGCGGTTCGGGTTCCGGCCGGCGGCGGCGCTTGCCATTCGTTGCCAGTGGGATGTTCCGGAGCCGGCGTTCATGGTCGCTGAGTTGGCGCCGGGCGCGTTGGATGGTGTCAGCGACCTTGTCCGCTACGAGCCTGAGCTTGCTCTCGTCTGATAGGAAGATGGCCAACAAAAAAGGTGCAAGGCGCTGCAGAAAGCGCCTTGCACCCTGACTTTCAGACGATGCCGGTGGCTTAGTTTCCGGCGGGTGTGGCCACGTACGACGCGATCAACGCGCCTTCGGCCGAGCGCAATTCCAGCCGGTCGCCGTCAATCCGATACGTCGCCGCGAGCGGCAACTGGCTCAGGTAGGCGTTCTCCTGCTCCATCACGCCTTCGCCGGGGCACAGCTTGCGCGTGCTGGCGGGCTGTTGAATGGTGATCGCATCGCCTTCCGCGGTGTAGGAGGACATGTAGTTGTTGCAGCCGGCCGAACCCGTCAGGCTGCCGTCCTCACCGAAGAGCGCCGTGACGCTCGTGCCGGCCACCAGGGAGGCCACGCCGCCCCGGCCATTGTTGACGCCTGTCGCCGTCCAGAGGGTCCCGGCCAGGGCGATCGGCTCCGTCGCCGCGAAGGTCAGGACGGTCAGGCCGTCGGCATTCTTGATCTCCAGCGTCGTGCCGTTGACGGTATACGTGGCGGCCGCCTGCAGGTTGGAGAAGAGCGCCTGCTCCTGCTGCATCCGGGCCGGCTCGCAGGCCATCATCGTCGACATCAGCGGCCCAACCGTCAGGTTGCTGCCGTCGAGCGTATAATTGCCGCCGTACCGGTTGCAGCCGCCGTTTCCGCCGACGCGTCCCTCTTCAAAGACGGCCGTCGATTCGAACCCTTCGGCTGCCGGGGCAACCGCGCCATCCTGGCCGAGGAAGGTGGCCAGCACCCAGCGGGTCTCTTCCAGCGCCGGCTGGCCTTCAACCGGCGAAGAGACGACGGCCGCGCCTGCGTCCGTCGCGCCCGCCACACCGGCCACACCGGCCGCCGCGAACTCGACGATCAGCGCGCCGTCAGCCGTCCGGATCTCCATCCGGTCGCCGTTGATGGCATAGGTCGCCGCCTGCGGCAGCATCGTCAGGTAAGCGGACTCCTGGGCCATCACGGCTTCCTCGCAGGCCATCATCGTGCTGGCCGGCTGGCTGATCGTGATGGCGTTGCCATCGACCGAGTAGCTGGCGTTATAGGTGTTGCAGCCGGCCGAACCCGACAGGCTGCCGTCCTCGCCAAACAGGGCGGTGATCGATGTTCCTTCGATGAGGCCGGACACAGCTTCCCTGCCGTTATTGACCATCACGGCTGTCCAGTCAGTGCCGGTGAGCGATGTTGATTCAGTGGCATTGAATGACACCAGGACAGTACCCTCCGCGTTGAGTAGGTCCAGTAAGTCCCCGCTGATCCGGTAGCTGCTGGTCGCCTGCATGTTGGCCAGGAACTGCGTCTCCTGGGACATCAGCGGCTCCTCGCAGGCCATCATCGTCGAGACCAACGGGCCAATCGTCAGGCTTTCGCCATCCAAATTATAAGCACCACCATAGGAGTTGCAACCGGCGCTGCCGCCGACCTGGCCCTCGGAGAAGACGGCTGTGACCTCGCTGCCTTCGGCCACGGCCTGAACCGCGCCCTCGGCGTTCAGAAACGAGCCGAGCACCCAGCGCGTGTCCTCAAGGGCGCGCGCCTCTGCCGCGGGAAGCTCCGCGATGGGCGGGACGACTTCCGCGACCCCGGCGGTATAGGCGGCGATCAGCGCGCCGTCGGCCGTCCGCAGCTCAAGCTCGCTGCCCGCGATGCTGTAGGTAGCCGCAAGCGGCAATTGTGCCAGGTAGGCCGCCTCCTGCTCCATCACGCCCGCCTCGGCGCACATCATCATGGTCGTGGCCGGCTGCTCGATCGTGATCTGGTCCCCGTCGATGGTGTAGCCTGCCGTATAGGTGTTGCAGCCGGCCGAGCCGGACAGGACGCCGTCTTCACCGAAGAGGGCGGTGATGGCCGTGCCGGCGACCAGGGATGAGACGGCTCCCTGGTTGTTGTTGACCATCGTCGCGTTCCAGGTCGTGCCGGTCAGGCTCGTGGGCTGCGAGGCGATGAAGGACAAGACGGTGCGGCCCTGGGCGTTGATGATCTCCAGCGTGCCGCCATTTACCACGTAGCTCGCGGCCGCCTGCATCTGGGCCAGGAACTGCGTCTCTTGCTCCATCAGCGCCTGATCGACGCAGGCCATCATACTCGAGGCCAGCGGCCCGATGCTGAGGTTGCTGGCGTCGGCCGTGTAGGAGCCGGTGTAGTTGTTGCAGCTCGCGTTGCCGCTGACCTGTCCGTCCCGGAAGACGGCCGTCGCTTCCGGCAGGGCCGGCACAGCGACACCATCGCTCGACAGGTACGTGGCCAGGACCCAGCGGGTGTTCTCCAGCAGACTGGCGCCCGCGTCGCCGGGGAGGGCGGCCGCGCCGGAGGCGGCGGCCGTCTTGCTCTTCACTTCGACCAGCGAGTACTTCAGCGATGACCCGTCGGCCGGGGGATTTTCGACCGGCGTAACGGAGACGAGGAGCTCGTATTCAAAACCGGGCTCGAAGGTGAAACCTTCGATCTGATCGTAGAACAGACCGTAAGGTTCGTCAGGGCTGCGCCTGACCTGCATGCATTCCATCGGGCCGACGCCGACGCAGTCGACCAGTTCCGGCCCCACGAACAAGGTCTGCGTTTCGCCGGCCATAGCCGCTTCATCCGTTGGCTGGGCCGCCTCTTCGGTGGTCAGCCCGCTCGGGCCACAGGCAACCAGGACAAGCCCGGCCGCCAGCACCACTAACATAACAACAGTGATCTTCTTCATCGTTCTCCTTATATGGTTTGTGATGCCCAGGCGATTCGGCGCGCCTGGCCTTCACCAGAGTAGACGCTCAGCACCGTCGATTGGTTCCACGCCGCCCTAGAAAAACACCCACCCCACTGACTGTTCAGGGGGGTGGGTGAAACCTTCGAACCGGTCTTCCCGCCTATTTGAGGCCGATCGGCAGGAAGACGCGCGCTTTGATGAACGGCGACTGGACGTCCACAACCTTTGTGCTGAGCGGGTTGTTGCTCCACTCGCTGACCCGGTTGAGGTTGTCGCGGGCGCGAACGCGGAAGGTGTAGAAGCCCTCACCCGGCGAGTTGTACTCCCCGTTCAGGGTGTTGCCCTGGAAGGTGTTCCAGGCCTGGAACGAGCCGCCATTGATACTGACCTGGACCTCATAGGAGGTGATCGACGAACCCTGCACCGGCTGGCCGCTCCAGGCGACGTTGAAGTTCGTCTGCTTGCTAACGGTCGGGTTGAACGGCACGATCGACGCCGTCGGGTTGCCGGCGCTGACGGTCGTCTGGGCCTGGGCGATGTTGCTCCACGGTTGGGTGTTGCCGGCCTTATCCTGGGCACGGGCGCGGAAGCCGTAGGTGATGCCGGTCGAGCCAGTGAAGTTGGTCTGGCCGAGCGTGGTCTGCGACAGCAGGTTCTGCCATGCGCCGCCATTGACCTGGAACTGCACGTCGTACCAGTTGATGTTCTCGGGCGGTTCGTTCGGCGACCAGCTGATCTGGAAGGTCGTCGTGAAGGTGAACTGGGGCAGCGCGTTCATCGACGCGTTCGGCGCGACGAGGTCGATCCGGGTGCCGGTTGGCGCGCTCCACGGACTCACGTTGCCTGCGTTGTCGCGGGCACGGACCCGGAACTCGATCAGCTGGTTGTGGAGCGCGTTGTTGTACTGCTGCTCGGTCTGGGTTACCCCGAGGAGCCAGTCAAGCCAGGATCCGCCATTGATCCGGAACTGGACGTCGAAGTTCTGGAGACCGGAGCCGCCCTGGTTGTCACTGCCCGACCACCGGACCGTGAAGCTGGCCTGTGACCACTGCGGCAGGGCGGTCATGGCGGCCGTAGGCGGAACCGTGTCCACCACCTCAGTATAGGTCACGAGCAGGCGCGGGAAGAGCCCGCCGCCGCCATTCAGCGAGGTGAAGACACGCTCGCGCTGCTGCGGGGTCTCGTCGCCCTGGAGCATGATACCGAAGTTCGGCCGCGTGCCGGAGACCCACTGCTGGACGGCGGACGCCGCGTTCGAACTCTCGCGCCAGCCGATCTGGGCCGGGACACTGCCGACGCCGATCTCTGCTCCCCATTGCGGGTTGTAGTTGTTCCAGGTGATAAGGTTCGGGTCCCAGGCTGTGTTCAGGAACCGGGCCAGGATACCCATGCCGCTGTCGCCGTTGGGCGAGAAACCATTGACGTACAGGCGCAGGCGAGCGTCGGTGACGGTGGCATTCGAGGGGATACTGCTGACGCCGTTGAATGCCAGGAAGACCCGCTCGGCGCCATAGCCGAAGTTCTGGTTGAAGCCGACGCGCAGGTTCGGGTCGGTCGCCCAATTGGTGTTGGGCTGGCCGGAGGAGGTGAACGTGTCCGCGGTGGCCGGTAGTTCAACGGTGACCGTGGTCCCGTTCGGGCCCTCAACCCGGCTTATCTCGATCAGGTCAGGCCCCGCGGCCGCTTCTTCGTCAGTTGGGTAAGTCTCTTGTCCGGGCTTATCGTCCTGGGCCAGGGCCGGAGCGCCCATCACGAGCGACAAAAGGATGACCAGGACCGCAAACAGGATCGCTCTCGGCTTGCGGATAGGGTCGACTTGAAGGTTGGATTGAAACATGCTGGAATCTCCTTGCGTGTTGCGCGTCGACGGAACTGCTGGAAACCGGAATCCACGACGGACGGCTTGGGGCGTGCGTACCTCGCAATTATAGACTGAAATGCGCGCATCGTTCAATAAGAGTGGACAGAAGAGTGGACAGGAGAGGCGTGAGCGGGCCCCTGAGCCGGGTACCATCATGGGTCGATCCGGCGCGTCAACCGCTGTAACCCCCTCCCCGTTGTCGATTGTTGCGCGATCACCTGGCAAGCGACTATATTTATGGAAAGTGCGGGAAGAGGCCCGGTTGTGTCGGGACGTAGCTGTCCGTAGCCCGGTGGGCCGCATGCGTCCAGCAAGGAGGAACGAAAGATGACATTCTGGACAGGACTTCTGATCGGTCTGCTGTTGGGATGGGTGATCGAGTGGCTCATCGACTGGTTCTTCTGGCGCCGGCGCGCGGAAGAGACGACCGCGGCCGACCCCGACCTGCAACAAAGCCTGGCTGAGGCCGACTCTCGCTATAGCGCGCTGGCGGCCGAATCCGAAACGCGCCTGCGCGACGTCGGCCGTGAATGGCAGGCGCGGGTCACGGCGCTCGAGACGGCCAACCGCGACCTGAAGCTGCAGCTGGACCAGGCGCTTGCCGCGGCCGCCGCCGCTCCGATCATCGCCGAGGCAGTCTCCGAGGCTCCCGCCAAGACGCCCAAGCCCAGGAAAGAAAAGGTCGCCCCCGCTCGCGCCGCGGAGTTCGAACTGCCGCCGGTCATCGACGACCTGACGACCATCGAGGGCATCGGCCCGACCTATGCCGCTCGCCTGCGCGTGGCCGGCATCAATTCATATCAGGAACTCGCCTCCAGCGACGAGGCCCGCCTGGCCGCGGCGATCAACGCGGCCCCGTGGCAAAAGGTGAGCTATGCTGACTGGATCCGCCAGGCCCAGCTGGCGGTGGCCGGCGACACCGAGGGCCTCAGAGCCCTCCAGGACGAACTGAACGTGCGGCCGAAGGGCGTCGACAACCTGGCCTCCATCGCCGGGATCGGAGACCGAACCCAGGAAGCGCTCCGCGCCGCGGGCATCACCACCTTCGCGGCCCTGGCCGCTGCCTCGCCTGAACAGCTGTCGGAAGCCCTGGGGGCGGCCGGCCTCCGGCCCGGCGACACTGACGCCTGGATCGCTGAGGCCAGGCTGCGCGCCGCCGGCATGCGCGTCCGGAGCAGCCACCGCCGCCCGGTCGAACAGGTGCGCTGCCCACAGGACCTGTCGGCCGTGTCCGGTATCGGCCCCGTCTTTGAGGAGCGCCTCTACCGGGCCGGCATCGGCACGTACTGGGAAGTGGCTGAGATGCGTAACTCGGACCTGGCCGCGGTCCTGGGCGAGCCGGCTGACTATGACGCCATCCGCGCTTCGGCCCTGCAACGGGCCACGGAGACGAACAGCGTCGGCCGCGCCTGGGACGGCACGCCGCCGGACGACTTCGAGACGATGGTCGGCATCGGCGAAGTCTATGAGAAGCGCCTGTACGAGGCCGGCATCTGTACCTATGAAGCCCTGGCCGCGCTCTCCAAGGAACGCCTGGCCGAGATCTGCGCTGCGCCGAAGGGGCGGGTGCCCGACTACGATGGCTGGATCGCAGAAGCCTACCGGCGCGCCGCCGCGCGAGGGACAAGTGAGGAATGATCGGCCATCGCTCGCTCGACGAGGTGCGGCGGTTTGACCTGTTCAAGCTCGCCGTCGCGCTCTTCCTGATCCTGCTGATCCTGTTAAGCCTCCTGCGCGCCGGTCTGGGCACGTCAGCCGTTACAGATTCGACTGCCGAAAGCGCGATCCCCCTGGCCACAGCCGAGATTGCCGGCGGCGGGCTGGCCACGTCGCCTGTGGTCGGCTCTCCGGCCAATGGCGCCGAGATCGCCCAGTCCGGCATGACGACGGTCAGCGGCACGGCCCCGGCCGGGGCTGTCGTCCAGGTTTTGATCGACGGCGCGCCCGCCGGTCAGACGACGGCCGATGCCGCCGGCCTCTGGTCTTTGCCGCTGGCCCTCCCACTTGGCCCGGTCACCATCTCGGCCCAGGCGCTCGATCCCGCCGGCGCTGTCATCGGCCAGTCGGCGCCGGTCGGCGTGACGGTCCGGCCGCCGCTGCCGCCGGCGGTCAACCCGGGCAGCAGCGCCGCCGGGGCGGACGGTCTGGTTGTCCTCAGCGGGACGGCCGAACCCGGCGCCGACGTCACGATCGTCATTGACGGCCAGCCGGCCGGGACGACGACCGCCGCTCCGGACGGCACGTGGTCGCTGGCCGTCCCGCTGGCGATCGGCCCGCACACAGTTGTTGCCCGGTCATCACTGGACGGGGGAGCGACGGTGCAGGAGTCGGCGCCGGTCACCTATGAGGTGACCAACCCGCTCAGCCTGAATGCCGCCGACGGTTTTGTCTTCGACCCGCTGACCGGCGAGTACGTTGTGAGCGGCACGGCCATCCCCGGCGACACCGTCCAGCTGGTCATCGACGGCGTCGTTGCCGGCGCCACAACGGCCGATGAGGCCGGCAACTGGTCGTTGTCAGTCGCCGTGCCGGCCGGCGAGACCCAGGTCAGCGTGCAGACCGTCGACCCGGACACGGGCGAGGTTCAAAGCACGCTCGAGCCGATCACGGTCGACGTCCCGACCGAGCCGCCCAGCATCGACATGCCGGGCCTGGCGCTGCCCGATCCGGCGACGGGCGAGGAACAACTGGTCATCCCGGCCGGCCCGTTCACCCTGCAAGGTGAGGGCGCGCCCGGCACCCAGGTTGCCGTGACGATCAACGGCCAGCCGGCGGGCACGACGGTCGTGAATGACGCCGGTCAGTGGTCGCTGGACGTTGACCTGCCGCCGGGCACTTACGAGATGCAACTGGCCCTGTTGGACGTGAATGGCACGCCGCTCAGCGGCACGCAGCCGTTCATGTTCGTCGTCGTCGAAGGCCAGCGGCCGTCGGTCAACCAGCCGCCTACCGGCCTCGCTGCCGGGCCGAACACGCTGACCGGCACGGCCGCGCCCGGCGCGACGGTGGTGGTCTATGTCAACGGGCAGCCGGTGGGTCAGACAACTGCCGGCCCCGACGGCGCATGGTCGCTGGACGTGGCGCTGGCCGACGGCCCGAACGAGATCAGCGTCCAGACGCTGGACGCCGGCGGCGCGCCGCAGCTTGGGTCGACGCCTGTCGTGGTGCCGATCAACATCACCATCCCGGCCCTGGCCGCTTCTACCGGCGAGTTCGATACGCTGGTGGCGGCGATTGAGGCTTCGGGACTGGCCGGCACGCTGAACGGAACCGGCCCCTATACCGTCTTTGCCCCAACGGACGACGCCTTTGCGGCGCTGCCCGAGGGCGCTCTGGACGCGCTGCTGGCCAACCCGGAGGCGCTGAGCACGCTGCTGCAAGGCCATGTCGTCCCGGGCCAACTCCTGGACGTCGACGTGGCCGCGGCTGATGCGCTGACGACGATCAACGGCGGCACGCTGGCGGTCAGCGTGGACAACGGGCAGGTATTCGTCGCCAATGGCGCGATCAGCCAGGCAAATGTCCTGGCCTCGAACGGCGTCATCCACGTCGTGGACCAGGTGCTCTTCCCGACGGCGGCGGGCATGCAACCGCCGATCATCGACGAGTCCGGCGTGCCGACCTTCACCGGCCCGATCCTGACCGTCGTCGGCACGGCCGAACCGGGCAAGCGCATCCTGCTGCGCGTCAACGGCGAGGCCTTCGGCGACGTCGCCACGGTGGACGCCGGCGGCAACTGGCTGGTGGTCGATGACATCACGGCCGGGCAGTACGTGATCGTCGCCTACATGCTGGAGTCCGACGGGACGCTGCTGGGGATCTCCAAACCGGTTAACCTGCTCGTCCCGTAGGGCCGGCGCGGACAACACATCGTATGTGAGGAGGGAGAGATGGCCGGCGGGCCGCCTCTCCCTCCTATCTTTTAAGGCAGCGAAAGCGTATCTTCACGCTTTCGAAACGGCTGCGGGCGCTCGCTCCCCTTGCGATAGATTACATAATCCTTATACTATCTAACATGGTCTGTCCACGGGATCGGCGCGCCCAAGCGCGGGCCGGCCGGTCCAATCGCGTTTCTGCGGTAAGGAGCCTGGATTGCGCCAGCATCGAACCCCGGCGGTTCCTATTTCCAGATCAGCCGCCCGCTGAAGTGACGCGTGAGAATCAGGGCCATGACTGCGGCCCGGCCGTGAGGCCGGACGTGAACGAAGCAGCGCGTGGGAGGAAGTGACGATGAATATATGGGTGGCATTCCTGATCGGTCTCATCCTGGGCTGGATCATCGAATGGTTCATTGACTGGTTGTTCTGGCGGCGCGACCGCGTGGGTGACGCGGCCGATCTTCAGGCTAGCCGGGCAGACATCGTCGCGCCCTCCTCCGATGTGGATGTGGCCGCTGTTGAAGCCCGCTGGCAGCAGCGCATGAACGAGGCCGCCCAGCAATGGCAGACGCGGCTCAATGCCGTGGTCCAGGAGCAGCAGGCCCGCATCACGGCCCTTGAGGAGCAGAACCGCGCGTTGCAGGCCCAGCTTGACTCCGGCGCGCGCGCTGCTGCCCCGGTCATGGCGGCGGCTGCCGGTGCGGCCGTCCTCGCGCCACCGGCCGAAGAAGCGCCGTCCGTCGAAGTGCCGGCTGCGCGCGCAGCCGGCGGGGCAGTTGCGCCTGTCGCGGTCGCCGCCGCCGGGGCTGCTGTCGCGGCCGCCGCGGCGAAAAGCGAGCCCGCCGCGGTTCCGGCCGACGTGTGGCGCGGCGAGTACTTCAACAACAAGACGCTGCGCGGCAAGCCGGTACTGGTGCGTGAGGACGCCGCCATCGACTTCGACTGGACCAATAACCCGCCCGCGCCGCGCGTCAATCCCGACCAGTTCTCCGTCCGCTGGACGCGCATGCTCGACCTGCCCCGCGGCCGTTACCGTTTCATCACCACGGCCGATGATGGCGTTCGCCTGTGGGTCAACGACGAACTGCTGATCGACGACTGGAATGACCACCCCGCCCAGACCCACAGCCGGGAGGTGAGCCTCCCGGGCGGTCCGGTGCCGGTGAAGATGGAGTATTACGAGAACGACTTTGACTCCATGGTTCGCCTGACCTGGGAGCGGGCTACCGCCAGCGACCTGACCAAGATCCGGGGGATCGGTCCGAAGTTCGCCTCATTGCTGACCGCGGCCGGCGTCCACACCTATGATGACCTGGCGGCGCTGACGCCCGCGCAGCTGGAGGCTATCGTCCAGCCGGCCGAGTGGCAGCGGCAGCAGATCAACTTCGACAGCTGGATCGCCCAGGCGGCGGCGATGAGCCGCACGGCCGGCCCCGTCCAGACCGGCGACGACCTGACCCTGCTCGAAGGCATTGGCCCGACCTATGCCGCGCGCTTGCGCGAGAACGGGATCGCCAGCTTCGCCCAGCTCGCGGCGACGGACGAGGAGACTCTGGCCAGGGTCATCGCTGTCCCCGCCTGGCGCAAGATCAACTACGCCGACTGGATCGCCCAGGCCCGGCTGCGGGCCAGCGGCGACACGGCGGCCATGAAGTCGCTCCAGGAAGAACTGGTGAAGCGCGACGAGCGCGACAACCTGGCCTTCATTTATGGTCTGGGTGACAAGACGGCCGCCGCGTTGTCCGGGGCGGGCATCGCCACGTTTGCGGCGCTGGCCGAGGCCACGCCCGAGCAACTCGACGAGATCATGCGCACGGCAGGTGTCCGCGGTGGCGATTATGCCGCCTGGATCGACGAGGCGAAAGTCCGCGCGGCCGGCAAGCGCGTCCGGCGGACGCGCCGCCGGGTGACGCAGCTGGTTGCCTGCCCGCAGGACCTGTCGGCCGTGGCCGGGATCGGCTCCGTCTATGAGGACCGGCTGTACACCGCCGGCATCGGTTCCTACTGGGAACTGGCCGAGACGGCCGGTGACGAACTGAGCCAGATCCTGGGCATTGAGGACCCGGACACGCTCGGCCAGATCAAGTCGTCGGCCATGCAGCTGGCCGTGCAGACCAACACCCTTGGCCGGGCATGGGACGGCACGCCGCCGGACGACTTCGAATTGCTCGAGGGGATCGGCGAGGTCTATGAACGTCGCCTGTATGAGGCGGGCATCTGCACCTATGAGGCGCTGGCCGCCACGACGCTCGAGCGCCTGCAGGAGATCTGCCAGGCCCCCGAGTGGAACCGGCCCAACTACGCCGCCTGGATCGCCAAGTCGACGGAATTGGCCGCGGCGGCAAGGAGCGCGTAAGGCATGACCCGGCGGACAAACGAAGAAGTCTACGGCTATGACCGTTTCAAGCTGCTCGTCCTGCTCCTTCTGCTGGCCGGGTTGGTGCTGGTGGCCTTTTACGGCGAGCGTCTCGGCCTGAGCGGCGACCAGCTGGCCGCTGACCAGCCGACGGCCGAAGTCCCCGCTCCGACGGGCGAAGCCCTGCCTACCGAGGTCGCGCCGGTCGCGACCGGCGAACCGACTCTCGAGCCGACGGCCGCAGTCGAGCCGACTGCGACGGCAACGGACGTGCCGGCCGAGACCGTCCTGGTGTCGCCCGCGCCCGGCAGCGAATTGCCGTATGGCCCGGTCACCTTCAGCGGCACCGGCCAGCCGGGCACGATGGTCCAGGTGCTATCGAACGGGGCCGTCGTCGGCGGCGCTTTGGTGGATGAGAGCGGCAACTGGTCCGCTCCGGCGACGCTGCCGGCCGGCAACCCGGCCATCAGCCTGCAGACGCTGGACGCGGACGGCACGGTTGTCGCTGAGACAGTTCCCACCACGCTGACGCTGACCGGCGCGCCCGTGCCCGGCGTCAACCTGCCGACAACCGAGGTTGTGGCCGGGCCGGTTGTCCTGACCGGGACCGGCGCGCCGGGATCGACGGTCAACGTCTGGCTGAATGGGCAACCGCTCAGTCTGGCCACCGTTGGCCCGGACGGCCAGTGGCAGATACCGACCGAACTGGCCGGCGGCGATTACGTGATGCAGGTGCAGACGCTGGACGCGACCGGCGCGGTCGTGGGCGAGTCGAACCCGGTGACCATCACCATCGTCGGGCCTGCGGCCGAGGCGACGGCCGAGGCTCCAACATCCGAACCGTCGCCGACGGCCGAGCCGACCGCCACCGTCGCGCCGACCGCCACGGCCCAGCCGTCACCCACGGCCCAGCCGTCACCCACGGTTGCGCCGACCGCTGCGGCCGAGCCGTCACCCACGACCGAGCCGCCACCCACCACCGGCGAGGGCGACTCCATAGCGACCGGCGCATTCGACCCGCTGGTTGGCGGGCCGACGCTGCTGGGCAACACCGATCCCGGCAACATCGTTCAGCAACTGGTCAACGGCATCGTCGCCGAGACGACTTCGCCGGACGCGGCCGGGGCCTGGGCCATGCCCGTCGCGGCCGATGCCCTCGAAGGCATCATCCAGGTCCGCATCCTGGACAACGCCGGGCTGGTCGTCAGCACGTCGCAGCCGATCGACCCGGCCGGCATCCCCGTCATGCCGGCGCTCGCCGGGTTCGATGAGACCGGCCCACTGGTCGTTCCGGCCGGTGCGGTGCAGTGGACCGGAAGCGGGCAGCCGGGTACGGGCGTCGAAGTGGCGATCGACGGTGAAGTCGCCGCCGTGGCCACCGTGGGCGCGGATGGGACCTGGACGACCGAAACCGTCCTGGAGCCCGGCGACTACCAGTTGGCGCTCAACGCGCTCGATGCGGGAGGGACTGCCCTGGCCGCATCCAGCCCGATTGACCTGACAGTCGAATCGACAGAAGGCGGCATCGACGCCCCGGCCGAAGGCGCCGGCACCCTTGTCGAGGTTGCCGAATCGGCTGGGACGTTCCGGACGCTGCTGGCCGCGGCCGAGGCCGCCGGAGTGGCCGAGACGCTGGCGGATGGTGGCCCCTTCACCCTCTTCGCTCCCACCGATGAGGCATTTGCCCGGCTGCCGGCCGGGACGGTGGACGCATTGCTGGCAAACCCCGGTGTCCTGGCCGGGGTCCTGAAGTACCACGTCTTGCCCGAAGTCCTGACCGCGGCCGAGGTCGCTTCCGCCGGCGAACTCGATACGGCCGCCGTCTTTGACGACGTCCCGCTGCCGCTGGCCGTAGCGGTCGAGGGGGAGGTCGTCCGCGTGGGTGGGGCGACGGTCACCGCGGCCGACGTCCCGGCCTCCAACGGCATCATCCACGTCATTGACCGGGTCCTGGTGCCGCCGCCGATCGCCATGCAGCCGGTGGAGATCGACGATTCGGGTGTCGCGACGTTCGTCGGCCCGGCGCTGACGGTCGTCGGGACCGCCGAACCGGGCAGCGTCGTTCGACTCACGCTCAATGATGCCGAGTTCGGCGCGGCGACGGCGGGACCGGACGGCCGCTGGCTGATCGCCGGAAACGTGGGCCAGGGAGAATTCATCCTTGTCGCCTACATGTTCGGCGCGGACGGCATCCTGCAAGGGGCCTCCGCTCCGCTGCCGCTGTTCTCGCGCTAGCACGGGGCCGGCGCATCCCGTTGGACGGGCACGCGGGCGTGCGACGGCCGGCCGCTGCCGCTGCGACAGCCCTCTTTCCGTTCAGAGTCCCGTCAGATAGCCCTCCCGATCGCTTCCGCGCGCCTTCTACCCCCAAACTACCCCCGGCTTTCCGGCGTATGGGTTCGACATTCCTCCCGCTACCTGTGTAAAATCCGTGCGTAGCCTCCATCTAAAGGGTGAGGATTGGACGAAGGAGAGTGACCCATGCTGAATGACCTGATGGACATGCTCGATGATGACGACGACGATGACAAGAAGCGCGGTCTAGAGGACACTCGTGGCCTGGGCGATCTTTTTGGCGCCCTCATGGGTGCTGGCGGCGGTGGCGCGCAGGGGGGTGGCGGCGGTTCGGCCGACATGATCGGCGGGCTGCTCAGTGCCCTGGGTTCGGGCGCGGTCGGCGGCCAGGGCGGCGGTTCGGCCGACATGATCGGCGGGCTGCTCAGCGCCCTGGGTTCGGGCGCGGCCGGCGGCCAGGGTGGCGGCTCGGCCGACATGATCGGCGGGCTGCTCAGTGCCCTGGGTTCGGGCGCGGCCGGCGGCCAGGGTGGCGGCTCGGCCGACATGATCGGCAGTCTTCTCGGGGCGTTAGGCGGCGGCGAAGGCGGCGGCGCAGGCCAGGGCGGCGGTTCGGCGGCGGCGATCACGGCCCTGCTTGGTGCGCTGGCGGCTTCGCAGGGCGGCCAGGGCGGTCAGGGAGGTGGCCAGGCTGACATGTTGAGCGGCCTGCTGGGCGCGCTGGGCGGCGGAGCGCCGGGGGGCGCGCCGGCCGGCCCGCAGGGTGGCGCGCCGGCGCAGTCGATCCAGGACTTGCTGGGCAGCGCGACCGGCCAGCAGCCACAGGCGCCGGGGCCGCAGGCTCACCCTTCGCCCCAGACTCAGCCGGCCATGTCGCAGCAACAGATGATGGCGCCGGTGATCCAGTATCTGACTGAGAAGCTCAACCTGCCGCCCCAGATCGCTGCGACCGTCACGACCGCTGCTTTTGGCCTGCTGTCGGCCGCGGCGGCGAAGAACAGGCAGGCCGGCGGCAAGGGCGTTGTCGACGTCCGCAAGCTGATGGACCCCAACTTCCTGGAGAGCAGCGGTGTCGCGGAGCAGGTGGCCCAGCGCACCGGTCTGAGCGAAAAGGACTCGATCACCTGCATGCAGCACGCGCTGTATGCGATTGCCAGCCAGCAGAAAGCGCCGCAGCAGGGACAGGTCGCTCCACAGGCGGCCGCGCCAAAGCCGGCATCGACGAAGCCGCCGAAGCCTGCCAAGCCGACTCCGTCGACGCCTTCTTCCACCCAGGCGCCGAAGCCGCCGGCCAGCAAGCCGCGTCCGACGCCTTCGTCGACCAAGCCACCGAGCAAGCCCGGCGGCAGCGTCGGCCCAAGCGGCGGGTCGCCGATGCGGAAGCCGCCGAAGAAGTCGAGCTAACGGGTTACACGTGCCCCAGGTGCACGGCCTGGCCGGCTCCTGGGGCTTCTATCTTCACGAAACGAAAGTCGGGTGCGGATCTGTCGCTGCCAGCGCCATGTCCCTGCATCGCATCAGGAGTGTCGAACCCATGTGGAAGGAGTTCAGGGAGTTCATCGCCCGGGGGAATGTCATTGACCTGGCCGTGGCCGTCGTCATCGGTGCGGCGTTTACGGCTATCGTTAACTCGCTTGTCGATGACATCATCATGCCGCTGATCGGCATCTTCCTGGGTGGGGTGGACTTCACAACCCTGACTGTCACGGTCGGTGATGCGACGATTGCCTACGGCAATTTCATCCAGGCGGTCATCAACTTCCTGCTGATCGCCCTTGTTCTCTTTCTTGTCATCAAGGCCATCAACCGCGCCCAACATCTGATGGGCCTCCAGCCGGAAGCCGCGCCGGCTCCTCCGCCGGAGCCGACGGCCGAAGAGAAGTTGCTGGCCGAAATACGCGATCTACTCCGGGCGCAGCAGTCGTAGGGTCGTTGCGCCCCGTTGCAGATCATCGCAGACATTTTGTGAGGAGTATTCAATGAGCGCACTTCGTCGTATTCTGGGAGTTATCCTGATCATCGTCGGCATCGTCGGCCTGCTGATCGCCGGGGGCATCGCCTTCTATGGCGGCACCGTTATTGACTCGATCGGCGCGGGCCTGAACAGCACCGTCGCCCTGGTCACGGGGACCGTGGAAACCACAACCGATACCCTGCGGGCGGTGCAGGGGACGATCGATGAGGCCGCCACCACCATCGATACGGTTTCCGACACGGCCAAGAATCTGTCGACCACACTGGGCGACAGCGCCCCGCTCCTCCAACAGGTGACGACGCTGGCCACGGAAACCGTGCCGAACAGCCTTGATGCCGTTCAGGAGACTGTGCCCAACCTGGCCAACATCGCCGGGACGATCGACGCGACACTGAAGCGGCTGGCTGACCTGCAGGTTGAACGGAGCATCCTGGGCGTGCCGGTCAGCTTCGACCTGGGCGTCACTTACCGCCCGGCGGAACCCTTCGATGAAGCGGTGCTGAAGATCGGCGACAGCCTGGTGGGCGTCCCGGAGCAGCTGCGCGATCTTCAGGGCGGCCTGCAGACGGCAGTGGACAACCTGGGCGCGATCGGCGAGAACGTAGACTCGCTGGCCGGCGACCTGGGCGGCATCTACACGTCCGTCGGCCAGTTCAACCCGTTGCTGGACGAGTACATCACGACGCTGGAGCAGACCAATGCCTCGCTGACGGCCGTGCAGGACCAGTTCAACGCGAACCTCCAGACGCTGAAACTGGTGATGGTGGGTCTGGGTATCTGGTTTGCGCTTTACCAGATCCTGCCGCTGTACTTCGGCTGGCGGATGGTGAGCGATCCCGACCCGGAGGACGCCGTGCAGGAGGCCGTGAGCGACTACATGGCCAAGAACAAAGCCGCCCTGGCGACGGCGGCCGACGCCGCTGCTGAGGCGGCGGCCGCAACCGGCGACCTGGCCTGAACGGCCAGTGGCGCGGCGCCCCATGGCGCAGAAAGTTGAAAATCCACCCGGCGCGTGAAGGCGGGCAAAGGATTCGGTCTTTGCCCGCTGTTTGTGCGTCTGGTCGATAATAGAACAGTGGACGGTACATCATGACGACAGAACTGAAACGACTCGACGAGGCGCGCGAAGGAACCGCCGCCTGGAAAAAGTGGGGGCCTTACCTGAGCGAGCGCCAGTGGGGCACCGTGCGCGAAGACTACAGCACAGACGGCAATGCCTGGGCCTTCTTCTCCCACGATCAGGCCCGCTCCCGCGCCTATAAGTGGGGCGAAGACGGGCTTGCGGGCATCTCCGACGAAGACCAGAACCTGTGCTTCGCCCTGGCCCTCTGGAACGGCAACGACCCTATCCTCAAAGAGCGCCTCTTCGGCCTGACCAACAGCGAAGGCAACCACGGCGAGGACGTCAAGGAATACTACTTTTACCTCGACAGCACGCCGACGCACTCGTACATGAAGTACCTGTACAAGTACCCGCAGGCTGCCTATCCTTATGACCAGATCGTCGCGACGAACAAGGGCCGCTCGCGCGAAGAGATGGAATATGAGCTGCTGGACACGGGCGTCTTTGACGACGACCGCTACTACGACGTCTTTGTCGAGTACGCCAAGGCATCGCCCGAAGACCTGCTGATCGCCGTCACCATCGCCAACCGCGGGCCGGAGGCGGCGACGCTCCATGTCTTGCCGACGCTGTGGTTCCGCAACCAGTGGTCCTGGGGGAGCAACCTGCCCAGGCCGGAGCTGCGGCAGGCGGAAGGCCCGGCCGGCTCGCGCGCCGTCCGTGCCGAGCATCAGAAACTGGGGACGCGCTATTTCTACTGCGAGGGTGATCCGGAACTGCTCTTCACCGAGAACGAGACCAATGAGGAGCGGATCCACGGCAAGCCAAATGCCGGCCCGTATGTCAAGGACGCCTTCCACCGCTACGTTGTCCACGGTGAGACGGGCGCGGTCAACCCCGAAAAGCGCGGCACGAAGGTCGCGCCCCACTACGTGGTGACCGTTGGCGCGGGTGCGACGACGACCCTGCGCCTCCGCCTGACGGACGCGGCTTCGCCGGCGACTGCCGGTGCCGGGAGCAAGGGTAGCCCGTTCGACGGTTTTGACGCCATCCTGCGAGAGCGACAGGGCGAAGCCGACGCCTTCTATGAAGGCATCACGCCGGACACGCTGTCCGCAGACGAGGCCCTGGTCATGCGCCAGGCGCTGAGCGGCATGCTCTGGACAAAGCAGTTCTACTACTACGACCTGGACAGGTGGTTGGAAGAGTCCGGGGGCCATCCCTTCATGAGAGGCTCGCGGCCGAACATGCGCAACAGCCAGTGGCACCACATGTTCAATGCCGATGTCATCTCGATGCCGGACAAGTGGGAGTACCCCTGGTACGCGGCCTGGGACCTGGCTTTCCATACGACGGCGCTGGCGCTCGTCGATCCCGACTTCGCCAAGCACCAGCTGGACCTCTTCCTGAACGAGCGCTACCTGCATCCGAGCGGGCAGATACCGGCCTACGAATGGAACTTCGGCGACGTCAACCCGCCGGTCCACGCCTGGGCGACGCTGTTCGTCTACCGGTTGGATGAAGAGATCAACGGCAAGCCGGACCCGATCTTCCTGGAGAAATCGTTCCAGAAGTTGCTGCTCAATTTCACCTGGTGGGTCAACCGCAAAGACCGTAACGGCCGCAACCTTTACGAGGGCGGCTTCCTGGGGCTGGACAACATCGGCGTCTTCGACCGCAGTTCCCCGCTGCCGACGGGCGGCTATCTGGAGCAGGCGGACGGCACGGCCTGGATGGCCTTCTACTGCCAGAACATGCTTGAGATCGCGCTTGAATTGCTGCCCCACGATCCGGCCACCTACGGCGCGATGGCGACTCGCTTCTTCCGCCATTTCCTGTTCATCGCTTCGGCTATGGACCGGCTGGGCGAGCACGCGGATGAGTTGTGGGATGAGGAGGATGGCTTCTACTATGACGTGCTCTGCCTGCCTGACGGTTCGGCGATGCGCCTGAAGGTGCGTTCCATGGTTGGCCTGCTCTCCCTCGCCGCGACGACGGTGATCGCTCCCGAGCAGCTGGCGTTGATGCCCGACTTGCCGGCCAACGTCAAGCTCTTCCTGGAGCGCTCGCCCGAATTGACGGCCAACATCGCCGTGCCGAACAAGCCGGGGTATGAGGGACGCTACTTGCTGTCCGCCCTCAACGAACCGAAACTGCGCCGCGTCCTGGCGTACCTGCTGGACGAGAACGAGTTCCTCAGCCCCTACGGTATCCGGGCCCTGTCGCGCTATCATGAGGCGAACCCGTTCATCTTCCATGTCAACGGTCAGGAGTACCGGGTGAACTACCTGCCGGCCGAATCGGACAACGGCATGTTCGGCGGCAATTCGAACTGGCGCGGCCCGATCTGGATGCCGGTCAACCTGCTGCTCTGGCGTGCCCTGGTGCAGCTCTATACCTACTATGGTGATGACTTCAAGGTCGAATGCCCGACCGGCTCCGGCCAATTCGTGACGCTCTTCCAGGCCGCGCAGGAGATCGCCGGGCGACTCTCGGCGATCTTCCTGCGTAACGCCGAGGGGAAGCGCCCGGTCTTCGGTGGCTCGGAGAAGTTCCAGAATGATCCCCACTGGCGCGATCACCTGCTCTTCTATGAGTACTTCCATGCCGACAATGGCGCAGGTCTGGGCGCAAGCCATCAGACCGGCTGGACGGGAACGATCGCCCGGCTGATCCAGTTCTACGGTCATGTGACGAAGTCTGAATTGCTGAAGGAAGGCTGGCAGCAGAACCTGGCCTACACGGATGAGATGGAGCAGCCCGGCTAAGGGGAGCAACTTCGCAAGAAGATCCCCTTTGTGACGTGTGTGAAAGCTGTTACAATCCTCATGATTGTCTAAGTTCCCTCCAGGTGGGTGATTGACACCTGCATGGACAAATCGGGAGAGGAAGAATGAGTAGCAATGCCCCTTACAACCAGAATCGAGAGGTCGTCGTCGACCGGTCGGACGAATATCGCACGCGCGATATCCTGACCGGACTCGTTACGGTTGGTCCGAAGATCTTGCTATTGCTCCTGTTGCTGTTGAGCGGCGGGACGCGCCAGGCGTTTGCGGCCCTGGGTTCCGGCGCGCAGTCGGTCGCCGAGGCCGCAACCGAAACCGTGCTGCCGACGGCCGAAGCGGCCGCGCCCGAAGCCGCCGCCGCAACCCCGGAAGAAGTGGCCCAGGCAGAAGCCGCGCCAACTGAGACGGCCGTGCCGACGCCGGAAGTCCCGGAGCCGTTGCCGACGGTCGCCGCTCCTTCCATCGAGGAATCGGGCGTCATTCCGCCGACTGACTTCTTCATCGATCCCGCTGCCCTTGCCGCCGGCTGGGTCGCCGAACAGGTCGCCGGCACGCCGATCGACCCGAACTCGCCGGGTGGTTTCGCCGGCCTGCCGCCACACCTGTCGGCCATGTTCGACACAGGCGAAACAGGCGAAGCGGCCAAGGAAGATGCTTCCAACGCCATGGGCGTCAGCCCAAACCAGCCGCAGCTGAGTGTCATCCCCCTGGCTGCCCTGACGTCCATGTATGAAGCTGCCGGATTGAGCAGCGGTCCGCAGGTCTTCGAGAGCCTGAAGGAATTGCTCGAGACCCGGCCGGATGACGTGTCCGAGATCCCCGCGCCGCCCATTTTTGGCAACGCCGGTCAGGGCTACATTGCCAGCCCCTCTTTCATCGATTTCCAGGGTGGGTCCGGTGTCGGCTACGTGGCCCACATCGGCCAGGAAGCCGGCCCGATTGCGAATGACAACGGCTTCACCTACGTGTTCCAGGGCCTGACGTCCGACGGAGCGCAATACATCGTCGGCGTATGGCCGCTGGCGGCTTCGTTCCTGCCGGCGACCGCCGGCGATGTCGCTCAGGAGACGCTTGACTCTATCGCCGCCGACAGCAGCGGCTACGTCTCCACGATGATCGACGCGATCAACGCGGCTGCTGAGTCGGACTTCTCGCCGAGCTTGCCGGCCCTCCAGTCTCTGCTGGCAGGTCTGGTCATCGGACCCCAAGCGGCCACGGCCAACGAAGCCGCGACACAGACCGACATCGCCGCCGCGCCTGACCTGACCAATACGGTCTGGCAGTGGACGGCCTTCCAGGATACGGCTGAGGTCAATGACCTGACGGTCGAGAACCCCGAGAACTACACCGTGACGATGCTGGATAACGGCACGTACCTGATCCAGGCTGACTGCAACACAGGCAGCGGCCGTTACGAGGTTGAGGGCTCGTCGATCAAGTTCTACCCCGGCCCGCTGACCCGCGCCTTCTGTGGCGAGGAGTCGCTCGACACCACGTTCCTCGGCTATCTCTTCAACGCCGTCACCTTCGTTTATGATGAAGAGGGCAACCTCGTGCTGAACCTGTTCGCCGACGCCGGCAACATGGTATTCGCCAACGGCGGCATGATGGAAACGGCCGTGGCTGAAGGAGAGTCCGAGAGTTTTGTCCCGGTCGACTCGGCCGAAGCCGTGGCGAGCGGCCTGATCGGCACGACACTGAACTGGAGTGGTTCAGTCGGCTCCGATGGGTCGTCGATCACTGTCGACAATCCGGAGAACTACAGCCTGACGCTCAACCCGGATGGGACCTACAGCCTCCAGGCTGACTGCAACTCCGGCGGCGGCAGCTACACCATCGAAGACGGCCAGATCATCTTTGGCCCGGCTTTCACAACGCTGATGGCCTGCCCGGAAGGGTCGCAGGCCGACGCTTTCCTGGCCCTCCTGTCGCAGCCGGCCAGCTATGTCATCGACGAAACGGGCACGGTCCTGCTCAGCTTTGGCGACGGCGCGACCAACGCGACGTTCAACATCCCGCAGCAGCCGGCTGAGGCCGAGCCACTCGTCGGTTACTACTGGTCGTGGCTCAGCTATGACGCGCCCGAGGGCGAAGACGACATCACCGTCGATAACCCGCTGAACTACGCCCTGGTCTTCCGGCCGGACGGCACGTACTTCATCAAGGCTGACTGCAACGTCGGCAGCGGTTCGTTCGCCATCGAAGGCGACCAGATCCAGATCAACCCCGGCGCGCTCACGCGGGCGCTTTGCCCTGAGGACTCGCTGGACGGCGAATTCCTGGCGCTGCTGCCGCAGGTGACGAACTGGGCCATCAACGATGCCGGCGAACTGGTCTTCACGCTGGAGAACGGCGGGACGATGGTCTTCGGCAACGCCGGCGCGGCCGATGACGTGGCGGACGTCGCGGAAGATGCCGCCGCGCCGCAGGCCGTGGCCGATGAATCCGGCTTGACCGGCTATGTCTTCACCTGGGTCGGGTCGACCAACGCGGACGGCGAAGCTGTCACGGTGGACAATCCCGACAACTACAGCTTCGTCCTCAACCCGGACGGCACGTTCAACATCACGGCCGATTGCAACGTTGGCTTCGGCGTCTACACGCTGAACGACGACGGGACGGTGACGCTGAACGTACTGGGCCAGACCCTCGCCTTCTGCGGCGAAGACTCGCAGGCAGACGAGTTCATCAACACCCTGCTGAGCATCACGAACTTCGAGCTCGGCGACGACGGCAGTATCGCCTTCACGACGGCTGACGGCGCGTCGGCGTCCTTCGTCAACACCGGCCCGGTTGAATCCGAGGGCACGATGGCGACGCCGGACGACATCCAGTCGATCATCTGGCAGTGGGCAACCTTCGTCGAACCGACGGGCGAAAACGGCATCGTTGTGGAGACCCCGGAGAACTACCAGCTCATCCTCTTCCCGGATGGCACGTATAGCATCCAGGCGGACTGCAACGTCGTAGCCGGCGCCTACACCTTCGAAGCGGGCCTGCTCACGCTGCTGCCCGGCGCGACGACGCTGGCGGCCTGCGGCCCCGACTCGCTGGACACGGTCTACCTGGGATACCTCTACCAGCCTCTGCTGGCCGGCATCCTTGACGGCCAACTCATCCTCGACTTGCCGGCCGACGCCGGTACGCTGGCCTTCAACAACGCCGGGGCGGCCGAAGTGGCCGCGGGCGGAGAGGGCGCGGCCACCGGCGGCGAGACGGCGGTGGGCTCTCCGGTCGGCGCAACCTGGAGCTGGGTCAGCTTCCAGGACGCGAAGCAGAGCTTCAATGTCACCAACCCGGAGAACTACACGCTGCAGTTCCTGGAGGATGGCAGCCTGGCCCTGCGAGCCGACTGCAATACCGGAGGCGGTTCCTACACGATCGACGGCAGCACCGTCAGCATCTCGGTTGGGGCGCTGACGCTGGCCGCCTGTCCGGCGGGCTCGCTGGGCGATAGTTTTGTGGCTTTCCTGCCCCAGGTTGCCGTCTGGTCGATTAGCAACGATGTGTTGCTGCTCGACCTGGTGGCCGACGGTGGCACGATGACCTTCACGTTGGTCCCGTAAGTCCGTTTGACCGCGGCAGGGCCACCACGGCTCGCGAGTCCATCGCGGATCGGGGTGGCCCTGCCGCGGTTGTTAACATGAGGTAGTCCTGATGCTGAACACGCGCAGTCGTATCCGCGCGCTGCTGTTCATTCTGCTCGGGCTAATGGCCGTACTGCTGGCCGCTTGCTCGCAGCAGGAAGAGGCGGTGCCCACCCCGACCCAGTCCGCTCCCCCTACCGTCGTACCCACCCGAAACCCCGACCCCACTGACGCCTGGAGTCTGATCCAGAAAGACGGCAAGATGGTGGTTGGAACGTCGGCCGACTACCCGCCGTTCGCTTTCTACACCAACGACTTTCAGCTCGACGGCTTCGATATCGCCCTTATCCGCGCCGTGGCCGAGAAACTCGACGTGGAGGTCGAACTGCGCGACATGGCTTTCGATGGTCTGGGCAATGCGCTGACCGTTAACCAGGTCGACGCTGCCATCGCCGCCATCTCGGTCACCGACCAGCGCCGGGAACAGGTCGACTTCTCCAGCATCTACCTCGTGGCCGAAGACGCTGTGCTGGCCCGCGCTGCGGACAACATCACGCTTCAGTCGATCGAGGACGCGGCCAAGTATCGCATCGGCGTCCAGAGCGGCTCGGTCTACCAGCAGTGGCTGGTTGAAGAACTGGTCGACACGGGGCTGATCCCGGCGACCAATGTCTTCCTCTACCAACAGACGGACCAGGCCATCGAAGACCTGGCCAACGGATACATCGACCTGGTTGTGGGTGACGCGCCGGTGATGGACGTCGCGGCCGAGACGGGCCGCTTCTCCATCGCGGCTCGCGGGCTTAACCTGCAGCAGTACGCTATTGCCCTGCCGAAGGGCTCGTCGCTGACGCCGGAGATCAACAGGGCGTTGCTGGAGTTGCAGAACGACGGCACGCTGGCTGACCTGCTGGAGCAGTACCTGAACGTGACGACGGACGAGGTCGCCCCGGTGCCGACGCCGCTGCCGACCCCGACGCCGTTGCCCACGCCGCTGCCCGCCTCGACGGCTACACCGATCCCGCAACCGACTTCGACGCCGGCGGTCTGTGTCGACGCGATGCGCTTCATCGGCGATCTCAATTACGACGACCAGAACATGACCAACCCGCCCGTCCTGAGCCCCGGCCAACCCTTCCAGAAGGGCTGGCGCATCCAGAACACGGGCACCTGCACCTGGGACGCGCGTTACATGCTCGTCTACACGTCCGGCAACGTGCCGGAAGCGCGCATGGGCGGCCAGCCGACGCCGGTTCAGGGTGTCGTGCCGCCGGGCGCTGTCTATGACATGTACGTCAACCTGGTCGCTCCGCTTGTCCCGGGCACCTACCAGGCCTTCTGGACGATGCGCAACGCGCAGGGCCTCCTCTTCGGCGACCGGATCTGGGTCGGCATCACCGTGCCGGCCCCGGCGACGCCCACGCCGCCGCCGACAGCGACGCCGTCGGCATCCATTCAGTTCACCGTGGATCGGACCTCGATCACGTCCGGCGAGTGCGTGACCTTCTCGTGGAACGTCCAGAACGCGCGGGCGGTCTACTTCTACGCCCTGGGCGAGCCGTTCAGCCAGAATGAAGTGCCGAACGTCTTCCAGCAACAGGAGTGTCCGGCTGCGACAACGACCTATGAGCTGCGTGTCCTGCGCCTGGATAACCAGACAGAGACGCGCCAGATCCGGATCGACGTGACCCAGCCGCCGCCAAACGCGCCGGTGATCGAGTTCTTCAACCTGAACCCGGCCTTCCAGATCACGGAGGGCCAGTGCACCGACGTCAGCTGGCGAGTCAGCGGCCAAGTGACGACGATCCGCGTCCTGCGCGACAGCACCGTCCTGTGGGACAACGCGCCGCTCGCCGGCACCTCGCGGGACTGCCCGCCGGCCGGCCAGCGCGCCTACGTGCTCGAGGTCACCGGCCCGGGTGGCAGCGCCCGCGCTCAGAACAACCTGAATGTCGTGCCGCAGCCGACCCCGCCGCCGCAGTTCACGCCAACGCCGATCCCGCCGACGCCGACGCCACCGCCGGCCCCGCCGCCGGTGATCAACAGCTTCGCCGTCAGCCCGACGCAGATCCTGGCCGGCGAATGTGTCTCGATCCAGTGGGCGGCCGGCGGCAACGTCGATCTGGTCCAGATCCTGCGTGACGGGTCGGTCGTTGTGGACAATGCTGCGCTGAGCGGCTTCGCCAACGACTGCCTCAGCGACGTCGGGACGTACACCTATCGGATCGAAGCCAGTAACAACGCCGGCCAGAGCGCCTTCCAGCAGGCCAGCGTCGTTGTCGGCGCTCCGCCGCCGCCGGCCGGCAACCCGCTGCAGGGGACGTCGTGGCGGCTGACGCGGATCAACGGCGCCGGCATTGTCGACGGCACGGAAGTGACCGCGCTGTTTGGCGATGGCGGCAACCTGAGCGGCAGCGGCGGCTGTAATACCTACAACGGCAGCTACACCGTCGACGGCAGCGCGATCAGCATCTCGCCGTTGAGCTTCAGCCTGAACTACTGCGCCTCTCCGCCGGGTGTGATGGAGCAGGAAGCGCTGTTCAGCGATCTCATGACGAGCGCCATCGGCTTCTCCGTGGAAGGCGACATCCTCGTCATCCGCAGCCCGCGCGGGCAGCTGGAGTTCGCCAACCTGATCTCGCCTCGCTAGGCGCGGAAGCAGGCATCCAAACAGGCCCCAGTGGCGCGCCGGGCGACCGGACGTCCTGGGGCCTGTTCGCTTTTCAGGCGGCCGGAGCCCGGCAGTCAGCCAGGCGCTCGACTCCCGGACAGCGGCGGGACATTGTCCATCCCGACCGCTAGCCCACGGCCGCCGCGACCGGGCTAGTCCACCCCGCGACGCGCCGCGCGCAGTCCTGCGGTTGCATCCTGCCTTTCGTGACATAAAATAGCAGGCATCGGCTTGCGGGCGCGGCCCTGACGCGGCCCTACTGGAGGAAAGTCATGAATAGGGAGCAGAACAACATCCTGCTGATCATCCTGAGCGTTCTGGCCGCACTCGTGGCAGGGTTGATGCTCTATCTGTTCTTCCGGCCTGACTCCGGTGGGGGCAGCGGCGGCGTGTCGACGCCCGTGCCCGGCGGTGACGATTCCTGGACGAGCGTGCAGCGGGCCGGCGTCATCGTCGTCGGTACGTCGCTTGACTATCCGCCCTTCACCTACAAGAATGCCCAGTTCCAGCCTGACGGCTTTGACATCGCCCTGATGCGGGCCGTCGCCGGGAGACTGGGCGTGCAGCCGGACTTTCGCGACATGGCCTTCGACGGTCTGGGGGGCGCGCTGGTCCTGGGGCAGATCGATTCCGCCATCGCCGCCATCTCGGTCACGCCCGAGCGCGAAGAGCAGGTTGACTTCAGCAATATCTACTACGTCAGCGAAGACGGGATCCTGGCTCGCCAGGATTCGCCGATCAACTCGGTCCAGAGCGCGGCCGACATGCGCGGCCTGCGGATCGGCGTCGAGCGCGGCACTGTCTACGAGACATGGCTGCAGACCAACCTGGTTGACACCGGCCTGACTGCTTCCAACAACATCTTCGCTTATGAACGCATCGATGACGCAGTCCGCGACTTGCGAGAGGAACGCGTCGACCTGGTCATGATGGACCTGCCCGTGGCGCAGCAATACCTCAGCCAGGGCGGGCTGAAGCTTGTGGGCCAGGGGCTGAACCAGCAGCGCTTCGCCATCGCCCTGCAACAGGGGGCGACCGCGCTGCAGATCCAGATCAACAACGCCCTGACCCAGCTGCAAAACGAGGGTGTCATCGCCGCGCTGGCCCAGCAATATCTCGGCGTCGACCCGAACCAGATCATCCCGCCGCCGACCCCGACGGCCACGCCGGTCGTCCCGCCGACCGCCACGCCCGTACCCAACGTGCCGCCGACGGCCGTGCCGTGCGTCAACGGCCTGCGTTACATCGCCGATCTGAACCTGGACGACAACAACATGACCACCCCGCCACCGATGGCCCCGGGACAGCCGTTCCGCAAGGGCTGGCGCGTCCAGAACACGGGCACGTGTTCGTGGAACCTGGGCTACCGGCTGGTCTATGTCAGCGGCAACACCCCACAGTCACAGATGGGCGGCCAACCGACCCCCGTCCAGGTGATCGTCGCGCCCGGCCAGCAGTATGACATCTGGGTTGACCTGGTCGCGCCGCTGCAAGCGGGAACCTATCAGGGCATCTGGCAGATGACCGATGACCGGGGTCAGCCGTTTGGCGACCGTGTCTGGGTGGGCATCCGCGTCCTGCCGCCGGCCACGGCCACGCCGCCGCCGACGCAGACGCCGTCGCCGTTCATCTCGTTCACGGCCAACCCGACGACCATCGTCGCCGGCCAGTGTACGACCTTTAACTGGTATGCCCAGGGCGTCCTGGCGACGTACTTCTACCGGCAGGGCGAGGCATGGCAGAACAACCAGGTGCCGTCGCAGGGAAGCCGGGTGGAATGTCCGGCCAGCACGACCAATTACTTCCTGCGCGTCGTGCGGACGGACAACATGACCGAAGAGCGCGTCCAGACGATCACCGTCCAGCCCGCGCTCAACGCGCCGGTCATCAACCAGTTCGCCGTCAACCCGACGCAACTCACGCTTGGCCAGTGCACGACCATCCAGTGGCAGGTCACCGGCAATGTCAGCCGGGTGACGCTCCTCGCGAACGGCGTTTCGCTGTGGGATGGCGCACCGCTCAGCGGCAACCTGCAGAACTGCCCGTCCAGCCTGGGCACGGTCGAGTACAGCATCCAGGCGTCCGGACCGGGTGGCAACAGCCAGGCCAGGGAGTACGTCAATGTCGTTGGCCCCTCGACGGCCACGCCCGTGCCGACGGCCGTGCCCGACGCGCCGCGGATCGACTCCTTCGCCGTCGTGCCCAGCACCGTCGCGCTCAACCAGTGCGTGACGATCAACTGGAGCACCAGCGGCGGCACGTCGGCCGTCCAGCTCAAGCGCAACGGGTCGGTGGTGCTCGACAATGCCGGGCTCAGCGGCTCGGCCCAGGATTGCCTGCCGGTCACCGGCGCGGTTGTCTACCGTCTGGAGGCGCGCAACGCTGCCGGCCAGGTCGACATCCGCGAGCAGATCGTCACCGTGACGGAGAACCCCCAGCCCACGCCGCCGCCGAACCCGCTGGCCGGCCAAAAGCTGTTCGCCATCGCCATCAACGGCGTCTCGACGCAGTCCGGGACGGTCATCGATGCGACGTTCAGCGGAGAGGGCATCGTCAGCGGCAACAGCGGCTGCAACACTTACTCGGCCAACTACACCGCCGGGAGCAACGGCACGTTCTCGGCCACCAACCTGCAGAACTCGACCCGGGAATGCCAGCCGTCGTCGATCATGGAGCAGGAGCAGGCTTACTGGAACGCGCTGCGGTCAGCGACGAGCTTTGAGCAGTCGGGCTCGACGACGATCTTCCGTAACTCGGTCGGCAGCGAGGTGCTGCGCTTCGTCAGATAGAGGCCGCCCGCGACGCTACGCGCGAACCCGGAACGGGCGGGTGACTTGTAGCCCAGCGATCACGGGCAGGGTGTGAACCCGGTCCGTGATCGCTTCGCACCTATCCGAGGTCGCGGCGCGAGAAGAGGACGGCCGCCGCGCCCGTGCCGGCCAGCGCCCAGGCAACCAGCACAAGCAGCCCGCCGGCCGGCAGCTGGCCGGTGGCGACGATCTCCTGTGGGAAGTAGTAGTGCCACGGGTTCAACCAGGCCAGCGGCGAGTTGTAGACGGCCGGGATCACGTCGAGCACGAACGAGAGCAACGTCCAGGCCGCCGCCAGCCCGCCCGCCAGCGAGGCCCGGCTGAGGACGCTGCTGATGACCAGCGATCCGCCCCCCAGCGCGGCGAACAGCCCCCAGGCAGCCAGGGCGACCAGCAGATAGCGGTCGAGCGGTAACGGCCCCAGCCCGGCGCTCGCCACGCCGGCGACCATGCCCAGCCAGGAGGCCAGCACGAAGACGCCCAGCCCGGCGAACATCTCCAGCGCCACGCCTGCCACCAGTGTCCATCGCGGCACCGGCCGGCTCAGCGTCAGGTAGACCGATCCGCGCTCCACCGCCTCGGCCAGCCCGCCGGCCGCGCGGCCGACGACGAAGGCCGAGCCCAGGCCGAGAAACACGGGGTGGAACCAGGTGAAGGCCAGATAGTCCTGCGCGCCGAAGCCCGCCTGCAAATTGGGAGCCAGCTTCAGCAGGGCGCGCAGCCCGTCGGGAAATGTGCCGATGACGCTGGTGACCGTCTCGATGCCGCCGATCGCCGGGAAGCTGACGGCGACGAGCGCCTGGAAGAAGGCCGCACCCCCGGCGAAGGCCAGCAGCGACCCTCTGCGCCGCCTGAAGATCGAAAGGGCGATGAGCAGGACAACGACGACCGATGGGCGTCCGCTCCCTGCCTGCCCGACCGTCGCGCGACTACTCAAGGCCATCTCCGCTGCCGGCTTCCGGGCGGTAATAGCTCAGGAAGACTTCTTCCAGCGACGGCGGCTGGATGATGACGTCGGCTACGGGCAGCTCGGCCAGCAGCCGCAGCACGGCCGGCAGATCGTCGGCCAGGAACTCCCAGCGCCCGTCGCGCTCGACGACCGCGCCGGCGCCCGCCGTGCTGCCCAGCCGGGCGGCGATGCCCTCCGCCCCGGTATCCGGCGCGAGGACGAGCGACACGCGCCGCTGCAGGTGGGCGCGCAGCCGGTTGACGGCGTCAACGGCCACCAGGCGGCCGCCGCGGATGAGCGCCACCCGATCGCACAGTTCCTCGACTTCTGCCAGTACGTGGGACGAGAAGAAGATGGTCGCCCCGCGACCGCGCGCCTCGGCCAGCAGGTCGAACAGCGCCCGCTTGGCCAGGGGGTCCAGTCCTTCCGTCGGTTCGTCGAGCACCAGCACGTCCGGCCGGTGTTGCAGACCCTGAACGATGTTGATCTTCTGGCGCGTGCCGCGGGACAGGCGGCCCATCGGCCGGCGCAGGTCGCCTGGGTTCAGGTCGAGCGCGGCGATGATTCGTTCCCGGTCGACCGGCGGCCGCCCCTGCAGCGCGGCCAGGTCGTCCAGCAGCCCGCGGCCGGTCGCCGTCGTGTCCAGCCCGGCCACGTCCGGCACGAAGCCGAGGCGCGCGCGGGCGGCCATCGCGGCCCGGTTGTCGTTCAGGTCGTGGCCCAGCAGCTGCACGGTGCCGGATGTCGGCCGCAGGAAGCCGGTCAGCAGGCGGATCGTCGTCGTCTTGCCCGCGCCGTTTGGCCCCAGGAAGCCAAGGATTTCGCCCGGCTCGACATCGAGGCTGAGATCGGCCACGGCTGTCAGGTCGCCGTAGCGCTTGGTGACGGCGCGCAGGGATAGGGCGGGCGCGGGCATGTGGGGGCCGGCAGACGAAGCGGGGCCTAGAACCAGCGGCGGCGGCGCATGTAGACCAGGCCGATCAGGGCCACGGCCAGCATGAGCAGCAGCGTGGCCGGATAGGCCCAGGGTTGGTCGAGTTCGGGCATGTAGCGGAAGTTCATGCCATAGACGCCGGCGATGAAGGTCAGGGGCAGGAAGATGGTCGAGACGACGGTCAAGGTCTGGACGATCCGGTTGGAATTCTTGACCACGTTGTTCTCGTGCAGGTCCATGATTTCCTTCATCCAGCCCCGCATCCGCTCGTGGTAATCCAGCAGGTCTTCCACTTCGCGGTACAGCGACTTGCTGAACAGCCGGCCGACTTCGTCGGTGATGAACTTCGACTCAGCATCCTTGACGAACTCGAGGAAGTCCTCAATCTCCAGCAGCGGCTCGTTCCAGGGCTTCACTTCCCCGCGAGAGTCCAGGATCTCGCGGTAGATCTGGTCTTCGCCGTGCGACTCAAGCACGCGGTCCTCGAGCGCCTCAAGCAGCAGCGTCAGGCGCTTGAAGCTCATTTGGAAGTGTTCGACAATCGCCGCCCGGAGCAGCAGGTAAAGCAGGTAGTCCGGCCCGTAGCGCTGGGCCTTCGTCTGGTGGCTGAGGATGCGCCTGCGCGTGCGGGCGAAGAGGCCGTGGACGTGTTGCTCGTAGAGGATCAGGTAGTCGCGGCCGAGGATGAACGAACCTTTGCTCTCAACGATATGGTTGGCGTCGGGGTTGAAGAACGGCACCATGTACTCGAGATAGAGGCAGTTCTCGTACTCCGTTTCGAACTGCATCGCCGCCTCATCCAGGACTTCGTTCAGGATGAACGGGTCCAGCTGGTAGTGGTCCAGCAGCCGCCAGAGTTCCGCCTCATCATGCACGTCGCGGACGGTGATCCAGTGGAAGTAACCGGGCTGAATCCGGTTCAGGAGATCGTCAATGTCGGTACAGCTGACATCGATCATCTCGGACTGGTTGTAGGCGATCAACGAGTAGCGCGCCCGGTTCAGCGCCGCCGGATGGTCCGGGGGTTGCTCGTTGGCGATGCCGGAGTCTTCAACGATCATGGACTACCTCGGACCAACGTCACATGACTTCGGGCGCGCTCATGCCCATCAGGTCCAGCACATGGGCGAATAGCGCCCTGGCCGACCGGTAGAAGCGCAGCCGGGCCAGCCGCAGCGGTTCCGGCACGTCGGTGTGCAGCACTCGACACTCCTCGTAGGCCTGGTGAAACAGGGCCGCCAGGTCATAGGCATAGAACGACAGCCGGTGAGGTTCATAGAGTGTGGCGATCATCTCCAGCACGTCGGGCAGTTCGGCCGCCTTGCGCAGGAAGGCGATCTCACGCTCGTGAGTCAGCAGGCTCATGTCGGCGTGGCGGTCGGCGTCCGGCTCGTACCCGGCTTCGGCCCACTTGCGGAAGATGCCGGCGCAACGCACGTGGGCATTCTGGATGTAGTAGACCGGATTCTTGTCCGACTGTTCCACGGCCAGGTCCAGGTCGAAATCGACCGGGCTATTGGCTGAACGGGAGATCATGAAATAGCGGATCGGGTCGGCGCCGGTCTCCCGAACGAGTTCATCCAGCGTCACGTACAGGCCGCGCCGGGTGCTCATCTTGACCGGCTCGCCGCCGCGAACGAGGGTGACGATCTGGTGCAGCAGGGTGTAGACGAAGGCGGAGTCGTAGCCGAGCGCCCGCACGCCCATCAGCACCTGCGGCGCGGTGGCGTGGTGGTCCGGGCCAAAGATATCGACGACCAGGTCGAAGCCGCGCCGGGCCTTGTCAAAGTGATAGGCGATGTCCGGCATGCGGTAGGTCGGCTCGCCGCTGGCCTTGACCAGGACGCGGTCCTTGTCGTCGCCGAACTCGGTGCTGCGGAACCACTTCGCGCCGTCCTGCTCATAGACGTAACCGCGGGTCTGCAACGCCTCCAGCGTTTCCCACACCGCGCCGGTCTCATAGAGGCTTTGCTCGCGGAAATAGACGTCGAAGTGGATGTTGATCGCCGCCAGGCTGGCCTTCTGCTGGGCGGAGATGCGGTCGCGGGCGAACTCGGAAAACACTTCCGTCGGCTGGTCGGCCAGCCGCGCGCCGTACTGGTCATACAGCTCGCGGGCCAGGTCGACGATGTAGTCTCCCTGATAGTGGTCTTCGCCCAGCTCGACGTCATGGCCGGCCAGCTGCATGTAGCGCAGCTTGACCGATTCCCCCAGGAGCATGACCTGGCGGCCGGCATCGTTGTAATAGTATTCGAGCGTGACGTCATAGCCGGCGGCGCGCAGGACGCGGGCCAGCGTGTCCCCGATGACGCCGCCCCGGGTGCGGCCGAGGGTGATCGGCCCGGTCGGGTTGGCGCTGACGCACTCGACCTGGGCCCGCTTGCCCGCTCCCAGATCGAAGTGGCCGTAGCGGTCGCCTTCGGCCAGGATACGCTCCGGCAATGCCTGGAGCCAGTCCAGCCCCAGCCGGAAGTTGAGAAAGCCCGGCGGGGCGACGGCGATCTCAGACAGGTACGGCGGCCGCTCCATGTGCCTGGCGATGGCTTCGGCGATCTTGATCGGCGCCATGCGGGCCGGCCTGGCCAGCTGCAGCGCGGCGGCCGTGGCGTAGTCGCCGTTCGACGCCTCGCGCGGGCGCTCGACGGTGACGGCCGGCAAGTCAAATGCGGGCAGGTCGCCTGCCGTCTGTGCCCGGAGCAGGGCTTGGCTGACGGCCGCGGCGAGTTCATGATGGATCAGCATGGGCGGCATTGTAACATGGGCGGATCGAGGCGGCGAGTACTCCCGTCGCACTCGCCGCCGCACGGGTCATCGGAAACGGTTTTCCCGGGCCGACCTTCGCCAGGAGGGAGAGAACCGGAACGCTGCTATAATCGGACTATGGCCGCCACCACTCGCTTCGAGACCGACCGTCTGATCCTGCGCGTTTTCGAGCTGCGCGACCTGGATGACATCCACGAACAGGTCTACTCCGACCCGGACGTCTGCCGGATGTACTGCGGCGACACGCGGACCGTCGAGGAGTCACGCGATTGGCTCCACTTCCGCATCACCGAAGCCAGGTTTTCGGAGTTTCACGCCTTTGCTGTTGAACTGAAGGAGACCGGCAAGGTCATCGGCCTGGTGCGGCTTGGACCGTGGGCGCGTGATTCGCGGTTCCCGGACGAAGTCGACGACGGCTTCAACCCGATCGATGTTGAGATGAGCTTTGCCTTCGGTCGGGACTATTGGGGCAAGGGCTACGCACACGAGGCATGCCTGCGGGTGATCGACTATGCCTTCGACGAACTGCGCCTGCCGCGCCTGGTGGGCGGGGCGTCGGCCGAGAATGAACGCTCGATCGCGCTCCACCGCCGCCTCGGCTACCGCGTCGAGCATGATCCACGCGACGGGGACATCATCGCCATGCTGGTCAATACGCGGCCGCCGAAGGCGCTCGATGCGGTCGATGAGCAGGCCCTCCTCCGTGCCTGGCAGCCTGCGCGCAGGCATCGCACCTGACCCGCGCCGGTCCGCACCTTCTCCTTACAATGGCAAACTAAGCCGGTATCCAATATACTGAATACTCACCATGACAGAACAGACCCGGACCACCGTCGTTTATGGGCCGCAACCGGCCGAGCCGGAAGAGATTGTCGAGGTTCGCCCGCCAATCGCCGAGCAGCCGCTGCCGGCGGAGACCCTGCCTTTCGAGTCCGGCGCGCCGGTCCCGGCCCCTGCACCGCAGACGTTGCCCGCCGAGCCCTCGGCCGAGGTCGCCTTCGATGCCTACCGCTCGCTCGTCCGGTTGCTCGTCGGCGGTGCGGTCGAAGGGTCGGCCGAACTGACGCGCCGCCTCGACGAATGGGAAACGCGCATCCGCGAGGGCGGCCCGCTCCCGGCCCTGACACCGGAGGAAGAGACGCCCACCGACCTGGCCCGCTATGCCCTGGTCGGCATGGCCTTTGACGGCGCCGAGTACCTTCGCGAGCGGTTCCCGGTCTGGCAGGCGATGGTCGAAAAGACGGCACGCATGTCGGGCAAGGTCGCCAGCCCGTTCGTCCGCAACTGTTTCACCGGCTTTGTCGGCCGCTGGTGGGATACCGCTGTTGAGAGCGGCGAGAAGAACGTCCAGCGCTGGATCGACATCGGCCGGGCCGAGGAACCGCGCAGCCGGGCGCTGGCCCGGTCGGGCGTCGAGGACGTGATCAACGACATCGTCAGCTTCCTGGCCGCCAACCCCGAAGTGGCTGAGCTTGTCCAGCAGCAGAGCGTGGGCCTGGCCGGCGAAGTCGTCGAAGAAGTTCGGGCGAAGACGGTTTCGGCCGATGTATTGGCGGAGACGCTCGTCCGCAGGCTCCTGCGAAGACCCCCTCGAGGGGAGTTTCCGGCTCCTTCACCGGAGATCCAGGAACTGGTTGCCGAGAAGAAGGGCCCCCCGCACCATGGTTAGGATCGATGACTACTCGCTAAACCTGCGGGGCCACTATGCCGGGTTCGTTACCCGGATGCTGGCGTTTGTGCTCGACGTGCTGATCATTGTCGTCTCCGTCTTTGTGACGGTAGCAGTAACCAGCCTGGTCCTTTCGTTCCTGGGCATCCAGCAGCTGATCGAGTCGATCCCGTTCATTGCCAATCTGGAAGTCCCGGCGCCCCGCACGACCCTGACCAGCATCGTCGCCGCTTTCTTGATCAATGTCCTGGTTTTTGACACTTACCAGATCTTCTTCTGGATGTTGATCGGGAAAACGCCCGGAAAAGCGTTGGTGGGACTGCGCGTTGTCTCGCAAAGCGGTGAAAAGCTCAAGCTGCGCCAGGCCATCATCCGCGTGCTCGGATACTTCATCTCGGGCATCATCTTCTTTCTTGGCTTCCTGGTGGTCCTGGTGGACGAGAACCGACGAGGCTGGCACGACAGGCTGGCCAGGACCTATGTCCTCTATGATTGGGACGCGCGGGTTGGCCGCCGGCTGCTGGTGAAGCTGGGCATCGAGCAGCCCGATTTGCTCGACCAGTCCCCGAAGCCCAACAATCGACAGCAGCAACAGGCTTACTTTCAGCAGCAGCAGAGTAATCGTTCCTGACGGTGATACGAGGTTATGGCATCGAAGGTTATCCCCCTCTCCAACGTAGACGCGGCCTGGTTGAAGATGGAGCATCCCACAAACCTGATGATGGTGTCCGGGGTCCTGACGTTTGCCAGACCGCTTGACTTTGACCACCTCCGCGCGCTGATCGAAACGCGCCTGCTGAGCTTCGAGCGCTTCCGGCAGCGCGTGGTCAAGCCGAGGTTGCCTCTTGCCCCGCCCTATTGGGAGGCGGACCCGCGATTCGACCTGAAGGCTCACCTGCATCGCATCTCGCTGCCTCACCCGCACGACAAACTGGCGCTGCAGCACCTGGTCAGCGATCTCATGTCGACGCCGCTCGATTTCAGCAAACCGCTCTGGCAGATGCACGTCGTCGAGGGCTATGGCGACAAGGGGGCGCTGATCGTCCGCCTGCACCACTGCATCGCCGATGGGATGGCCCTGGTCGGGGTCCTGCTGGCACTGACGGAGATGACGCCGGGCGCGGCCGCCCCCTCGTCCGGCGGCGAACTGGTCCCCTTTGAGGAGAACGGCGCCCTGCTGCGCAGCGACACGCTTGGCGCGCTGGCCCAGCGCGCGTCGGCCTGGTTTGGCACGGGGGTCGACGTCGGCCGCCGAACGCTGATCGAAGGCCTTGAGTCCTATCTTAACCACGACCGCCCGCGCCAGTTGGTCGAGCAGGGAGCTGACTACACTTATACGGCAAGCAAACTGGTCCTGATGAGCGCTGACCCGAAGACCGCGTTCAAGGGGACACTCGGCGTGGCCAAGCGCGCCGCCTGGTCGCGCCCGCTGCCGCTGGGCGAGGTGAAGGCGATCCGCAAGGCGACCGGGGCAACGATCAATGACCTGATGATCACGGCCGTGGCCGGCGCGCTGGGTCGATACCTGGAAGGTCGCGGCGAGCCGACCGAAGGCGTCACCATTCGCGCCGTTGTGCCGGTCAACCTGCGGAAGCCGGAAGAGATGGGCGAGATGGGCAACCGTTTTGGCCTCGTCTTCGCCGAATTGCCGGTCGGCATCCATGACCTGAAGCAGCGCCTGGCAACCGTGCAGAAGAACATGGACGCCCACAAGAATTCGCTGGACGCGCCGGTGTCGCTCGACATCCTGGCCGGCATGGGCGTCTCGCCGCAGGTGATTGAGAACCTTGTCCTGAAGATCTTCGCCGCCAAGGCGACGGCGGTGATGACCAACGTCCCCGGCCCGCCCATCCCGCTCTACATGGCCGGCCAGCCGATTGAGAGCCTGATGTTCTGGGTGCCGCAATCAGGCCGCCTGGGCATCGGCATCAGCATCCTGAGCTATGCCGGCCAGATCATGCTCGGCATCGCCACCGATGCCGGCCTCATCCCCGATCCGGATTCAATCGTCAACAACTTCTACATGGAGTATGACGAACTGCTGAAGCTGGTCTAGCGGAAGCGGGGCGCGCCTCGCTCGCGCCGGGATCGGCCGGTGCGGCGGCGCTCTGCCTCCGCTTCAAAGCGCCTTAACCCCTGAGGCGCAGTAGCAGGCCCTCATCCGGCCGCAGCGCGACCTGTGCCGGGTCGATCGTGCCGTCGCGGTCCATCGCGGTGCTGAGCACAACCACCGGCCGCCGCTGACCGACGGCCGACGTCAGGTCGAGCGTGCGCGCCGTCGTGCCAAAGTTCAGCACGACCAGAAAACCATCGCCTTCGGCATCCTCACGCCGATAGGCCAGGACGTCGTCGCAGCCGGTCTCCACGAGCGCGAAGCTGCCCCGGTTCAGGGCCGGTTCGGCCCGGCGCGCGGCCGCCAGCGCCCGGAACAGCCTCAACATCGAGCGCGGGTCTAATTCCTGCAAGGCAACGTTGCGCTCCTGGTAGTTGGCCGCCAGGGGAAGCCACGGCTTGATGCCCGCCGGCGTGAAGCCGGCATTGGGCGAACCGTCCCACTGCATCGGCGTCCGCTCCGGGTCGCGTCCCCAGATCTCGAACAACGCCGGCTGCTGCAGCGCGGCCGGGTCCATGCACTCGTCAAACGGGATGGGCACGTCTTGCATGCCGATCTCGTCGCCGTAGTAGCAGGTCGGCGTGCCGCGCAGGGTGAGCAGCAGCATCTGGGCCACGCGCGCTTGCGCCGGCCCGACACGCGTCGCCAGGCGGTGCTGGTCGTGGTTGCCCAGCACCCAGTTCGGCCAGCCGTCGGGCGGCAGCGCCGCCTCGTACGCTTGAATATACTCACCCACGGCCCGCGCCGTCCACGGGGTGTTGATAAGCTGAAAGTTGAACGGCAGGTGGCAGCCGTGGTCGTAGTAGGCCATGAGCTGGCCGAGGGGCAGGTAGATCTCGCCGACCATCATCCGCTCGTCGTATTCGTCCAGCACGGCGCGCATGCGGCCGACGATCTCCTCGATGCCGGGAACGTCGGCGGTGTAGACGTGGCTCAGCCGATCGAACGGCCGGGCATCGGCCGGCGCGTTCGGGTTTACCGGCTCATCGCGCAGGTGCTCATCCTTCAGCATCAGCCAGAGCACGTCAACCCGGAAGCCGTCGACGCCGCGGTCGAGCCAGAAGCGCATGTTGTCCAGCATGGCCGGCAGCACGTCGGGGTGGCGGTAATTGAGCTCCGGCTGCGACCGGTGAAACTGGTGCAGGTAGAACTGGCCGGTTGCCGGGTCATAGGTCCAGGCGTCGCCGCCGAAGTGGCTCTGCCAGTTGTTGGGCAGGCGCGTCTCAGGCGGGCCGTCGCCCGGGGCAGGGTCGCGCCAGATATACCAGTCTCGCTTTGGGTTGTTGCGGCTGCTGCGGCTCTCGATGAACCACGGGTGCTCGTCCGAGGTGTGGTTGGGCACGAGGTCGAGCACGACGCGCAGGCCGCGGCCGTGCGCCTCAGCCAGCAGCCGGTCGAAGTCGTCCAACGTGCCGAAGAGCGGGTGGATGTCGGTGTAGTCCGCAACGTCGTAGCCGAAGTCGTTCATGGGAGACGGATAGATGGGCGAAATCCAGATGGCGTCGATGTTCAGCGACTGGAGGTAGTCCAACCGCTGTCGTATGCCGTTAAGGTCGCCGACGCCGTCGGCGTTCGAGTCCTGGAACGAGCGCGGGTAAATCTGATAGATGATGCCGGTCTGCCACCAGTGCATGGTGTTGCTCCCGTTGATGCGGCGTGATGCCGGGTTGAAGTGACTCGCGAGCCTGTCACTCGCCGGACGTATTCTTTATCCGGAATGCCGGTGCCTGATAGCCCGGCGGAAAGGAGTCCGGCGGGATGGTGATGTCGTTGCCGTCGCGCAGGGCCAGATAGTTGGGGGACATGATCTCGATGCCCGCGGCGTTGAAGCGGGTCTGGATGGCCCGATGGAGGTCTGAGTAGAGCCGGGGCAGGATCTCCGGTTTCGTGGTGTAGGCGTTCAGTTCGTAGCTGACGTTATAGTCGTTGAGACTTGTCTGCAGGACAAAGGGCGGCGGCTCCTTGAGCATATGCTCGCAGTCTAGCGCGGCCGCTATCAGCAGCTCGTGGACCTGTTGCCAGGGCACGTCGTAGCCGATTGTGACCGTCGTATGCAGCGCCAGTCCCTGGCTCTTGGCCATGCGGCTGAAGTTGGTCACCGATGTGCTGAGGACCAGCGCGTTCGGAATAGACACGTTCTCGTTCTTGAAGGTCCTGATCCGGGTTGTCAGCAGGTACTTGCCGACGACTTCGCCCTGCGACTCCTGGATGCGGATGATATCCCCCAGCTTGAACGCGCCGGTGTAGGTCAGGATGATCCCGGCGATGATGTTGGCGATGGCTGACGTGGACGACAGGGTGATCAACAGGGCCAGGAAGGCGCTAATCCCCTGGAAGACCGGCGTCCGGCTCAGCGGCAGCGAGGTAAAGCCGATGATGATGGCGATGATCACCAGCAGGAAGGTAGCCATCTTGGCCGTGAAGCCGGCCCATTCCGGCTCGAAAGACGGCAGGCGGATGACCCCACGCTCGACCTCCCGGAAGAACAGGCGCGCCAGTTTGATCGCCAGCCATGTCAGAGCCGCAAGGACGAGCAGGAAGATGATGTTCGGCAGCGACTCGATGAGGCTGTCCCACAGGATGGCGAGCGGCGCCAGGATCATCTGAATCAGACGCTCGCCTAACTCGCGTGTCTGCGAGAATGACCGCAGAACGAGCGGGATAGCGACGGTGATCAGGAGGATGGCAAGGATGACCTTGAAGGCGCGCAGGAGGGCGCGCACCAGACGGCTGAACTGGCCGGTCTGATAAAATTCCGAACGCGCCAGCGTCCGCGGCAGGCGCGCCGGCCCGGTGCTCGGGTCGAGTTTGTCCACCAGCCAATCCGCGAGACGATCGATTAGCCAGATCAGCACAACCAGAACAAGGAGGATGAAGAAGCTGATCGCGAGACTGGTAGCCAGCGCCTGGACACTTTGACTTGACTGTCCGGCGATGATGGCCGATTGGACGGCCGTCGCCCACTCCTGCGCGAGTTCCTGCCGCTCGCGTCCTTCCGCGGCGGCATCCGCATCGGTCACGGTTACGATGATGTCTTCACCGGCGACAACATCGGTCATGCCTTCGGAATCGATGACCGTAATGACGATCTCGCCGGTGAATGGGTTGTTCGCCAGACGACTGATGTGTTCGGAGATGAGCGCAGCGCGTTCGCTCGGTGTGATCGAGCCGAGGCGCGTCTGAATTCGGAACAGGACCTCATCGTTGACGATCACCGGCGCGCCGACTTCCGCGACCGGGGTGGGCGCTATGGTCAGCGGGCGCGGGTCGTCCTGACGCGGATCGGCAGCGGCGCTTTCCACGCCAATACTCACAAAGGTCAGGACAATGAGTAAGAGCTGCGTCCATCGCAGCCGTCTGGTTGTAGGCAATGAAGGCATGTGTATTCTGTGACCAGGTTGGACTGATTATGACGGCTGCAAAGGGACTCGGCAATGATGGGGGGCGCGGCCGGCGGGTGCCGGGGAGAAAGTGGTCGGGCGAAGCTAATCGCCGCTGCGGACAAACCTTGCCATGCGGCGGCCGGCCTGAGAGTCGTTTATCAACTCCGCTATACGGCGTTGCCGCGTCTCTTCTTTCTTGGCGCTCATGATGTACCCGGCAACCGTCCTCTGGTACGATGGTGACTGCAATTGCCAGAAAGCCCAGGCTTCCTCGTTGGCCCGGAGTTGGGCTTCGCATGGCTCGTCCAGAACCCGGGGCAGTTCATATGAGTATAAGGCCGTCTTCGCCGGATCCCGCGCCTCGAACGCGGCCAGCCCGGCCGGGTGGACGAGGCCCTGGTCGATCAGCTCTAGCATGCGCTTCGTGTTGACCTCGCTCCAGTTGCTGCCGCGCCGGCGCGGCGTGAAGCGAATGGTATAGCTCTCGTCGCCCAGGCTGCGGCGGATGCCGTCGATCCAGCCGAAGCAGAGGGCCTGGTCGACGGATTCGGGCCAGGTGATGCTGGGGCGGCCGCTGCC
>CAYRBP010000032.1:36391-40762 GCA_964422535.1 uncultured Ardenticatenaceae bacterium | reverse complement strand
CGGATCACTACGATCTCGACTTCGGCCACAAGTTCGGCACGGCCATCAAGGAGTACCGCCTGCTTCAGCGATCGATTTTCGTCATCGGCCGTGACGGCAAGATTTCCTATGTCGAGTACGTGCCGGAGATCGCCCAGCACCCCGACTATGACGGGGCGCTGGCGGCGGTCAGGGCTGTCTCGTGATAGCTGCCCGGCGGTGGCCTGTCGCTTGAACAACAAGACCCGGAGCTTCCGGGTCTTTTCGTTTTGTTCTCTCGTCCTGAGCAAACCCGCTGCCCGCTCGCGCGACAACGGCTTGTCCGTGGCTGCTAGTCCTTCGCCGATCCGTGCACGAGGCGCGGGTCCAGCGCGTCGCGCAGGCCGTCGCCGATCAGGTTGAACGCCAGCACGGTGACCATGATGGCCAGGCCGGGGAAGAAGACGAGGTGCGGCGCGCTGAAGACCTGGTTGCGTTCCGTCGCCAGCATGGACCCCCACTCAGGCGTCGGCGGCTGCGCGCCGAGCCCGATGAACGACAACGCGGCCGTGTCCAGGATGGCCGTGGCGACGCCTAACGTGGCGACGACGATCAGGGCCGGCAGCGCGTTGGGCAGGATGCGGCCGAAGAGGATGTGCCAGTCGCTCGCGCCAAGCGCCCGAGACGCCTCAATGAAGGACTGCTCGCGGACCGACAGCACGCTGGCGCGGGTCACGCGGGCGTAGATCGGGATGCTGATGATCGCGATGGCCAGCATGGCGTTTGTCAGCCCTGGCCCCAGGACGCTGACGACGGCGATGGCCAGTAGCAGGAAGGGGAAGGCCAGGACGACGTCCAGGACGCGCATGATGAGATTGTCGGTCACGCCGCCGAAATAGCCGGAGATGGCGCCCAGCAACGTGCCGGTGATGACAGCGAAACTGACGGTGGCAAAACCGACCATCAGCGAGACGCGCGAGCCGTAAAGGACGCGGCTGAAGGTATCGCGGACATTGCCATCGACGCCCATCAGGTGTTGGGGCTGATCGCGCGGGCAGCCGAGCAAGTGGATGCACGGGCCTTCCCGCTTCTTGATGTCTTCCACGCCGATCAGTACCTGCTCAGGGTCGTAGGGCGCGATGACGGGGGCGAATATCGCCACGAAGATGAGCAGGGCCAGGATGATCAGTCCAACGACGGCCGAGCGCTGCTTGAACAGGCGCCGGAACGTGAGCCGCCAGAGGCTGTTGGAGCGATAGTCGGAGATGCTCCCGGCAGTCGGATCGTCGAGGATGATCTCGGCGACTTTCGGTTGGGGGGTGTCGGTGGCTGCTGTCATCGCTTAGTCGTAGCGGATCCGCGGATCCAGGATTGCATAAGACAGATCCACCACAAGGTTGATGAACACGTAGCCGATGGCGATGACGACGACGAATCCCTGGATGATGGGATAGTCACGGGCGGTGATCGCCTCATACAGGCTGCGGCCGACGCCGGACAGTCCGAAGATCGTCTCGGTCAGGATCGCGCCACTCAAAACCAGGCCGAGTTGCAGGCCGACGATGGTCACGATCGGCAGCAAGGCGTTACGAAACGCGTGCTTCATGATGACCACGTTTTCCTTCAAGCCCTTGGCCCGCGCCGTCCGGACGTAGTCCTGGCCCAGGACTTCCAGCATGGCTGACCGGGTCATGCGGGCGATGATGGCCAACGAGATGGTGCCAAGCGCGACGGCCGGCAGGATCAGGTGCCGGATGGCGTCGGTCAGGACGACCCAGTCACCTGTGATGATCGAGTTGAAGACGTAGAAGTTGGCAAGAAACGTCATCAGGTTCCCGCTTGCCGTGCCCGGCTGCAGGGTCCACCCGAACACCTCGTAAAATGGCACCGAAGTGACTCCGGCCGATAGACGGCCGCTGGGCGGGAGAGCGAAGGGCGTGTCCTTCAACACAAGGGCGAAGATGTAGGCCAGCATCAGGCCCAGCCAGAAGACGGGCATTGAGACGCCGATGTTCGCGCCGATCATGGTGCCGACGTCGATGGCCGAGTTGCGACGGACGGCCGAGATGATGCCGAGGGGGATGCCGATGATGACCGCAATAAACAGGGCCGCCATGCCCAATTCGACGGTCGTCGGCAGTCGCTCGATCAAAATCTCGCTCACGTTGCGTTTGAAGCGGATGGACTCGCCGAAGTCACCGCGAACCATGTCCGTGGCGAAAATGGCGAATTGGGTTGTGATGGGTTTGTCGAGACCCTTTTCAGCGTTGAAGATGGCGCAGATCTCGGGCGTCGCCTTTTCGCCGAACATGGCGGTGCAAGGCTCGCCCGGGATTGCGCGGGCCAGCGCGAACGTGACGATGAGGACGCCGATGATGACCGGAATGGCCGCGAGGAGGCGGCGAAGTGCATATTGGGTCATGAGGTAACGTTCGAACGCACGTGTCGACCAACGGATGATCAGGGTGGGGTGGTCTCACGGGGAAGACCACCCCACCATCATGGTTCAGGTACCGGACGCAGGTCCGGCCCGGCGCGGGGTCTTGCTTACTCGGCCGGTGGGTTCAGGAAACCACCCCACAGAGCGGAGAAGTAGGAGAACGCGCCGGTGTTGCCGACGTGCAGCGGGTGCGCGGCATCCCACTGGACGACGTAGGTCATGACCACGTCGTTCGCGTCGAGCGCGGAACCGTCGTGGAAGGTCACGCCTTCGCGCAGGGTGCATGTCCAGACCGTCAGGTCTTCGTTGGCCTCGCATCCGGTGGCCAGCGCCGGCTCCACGGCCGTGCCGCCCACTTCATACGCCAGCAGCGCTTCCGTGACCTGCTCGCAGGCGCGCAGCGACTCGCCGTCGGTCTCGTCGGCGCAGTACAGGCTGATCGGCTCAGCGTTCTGCATCCAGACGAAGGTGTCCTTGCCCGGGTCCATCTTCGAGAAGGCCTCGTTGCCCAGCGGGCTGACGTGAGCGTCCGTGACGGTCGCCAGGTAGGCAACACCGGAGCCGCCGTGGGCGACGGGAACCATCGGGACATACTCGCGGATCAGGTTGTTGGCCTGCTCGTAGAGCGGCGCGCGTTCCTCATCGCTGGCGAGCGACGCCGCCTGGGCCAGGATGTCGGTCAGGTCGGTGAACTTCTCGCCGAACTGCGCGGACGAACCGGCGCCGAAGTGATAGTCGACGAAGTTGGTCATGTCCGGATAGTCTGCGCCCCAACCCAGCAGGTGCAGGCCCTCCAGCTGGCCGCTGTCGGCCGCATCGAGGAACGCGCCGGACTCCATCACGACGATCTCGGCCGTGATGTTCAGGTTCTCAGCCAGCTGGGCCTGAATGTCCTGGGCAACGATGTTGGGATCCGGCAGGTAGCCGCGGACCACGTCACGGTAAGCGATCTCGGTCGTGAAGCCATCCGGGTAGCCGGCTTCGGCCAGCAACTCGCGGGCCATTTCCGGATTGAATTCGTACCACGGCTCGCCTGCGCACCCGTTCGGGATGGAGCAGGGGGTGAAGTGCGACGCGACTTCCGAACCGGCCGGGTAGAAGTTGTCGACGATGCGCTGGCGGTCGATGCCCATGGCGATCGCCTGGCGGACCAGCGGGTTGTCGAACGGCGCAAAGGTGTTGTTCATGCCGATGTAGAACACATTCAGCGCCGGGCGCTCCAGCAACTGAAGGTTCGGGTCGGCAGCGATGGCCTCGAAGTCATCCGGAGCCGGGTTGTCGATACCGTCAACCGTTCCCGACTGCAGCTCGAGCAAACGGGCGGCCGACTCGGTCTGCCAGCGGAAGACGAGTGTCTCGGACACGGCCGGTTCACCCCAATAATTGTCGTTGCGCTTGTAGACGAGTTCCTCGCCGCGGCTCCAGGTGTCGACCATGTACGGGCCTGTACCGATCGGCTTTTCGAGCAGTTCGCCCGTGCCGCCGGTGGCCTCAAGGTACTCAGACGGCTGGATGGCGAAAGAGGTGAACGCCGCCTTCGACGGGAACGCCGGGTCCGGGGCGCACATGCTGAACTGGACTGTCAGCGGATCGATGGCAGCGATCTCCTTGAAGAGACCACCGTACTCGCAGTCCGGAGCGGAGACAACCATCGGCTCGAAATCGCCCATGGCCTCGCCGGCTGCTTCGCTAACTGCGGTTGCGGCTGCCTCAACGGTCGGGGCAACTTCTTCAACCACCGCTTCAACCGTCGGCGCGATCTCTTCGACCGCAGCCTCGACAGTCGGCGCTACTTCCTCGACCGCGGCCTGGACGGTCGGCGCGAGTTCCTCGGCCGCCGCCTGCAGGGTCGGGGCTGCTTCCTGGACGGCCTGCTCCACGGCTCCACCTGCGGTACAGGCGGCCAGGACCAGGCTGATCACAAGGAGGCTTCCGATCAGCAATGACAAACGACTCTTCTTCATTCTTCTTCT
>CAYRBP010000032.1:0-36291 GCA_964422535.1 uncultured Ardenticatenaceae bacterium | reverse complement strand
TATCAACGAATCACACGACTGTGATCCCTGTGAAGGCTCTATCTTTATCACCAGCGCGGGAAAAAGGCAAACCTTTGCCCCGATCCCGATCATCCTGGTGTCAATTGGGTGGCCGCCTGCGATCGCCTGATGAGAGCGTCCGGCCGTTCCATGCCTCCGCCGAATTGCGGGTATAATCGTCTGCCATGAGAAACCGAGAGGTCATCGACATCTTCAACAAGGTGGCCGATATGCTGTCGATTCGCGGCGACCAGATCCACCGCATTCTGGCCTATCGCAAAGCCGCTGAAAGCATTGACGCTCTCGGCCGCGACATCAACGTAGTCTACGCCGAAGGCAAGCTGACCGACATTCCCGGCATCGGCGAGACCCTGGCAGCCAAGATTGAAGAGATGCTGACGACCGGCAGGCTCGAGTTCTATGACAAGCTGGCCCAGGAGATCCCACCGTCCCTGGTCGACCTGCTCCGCGTTGAGGGACTCGGACCCAAGCGGGTCAAGCAGGTCTATGACACCCTCGGCATCACGACCCTGGACGCGCTGGCCACGGCCGCGCGAGAAGGAAAGCTCCGCGACCTGCCCGGCATGGGCCAGAAATCTGAGGCCAAGATCATCGCCGGCATCGAGGCATTGTCTCGGCACGGGGATGACCGGGTCTCGGTCGGCGTGGCCTGGCCCATCGCCCAGCACATGCTGGCCGCGCTGGCCGAGGTGCCGGGGGTAACCCGGACTGCTGTCGGCGGCTCGTTGCGCCGGATGCGCGATACCATTGGCGACATCGACCTGCTGGTGGCGGCCGATGATCCGGGCCCTGTCATGGACCGCTTCGCCCAGCTGGAGAATGTTGAGACGGTCAACGCGCGCGGACCGTCGAAATCGCATGTGACGCTGTTCAATGGCCTGGGGGTTGACTTGCGTGTCCTGCCCGCTGAGCGCTGGGGCACGCTGCTGTCGTACTTTACCGGCAGCAAGGCCCACAACGTCCGCCTGCGCGAGATGGCGCTGTCGAAGGGCCTGAGCCTGAATGAACATGCCTTCACCCCGGCCGACGGTGGTCCGGAAATCCTATGTGAGACGGAGGAAGACGTCTATCGCGTCCTTGGCCTGCCCTTCATTCCACCGCGACTGCGCGAGGACCGCGGCGAGGTCGAAGCCGCGCTGGCCGGCAAGCTGCCGCGACTGGTCGAACTCGATGAACTCCGGAGCGACCTTCACGTCCACACCACCTGGTCCGACGGCCGGCTGTCGATCCTGGAGATGGCCCAGGCGGCCCAGGCGCGCGGGCTGAAGGCCATCGTGATCACCGACCATTCGGTCAGTCTGGGCGTGGCGAACGGGCTGTCGATCGAACGGCTCAGGCAGCAGGCGGCCGAAGTCCGCGCCGCCGATGAGGCGATGGGGCCCGATTTTCGCGTCTTGCATGGCACCGAGATGGAGATCCGTGCAGACGGCGCGCTCGATTATCCCGACGACGTGCTGGCCGAACTGGATATCGTCATTGCCAGCCTGCACACAGGCCTCGGCCAGGCGCGCGAGCAGGTCACGCAACGCCTGCTCAACGCCATCCGCAACCCCCACGTTGACATCATCGGCCATCCGACTGGCAGGCTGTTGCCGGATCGCGCCGGCGCTGACCTGGACATGGACGCCGTCCTGCAGGCGGCGGCCGACACCGGCACGATCCTGGAGATCAATGCGAACCCGGCCCGGCTGGACTTGCGCGACGTCCATGTACAACGGGCGATGGAGCGCGGCGTTCTCCTGGCGATCAACACCGACGCCCACCACTCGGATGACTTCGACCTGCGCCACTACGGTCTGGCGACGGCCCAGCGCGGCTGGGCAACGGCCGATGCGGTTGTCAATACCTGGCCTGTCGCGCGACTCCTGGACCACATTCGCCAGCGAGGCGAGCACTAGCCGCTGCCGTTTAGAACGATGCTTGACGCAAACGCCCCTGCGAGCGATTCGCAGTCACGCGAAGGACGGCTGGATGACCAGGTCATGGATACCATCCGTTCCGTCGCCCTGTGCCGCACCTATCCGGCCGGCGCGGTCCTGACGCGTCAGGGCGCGACCGAGCATACCTTCTTCGTCATTGAGAAAGGGGAAGCGGTCGTTTCGCGCCACATAGACGGCGAGGGCGAGGTGGAGCTGAACACGCTCGGCCCGGCCCAGTTCTTTGGTGAAATGGGGCTGCTCGATGACCGGCCGCGCATGGCGACGGTGCGTGCCCTGAGCGAGTTGACGGTGCTGGAAATCACCGACGAGCGGTTCGACGTCCTGATCGCCGCTGACCCGCGCCTGGCACGCCACATCACCCGCCGCGTGCTGGCCAGTCTGCGCCAGATCGACCAGCAGAACATCCGCGAATTGCAGTCGCGCAACGCGTTGTTGCAGCAGGCGTACTTGAACCTTCAGGCGGCGCAGGCGCAGCTGGTCGAGAAAGAGCGTCTCGAGCGCGAACTGGAACTGGCGGCAGAAGTCCAGCGCGACCTGCTGCCGGCGCACCTGCCACAGCCGCCCGGCTTCCGGTTTGCCGCGTTCCTGGCGCCGGCTCGCACGGTTGGCGGGGACCTCTATGACGTGATCCAGCTCGATGACGACCACATCGGCATCCTGATCGCCGACGTCGCCGACAAAGGGCTGCACGCGGCGTTGATGATGGCCGTCACCCGGACGCTGTTCTTCCAGGAGTCCAGGCGGAAGCTGTCCCCCGCCGAAGTGGCCTGCTGCGTCCACGAGGCGCTGATGACTGTTGGCAGCGCCCGCGAGAGCGGCCGCGACGCCTTTGTGACCGCCTTCTACGGCATCATTCACCTGCCGACCGGCGCCCTCCGCTACGTGCGCGCGGCCCACGAGCGGCCGCTGCTCATGCGCCCCGGGCTCAAGACCATGGCCCTGGAGGGCGGCGGGCGTTTCCTGGGTATGATCCCTGACCTGAACCTCGATGAGTATCATATCCAGTTGCTGCCCGGTGATTGCCTGCTCCTGTTCAGTGACGGCGTGCCTGACGCGCAGAATTCGCAGCGGCAGCCCTACGGTCACGACCGGCTCGCCGCCGTTTTGTCGCGTGCCGGACATCTGGATGCCGCCTCCATCGCGCGGGCCGTGGTCGATGATGTGGCGGCCTGGACCGGTGACGCCGAGCCCTTTGATGACCTGGCGCTCCTTGTTGTCAAGGTGGAACCGTTGCCGTCCGGGCAGTGACCAGGTCCAACCCGCAGTCGCTTATGACCAATAATGACCGTCCGACTCCTTCCACCCGCCAGGCCCGACCGCCGATCCCCTGGCTCTGGCTTGGTCTTGGCGCGATCGTCACCCTGATAGGTCTGGCGGTCGCCCTTTCGGCGCTGGCGTCATACCTGGCGCGGCCTCCGGAGCAGACGGCCGCGATCGCGCCGACGTTGATCCGCCTGACCGCGCCGCCGATCCCGACGCCCACCGCGACCGTCCTGCGGCCCACCCCGACCGTCATGGCCACCACGACACCCGTGCCGACCATTGATGTCTCCGTCCCTCCACCGGAGATCACGGTCGGTTACTACGCCTCTGTCGCCAACACGGGCGGCGTCGGCGTGACTGTCCGCAACGGGCCGAGCACCCGCAACCTGCCGGTACTGGTCGCCGCCGAAGGGTCGATCGTCCTGGTGCTGGACGGGCCTGAAGAGGCGGACTCGTTCCGCTGGTGGCAGATCCGCCTCGGTGACGGGACTGAAGGTTGGGCTGCCGGCGATTTCCTGCTGCCCGCGGCCGCGCCATAGACCGGTCGATCTCCCGCACGTCATGAAGGACCGCGCCCGATGAACCCTGAAGACCGCATTGCCCAGTTGCGTCAAGAGATCCGCTTCCACCTGCATCGCTATCATGTCCTGGATGCGCCCGTCATCAGCGATGCGGAGTACGACGCGCTCTATAGCGAATTGCTCGCGTTGGAGACGGAGCACCCGGAACTGGTCACACCGGATTCCCCGACCCAGCGCGCCGGCGCGCCGTTGCAGGACGCCTTCCCCAAGGTAGCGCATCCGGCGCCCATCCTCAGCCTGATGAACGCCTTCAACGTCGATGACTTGCGGGCGTGGCGCAGCCGGATCGGCCGCCTGCTTCCGACGCCGGACATGCACCTCGACTACGTTGTCGAGCCGAAACTGGACGGGCTGACGGTCGTCCTGACCTACCTTGACGGGCGCTTTGTGCAGGGCGCGACGCGCGGCGACGGCGAAGTGGGCGAGGGCGTCACGGCCAACCTGCGCACGCTCCACAGCGTGCCGAAACACATCCCGGTCGATCGGACGTTCGCCGGCCGGCCGCCTTCCAGCCTGGTCGTGCGCGGCGAGGTCTTTTTTCCGCTGGATAGGTTCGAGTCGCTGAACGCGGCGCGTCTCGCGGCCGGCGAGCCCCTTTACATGAACCCGCGCAACACGGCCGCCGGCTCACTGCGCCAGCTGGACCCGGCCAAGACGGCCGAGCGGCCGCTTCGCCTGTACTGCTATGACCTGGTCGCCTGGGAAGGGGGCGATGTCCCCACGACCCAGTGGGAGCGTCTGGATTACCTGAAGGCGCTCGGCTTCCCGGTCTCGCCGGACAATCGTCTCTGCCGGAGTCTGGAGGAAGTCATTGAAGTCTACGAGTGGTGGATCGCCCGCCGGAACCAGATCAACTACGAGGTGGACGGCGTCGTGGTCAAGATCAATGACCGAATCCTGGCCGATAGTCTCGGTTTTGTCGGCAAGGACCCCCGCGGCGCGCTGGCGATGAAGTTTCCGGCGCAGGAGAAGACGACCCGACTTCTCGACGTCCAGGTCAACGTCGGCCGCACAGGCGTCCTGGCTCCCAATGCCGTCCTCGAGCCGGTCGAGATCGGCGGCACTATCGTACGCAACGCCACGCTCCACAATTTCGACGAGATCGAGCGGAAGGACATCCGCATCGGCGACCGCGTCCTCGTCAAGCGCGCCGGCGACGTCATCCCGTATGTCATCGGGCCCGTTGTCGACCTGCGCGATGGCACCGAGCGGCCGATCGAACGGCCGGCTGTATGCCCTGTCTGCGGCCGGCCGGTCGTGCAGTTGCCGGATGAAGTACATCTGTACTGCGAGAACCCGACCTGCCCGGCGCAACTGGTCCGCCGCGTCGAGTACTTCGTCAGCCGTGGGGCGATGGATATCCAGAACTTCGGCTCGCAGACGGCGGCGCTGCTGATCGACGCCGGTCTGGTCCGTGATGTGGCCGATATCTTCACCCTAAACCGCGATGACCTGTTGAAACTGGAAGGCTTCAAAGACAAGAAGGTGGACAACCTGCTGGCGGGCATCGAAGCCAGCAAGACCCAGCCGCCCGACCGCCTGCTGACGGCGCTTGGAATTCGCTATGTCGGCAACATCGTGGCGAGCCTGCTACTGGATCAATATCGGAGCATCGACGCGCTGGCCGGGGCCGGCGCTGAGCAGTTGCAGCGCATCGACGGCGTGGGGCCGCAAATCGCTGTCGCCGTCGCCGAGTGGTTCAACCAGGAGCCAAACAGGGTGGTGCTCGAAAAGCTACGGGCTGCCGGACTGCAATTCGCCCGGTCGCCCGAGTCCGGCCCGGCCGGGCCCGGCCTGCTCGATGGGCTGACGTTTGTGATCACCGGTACGCTGCCTTCGCTCAGCCGCGACGAGGCGACGGCGCTCATCCAGGCGCACGGCGGGAAAGTCACGGGCTCCGTCAGCAGGAACACGAACTATCTCCTGGCCGGCGAGGCGGCCGGTAGCAAGCTGGCCAGGGCAACGGAGCTCGGCGTGCAGGTCATCGATGAGGCGACCCTGCGGGCGATGATCGGCGAGTAGACCGGGAGAGGCATCGATGCCCGAGTTCTTCAACGTCCTGCCGCCCGACGAGGCGCGCGTCCTGCTGCTGAGCCACCTCGCAACCCTGTCTCGGGCTGAAACCCTACCAACCGCCGCCGCGCTCGGCCGCGTCCTGGCCGCCGGCGTGAGTGCCCCTCATGCCTTGCCGTCCTTTCGCCGCAGCACGATGGATGGGTTCGCGGTTCGCGCGGCCGACACCTACGGGGCCAGCGAAAGCCTGCCGGCGTTCCTTCGCGTCGTCGGCGAAGTGGCGATGGGTGCTGCGCCCGACGTGGTGTTGCGGCCGGGCGAATGCGCGGTCGTCCATACCGGCAGTGCCGTCCCAGACGCGGCCGACGCCGTGGTTCAGGTCGAGCACACGCAGCCGGTCGGCGACGATGCAGCCCCGCCGTATGATCTCGAAGTCAGCCGCGCTGTAGCAGCCGGCCAGAACCTGCTACAGGTTGGGGAGGACATCGGTGAAGGAGAGGCGGTCTTCCCGGCCGGTCACCTGCTCCGTCCACAGGACCTGGGGGGGCTGCTCGCCCTGGGCGTGACGACGGTGCCTGTCGTCGCCCGGCCGCGGGTAGCGATCCTGGCGACCGGCGACGAGGTCGTGCCGCCGGAACAGACGCCGGGCCCCGGGCAGATCCGCGATATCAATAGCTATACGATTGCGGCCCTGGCGGAGCAGGCCGGAGGCGCGCCGGACGTGCGGGGCATCATCCCGGATCGGTTCGAAGCGCTGCTCGCGGCCGCGCGCGAGGCGCTCGCGGCGGCGGACATGGTCGTCATGACCGCCGGCTCGTCGGTCAGCGTTCGCGATATGACCGTGCAGGTGGTCGATCGGTTGGGCGAGCCGGGCGTCCTGTTTCATGGCGTTGCGACGCGCCCCGGCAAGCCGACCATCGGCGGGGTCGTGGGCGGCAAGCCCGTGCTCGGGCTGCCCGGCAACCCCGTTTCGGCGATGATCCAGTTTGAGATGTTCGGCACGCCGGCCCTGGCCCGCCTGCTCGGCCGGTCAGAGGCGCGACGGCAGCGGGTTGTCTCGGCGCGCCTGACCCAGAACATACCGAGCGAAAGCGGCCGTGAGGACTACGTGCCTGTCCGACTGGAAGGGACACCGGGGGAAACCCTGGCCACGCCCGTCTTTGGCAAGAGCAATCTCATCTACACGCTGATCAATGCCGATGGCGTGGTCATGGTGCCGCTGAACAAGGCAGGGCTTCTGGCCGGCGAACGGGTCGACGTGAGCCTGTATTAGGCGGCCGGCTCCAGACCGGGACTACGGTGTGCGCGCGCAGCGGAACCCGATCGTCTTGTCGGCGTTGTTGGCCGGGGAAGGGAAGCGGATCGTTCCGGCGGTGAAGTTGCCGGTGTCGAACCAGGAACCCCCGCGCACCACCCTGGCCTCGCCCGTCTCCGGCCCGGCCGGGTTGTCCGCGCCGGCTGATTCGGCGTAGGCGGTGGGGCTGTACCAGTCGGACACCCATTCCCACACGTTCCCCGCCATGTCGAGCGCTCCGCTTGGGCTGGCCGCTTCCGGATAGCTGCCCACCGGCGCAGCCGCCGGATACCCGTCATCCACCTCGGCATTCGCCTGCGGCGCGTCGCATGACGCATCGCAGAAGTTGACCCGCGTGCCGTCAAACTCGTCGCCCCAGGGATAGGCGGTCTTCGTCGCCGTCTCCGGGTTCCAGAGCGCCGCTTTCTCCCACTCCGCTTCCGTGGGCAAGCGGTCCCCGCGCCAGGCACAGAAGAGCGACGCGCCGTACCAGGTCACGCCAGCTGCCGGGTGGTTGGCCAGTTCTCCGTCGACTTCGTAGGTCGTGCCGTTGACGGCGATCTGGCTCTGCTCAGGGTCAAAGCAGGGCGCTTCGCCACACCCCGCGATATGGTCGCCGATCTCGTTCAGGAAGGTGACATAGGCCAGGTTGGTCACCTCCAACTCGTCGATGTAGAAGTCGTCGATGTAAACCGGATGGACCGGCTCGGCCGCCGCGAACCACTCCTCCTGACAGCCTGCGCGGAAGCTCTCGCACTCGGCCAGGGCATCCGATGCGGCCTGTCCCATCTCAAACGCGCCGGCGGGCACCAGCACCAGCCGGCCGCTCCCTTCGGCGATCTCTTTGGGAAAGGGTGTGGCTGTCGGCTCCGTTGTCGCCGTTGGAATGGGCGTTGCTGAGGGCGCAGGCGTCGGGGTCAGCGCCAGCGTCGGGGACGCGACAGGCGTTGGCGTCGGATTGACGGTCGAGACGGTGTCCGCGGCCGTCGGCGCCTCCGTTGCCGGCGGCAAGAGGGTGACCGGTACGGTCGCAACGGCCGCCAGCGTCGGTGCTGCACCGGATTCATCCTCAGTCACCGGCGCTCCCCCGGACTCTGGCTCGCCGGCCGGCGCATCTGACGTGGCGCGAGCGGCGCTTGTCGCCTGGTACTGGACGACAGCCGTCGACACAGCGGCGACGACTTCGGCACGGGTGCAGGCGGCTAACAGCCACATCAGGAGTGAGAGCGTGACGAGGCCGATTTCCTGGAATGGAGCCCGCCGCGGTGGCCGGCCAAGTGAGCGAGGAGACATGGACTTCCTTCTGACAGGAGGCGGTGTGGCGGGCCGGCCCTTCCAGACCGGCCCGCTTGTTGTGTCGCAAACGGCGGAGATCAGCCGCCCAGGGCAAGCCTATCGCGTTTGTTCGGAGTCCCAGTGAACCGTCGTGGTGTTGTTGCAGCCCTCATCATGGACCTTGATGTCCGTGGAGCCGCTGTCACACCAGTTGAAGAACCCATTGGCGGTGCCGCTCGTGCCGTCGGCCGCGACGATACTAATGTCATCAATGATGAACATCGTCCAGCCAAAGAACTCCGGGAACTTGCGACCGACCATCAAGTGGAAGTGCTGGTTCGGCTTGATCGTGACCGTCTCGTCACGGCCGACGTAGTTGCAGACCTCGTCGCCGTTCGCGCAGACGTACTGGTCCGGGTACAGCTCGCGCCATTCCGTCACCAGGGCCGGGTCTTCAAAGTCGCTGATCGCGTACCATGCGACGCTGTTGTACGGGCCGGTCTTGCCATCGCTGAAAGCGGTGGCGCTGACGGTGACATAGTAAAGCCCTTCGGCCGGGATGCGGGTCAATTGCTGGTGAGCCCCGGCATAGTAGCCACCTTCCTTGGCGCCGGAGTGCTGGATGAACCAGCCCATGGCGTTGTTGATCCCGTCCGGGTTGGCCGGCAGGGCCAGGTCAACCTCGTGCAGGCGTCCGGCGGTCCAGCCCGCCTTCGTGTCGCGCCAGAAGGTCCACGGATCGGAGGGGCCGAGCGCCGTCCCCCAGACGGTGAAGTCGCCGTTGGTGATCAGGCTATTCGCCGCAGCCTGGGCCTTGAATTCTTCTGAGTCGCCTATGGAGTACTCGCTCCAGGTATCTTCTGAACTGGTGTAGGTCACCACCAGCTCCGCGAAGGCGCTGGCGGTCAGGACCACCACGAGCAGGACGCTCATCAGGACCGCTAACTTTGCTTTACTCATCGGTTAGTCTCCTTGGGTGCGCGCACTGCGCGCGGGTTGTCAGATCAGGTGCTGGAAGATTTGCCGCGCCTCCGGAGTGGCAGTGAGACGCAGTGGTTCGCGGCATTTCCCCACGTCTCCGCAAATGGAAGTAGGGGTGCAGTTGGACGATAGGAACCCTCCTCTTGGATGCCAGTGTCATTCAGTTGGCACGGGACGCTGTTTGACTCCGTTACTACCAACGACTTTTTACCATAGGTTGATCCCGTCGAGCGTGAAGCCGCTGTTAAAAACGTGCGGGCGCGCCGTGATCGCGCCGCACCGCCCGGCCCACTGCACGGATTGGCACAGGGCAAAGAGGGCGATACGACGGCCCGAAAGGCGTATCGCTGAGCCATTCGTGACCACGGACGTTGGATTGCCCCCGACTACGATTCCATGGCGGCGCATTCGCCATGGTCGGTCCGACTGCTGAAGAATCCCGCGGCGGCCGGCGCATTGCTTTACTTGGCGGCGGTTGTCAGGTATCATGCGACCTGGCATCGACGCGCCACCATATTTGCGCGTCCGGCAATGGAACCCCCCGCTGATACGATTCCTGACGCAAGGCCCACCAACCATCCGGGCCGACGGTCCCATCAGGTAGAAGGACACTCATGAGACGTAGTGATTTCGTTTGGCTCATCATCGTGCTGCTCGTTGTCGCCGGAGCCATCTGGTTGGTGACCAGCCCCAACTTTCCCATCAGGCTGGGCCTTGACCTGCAGGGCGGCTTGCAGGTACTCCTGGAGGCCGACCTGCCGCCGGACCAGGAAGTCACGCCCGAAGATCTCTCCACTGCACGGGTCATCATCGACCGCCGTGTGAATGCCCTGGGTGTGACAGAGCCGCTCGTGCAGACCGAGGGCTCGCGTCGTATCCTGGTCGAGCTTCCGGGTGTCGATGACCCGCAAGAGGCCCTGTCACTCATCCAGGAGACGGCCCTCCTGGAGTTCGTCGATACCGGTGATACGCCGTTGCCCGAAGGCCTATGTATCCGTACGACCCTGAACGAGGGAGAGCCGTCGCGCTGCGAACTGGCCGGGGGACAGACGCCAGAGCAGGCGAACGCCAACCCGGCGCCTACGTTCGAGACGATCCTGACTGGAGCCGGACTCGCCGAAGCGAGCGTGGACTCCGACCAGTTCAACCAATTCTTCGTCACCTTCGCCCTGACCGAAGAGGCGGGCAAGGTCTTCGGCGCCCACACCGCGGAGAATGTCGGCCGCTTCCTGACCATCGTGCTGGACAAGCAGGTCATCTCGAGCCCGAGCATCAACGATGTCATCGACCGAAACGGGACAATCACGGGCAACTTCACGCTGGAAGACGCGCAGCAGCTGGCGCTCCAGTTGCGTTATGGCAGTCTGCCTATTCCGCTCCGGATCGAAAGCACGCGGCAGATCGGGGCGACGCTGGGCGAGCAATCGATTGAGGCCAGCATTCGCGCCGGCATCATCGGCGTCATCACCGTGCTCCTGTTCATGCTCATCTACTATCGACTGCCGGGGGCATTGGCCGACATCGCGCTGATCATCTACGTCTTGCTCAGCTTCGCCGTCTTCAAGGGAGTGGGGGTCACACTCACGTTGCCGGCGATCGCCGGCTTTCTCCTGTCGACGGGCATGGCAGTTGATGCGAACGTCCTGGTCTTTGAGCGCATGAAAGAAGAACTGCGCCGCGGCGCCCACCTGAGCGACGCCATCGACAGCGGCTTCTCCAGGGCATGGTCATCCATTCGCGACTCGAATATCGCCACCCTGGTCATCTGTTTCATCCTGTGGACATTCGGGCGCAACTTCGGGGCCAGCGCTGTCGAGGGCTTCGCCGTGACGCTGGCGATCGGTGTCCTGATCAGCATGTTCACGGCCGTCCTGGTCACGCGGACGCTTGTTCACCTCTTCCTCGGAAGCAGTTCGAACTGGTTGCAGGACCGGCGCTGGCTGCTGGGCGCCTGAACGTCTCCCTCACACTACGAAAGACCATGTCGTTCATCTACTACATCATTGATCACCGCCGCCGGTATTTCGTCTTTTCCCTGGTGCTGATCGGCCTGGGCCTGGCGGCCATGCTGGCCTCTTTCGCCCTGACCGGCTCGCCGTTTCGGGTTGGTGTCGACTTCCGCAGCGGCACCCGTTTCGAGGTGCAGTTCACGGAAGAAGCCAGCGAGAATGCGATACGCGCCGTCTTCCGGGACTTCGGGATCGAGAACCCCTCGATCATTGCGCTGCGAGGCGAGAGTCTCGCCAATGCCTGGCAGGTGCGGGGCCAATTCGTCTCGCCCGAAACGGCACAGAGCATCATCGATGCGCTCGACGCCAACGTCGCCCCGGTAAACCAGGGCCAGACGCAGGTCCAGAGCGTTAGCCCATCGGTAGGCAACGAGGTGACGCGGGCGGCGTTCATTGCTGTGGGCGTGTCGGCCGTTGCCGTGCTTGTCTACGTCATGGTGGTCTTCCGACAGGTGCCGAATCCGTTCCGCTATGGCACAACGGCCGCGATCGCCCTGCTTCATGACATCCTCATCCTTGCCGGGTTCGCGGCCATCGCCGGTCTCGTCCTGGGCTGGGAAGTGGACGCACTCTTCCTGACCGCGATGCTGACCGTGGCCGGATTCTCACTGCAGGATACGATCGTCATATTTGACCGGATGCGCGAGAACATCGCGAGGCGGCCGTCCGAACGCCTTGACGTCGTCGCTGAGCGTTCTATCCTTGAGACGATTCACCGCTCGCTGGTCACCCAGCTCAGCGCCATGTTTGTCATGGTCGCCATTCTGCTGTTTGGCGGCGCGTCGATTAAGCCCTTCATTGCGGCGTTGTTCGTGGGCCTGCTGAGCGGCACTTACAGCTCGATCTTCATCGCCGTTCCATTGCTGGTGACCTGGGAGAACGCCCGCCCGAAGAACGCTTAGGAAGCGTCGCCCGGCCTCCGGGGCGAGGCAGTTCGGGCGGCCGGCAGGGCTTTGCCGGCAGAGCATGCATCTGGACAGAGTGTGACATGCGCGCATTGACCGTCGACAACGGGACCCTGCGACTGGAAAGAGAGTACCCCGAGCCCGACCTGAAGCCGGGTGAAGCGCTGATCCGCCTGGCACTTGGCGGGATTTGCTCGACCGACCTCGAGATCGTCCGCGGCTACGCCGGCTTCCGCGGCGTCATCGGACACGAGTTCGTCGGCGTGGTTGAGGCGGTGGGTTCGCCGGCCGAGTCCGGGTGGGTGGGTCGGCGGGTGGTTGGGACGATCAACATCGGCTGCGGCCGGTGCGATGTGTGCCTGAGCGACGGCCCGGAGCACTGCCCGACACGCACCGTCCTCGGTATCCACAGCCATGACGGCGCGTTCGCCGACTATCTGACGCTCCCGGTTGGCAATCTGCTCGAAGTGCCCGGGGAAGTGGCTGATGAGGAAGCGGTCTTCACCGAGCCGCTGGCGGCCGCCCTTCGCATCCGCGAGCAAATCCCCGTCCGTCCGACGGCGCGCACGGCCGTCGTGGGGCCCGGCCGGCTCGGCTTGCTGGTCGCCCAGGTGCTGGCCCTCGGCGGCACTTCCGTCACCGTGCTGGGCCGGCGGCCGCAATCGCTCGAGCTTCCTGCGCGGCTGGGGCTGTTGACCGGCCTGGTCGACGATGCGGCCGGCGATAGCTTCGACCTGGTGGTGGAGGCAACCGGCAATGACGCGGGCTTCGCCCATTCGCTGCGTATCGTGCGGCCGCAAGGTTGGCTGGTGCTCAAGAGCACGTTCGCCGGGCGGGCGAATATCGACCTGACGAAACTTGTGGTCGGAGAGATCCGCGTCGTTGGTTCGCGCTGCGGGCCTTTCGCGCCGGCACTGCGGCTGCTTCGCGAGGCGGCCGTCACAGGGCGGGGCATCCAGGTGCGGCCGCTGATCGAAGCCGTGTACTCCCTCGACGAGGCGCTGGCCGGTTTTGACCACGCCGCGCGCCCCGGCGTCCGGAAAGTCCTGCTCGTCGCCTGAGGTGGCGCGCCGGATTGCAGAGATACCCGGCCGGCGCAGCAGGTGCCGGAAAGCAGCGCCCGCGAGGCGGCCTGAACCCGCTGCCGGCGGCCGTCAGCTGCCCAGCACGTCGTGCACCGCCTGGCGCAGGATGGCGACTATCTCCGTCAGGTCGGTCTCGGTGACGATGAGGGGCGGACCGAGCATGACCACGTCGCCGTTCTTTCCGTCGGCGCAGCCCTGCGAGTAGTAGATCACGAGGCCCAGTTCAAAGGCGCGCGCCCAGAGCTTGCGGGCAAGCCCCTGCGACGCCGGGAACGGCGCTTGGGTCGCCCGATCGGCCACGAGTTCGATCCCCCAGAAAAGGCCGCGGCCGCGGATGTCGCCCACGTTGGGATGATCCGCCAGCGCCGCGACCAGCTTCTCGCCCAGCAACCGGCCCATGGCGGCGGAGTTCTCAACCAAGCGCTCGCGCTGGATGATGCCGAGTGTGGCAAGCCCGGCGGCCGCGCCCACAGCATGGTGGCTGAACGTGCCCCCGTGGTTGAAGTCGCCCAGCTTGACCCGAATCTGCTCCACGTCAGCGCCCGCGGCGGCAATGAAGCCCAGCGGGAAGTAGCCGCCGGCAGTGCCCTTGGACGCCACGAGGATGTCCGGCACGACGCCCCAGTGCTCGAGCCCCCACATCGTGCCCGTCCGGCCGAGGCCGACCAGCACCTCGTCCGCGATCAGGAGCACGCCATAGCGATCGCATATCTCGCGGATGCGCGGCCAGTAGTCGTCGGGCGGGACCGCAGCGCCCAGCGACGCGCCGCTGATCGGCTCGGCGATGAAGCCGGCCACGTTCTCCGGTCCCTCGGCCTGGATGATCTCCTCGAGGCGTCCGGCCAGCGCTTCCCCGCTCATGGGATGGCGGTAGGTGTAGGGGGTTGGGATGTGGGGGACGTCGCGGAGCATGTCCAGATACGGCGTGCGCAGCCCGGGCCGGCCGCTGACGGCCAGCGCGCCGAGGGTCATGCCGTGGTATGAAGGCGACCGCGAAATGACCAGGTGGCGGCTGTGTTCCCCGCGCGCGATCTGGATCTGCCGGGCGAGCTTGATCGCCCCTTCCACAACCTCCGAGCCGCTGCTGAGGAAGTAAAACCGCGCTTCGGGTACGGGGACGACCCTGGCGAGTGCGTCCGCATACTGCTCCAGGACGTCGCTCGTGAACATGATGGCGTGGACGTAGGCGGCTTCGGCCGCCTGGCTCGTCATCGCATCGACGATCTCGGTCCGGCCGTGGCCGACGTTGACGACCAGTGGGCCGCCCGAGCCATCGATATATCGTTTGCCGCTATCGTCGTAGAGATAGATGCCCTTGCCGTAGGCGATCTTCGGCCGGGCATGATTCATCGTCCGATAAAACACGTGTCCCTGAGGGTGTGAGTAGAGCATGGTTGGCTCCCGCCCGGAGGCGTCGAGAGGCTATTGCGGAGGTCTGATCCGCTCCAGCATGGCTACGGTGGCGTCGATAATCTGCGCCTGCTGCTGCTCAGCGCTGATGCCGGCCGGGTTGTCGCCGCTTTGCAGGCCGGTGCCATAGGAACCGAACTGGGTATGGTTGCCGCCTTCGATCGCGACGAAGACGGTATCAGCAGGCAGGCGGCTTTTCGAGGCCTCGATGTCTTCGAGGGTCGCCAGGCCGTCGTTGGTTCCGTAGACCGAGACAACTTCAAGGTCGTCGCGACCAGACAGGTCGGCGTTCCCGGCAGGATAGGCGGCCCACAGCGCCAGACCGTCGGCCGCGTCCGGGTTCTTGAGGACGAAATCGGCCGCCATAGCTCCGCCCAGCGAGTGGCCGCCGACAGCCCAGGCCTGGATGTCGGGATAGGCGGCGATAATACCGGCAGCGGCGCCCGGATCGATCACGGCCAGGTTGAGCGGCGCGCTGTCCAGAACGACGAAGTAACCCTGCGCAGCGATGGCGCGGGCGATGGGTGCGTAGGCCACCGGGTCGACCAGCCCGCCCGGGTAGATGATGAAACCGGTGTCGGGTGTTCCACTTGACGGTGAGAAGGTGACCCAGTCACCACCCGTGGCAACGACTGTGGCGTCGGGCGTCATCGCCGCGATGGCAGCCGGCTGGGCGGCGTTGCGGCCGCTGAGGACCGTCAAGGCGATCCAGCCGCCAATGGCGCTGATTGCGATGATAGCAAGCAGGGCGATACCGATCCAGCGGAGTGCTTTCATGTTGAGATGATGTCCTCGAATGCGGTCCTAACGATATAGTCCCTGGGGGTCCAGGTCCTCGCGCAGGATGCGGAGTTCTGACTCATCCGGCGGCGGCATGGAACGGAGTGAGGCGGCCGCGCGGAGCGGCCAGCCGATCTCGGCCTGGACGCTGTCTACCGTCGCGCCCGGCGCCAGCTCGACGAGCATCATTTCCCTTTCGGGATTATCGAAACTGAAGAGCCCCTTGTCGGTGATGACCAGATCGGGGCCTTTGCCCGGCATCCCCAGCCGTTCGCGCGCGTTGCCGCCGTCGAGATGACCGGGACTGGTGACAAAGTCCAATTTCGGAACGAATGCCCGCTTGGACAGCTTCATGATCATGAAAATGCGCTGGGCATTGATGGCGATCTCGCAGGCGCCGCCGGAACCGGGTAACCGGATCTTCGGCGAGGCATAGGGCCCGATGACCGTCGTGTTCAGATTGCCGAAGCGGTCGATCTGCGCCCCGCCCAGCAGGGCAACGTCGATCAGCCCGCCCTGCAGGTAGAACATGAACAGGTCAGCCATGCTGACGACGGAGGTTGCGCCGCTGACCAGGGTGGGATCGCCAATCGAAAGCGGAAGCCGGGCCGGTTGAGCGCCAAAGACGCCGCTTTCGTAGACGAGTTCCATGCCGGGTGAGTGGCTACGCCGGGCAAGATTGCAGGCGATGTTGGGCGAGCCAACGCCAACGAATACGACGCGGCTGCCCCGCAGCGCGCGCGAAGCCGCGATGATCATCAGTTCGGAAGGAGTGACGGCGAGGGTTTCCATGCGGGCTTATCCGTCCAGCTGTCCGGCCGCGAGTTCAGATGGCCGCACCTGGTGAGTCAAACAGCGAAGGAAGGTGGCTTTTGGGTCGGCCGTGGCGTCGATCAGGTCATGGCCGTGGGTATATGTGAAACCGTAAGAACGGTAGAGCGGGTGGGTCATGAAACTGAAGCTCTTCTCCGCCCGTTCGCGCGTTGCCAGCCCGAAGGTCATCAGGTAATCCAGCGTCTGTTCTCGATCCAGCCGGCCGGCGCTGTGCAGGATAGAGGCGTTGTTATTGACATAACGGAGCGCGCCGGCAGCCTCATTGATCGCGCGTATGGTAGCGGCGCTGGTGCGCCTGGCTTCCGCAGACAACGGCGCTCTGGCAACGATCTCGCCCAGGTTCCAGTCGATATGGGACTGGTCGGGGAAGATCATGTCCAGCGCGGTCGTGGCGATGCCTTCGGAGATGACAGCCGCCGGTGAGTGGAGCAGGGCGGCCGCCTGCTCGGCGTAACCGTTCGCCTCGTACAGGCCCTTCTCCTTCAATATCGCTTCGGTGTGGTGGCCGGGGTATCCTTCGTGGGCGAAGGTGCCCAGCAGGTGAAGCGTGTTCAATGGGATGTCGGTGTTGAACTCGATCAACGAGTGGCCTTCGCCCATATACCAGTTGTACGCGCTCCACGGCTGGTTAGACACCAGTTCGAGCTGAATGCTCTCGTCAAGCGGGAGGTCGATGAGCATTGCCGTTCGCCGGCGCGTCTCCTTGCGCGCGATCTCGAGCAGCGGCATCGCATCCGCCGGACTGATCTCGAACATCTTGCGAAAGGCCTGTAGCCGGTCGTTCAGCGAGGCTCCGTCAATCACCGGCAGTAGCGTATCGAGCGTCCGGTGAGCGGCCGTGAACGTCGCCTCATCAACCAGGGCAGGGCGAATGTCGTACAGCGTGGCGACTTCGTCTTCGAACTGAAGCGACTCGCCGGCCAGCATCCGGACGGTGCCTTCAACGGCGCGCAGGAGCGAGACCAGATAGGCCGCGCGGTCCGGATCCCATGCCGGAATGCGCTCTTGCAGGGCGCTGACGCCGGCAAGCAAACGGTCCGGCGGCTGCGGAGGCCCCTCCATGGACTCGGCCTTCAGCTCGGGCGGGCCATAGTAGGCGTCAATGTAGCCGTCAATATGCCGGTCGATTGCCAGCACGAGGCGCAGGTAATCGCGTCCAAACGAGTCGAGCGTTGGCATGGTCCTCCTGCCGGCGGATCAGGCGTAGCGGCCGTAATTGACCGGTTCGGCCCGGTACTCGCCCGGGGTCAGAGCTTCCAGCCGTTCCCGGCCGAGCTTCTCCAGATAAGCGGAGCGGTTTTCCACGCCGTAGACCCACTCCTGCAACCAGGCTTCCGTCGAGTCCTGATCGCGAGAGCGCTCGTCCCAGTCCAGATAGAAGGCGTTGTCGCGGTCGTAATAGCCCTGGACGTAGCTGGGATGCGCGCCGTAGGGCTCGTGAACAACGTAGTCGACGATGAGGCCCGGAATGAGCGTTCGGTTCGGATCGCCCCGGATAACCGCTTCGTCGACGATCTCTTCGACGACGACCACGACCGTCTCGGCCGCGAATGCCACTTCTTTCTGCGTGCCAAGAAGGCCCCACAGATGGGTGTTGCCCTGGGCGTCAGCCCGTTGGGCGTGGATGAACGCCACGTCCGGGCGCAGGGGCGGGACGACGGCGATCGGGCCGTCGCCGTACGGGCTTTCCACGAAGCGGATGTCCGGGTTGGCCGCCGGCATGTCGCTGCCGGTGTAGCTTCGCAACGGAAAGAAAGGCAGGTTGCTGGCCCCGGCCAGGTAGCGGCCGACCATCCCAAAGTGCGAATACTCCTCGATCTCCAGAGGGCGTGGGATGCTTTTTTCCACCGCGCGACGGATGGCGTGCAGGCTACCGACGCCGGGGTTGCCCAGGTAGCTGAAGATGAGCTTACGGGCAACGCCGGCGGCGATCATCTGGTCGTAGACCAGGTCAGGCGTCAGGCGGCAGAGGGTCAGATCCCGTTTGCGCTGGCGGATGATCTCGTGGGCAGCGGCGAAGCAGATGAAGGCGGTGAAACCCTCAATGGCCACGGTGCCGCCGTCCTGAACGGTGAGGCGGACAGCCTCTTCCATGCTGCGGACTTTGCTTTGGGACATATGCGGGGCCTGAAGGAAACAGAAGCCGGGAAGGCCGCGACATCCGCGCGGCCTCCCCGGCCGGAGGAGGTTACTCTACGACCGTCTGACTTTGCTCGTGCATGTATTGCTGGACGTAGTAGAAGCTGCCGGCCGCCTTGCCGGTCGATCCACTGCCCTTCCAACCGCCGAACGACTGGTACCCCGGCCATGCCCCGGTTGTCGCGCCGCTGGAGCGGTTGACATACAACACGCCGGCCTCCATGTTGTCGAGGAACCATTCGATCTCTTCCTCATCTTCGCTGAAGAAGCCGGCTGTCAGGCCATACTCCACATCGTTGGCCTTCTTCATCGCCGCATCGAAGTCCTCGAACGCCTCAACCATCACGATAGGCAGGAACATCTCCTGCTTCCAGAGCGGGTGATCTTCCGGCACGTTGTCGGCGATGGTCGGAGCGACATAGTAGCCTTTCTCATCGAGCGCCTTGCCACCGTAGACGATGTCGCCGGCCTCGCGCAGCGATGCGACGAAACCCAGGTAGTCCTGGTAAGCGCTCTTGTTGATGACAGGGCCCATGTAGTTGTTCGCGTCGGTCGGATCACCGACATTGATCTTCGACGTCAGGTCGAGGAACTTCTCCATGAAGGCATCCTTGACATCCTTGTGGACGTAGATGCGCGACAGGGCGGAACACTTCTGCCCCTGCAGGCCGAAGGCCGAGCGCATGCAGCCCAGCGCAGCCTTGTCCAGGTCAGCCTTGTTGCTGATGATGACCGGGTTCTTGCCGCCCATTTCGGCCACGCACGGCCGCGGGTACTTGCCGCTGGTGAAGGTGCGGATGATGCCCATGCCGACGTCGTAGCTGCCGGTGAAGGTGATGCCGGCCACGTCCGGATGGTCGACAAGGGTTTGGCCGACGCTCCGGCCGCCGCCCGTGACGAAGTTGAAGACGCCGGCCGGGATGCCCGCGTCGCGGAAACACTCGGTCAGCAACCAGCCGGTAAAAGGCGTGTCGGTGGCGGGCTTGAAGACGACCGTGTTGCCGGCGACCAGCGCCGCGCTGCTCGGCCCGCCGGCCAGGGCGCCGGGGAAGTTGAACGGCGAAATGACAACCCACACCCCATAGGGCTTGAGGACGCTTCTGTTGTGGTGCTTTTCGCTCTCGGACTTAAGCGGCCTGGCGAAGCCGTCGTTGGCTTCCATCGCATCCGCGTTGTAGCGGAGCAGGTCGGCCGTTTCCTCAACATCGCCCATCGCCTCAAGGCGGTTCTTGCCGACTTCAAGGCTCATGATCGCGCCCATGTCGAACAGGCGATCGCTGATCAGGTCAGCGGCGCGGCGGATGATCGCCACGCGCTCTTGCCAGGGCGTGTCGCGCCAGCCGGGGTAGGCGGCCTTGGCGGCAGCAACGGCGTCGTTGGCGTCCTGTTCGTTGCCCTTCTGGAAGTAGCCCATGACCATGCTGGTATCGACCGGGCTGACCTTGGCGAATGTCTCCTGCGCGTGGCGCTCCTGGCCGTTGATAAACATCGGATAGGTCTTGCCCATGCTGGCGCGCGCGCGTGCGACCGCTTCGTCATAGCGGCGGTGAAGTTCAGGATCAGGGCTGGCCAGGGTCGAATAGGTGACCTTGAACCGGCGTTCTTGCGTCATAGAAAACCTCCTACAGGGTGTGGGTTTGAGTGGAAAAGACCGAACAGACGGCCGCGGCATGGCAAGCGATTTGCCATCAGCCGCTATTATAGCGCGAAAGGCGACGACGCAAAGCGCGCGGGCTGGCTGCCGGGCTGCTCGCCTGTCCGGGGCGGCACGATACGTGGTGGGGGGCGTGGACCTCAGAGGGTGCGGTGTAACCGGCTTCCCGGCGTCGTGCGGGCCAAAGCAAACGAGGGCGGCGCGCCATGCACCGCCCTCGTCGGGACCCTGTTTAGCCGGACTGCTTATCCGCCGCTGGCTCCCCCCGTCAGGGAGTCCAGCGACCACTGCGCCGGGTAGAAGTTCTCATTGACCGCGAGCGACTGCCGGTACGCATCTATCGCGCCCTGGATGTCCCCCTGGTAGGCCAGGGCATGGCCCATGTACCAGAACGTCTCTTCCACGTTGCGGCCGCCCTGCGTTTCCAGCGTCGCCTTGGCCAGGTCGACGACATCCTGATAGCGCTCCAGCTTCAGGTAAGCCAGGTAGGGCTGGAACTGATACCAGAGCATGCGCGGCGGCAGGCCGATCTCGCGCGATTTGTCGAAGGCCTGGGCGCCGCCTTCATAGTACCTGGCCTCACCGGTCAGCCCGCCCATGCGCGTCAGCGCCGTGCCGAGGTTGAACCATGAGAAGGCGTCGTCCGGCCGCTGGCGGGTCTCTTCTTCGGCCATGGCCGCGACCTTCTGCCACATCTTGAAGTCGTCGTACATGTCTTCACCGAGGATGGAGCGAACTGTCTCCTCCTGCTCAGCCCGATAGACGACGTAGAAGGTGTTGTTGAACTGCTGCCAGAACCCGGTGAACTCCGCATAGGGGTCCGTGCGGCCGCTGCCGTCGAAGGGTCCCAGGTAGCTGTCCTGGCTGTAGAGCTCCTTCAGGTTATCGTCGTAGCCGTAGACGGTCAGATAGTGGCCCCACCAACCCGATTCGGGCAGGTCGTACCCCTTCTCGATGACGACCGGGAAGCCGGAGGCGATGAACCGCTTGATCATCTCCAGGTCACCGCCGCTGCGGGCGATGGCCTTGTAGCCGGAGCCGGCCATCTGTTCATTGACGTAGTCGGCGATCTGCCATGGGCTGACGTTTCGGTCTTCCGGATTCGGCTTTAAGTAGGCAGCCACGTCGGCCTGGGTGATGTCTGAGCCGTACCAGTTGAGGACCTGTGTCAGGTTGGCGGGGCCGCAATTGTTGAACGACTGCTTGACGACGCCCATACCTTCCAGCAGGGCGCTCGGAGGCAAGGGCATCGGCGTGGCCGTCGCGGCCGGTGTTGCGGTCGGGGCCGGCGTCGGCGAGACGGCGACGGTGGGCGTGGCCTGAGTCTCGGGAGCAACGTCCGGTTCGAGGGTCGGTGCGGCCGTTGCCTGGCCCGTGGCGGCGGGCGCAAGTGCGCCGGACGAGACAGGAGCCAGGTCGCCGTACTCCGAATCGTTGCCGATGACCGCCGACTGGCTGTCGATCAGCGACGTGATGTCGACCGCGCTCGCCGCTGCCTGCGCCGGGGCGGGCAGCGCGGTGGCGACGGGCGCCACCTGGTCGATGACCCCTTCCGTCACCTGGCTCAGGGCCGGCTGGTTCTCCTGCAACCAGACACGGTAGCGGCCGGGGATGGCGCGGACAACCGTCGGCAGGGCCAGCAACCCCGCGATCAGCAGTAGCTGGACGGCCACCAGGAAGAGGATGAGAAGCTTGGTGCGTTGTGACATAGTCTACCTTTATCGACTCATGGCGAAGCGCCGGACGTTCAGCCGCCGGAATCGCCAAGCGCGGCCAGCGCATCGCGCGCGGCACGGAAGTTGGGGTTGAAATCGGCCGCCTGTCTGAAGTTCTCCGCTGCGCCGGCGATATCGCCCTGGGCCTGGAGCGCCAGCGCCTTGTAGTAGAAGGCCTCTTCAAGATACGGCCGGTCTTGCAGCGCCGTATCGGCCAGGAGGATGACTTCATCGTAGCGGCCGACCTGGTAGTAGGCCTCATAAGGCCCGAACTGATACCAGAGCATGCGCCAGGGCAGGCCGATGGCGCGGGCCTGGTCGAACGCCGCAGCCGCATTCTCGAATTCACCCAGCGCCGTATAGGACGTGCCCAGATTGAACCAGTAGAAGGCGTTCTCAGGGCTGGCGCTGGCGTCGGCCTTTGCCCGCGCCAGGCTATCGCGCCACATCACGGCGTCGTCAAGGCGATCGCCGAGTATCCCCCGGACGGTCTCCTCCTGGTCAGGTCGGAACAGCACGATGAAGTTGCGGTTGAACTGCGGCCAGGAGGCTTCGAGGTCGGCATAGGACAGGACACGGCCGTCGGGATCGGCGTTCTCCAGCGGCACTTCGCTGGTGCCAAACCACGAATCGTAGACCCAGAATTGCTCCAGCGCGTCATCGTAGGCGACCGGTAACAGGTAGTGGCCGTACCATCCGAGCCAGCGGAACTCGCCGGGCGGCTCGATGCCGACTTCGATGATGACCGGCACGCCGGAAGCGATCAGACTCTGCAACAAGGGGCGCGTCCCGTTGGTGCGCTCGATGGCGCGCAGCTCGGTGTTGTTATTGACGTAGGCGGCCATCTCCGCCGGACCGACATTGCGGTCTTCGGCGTTGGGCTTCAGGGCCGCCGCGGTTTCCTGCTGGCTGACGGTCAGCCCGAAATACGTCAGCGCCATGGCCAGCGTCGCCGGGCCGCAGTTGTTCCAGTCCTGGAACTTGTGGACAAAGCCGTTCATGCGGGCCGCGGCCGGGATCGGCCAGGGTGTGGCCGTCGGTGGGGCGAGCGTGGCCGTTGGCGCGGCCGTCGGCTCGGCGGCGGCCGCCACCGCTATCGGTGTCGGGCTGGCCGGCGGCGTCGCGGTCGGGCGAGGCCCCGCATCCAGCAGCGACGCGGCGCGCAGCGGCGCGACAGCCGTCGGCAGGATGGGCGTCGGATCGGCCGGCAGGGCGTAGGCCTGGAGCGGCTCCGGCAGGCGCAGGGCGTACCGTGTTGGTATGCGCTTCAGCATCGACGGGAGCAGGACCAGGGCTATAATACCCGCAAGCAGCAGGCCGGAGAGCAGCAGGAAGGGTTTGCGCATCAATCGTCGCAGGAAATTCCCAGAGCGAAATCCTGTGAATTGTAGCGGCAATCCCCGTCTTACCAATTGGCTCAGGCTGATGTGTTAGCAAGCTCTCACGGTCCGGCGAGCGTTTCTGGGACGGAGTTAGCCAACGATGGCGCGCAAAAACACCCGGCGAGACTTCGCGGTCATCGGCTTGCAGGGCTTCGGCGAGAATCTGGCCCTCTCGCTGCAGGACCTCGGGCACAGCACCCTGGCGATTGACCGGAGCCGTGACGTTGTCCAGCGACTGGCCGACAACATCAAGGACATTGCGGCGCTGGATCCGACCGATCCGGAGGCACTGACGGCCGCCGGCGTTGACGCGTTCGAGACGGTCATCATCGCCCTGGGCGAGGATCTGGCTCAGACAGTTCTGGTTGCGCTTGCCCTGCGAGAGATCGGCGTCACCCATATCGTCGCCGAGGCGCAGACGGATCGCGACAAGCGCGCCTTGTTGCGGCTGGGCATCAGCCAGGTCGTCACCCCGGACCTGGAGTCCGCACGCGCCGTTGCCAATCAGTTGGCCGGCATCTGGCAGTTCCGCACGTATGCCGAGCTCCGGGGCGTCCGGATCGTTAGCTGGACGTACCCGGCGAGCGCCACTCCGGTCCCTCTCAGCGAGCTACAGGCGACGACCCTGCCGAACCTCATCGTCTTGCTGGCCGCCGGTGACGACATCATCCCCAATCCCCCGGCGGACACGGTCATTGAGCCGGGGACAACACTCGTTCTGTTCGGCCGCAATGAGGACTTCCCCATGCTGACCGACGCTAAAGGGCCGGGCAGTGGATGATCGCCCGGTCGAGAACGCCACGCCTGAGGCGTACGACCAGGGGCTGCTGCAAGGGCGATTCAACGCGCTGAGACGCCGACGGCGACCGCTCCTGCCCGCGGCCGAACGCGCGACGTTGCTGGTGTCAGGCCTGCTGTGGCTGGTGCTGGCGGGCACCATCCTCCTTATGCTGCCGGTCAGTTCCGCAGGGCGGCCGCTCCGGCCAGACGAAGCCCTGTTCACGGCGGTATCGGCCGTCGCCACTACTGGCCTGACCGTCATCACCCCCGGCGAGGACCTGAGCGTGTTCGGGCAACTGGTCCTCCTTGTCCTCATGCAACTCGGTGGCGTCGGCTTCATGGTTGTGGCGGTCCTCGCCTTCCGCCTGATCGGCCGCCGGGTGACGTTCGCCGAGCGCCTGGCGCTGCGCGACTCATTGGGCGTCGTTTCTGCCGGCGCCATCCTGCGGCTTGCCTACCAGATCCTGCTCGGCGTCGTGGCGATCGAGCTGGTCGGCGCGCTGGTCCTGTGGCTCAACTGGCGTCCGATCTTCGGGACGGGGAGGGCGGCCTACCTGGCGATCTTCCACGCCGTTTCCGCCGTCACCAACGCCAGTTTCGACCTGTTCGGCGGTTCGCAGTCGGCCGTCTTCCAGTTTCCTACGGACTCGCTGACGCTGCTGACGCTGGCTGCGCTCATCTTTCTCGGCGGCATCGGCATCCCTGTCATCGGCGACCTGTACGCGTTCAGGAAGCGCCGGCGGTTGACACTTCACACGCGCGTTGTCCTGACCACGTCGCTTGTGCTGATCGTGATAGGCACGCTGGCCTTCTTTTCCGGGGAGCTGCGCTTCCACAGCGTGTTTGATGACCGGGCGCCCCGGCTCCTGCTCATCTCGCTCTTTCACTCGGTGGCCAGCCGGACGGCCGGCTTCACGATCACCACGACTTTTGGCCAGCTGGCGCCGGCCAGCGCGTTTGTGCTCATGATGCTGATGTTCATCGGTGCGTCACCGGCCTCCATGGGCGGCGGCATCACGACGACCGCGTTTGCCGTGTTGATGTTGACGCTCTGGAACTTCGCGCGCGGCCGGGAAGAGATCGTCGTCGGGCGGCGCGTCATTCCCCGCGGGCTGCTGTATAAGACCACGGCCGTCATCTCCGGCGCTTCGCTGCTCATCGCCGTCGTCACCTGGCTACTTCTCCTGACCCAGGACAACATCTCCCTCGTTCAGGCCCTGGTTGAAACGATCTCGGCCTTTTCGACTACCGGCTATTCGCTGGGACTGACGCCGCGACTGGACACCTTCGGCCGGCTGCTGATCGCGGCGCTCATGTTCTTCGGGCGGCTGGGCACGCTGACGATCATCATCGCTCTGGCCCGGCCCCACGTCGACGCGACCGTCCAGTACCCTGAAGAGAATATCTTGCTGGGATAGTGCCCAAAGCGCTTGCGGGCGGGCTGCGCGCGTGTTAGGCCGTTTCGCCGCCCGGGGCCGTCGCTCCGTTCCGGCCGATCCAGACCAGCACGCCCAGGATCAAGTAGAAGGAGAAGGCCAGATCGACCAGGAAGAAGCTGTGGTCGACCAGGCCGTGTGCCGCGACGGCGGCGAGCGCCCCGGCAAGGCCAACTGCAACCGGCAGCCAGGTATCATCCGCTGTGCCCACAGCCCGCACGGCTGCCCGGATCGCCTCAATGAACAACCACAGCCCGGCCGCCAGCCCGGCCAGTCCGAGCCGGGTGGCGAGGTCAAGGATGTGATTGTGGGGGTGGTTGAGGTTCGGCTCCTGCCAGGCGGCATCCAGGATATAGCGGCCGCGGTAAGCGTAGAGAAAATTGTCGAGCCCGACCCCGAACAGCGGGTGCTCGCGAACCATGTTCAGACTGGCCCTCCACAGGTTAAGGCGAAAGACGCCCGTCGGCCCGAAGAGGTCCAGGCGGGCGGCGATGGCCGGGATGCGGCCGGCAGTGACCAGCATGACGATCCCGGTGACGAGCCCGGCAAGCGCCCACGGCCAGGTGCGGCGGCCGGCATGGCGCTGCCATTGCCAGAAGACGATGAACAGGGCAGCGGGCAGGCCCAGCAACAGGCCGCCCTTGCTGAAGGTCAGCATCAGGGCCAGTCCCACCGGGACGAGCGCGGCCGCGTAGAGCCGGCGCCGGCGGGAGCCGTCGTTGCCCAGGCCGAAAAGGGCCACCGCTGCCAGTAGCGGCACGACTCTGTCAAGATAGAGGGCGACGTTGTTGGGAGAGCCGTAGATCGAGCGCAGGCGCATCAGACCCGCTTCAGCGGTGATCAGGTCCTGGCCGGTGGCGTATTGCCACAGACCGTAGAGAGCCACGATCAACCCGCCGAGGACGAACGCGTCCAGCACGACCCACAACTCGCGACGGCTCAGCCGGACGGCCCGCAGCAAAAAGTAGAACAGGGCGGGCTCGACGATGACCACGCGCCACTCGGTCGCGGCTACATCCCGGCGGAGGGCGAACGCCAGGGAGAGTGAGCCCGCAAGGACGAAGGCGAGGACAGCCCAGTCGGCGCGGAGCAGGGCAGAGAGCCCTGATTTTCGTGTAGCGACCGAACCGACCCTATGTTGCCTGGCCCAGCGGACGGCTGCATGTGTGGCCCATGCCGCGGCTGTCACCAGTGTGAACACCTCGACCGGAGAGAAGCGGTAGCTGCCGATGGGCTTGGGAAGCGGGGGAACGTAAAACGGGATGACGAGGGCGATCAGGGCCACGCCCCAGGCCGGACGGAGGGTCAGGAGGGCGAAGAGGACGGCCAGGGCGGCTGCGTAGACCAGGAAGGCGGGGCTGACATAGAAGACGGTGGCGGCCGCGGCGGTCGCCAGCAGTTGCCCGCCGTCCCCAAGCCGCCGGTAGATGCCTTCGGCCTGGCCGCCCCACGTCAGCCATCCGGCGAGACCGGCCAGCGCCGCAGCCAGTCCTGCCAGCAGCAATTGGCCGCGGTCGTGCAGGCGACCATGGGCGTTCGACAGGCGGCCGAAGGCGCTGCCCCATGCCGCGCGGCGCGCCTGATGCAGGGCAAGCGCCAGCAGGCCGGCCGAAGTCGCCGCCAGGATGAGCATGGTCCAGCGGTAGGCGTTATCCGGTGGGGCATAGCCGACGCTGAAGCCGTTGAGCGCCCACTGGTCCCAGCCGCGCGAGGCGACGAGTTCGAGGGTGTGGATGCCTGGCTCCAGATCGCGGCCGATCCACTCGGTAGACAGGTAATCTTCTGCCGGATCGGCGGCGGTCAGGACGAGCGCCGTTCCGTTTTCGTCACGGGGAAGGGCGTTGGCGGGCAGCCCGTCGATTGTGGCGTAAAGCCGGGCGCGAAAGTCGGCCCGACGGACGCGAACACCCACGTCGGTGCCCCAGAAACGGAACGTCACGCGGTCGCCGCTCTGGCTGATGTCGGCCCCATACTCGGGCGCGAAGCGCCAGCCGCCATCATATAGCTGGGATGGGTCTCCCGGACGGGCGAGATGAAAGCCAGGCCCGGCAACAGAGGGGTCGAGACCGGCCAGGTAGCGGCTCAATGCCGTCGCGGTCTCTGTCCCGGCCACGGCGAACCCCCAGACCGGGTCATCCGCCGGCGCGTCGGGTTGCCAGTTCTCAAGGGCCATTAGACCCATCCAGGGCCACTCGCGCCGGGCCCGCTCCAGCGCCTGAACAGTCCAGGTTGCGCGCTGTGCGTCGGTCGTCTGTCCCCAGATGGATGGGCGGCCCTGCCAGCCGTCGGGCAGGGCGTTCCAGCCCCAGTTACCGGCCCAGACGGCCTTGTGGTCATCGCCGTAGGTTTCCATCACTTCGCGCAGGAGGATGGCCCGGCTGAAGTTGAGCACGTCCGGATCGACCGTCCGGTCCTGCGGCGAGGCGTCAAAGCCATAGGGCTTGGCGGCGACGACGTCGAAGGCCGCCCCGGCCCCGTTTTCGTATAGCGATTTGAGGAACAGGATATCGGACAGGTTGCGCGGGCCCGCCTCGGTCGTCGGTGCGAGCGGAGCGGCAACGATGACAGCGTCACTGTCGGCGGCGCGGACCGCTTCGGCCGTTGCGCTCAGAAGCGCAGCATACTCGAACGGGTTGGTGGCCTCTCCGCCCCAGTGTGAGGCCAGGTTCGGTTCATCCCAGATGATGTAGGCCTGCACCCGGTCGCCGTAGCGTGTGGCGAAGGCGGCGGCCCAGGCGGCGAAGTCTGCCGGATCCGCCGGCGAAGCGAAGGAGGTGGCCGGATCGCCATCGAGCAGGGGGACGAGCTCCAGCCCTTCGGCGGCGATCGCCTCTACCAGCTGGTCGGCCGCGTTCCAGTCGAAGTCAGGCGTGAAGTAGAACGGCTGCTTGACGGTCCGGATGCCCGTTTCGCGGATGGCTCGCAGGACTTCGACCGTCTCTTCTTCGTCTCCGGGGTCAAGGTAGACGTTGATCGCGAGGCGCGCGCCACCTTCGGTTACTGGCTGTGGAAGGCCGACCGGTATCCCGCGGGCCAGGGCGTTCTGGCCGGTGAACGCCGCGCCCATCGCCAGCAGGGCCAGCGCGGCCAGCAGCGCGGCCGCGGCCGAGACGATGCGGGCCCGCTTCTGCTCAGGGGTAACGGTCGGGTGGCTCATGACGGTGCGGTGATTCTCGTTGCAGTTTAGCCGGTTGGTCCCCGGCGCGCCCTACGGCTGGTTGACGGCTGTCCCACTGATACCGCTACCGTAAGGGGCCCACGTAGGATGGCTGCTGCGGCGATCATCATCGGCGGCACGGTAGACTTCGCCGGACCGCACATCCATCAGGTGCAGGGCATCGTCGAAGATGAAGGCCAGAGCGCGGCCGTCAGGACTCCAGTCCAGGTACTGCTCGATCCGCGGAAACAGGCTGTTCTCGCCCTGGGGCGGGTAGATGCGCTCGGCCGCTTGCCCATCCGGACCGCTGAGCCACAGCGTGTAACTGCTATCCTGGCTGGCCTCCGGCTCTGTCGCAAGGAGCGAGGCGATGCGCCGTTCGGCCGCGGCCGACCAGTGGGCAAAGGCCCACATGCCGGCCCCTTCAAGCGCTGTCTCCGTCTCGCCCGTTGCGCTGTCGATCCAGACCTGGTTGAACGGGTCGGCAACAGCGGAGTCCTCGCTACTGTGTACCGTCGCCAGCAGGCGCGAGCCGTCGGGCGCCCAACTCAGGGCCGGAACCCAGGCCCAATCCGACCGCGTATCATAGGGCGTGAAGCGGTAGAGTGGTTGATAGACCGTCTGATCAACCCCGAGAACACCGCTGAGGGGCAGGCTGCCGGGGGCAGGCATGGCGATGGTTCCGACCTCATCGGCAAAGGCATAGGCGAGGCGGTCGCCGCCTGGAGCCCAGTCAAAGTGGCCGCCCCACCAGCCGTAAGTGGCCGGATAGGTCTCGATCAGACGGATCGGCGCTCCGGCGACGGGCGTACCGGAAGCGTCAGGCTCGAACTCGAGCAGCCACAGGTCGTTGTTGGCTTCCCATCCGGGCGGCAGGCTGACCGCCCGCGCCGTGGTATAGGCCAATCGAGGCGACTCCGCCTGGCCGGGATCCCAGGCGGCCCAGAGGACGTTGTCGATCCCGAGGTCGACTGGCGGGAGGTCGCCGCCGGTGTCGACGATCCGGAGGCTGTTGCCAAATGCCGTCCCATCCCCCGAAGTGGACTCAGCCGTCGTGAACAGCAACAAGCGGCCGTCGGGCGAGAGCTGGAAGACGCGCCCGTCGAGCGTCCCATCGACCGGCAGTTGAGACGGGTTGTCGGTGCTGCCCCGCCAGACCACCGCGCGGCCGTCATCGATCGCGGCCAGCGTCCCCTCAATAGGAAAGGCGTCGGTCGATGCACCCACGCCGACCAGCACGATCTCGTCACGGGGCGGCCTGACGACGCGCGACGTCGTCCGCCAGCGTTCGGCCTCGATGCCATCGCGCAGGACAACCCGTATGGCCACCTCGCGTTCGCCCGGCTGGCCTTTCTGTAGCAAGCGTGGCGGCGCGTCCGGCGGGAGTTCGGACGTGCGGACCGTGCGCCGGCCGAAGGGGATCGGCTCCACTTCGCTCTCAAGCCGCTCCGTCACGCGAACGAGCACGACCGAACCGTCCGCCTCGGCGAGCGGTGTCTCCGGTGGGGGCGACAGCTCATCTGCCGGTCCGAGGAGGATGCCCGCTTCGGCCAGGAGGTCGCCGACTGTCGCGGCCGAGGTTGTCAGTTGAATCGTACGACCGTCGGCCGTCAGTGCGATCGCTTGTGGCGTCGGCGTTGGAACCAGGTTGAGCGCCTGCTCAACAGGCTGCGCGGCGCACGCCGCCAGGCCGGCGACTGCACCCAGCGCCAGCCAGCCCGCCAGCGTGGCGGCGCCGAACAGGCTACGCTTCATTCCACAGCCGACCGACCTCACGGGGTAGCGAGTTGCCCACCTGGCGGCTCAAATCGGCGTCTATCGTTCGCTTCAGGCCGCCGAAGATGGCGGTCGTTGCCGTGCGGGCGAAATGGGGATCGGAGTTGCCACTGCGTCGCGAGACTTCCTTGAAGAACTCGTCGGCCGACTTGTCCCCGTCGAAGAATGACAGCAGCTTGAACCCGCGCGAGAGTTCGCGGCCGAGTTCTTCTGGTAACTCCCTGGACAGTGACTTGCGAGTGCCCCCGGACATGTTGAAGCCCATCGTCCGCAGCACGGCGCTGCTCCAGCGGCGAGCGTGGTCCGGCGTTCGAAGGCTTGCCCGTTCCTGGACGAAGTCATAATACCCCTGGAGGGTTGTGTCTTGGTTGGTCATGATACGTACTCGGCTCGGATTGACTTACGCGGATTTCCCGCTATACTTCTACTTTTGGTTTTACACCCAGCAAATTATAACCAACTGCACGGGTAAAAGGAAAAACGTTACGACCGGGTGACATTGGCCGTCACCGGTGGTTCGATCTTGCAGATCAAGGGATAGTGTCATGGCTGACAGAATTGTGATAGAAGCAGAACCGCGCACCGTCAGCGGAAAACAGGTGAGCCAGCTCCGGCGCGATGGATGGATCCCGGCGGTGCTCTACGGCCGCGGGTCCGAGCAAAGCATCCAGCTGGAGAGCAAGGCGCTCCGCCGCGCGTTGCGCGTCGTCGGAACCACCCATCTGGCCGACCTGAGCGTCGGCGGCAAGGTCCGGCCGGTGCTGGTACGCGAGATTCAGCAGCACGCCACCCGCGGCGACATCCTCCATGTTGACTTTCTCGAGGTGGACATGGCCAGTTCGATTCGCTCCTATGCCGAACTGGTCCCGACCGGCGAAGCGGTGCCAGAGGCCCAGGGTCTGGGTTCGGCGACGATGGTCGTCCGCGAAGTTGAAATCGAGTGCCTTCCCGAAGACCTTGTTTCGGAGATCCAGGTCGATCTGGGCCTGATCCGGACCGGGGACGACGTGATTCACGTCAGCGACATCGTCCTGCCGAAGGGCGTCATCATCCTCACCGAGCCGGAGACGGTCATTGCCCGGTTCGAGTATGCCGCGGGCGAAGAGACCGTGATCGGCGAGGAATACGAGCAGTCGGCGGACGCGGTGGAAGTCATCACCAAGGGCAAGAAAGAAGAAGAGGACTTCGCCTAATCTTCCTCGCCCTGACGTAACCCGGCCACAACGTGCGGTCCTGGTTTTGATCCTGCCGGCGGCCGCCGGCTTTCGGCTGATCAGTCTGGACTGGGATGGCTTCCAGCATCACCACCCGGACGAGCGCCATAATGCCTGGGTCGCCACGACGATCGAGTTTCCGTCACCGGTTCTTGCGAACCTGAGGACGGCGCTCCATCCGATAACAAGCAACTACAATCCCTCCCGCCGGCCCATCGGGGCCGGCAGCGAAGGGATTGTTGTATTACAGGACCGCCCGCGCGACTTTGCCTACGTGCACGTGCCGCTCTACCTCGGCGTGGCCGCGACCCGCGCTGCCGAGACCATCGGACCGGCGCTCCGTCCGTTTCTGCCCGCCGGATGGTCGCTCACCCGCGACGTGCTGAACGGCGCGGATCGGGTCGAGGTCGATCGGCTGACGGCCGTCGGCCGGGCGCTGACGGCGCCGGTAGACTGACGATAGTCTGGCGCAACACGGGCGGGCTGTCCGCGGCCGAGATGCGCGCTGTTGATCGCCCCGTCGCTTGCCTCGCAATCTGGGCCAACGTCGTATAATCTCCTCCGAAGAGGTGTACTATCCTGACCGTTGCCGATCGCCGCTACCTGTACCTGACCGTCTTCATCGCCGGATTGAGCACCCTGGCCATCGAGTTCACCGCCAGCCGCATGCTCCAGACGGTCTACGGCACATCGAACCTGATCTGGGCCAACGTCATCGGGCTGGTACTGCTGGCGCTGTCGCTGGGCTACGCACTCGGCGGCCGCCTGGCCGACCGGAGACCGGAGCAGAAGGTCTTCTATACCCTGGTGAGCATCTCCGGCTTCACATCGATCGTCTTCCTCCTGCTAATGAGCATGACCCTGCGCGAGGCGGCAGCGGCGCTGGCGACCGTCAATGTCAGCGCCCTGGCCGGTTCGTTGGTTATCACCGTGCTGGCCCTCATCGTGCCTGTGACTCTGCTCGGCTGTGTCTCGCCGTTCGCCGTGCGGCTGGCCGTCAGCGACGTGGCTGTCGCGGGGCGGATCAGCGGCCGCATCTATGCCCTCTCGACCCTGGGCAGCCTGCTCGGCACCTATCTGCCGGTGCTGCTTGTCATACCCCTGGCCGGGTCGCGGGCGGCGGCGCTGCTCTTTGGCGGCCTGCTCCTCGCCGTAGGGCTGGCCGGCCTCTGGTTGACTGGAAGTCGCGGACGGGAGGTCGCTGGCCTGACCGTGGCGCTGCCGCTACTCGTCCTCCCGGTCGCGGCGCTTGCGCTCGGTGGCGGCGTGAAGGCGACACCGGGTCAGGTCTTCGAAGCCGAATCGGCCTACAACTACATCGAGGTGCTGCGCCGGCAAGACTGCAACTACCTGCTGCTGAACGAGGGTCAGGCCTACCACTCGTTCTATTGCGATGGCGGCCGCGTACCGGCCATCTCGGTCTGGAGCATCATGCTGGCCGCGCCGGCCTTCGCCCGGATGGAAGCGCCCCGCCGCGCCGCCGTGATCGGTCTGGCCGCGGGGACGATCCCCAAGCAGCTCACGCAGGCATTTGGGCCGATCCCCATCGACGGGATCGAGCTGGACCCCGCCATCATCCAGGTTGGTCGGGACTACTTCGACCTGGATGAGCCCAACATCCGGGCCATCGCCGGCGACGGCCGCTATGAATTCAACCGGCTGGCCGGACCCTATGACCTGGTGACACTCGACGCCTACAAAGTGCCCTACATCCCCTGGCATCTGACCACGCGCGAGTTCTTCACAGAAGTGCGGGAAAAGCTATCGACAGAAGGCGTCCTGGCGGTCAACGTCGGCCGCGCTCCCGGGGACCGCAGGCTCGTTGAGGCGATCAGCGCGACGCTGCTGGAAGTCTTCTCGAGCGTGCACGCGGTTGACGTGCCCGGCTCCCTGAATACGATCCTGTTCGCAACGGTTGAACCAGGCCAGGGAGAGGCCGTCCGACGGGCGGCTTCGGCACTGCCGGAAGACGCGGATCCGCTGCTACGGGCGGCAATTGACACGGCCGCGGCCAACCTGGTCCCGGTATCGGGCGCGGGCCCCGTGTTCACGGACGATCGCGCCCCGGTCGAGCCCATCGCGGACGCGATCGTGTTGCGCTATTTGCTGCAAACCGGCCCGTCAGGTCTGCCCGGCTTGGGCCAGTGACGCTGGCGGCCGAATCAGTTGACTGGAACGGGAAACAACATGGCATACAACAAGACGGTGGTGACGATCGTTCGGTGGTTGGTCATCCTTTCGATGCCCTTCCTGCTCGGACTGGGCGTCGTGCGGGCGATCATCCTGTGGGACTATCCGAGCTGGGAATATGCCCGGATCGAGCCTGATGTCTTCGGTTTCACGCCGGAGGAGCGGCTCGATCTGGCCCACGCCACGCTCGACTACATGCGCCGCATCGAACCGGCTGAACAGGTCATTTATCTGCTGGAGGACCTGCGCCTGCCGGGGACCGACCAGCCGCTGTACAACCCTGAAGAGATAGGCCACATGGTGGACGTCAAGAACTTGACCGATACGATGCTCCTCATCGTCATCGTCACGAGCTTCATCGTTGTCATCGGCATGGCCTTCTTGCTGGGCAACCCGGCCACCAACGCCCTGGGTTGGAAGACGCTGTTCCAGGCCGGGCTGTTCACCGTCCTGATCCTGGCGGCGATCGCCCTGTTCATCCTGCTGGCCTGGCCCATCTTCTTCACCCAGTTTCACGAGCTGCTGTTCCCGCCGGGAACCTGGACGTTCGCCTACAGTGATTCGCTCATCCGGCTGTTCCCCGAGCAGTTCTGGTTCGACGTCGGCGTCATCCTCAGCGGCGGCACGTTGCTGCTGGGAGCGATCGTCGCTCTGATCGGCTGGCTGATGTGGCGGCGGAAACGAGACCAGGTTACGTCGCCGGCATAACGACGACCTAGCGCTCCAGGACCAGGTCGACCGGGGTCACGCGGCCGGGAAAGACCCAGAGTTCGGCCGTCAGCCCTTTCTCGCCCGCCTGTATCTGATAATAGCCGGGCACGACGTCATCCAGGGCGAAGTTCTCGCCGAAGTTGTCATCGCCGTTCAGATCGGCCGCCGCGTAGCTGGTCGTGGCGGTGTAGGGGGCGTCGCCGTCGACCCGGCGCAGGACAACCGGCACTTCGGCGGCGAGATCGCCCGACGGCCAGGTGACTCTCCCGATCACCGCGCCCGTGTTGGGCAGCGGCACCAGCCAGAGCAGAGGGTTGCGGGTCGCGCCATAGACATTCGCGCCGGAGCGGACCTCGAAGTGCAGGTGAGGCCCGTAGGCTACGCCGCTATCACCCGATAGACCGATTGGCTGACCTTCGGCGACGACTTCCCCGACACCCACGCTCACCTGCGACAGGTGGCCGTAGAGCGTGTAGAGGGGTTGCCCCGCCACGGGGCCGTGGTCGATGACGACCAGGTTGCCGTAGAAGTTGGTTGTCGGGCCGTAGGCAAGCGTCAGGTCGTCACCGGCAACGACAACCGTGCCCGAGGCCGCGGCCAGGACGGGCGTTCCGGTTCCCACGTTGAATTCAACGCCGTGGTGGGGCTGCAGCGTGCCGCCTCGCGTGCTGCCATATGGGTAGACCTTGTCCGTCCAGGGCGATGTGTCGGCCGGAACCGGCCGGCCAAGGATCAGATGTTCCCCTGCCGCCGGCGGCGGCGCGGGAGGGGGCGTGAAGGTCGGCGCAGGGGTTGGCGTCGCAGCCGGCGTGGCGGTCGCCTCGGCCGTCGGGCCCGTGGTCGCGGTCGCCGTGGGCAGCGCGGTTGGCGATGGCGGGGGCAACACGACGACGGCCGGCGTTGTCGTCACCGTCGCCGTCGCCGTCGGGATAGGCGGCGAGACGGATGGCGCAGGGTCCGGGGCGGAGGTCACGACAGCCACAACGGCAGGAGCCGGCGGAACCGCCGGTTGTGCGAGACAGCCGGCCAGCGCCGGCAGCGCCAGGGCCGCCAGCAGCGCCCGTGATGCCAGCCATCGCTTTCCGAGAGGGGGCAAATTACAACCCTCCGCGCTCCGCCGCGGCCGCCAGCGCGGCGGCAACTGCCTCTTCCGCATCCGCTTCCAGCCCGGTGAGTTCCTCCCGCCAGGCGGCCGCCAGCGCCTGGTCGCGCAAGGAGACGCCATTGATCTTGACGTTCAGCCCTGCGACCTGGACGGCGGCGCGGGCCATGATCGCCCCGGCGGCCGCGTCGCTCACGGCGTTGACGTTGCCGATCCGGGCGACCTGGGCGGCCAGACGACCGGCGTCGCGACTGAGTCGGGCGACGCGCAGAGGGACTTCGGCAGCATGACGAGTGGCATCCTCCATCGCGGCGGCCCTTGCCTCGCCGTCCAGTTCCTTGTTGCGGGCGACGGCCATGACCGCTTCGAACGCGGCGGTATCTTCGCTGATCGCCCGGGTCAATTCCACGCGCAGCTTCTCCGCATCGCCCAGCAGACGGAGCGCCTGCTCACTCACGTCGACATAGTTCTTGCGGCCGACGGTCAGGCCGGCGACCATCTGCGTCAGGGCGGCCGAGAGCGCCCCGGCCAGTCCGGCTACCGCGCCGCCGCCCGGGGTCGCCGTCGCCGCGGCGACGGCGTCAAAGAAGCCGTCCGGCGTGTTCGATGGGCGGGGGGGGCCGCCGGCCGGACGGTCGGCGCTC
>CAYRBP010000031.1:4085-41203 GCA_964422535.1 uncultured Ardenticatenaceae bacterium | reverse complement strand
ACGTCCCGCTCGGTTGCTAGATGGGCTTGAGCCGCTGAGCGCGGGCGTCGGCCGCCCTGCGGTTCACGTAGGCGCCGAAGAGGAGGATGACGCTGCTGATGTAGCTCCAGGCCAGGAAGGCGATGATGGTGGCGACCGACCCGTAGACGAGGTTCGTGCTGTGGAGGTAGTAGGCGATGAACGCCAGAAACGCGCGCTTGGCCAGGTCCCAGAGCGTGCCGGCGATGATGGCCCCCGGCAGGGCGCTGCGCCACGTCAGCCGGATGTGGGGCAGGAAGTAGTAGAGCATGAAGAACAGGCCGACACTGACGGCAAGTGACCAGGCTTCCGTGGTCAGCGGTTCCAGCGGCGCGAGCGCGTCGGGGATGAACCGATTCAGGACGATGATGATCGTGCTTTCGACGATGGACGCGACCAGCAGCAGCCCGGTGATGACCAGTACTGAGATGATGGCCAGGCCGCGATGGCGCCAGACCAGGCGCGAGCGGTTGATGTCGGCGCCCCAGATCTTGTCCATCGCGCGGGTCAGGACGTTGAACACGCTTGTGGCTGACCAGAAGAGCGCCAGCAGGGCGATGCCGGTGACTGGCGCGCGAGTGGTCACGAGACTATGCAGGTTGCTGCCGATCAGCGATTCCAGGGCCGGCGCGACGAACTCCAGCTGGCGGACCATCCGCGACTCGACCAGCAGCGGGTCAACCCAGTGGCTGCCGATCGCAACCGCTAGTAGCACCAGGGGAAAGATCGAGAACAGGGTGAAAAAGCCGATGGAGGAAGCGATGAGTTGCGACTCAGGTGAGATGGCATCGAGTCCGGCACGGCCGATAATGCGTGACCAATAGGGGACCAGCGAGCGAGCCGCCCGGACGCCCTGTTCAATGGAGCGTGTCACGCTCCGACCCTCTCCCGACACCGTGCCGCTCATAAACCTTCTCCCCGAAGAATCAGGCCAGGACGATCCGGTTGCGGATGATACCGATGGACTCGATCGAGCATTCCACGACGTCACCCGGTCGCAGAAAGACCGGTGGTTTCATCGCGAAGCCGACGCCGGCAGGCGTTCCGGTGGCCAGGATGTCGCCGGGCATCAACGTCATGCCCCGTGAAAGGATCTCGATGAAACTTGGGATGTCGAACATCATCTCGCTCGTGTTGCTCTCCTGCCGCACCTCGTCGTTGACCCGACAGGTCAGGCGCAGGGCGTGGGGATCGGGGATGGCGTCGGCCGTCACGATCCACGGCCCGATGGGGCAGCAACCGTCAAGGCTCTTGCCCTTGAAGAATTGTTTATGAGCGTCCTGCACATCGCGAGCGGTGATGTCGTTCAGCACCGTGTAGCCGAAAACGAAGTCCATCGCCTCCGCGCGGCCGATGTTCTTACCGCGCCGGCCGATGATGACCGCCAGTTCGACCTCGTAGTCCATCTGTTCCGAGACGGCCGGGTCGACCGGGACGTCGTCAAAGGGACCGTTGACCGTCGTCGTGGCCTTGGTGAAGATGACCGGGTGGGTCGGCAGTTCGACCGCCTGCCCCCGGGCCTCATACGATTCCCGGGCGTGCTCGAAGTAGTTGCGGCCGAGGCACATCACGTTGCGTCGCGGCGTCGGGATGGGCGACAGAAGCGTGACGTCCTGCAGCGGGAGGGTGTCCGGCGCGCTCATCGCTCGTTCGGCAACGCGGGCGAGGGCCTCCGGCCCCATGTCGATCAGGGCGAGCATGTCGGGCGCGATGGGCGACAGATCGACAATTGCGTCGCCCTGCAGGGCGCCGATAGCGATCCGGTCGCCGTGGCGGAACGTGAGCAGCATCATAGGCGGGTCTCCGGCAAGTCGGCAGCAGGGTGGCGACCAACTTTCACCATTTTACCCCATTATGAATGAATGGGCGGCATTCTTCCATGTTAAGATTAGACGCTATGGAACACTCCGCGCCGGCTCCGACCGCCGGCACCGGCAAACCCTATGCCGAGATCGTCGTCAACGTTGAGGTCGCGCTCAGCGGGACGTTCCATTACCACGTGCCGGCTGACCTGCGTTCGGTGGTCGGCGTCGGCCAGCTGGTTGAAGTCGAGTTCGGCCGGCGTCTGGCGCAGGGCATCATCGTCAGCTTCTCAGACAGCTCGCCGGTAGAAGAGACGAAGCCGATCATATCGGTCATCGATCCGCATCCGGTCGTCCAGTCGTGGCAGATCGACCTGGCGCGGTGGATGTCCGCCCGTTACCTTGCGCCCCTGAACGCCTGCCTGCGGCAGATGCTCCCGCCCGGGCTGACGCGCTGGGCCGACGCGACCTATGACCTCAATCCATACTGGGACGGCGCGGGCAAGCTGACCGAGACGCAGGCAGCGCTGGTGAAACTGCTTCGCGCCCGAGGCGACCTGCGCGGCCGGCAGATCAGCCGCGCCCTGCCGAAGACCGAATGGCAGCGGGCCGCCGGGCAACTGGTTGACCGGGGCGTCTTGCGCCGGGCGTCGGTCCTAGATGCGCCCCGAGCCCGCCCGAAGGTCATCCGCACGGCCGAACTCAGCGCGGGCTGGAAGCGCATCAGCGCCGCCGCCGATAGGCTTGGACGTTCAAACCGGGAGGCGGCCGTGTTGCTGGCCCTGGCCGCGGCCGATGACCCGCTGCCGGCCGAGCCGGACGTGGTCGAGGCGACGAGGGCCACGGAAGTTCACCTGCGCGCCCTGGTCGAGCGAGGCTGGATCACCCGGCAGCCGGGACAGACGCTCGTCGTCCCCGCCGGAGGCCGGCGGCGCACCCGCGTGCCGGAGCGCCTCGCGGGCAGTTATGCCCGGCTGCCCGCCGAATGGTCGGCGCTGCCGGACCCTGCGGCCGCCGATGAACTGCTGTCGTTGGGGCTGGCCCGGCTGGAATCGTCTCCGCCGACGTTGAGCCTGCGCCTGAACACCCGCGAGGCGCTGCGCGAAGCGCTGGCCCTCAAGGGCGCGGAGCGCTTCGACCTCGCGCTCGCACACCTGGCCCGCGAGGCCCGGCCCGTGCCGGTCGAGGAACTGACCCGCGACGACGGCGTCACCCTCAGGGACCTGCGCAGGCTGGAGGAACTGGACCTCATCCGCTTCGGCTCGGAAGAAGTCTGGCGCGACCCGCTGGCCGACCGCGACTTCGCTCCGGCTGAGCCGCCGGAACTGACCTTCGACCAGGCCCGCGTCTGGGGCCGGATCAAAGTCGCGATGATGGCCAGCCTCGACGCGGATGAGGAGGCTGAGGAAGACCTGGACGACGATGAGCAGGAGTGGGACCGGGGTGGGGAAGCAGGGGACGGCGATCGCGACGCGACGGACGAGGGGGACCGCGTTGCCCCCTTCCTGCTCCACGGCGTGACAGGCAGCGGCAAGACTGAGATCTACATGCGGGCGATCGACTTCGCGTTGCAGAGGGGCAAGCGGGCCATCGTCCTCGTGCCCGAGATCGCCCTGACGCCGCAGACCGTCCGCCGTTTTGCCGCGCGTTTCCCCGGCCGGGTGGCTGTGCTGCACAGCCGGCTCAAGGACGGCGAGCGCTATGACACCTGGCGCAGGGCGCGTTCGGGCCGGTTTGACATCGTCATCGGGCCGCGCAGCGCGCTCTTCTCGCCGCTGCCCAACCTCGGGGTCATCGTCGTCGACGAGGAACACGACCCCAGCTATAAGCAGTCACCCCCAGTGCCCGCGCCTTACTACCACGCGCGCGACGTCGCCATCGCCCTGGGCGGGCTGACCGGGGCCGAAGTTATCCTGGGCAGCGCCACGCCCGACGTCGTCACCTACCACCGGGCGCGCGGGGGCCGCTACCAGTTGCTCGAGCTACCCAGACGCATCATGGGCCATCGCCAGCGCATCACCAGCCAGGAGTCGCGCCTGAACATCACCGGTCGATACCGACCCCTGACGGTCGACGACCTGGCCGGCCTGGACGACGCTTTCACCATCCCCATGCCGCCGGTCCAGGTCGTTGACATGCGCCAGGAACTGCGCGCCGGCAACCGCAGCATCTTCAGCCGGCCGCTTGAGGCCGCGATTGACGAAACGCTGGCCCGCAAGGAGCAGGTCATCCTGTTCCTCAACCGGCGCGGCACGGCCACGTTCGTCATGTGCCGTGACTGCGGCTATGTCGCCAACTGCCCGCGTTGCGACGTGCCCCTGACCTATCATCAGCCGCACCTGCACCTGACCTGTCACCAATGCGGGCGACGCGAACCCAATCCGTCCCATTGCCCGCGTTGCGGTTCCGACCGCATCCGTTACTTCGGGTTGGGAACCGAGAAGGTCCAGGAGGAGGTTGCTCGCCGCTGGCCGGCGGCTCGGCTGACGCGCTGGGACCGGGATACGACCGCCGGCGCCGATAGCCACGAGCAGTTGCTGGCGTCCTTCATCGAGCGCGAATCCGATATCCTGATCGGGACGCAGATGATCGCCAAAGGGCTTGACCTGCCGTTCGTGACGCTGGTGGGGGTGATCTCGGCCGATGTTGCCCTGGGGCTGCCCGACTTCCGCAGCAACGAGCGCACATTCCAGTTGCTGGCCCAGGTCGCCGGTCGCGCGGGACGCGGCTTGCTCGGCGGCCGTGTGGTGGTCCAGACCTACCAGCCGGAGCACTATGCCATCCAGGCGGCGGCCGACCACGACTTCGCGGCGTTCTACATTCAGGAAATCGGCTTCCGGACGACGATCGGCCTGCCGCCGTTCCGGCGCATGGCCCGGCTGGTCTATGCCGATCCGATCAGCGACCGGGCGGAGGCGGCCGCGCGCGGGATCGCCAACCTTCTGCTGGCCCGCATCCGGGACGACGCGCTCGACAACACCGAACTGATCGGCCCGACGCCCCCCTTCTTTGCCCGGCTGGACGGCCGCTACCGGTGGCAGATCATCATCCGTTCGCCGGACCCCAATCGGGTGCTTCAGGATGTCCCACTGCCCCCGCCCTGGGTGGTGGATGTCGACCCGGTCAGCATCCTGTAGGGCCTGTCGCGCCTGACGGGCGCTGGAAACGAGGCGACCGGGGCACACCCTTTATGGCGAGGGCCCCGGTCGTGGCATGTCCCCGGACGGACTCGAACCGTCATCTACCGCTTAGGAGGCGATTGCTCTATCCTTTGAGCTACGAGGACCCGGACTCCATTTTACCGGAAGGCGCAATCCATGACGAACCGCACCACCGCCGGCTCACCCCACCCCTATTTGCCGTTTTTCGTCTATGGCACCCTGCTGCCCGGACAGCCGAACTTTGACCTGTGGCGCGCCCATATCGTCGCCCTGCGGCCGGCGAGAGTGCGCGGTTTCGCGCTGCTTGACCTCGGACCCTACCCGATGATGGTCCGTCGCCCGGCGGAAGTCGTTGGGATGATTGCTGAACTGGAGCGCGGCTCGTTTCCGGCTGTTGTCAGCGCGCTGGACTACCTGGAAGGGTTCGAGCCGGTCCGGCCGTCCGCAAGCGAATATCGCCGCGAGCGCCACATCGCCCTCACCCTGGGCGGGATGCCGGTCGCCGTCTGGACGTACGTGGGTTATCCGAAGACCGGCAGCTTCCCGCTCGTCCCGGGCGGCGACTGGAAGCGCCATACCCGGGGACAGCGTGGGACGCTGGACGCGTGGTGGGACGGGATCGCGACCGTCGGCCCGGCCCATCAGGTTCAGCCGGATGCCGGCCCGCTGCCTGCCGGCCCGCTGCCCGGCAGGTAACGTTCGGCCGCAACCGGGTTCGTGTGCGATTGCCCCGTCCCAATCAGTTGCCACCTGCGCCGAATTTTGTAGTATTAGGCGGATTGGTCCCACGCCACTGACAGACTCGCCTCACGAACCGGGCCGGCATCGCATCCTATCAGGGAGTGAATGCCTCCCACATTACCAGTCTGATTGAAACCACCATGGACGGGCTGCCCGTGCGCCGCTACCTGCAAGTGCGGCGTGGCGCAGGACGTTCTAATGGCAGGACCTATGAAACGAATTGGGGTTTTGACAAGTGGGGGCGATGCTCCCGGGATGAATGCGGCGCTGCGCTCGGTCGTCCGCAACGGCCTGCACCGCGGCCTGGAGATCTTTGCCATCTATGAAGGCTACCGGGGAATGGTCGAGGGCGGGGACCGCATTCGGCCGATGACCTGGGGCGATGTCGGCGGCATACTGCACCTCGGCGGCACGATCATCGGCTCGGCCCGCTGCCAGGACTTCCGCGAGCGCCCGGGCCGCCTGCGTGCGGCGCGTAACCTTCTCCTGCACGAGATCGAAGGCCTGGTCGTCATCGGCGGCGATGGCAGCCTGACCGGCGCCGACCTGCTCCACAACGAGTGGACCGGCCTCATCGATGAACTGGCGGCCACTGGGCAGATCAGCGAGATGATGGCCCAGCGCCACCGGACGCTGGCTGTTGTCGGCATCATCGGCTCGATCGACAACGACATGTTCGGCACTGACATGACGACCGGCTCCGACACCGCGCTGCATCGCATCGTGGAGGCGCTGGACGCCATCTCCAGCACGGCCGCCAGCCACCAGCGCAGTTTTGTTGTTGAGGTCATGGGCCGTAACTGTGGCTATCTGGCCCTGATGGGCGCCCTGGCCGGCGGCGCCGACTGGGTGCTCATTCCCGAAGCGCCGCCTGACGTGGACAACTGGGAAGCCAAGATGTGCGAAGTGTTGCACAAGGGCCGCGAGATGGGCCGGCGCGACAGCATGGTCATCGTTGCCGAAGGCGCGCGCGATCGGCACGGCAACCCCATCACCGTCCAGCACGTACGCCAGGTGCTCGAAGAGCAGCTCGGCGAAGACACGCGAATCACCGTGCTCGGCCACGTCCAGCGGGGCGGCTCGCCCAGCGCCTATGACAGGAACTTGAGCACGCTGCTGGGCGCAGAGGCGATCGAGGCCATCACCACCATGTCCCCGGAGGGCGAGCCCCTTGTCGTGGGCATGAGTGGCAACAAGCTGACGCGGACGCCGCTCAGCGTGTGCCTGTCGAAGACGCGCGCCGTCACCGACGCGGTCGCGGCCCACAACTACGAGGAAGCGCTGGTCATGCGCGGGTCAGCCTTTGGCGATGCGTGGCGGACCATGCGCACGATGGTCAGGGCGCAACCGCACCCGCCAGCGCCCGGCCAGCGCCGGCTGACGCTGGCCATCATGCACGGCGGCGGCCCGTCGCCCGGCATGAACACGGCCGTCCGCACGGCCGTCCGCATGGCCATCGATAAGGGGCATACTGTCCTCGGCGTGCGCAATGCTTTCCGCGGGCTGGTCAACGGCGAGATCGAGGAATTGAACTGGATGAGCGTCGGCGGCTGGGCTCTGCGTGGCGGATCAGAACTGGGCACGAACCGGACGATCCCCCACGGCCGTGACCTTTACGCCATCGCCCGCCAGCTGGAACAACACCGGATCGACGGCATCCTGATGATCGGCGGCTGGTCCGGCTATCAGTCGGTGCTGGAGCTCCATAACCAGCGGCACAACTACCCGGCGTTCGACATCCCGCTGGTCTGCCTGCCGGCCAGTATCAACAACAATCTGCCCGGTACGGAACTGAGCGTCGGCTCAGACACGGCCTTGAACAGCATCGTGTCGGCCGTTGACAAGATCAAGCAGTCGGCCGTGGCCTCGCAGCGCGCCTTCATCGTCGAAGTGATGGGCTATTACTGCGGCTATCTGGCCCTGATGAGCGCGCTCGGCACGGGCGCGGAGCGCGTCTACCTTCACGAAGAGGGGGTGACCCTCAGTGACCTGGTGCACGATGTCGAGGAGTTCGTCCACGCCTTTCAGCACGGCAAGCGGCTCGGCCTCGTCATCCGCAACGAAAAGGCCAATGAGGTCTACACCACCAGTTTCATGCGCCTGTTGTTCGAAGAGGAGGGCGGCTCGCTGTTCGATGTGCGTCAGTCCATCCTCGGACACCTGCAACAGGGGGGCTCGCCGTCCCCCTTCGACCGGATACTGGCAACCCTGATGGCCGTGCGCTGTGTCGATTACCTGGACGAGCAGTGGCGCGCACCTGAGCACGCCAGCGGCTGCATCGGCCAGGTGCACGGGGACTGGCAGTTCACGCCGCTGGACGATCTCCCGCGGCTGATGGACTATGAGCACAGCCGCCCGCGCCGCCAGTGGTGGATGGACTTGCGGCCGATCGCCAAGATCCTGGCGCAGCCGGGCCCCGAGGCCCACACCGGCGCTACGCGCGATGACCTGGCAGGCTAAACGATTGCGACGAAGATTTCATTCGAGGTGAGATATCATGAGAATCGGTATTTTGACTGGCGGTGGCGATGTTCCCGGCCTCAACCCTTGCATCAAGCAGGTTGTCAACCACGCTGAGGAAGAGGGGCATGAAGTTGTCGGCATCCGCCGCGGTTGGGCGGGCCTCCTGCGCGTGAACCGCGACGACGCATCCACGATCGCCAAGTACATCCAGCCGCTGGATAACGCGTCCGTCCGCACCATTGACCGGACCGGTGGCACGTTCCTGCACACCAGCCGGACGAATCCCGGCAAGGTGAAGCCCAACGACGTCCCGGACTTCCTGAAGGACCCGGAGCACCCGGAGGCGGAGGCGGCCGATCCCTCGGTCCGCGACTTCACGCCCCACGTCTTGAAGAACCTGGAGTTTCTCAAGATCGACCGGCTGATCCCCATTGGCGGCGATGACACGCTCAGCTATGGCGAGCGCCTGCACCGTGAAGGCTTCCCGGTCGTGGCTATCCCGAAGACGATGGACAACGATGTCTACGGAACCGACTACTGCATCGGCTTCAGCACGGCCGTCACCCGCAGCGTCCAGTTCATCCACCAGTTGCGCACGAGCGCCGGCTCGCACGAGCGGATCGCCGTGATCGAGCTGTTCGGCCGCAACTCCGGCGAGACAAGCCTGATCAGCTCCTACCTGGCGGGCGTCGACCGCGTGCTCATCTCCGAGGTGCCGTTTGACCCGGAGAAGCTGGCCGCGCTGGTCATGAAGGACAAGAAGGAAAATCCGAGCAATTACGCCATCGTCACGGTCAGCGAAGGCGCCCACATGCTGGGCGGCAAGGTTGTCGAGTACGGCGAGCAAGACGCCTACGGCCACCGCAAGCTGGGCGGTATCGGCGAGATCACGGGCGAGGCGCTCAAGAAGCTGACGGGCCAGAATATCATCACCCAGCGACTGGCCTATTTGATGCGCTCCGGCGCGCCTGACGCTCTGGACCTGATGGTGGCCTCGAACTATGCCCAGCTGGCCGTTGACCTGATCGTCAGCGGCGCCAGCGGGCGCATGGTCGCCCTGCGCGACGGTTCGTACACCCACGTGCCGTTCAGCACGGTGGCCAGCGGTGTCAAGCGCGTCGACGTCGACGAGCTGTATGACCCGGTCAATTACCGGCCGAAGGTTCGCCACGTGCTGGGCAAGCCGATGTTCCTGTATTGAGCCGGCGAGTCTATCACCCATGACTTCAGCAGGGCGCGGCGAAACGGCCGCGCCCTGCTGCTTTGAAGGCCGGCAGCGGGCCGTTACCCTCCGTCTTCTGAAACGTCGGGTGAACGTTACGCCTAACCCTTGACGATGAAGTGACCGGCTCATTACAATAGCAGTATCGTGCGCAACCGGTGGAAGGGCGGCGCCGTCCCCTCCGTTAGCGTCACCTCTGCCTCAAGCGCCAAACCTGTCATGCAACGTTTCAAGCGTGTCGCAGTTTTCTCTGTTTTCGCTCTGGCGACCCTGGTGTTTCCTGGCTGTCGCGGACTCTCAGCCGAACTCCCAACGCTCTCCGAAGTCATCACGCTGCCCACCCCGGATACGCAGGCCATCATCGACGATGTCGTTGCGACGGTGAGCGCCAGGCCGGCCGTTTCGACCCAGGCCCCGGCGAACATCCAGACCGGTCTCGGCGGGATGGATGCGGGACTCGAAGCGACGCTCGTTGAGCTTTATCGAAAGACCAACCCGGCCGTCGTCCATATCTTCGTGCGCAACGATCTTGGACGCATCGAGGGCACGGGCAGCGGTTTTGTCGTTGACGAAGACGGCCACATCATCACTAACAACCACGTCGTCCAGGGCGCGGATGCGCTGGAAGTGGCCTTTGCCAATGGCGAGCGCCGCCAGGCGGAGACGATCGGGCTGGACGTCGACAGCGACCTGGCCGTCATCAAGGTGGAGTCTCTTCCGCCCGGCGTCAGCCCCATCCCCCTGGGCGACTCCAACGCGGTAGCAGTCGGGCAGTTCGTGGTGGCCATTGGCAACCCGTTCGCCGAGGCCGGCTCCATGTCGATCGGCATCGTCAGCGGCCTGGGGCGGACGCTTTCATCGCAGCGGATCGCCGAAGGCGGCGGGTTCTACTCGCTCCCGCGCGTCATCCAGACCGATGCGGCCATCAACCCGGGCAATTCCGGGGGCCCGCTGCTCAACCTTCAGGGGGAAGTCATCGGCGTGAACAGCGCCATCCGGACCGACACCGGCGCCAATTCCGGCGTCGGATTCTCGATCCCGGTCAATGCCGTGCGGCGCATCACGCCCGCGCTGATCGCGGAGGGCCACTACCGGTACCCATTCCTGGGCATTCGCATGACTGACCTGGACCTGCTCCTGAAGGACCGGCTGGGCCTGGCGACGACCTCCGGGGCATACGTGACCGGCGTGACCGAAGGCGGCCCGGCCGAAAAAGCGGGCATCATCGCCGGCGGCGTCGGCGACCAGGGCGAGGCCCGGTCCGGTGGTGACCTGATCATCGCCATCAATGGGACGCCTGTCACCGGCACGGATGAGTTAATCAGCTACCTCGTGTTCGAAACGGAGGTGGGTCAGACGGTCACCATGACCGTCATTCGGAACGGATCAGAGATCGACATCCCGCTCACACTCGGCGAGCGGCCGTAATCGCCCCGGCGACAGCGATCTCGGCGCTCTCGTCAACGCTTATCGAGCGCCCGCGGTGGTGCAGTCACTGTGTCGTCGTCCTCGGTGTGACCGCAACCCGCGCGGCTCCATCCTTGTTAGGAGGAATCCATGTTTAGCCAGGACCAAATGCAGGAGTTGCTCGCGTACGAAGGTAACGGCGCAGGCGTCGTCAGTGTCTACCTGGACACAGACAACACCCGGCAGTCGGTGGAGGGGATCAAGTTAACCGCCAGGGGCTTGCTGAAGGAACTCCAGCCTGAGTTTGAGAAAGATGCCGTCGCCATCGAGCGGTATCTTGACCTTAGCTACGATTGGTCCAAGCCTGGTTTGGCGCTGTTTTCCGGCAAGGGAGGTTCGTTCTTCCGGGCAGTCGACTCGCCCGTTGCCTTTCGCAACCGCGTTCGTTATGGGGCCCGGCCGTATGTTAAGCCCTTGACTCACCTGCTCGACCACTACGCACATTTTGGCGTCATCCTGGTCGACAAGGTCAATGGCCGATTCTTTGAGTACCATCTGGGCGAGCTCCAGTTGACGGAGACTGTCACCGGGGAGGAAGTCCGGAAGATGAAGACCGGTTCCGGCTCGTCGGCTGTCGGCCGCAAGGGCGGCTCGACCAGCGCCACGGGTGGCAGCAAGCATGAGCAGGAGGTTGTGCAGCGCAACCTGAAGGAATGCGCCGCGGCTGCCGGACGTTTCTTCGCCGAGCGGCCGATCCGACGCCTGTTCATCGGCGGCCAGAATGAGACGGTGGCCCAGTTCCGCGAGTTCCTGCCCAAGCAGCTCCTGAGCTGTCTGGCTGGTACTTTCACGATCGACATGGGCGCCGGCGAACCGGAGATCCGCAGCCGCACCCTCGACCTCCTGCGAGAAGTCAACGCCGAGCGCGAGGACAGACTGGTCGAGCGCCTGGCTGCTCTCTATGCCTCGGCCGGCAATGCCGTCACCGGACTGGATGACGTGTTGCAGGCTGTATCGGACAAGCGGGTGGAAACGCTGATCATCAGCGACGGATACCGCGCGCCGGGCTACATCGACCCGGCGTCCGGCTTCGTCGTTGCCAACCTGGCGCGCAGCCCGCTGAACCACTCCGAACTGCAGAAGGTGGAGGACGTGGTCGATGCGGCCGTGGCGCAAACCGTGGCCCAGGGAGGCCACGTCGAGGTGATCACCGACCATCCCACCCTTGAAGGCCTGGGACGGATCGGGGCTATCCTGCGCTACTAGCGCTCACGCCCCCAAGCCAGGTGCGCCGCATCTTCTCGATGCGGCGCACTTTTTCTTATTCATGGATGCCATCGGCCGTTTCATCGACCACCTGGCGGCCGCCGCCGGGAGTGACCGGCTGGCCAACCCCTATGCGGGGCCGGAAGGACGGCCGCGCTGCGACAACCTGAGGCTCTACCTGTCGCGGATGGCGGTTCGCCGGCCGGCCGTCCTCCTGGTGGGCGAAGCGCCGGGCTATCGCGGTTGCGCGCGGACGGGCGTCCCCTTCACCAGCGAACCCGTGCTGCTGTCTGATCCGTGCCCGTTCGGGTTGTTCGGCGCAGCGGCCGGCTTCCGGCCAGGCTCGCACGGCGCGCCACCCGGCGAAGTGACGGCGACGGCCGTCTGGGCTGCGCTGGCGCGTCTGGATCGGTTGCCGCTGCTCTGGAACGCACTGCCGTTCCATCCGCACCGACCCGGCGACGCGCAGACGAACCGGACGCCGGCGCGCGCCGAAGTTGCGCTGGGAGAGCCCCACCTGCGCGAGCTGCTCGATCTGTTCGCAATCGAACGCGTTGTCGCGGTGGGTAACCAGGCGGCAAGCGCCCTGGCTTCATGGGGTGTTGTCGCTGAACGCGTGCGCCACCCGTCGCACGGTGGGCAGCGCCTCTTCGCCGCACAACTCCGGACGCTTCTGGTGGCCGGGACAGGTTAAGGCTGCAGCGATGTGAAGTATTCCCGGACGAAGGCTTTCAGACCGGGTGGGATCGGCGCGCCTTCCAGCGTCTCATAGGCCGCATCGCGGTAGTCGCCGTAGACCTGGGTGTACGGCACGAGACTTCCCCCCTCTTCGAGTTCCGGGTCGGCCGCCTGCTCTTCGACCAACGGGCCGCAACTCGCTGGGTCGCCCAGGCACTCCGCCGGCAACTCGATGTCAGTCCCCTGAAATCCGCTCAGGTCGGCCGCGCCCGGCGCGAAGATGTTCTCCGCCCGGCCGCCGCCCGGTCCTGGCCCGCCGGTCGACGTCGAGCCGCTTCCCGGCCCGCCCTGCTGGCCGTCGGTTGCATTACCCTGCCCCGCGCCGGCCGTGGCCGGCCCCGCGCCTTCGCCCCCCGTATCCCCCGCCGCTTCGCTCGTCTCGCCGCTGCCTTCACCCGCGCTCGGTTCGCCGGCCTGGGCCGGGCCGGCTTCTCCGGTTTGACCGGCATCGGTGCCGGCCGCCGCTACTTCGGCCCGCGCCGCTCCGAGCTGGCGGGCAGCGCCTTCGGCCGCCTGGGCAGCGGCCGCCTGTTGGTCTCGTTCAGCCAGTTGGTCCGCAGCGCCATCCAGCGCCTCGGCCGCGGCCGCCTCGTCGCCGGATGCCAGGGCGTCGGCCGCTGCCTGGAGTTGCTCGGCCAGCGCCGGGTCGCTGCCGGCCAGGGCGCCGGCCGTCGCTTCCAGGCTCTCCGCCAGCGCGTCATGGGTCGCCTCGTCCATGGTTCCCAGTTCGCCCGCCAGCGCCTGAGCCTCGGCCGCGGCAGCGGACAGGTCGCCCTGCTGCAACGCTTCACCCAGCGCGGCCGACGCCTCGGTGTTGGCCAGCGCGGTGGCGCCCGTCTCCAGCGAGCGGCGGAGGGCATCCGCGCTCAACGATTCGCTGAGCTGCCGCAGCTGCTGCTCCGTCTCGCCCAGGGTCGCCAGGGCCTGTTCCTGGCTCAGATCGCCGCCGTCCAGCGCCGCCTGCGCTTCTTCCAATGGCGCGGACAGCGCCTCGCGCTGCTCCGGCGTCAGCGCCTCATTCGAGGCGATGGCTTCGGCCGCCTGCCCGATGGCTTCTGACTGGCCGGCGATCGTCGAGGCGATGTTGCGTTGCCGCAGCAGGAGCGCTTCCTGCAGGTTGGGCAGCCAGATCGCCGCCAGCAGCAGGGCCAGCAGGGCGGCAGCGACGACCGCCTCGCGCCGGTCGATCGTCAGGGGCATCTGTCGTTCCGCGTCCACCCGCCCCGCGGCGGTGGCTGCGTCCGCGATCTGCCGCGCGTGCATCTCCGGCGTCGTCTGCAGGCGGCCGGTCTGTAGCTCCACCGCGGTGATGGCCCGCTCGCGCAGGCCGAACTGCCGGTCCGCGAAGCGCGCCTGCCCGGCCAGGTCCCGGCGGCGCAAGAGGACGACCAGCGTGAGCACCCCGGCAACCAGCGCGACCAGGCCGGCGGCAACAAAGGTCAACTCGGTCCGGGTCAGCAGCGGCCGCAGCCGGGCGACGAGGGCCAGGCCGAGCGCGAGCAGGAGCGCGGCCGAGATCGCGCGCGGCAGCAGGCGCAGCACTTGCCGGGTCCGGCGGCGGCGGTCCCATTGAGCGAGGTGATCGCGGAGGGATTCGAATTCAGCCTGCATCGGATTCTCCGTCACTCGTCGCTGATCCGCCGCACGCGCCGGACGCAGGCGAGGAAGAGCACGGCCGCGACGGCCAGGTGCAGGACGATGAAGATCGGCCACGGCGAGAGGAGGGTCACCGGCGTTCCGCTGACGACCTGCCGGAAGGTGAAGAGGCTATTCTCCTGAGTCAGGATGATTTCGCTGACGATCAGCGTTGCCGGCAGGTTGGTGGCGGCCAGCAGCAGCGCGCCCATGAGCAGCAAGCGCGCGGCAAGGACGCCCATGCCGCTCCACGTGCTCAGCGTGCCGAAGATGCCGACCGAGGCCAGGACGATGACCGGGACGCCGAATGTCACGAAAAGCGTGACTGCCAGCGTCGTCACCGTTGCGCCGAGGGTGGTCCGGAAGCGGGCGGAGCAGTAGAGGCCAAAGAGGGCGTAGGTCACGGCCGTGGTGACCAGCAGGACCTGCGAAAGGACGACTTCGGTCAGCGATGGGCCGCCGAGCAGGAACGCGATGGAAAGCAGGGGCAGTGACGCGCCGATCAGCAGCAGGACGTAGCTCAGGGCCGATAGCAGCTTGCCGCTGACGAAGGCCTCGGCCGACAGCAGCGTGGTCCGTAGCAAGTCGAACGTCTGCCGCTCCCGCTCGCCACTGATGGCGCCGGCGGTGAAGGCCGGGCCGATGAAGACGACGAGGACAACTTCGACGGCCAGGACGGCGGCAAAGATGGCCAGCCCGGCGTCGGCCGCGGCCGTGGCGCTTGTCGGGCCGGGTCCTCCGGCTGAGGCATAGGCCAGGTAGACCAGCGTCGCGACGGCGGTCATGACCAGCAGATAGACCGTCAGGATCACGAACGCGCGCGATCCGCGCATGCGGCTGCGGAGCTCCTTCAACACAACCGGGTTCTGGAGCCGGGCTGGTTTTGGCCGGGGCAGGGCGCTCATGGGTGAGATGCCGACTCCTGTGGGGCCGGCTGCTCGGCCGCCCCTCCGGTGACATGCAGGAAGACGTCTTCCAGGTCGCCCTGCTCTTCGTGGAAGGAGAGGACCGGCGCCCCTCGTTCGACAAGACGCTTCAGGATCGCGCTGAGGGCGGCGTCGTCGCCGACGAAGTCCAGTCGCCACGGCCCGTCCGGGGGTGACGCCGCTTCCACCCTGGCCACGCCGTCCTGGTCCGCCAGCCAGGCGGCCAAAGCTTCGGCGGCCTCGCTGTCCATCGGCAACAGGCGGAGGGCGATCAGCCGGTGGGCGCGAAGCCGGCGCATCATCTCATCGATATTGCCGGCGGCCACCAGGCGGCCGTTCTCGATGATGCCGATACTGGTGCAGATGTCGGCCACTTCGGCCAGGATGTGGGAGGAAAAGAAGATGGTCTTGCCCAGTCTCTGCAGCTCGCGCAGCAACTCGCGCATCTCGATCCGCGCCCGCGGGTCCAGACCGCTGGCCGGCTCGTCGAGGATAAGCACCTGCGGGTCGTGTGTCAGCGTTCGGGCCAGGCAAAGACGCTGCTTCATGCCCCGGCTCAGCGACTCGACCGGGGCATGCTTTTTGTGGCCCAGGTCGACCAGCGCCAGCAGGTCATCGACCATCGGCCCGCGAGTGGCCGGCGGGATGTTATAGCAGGCGGCGAAGAAATCGAGGTACTCCCAGACGCGCATATCGTCGTAGACGCCGAAGTAGTCGGGCATGTAGCCGATCGCCCGGCGCACGCCGATCGGATCGGCGGTGACGGAGCAGCCGGCGACCCAGGCTTCGCCGGCGGTCGGTCTCAGCAGCCCGGTCAGGATGCGCATCGTGGTCGTCTTGCCCGCGCCGTTCGGGCCGATGAAGCCGAACACCTCGCCCTGTTCGATGGTCAGGGTCAGGCCGTCGAGCGCCACCAGGTCGCCATAGTGCTTCGTCAGCCCGCGCATCTCTATCATCGCGATCATGGAGCGGACCTCGTGACGGGTATCGACAACAGGTAAAGCGTCGATCCGCTGGCGGCCGCGTCCCCTGTGTGGCCCTGCGTCGCCTCAAGGGCCGGCCCGGCGCGCCAGCCCGCCAGCGTGACCGTGTCTGACGGGTCCGGCAGGCGCGATGAGACGCTATCGTTGCTGTAGAGTGACTGCAGCAGCTGGAAGCGGGCGAAGGCCTCCGCCTCGTTGAAGTAGTCGGTCGTGCCGAGGATGAGTGTCGGGTCGTTCAACAGCGGATCCACGGCCGGACCGCCGGGGGCCAGAAGCGGGTCAGGGGCCGGCAGGGCGACGACAGGCAGGACGACCGTGGCGGTGTCGCCGGGAGCCAGCGTGCCCAGGGCGCGTTGCTCCGAACCGGCGACGATCGTGGCGTTCTCCAGCGCGAAGGTGTCGATATTGCGGACCTCGACGGTCACCTCGTCCCCGGCCGGCGAAAGCCTGGCGGCCGCGGACAGGGCCGGGCCCGGCTCCGCGCTGTCGATCAGGAACGTGGCGATCTCGTTCGACCCGGCCCGGACGCCGCGCAGGACGACGGCCGCGGCGCGGACGACCGCGTCCAGGTTGTTGCGGCTCTGAATGGCGCCGAACCCTTCCCCGAAGGGCTGCGGGATGGCGCCGAGCGGAAGCGTCAGGTCGAACTGGCCGCGCCGTGGCGAATAGAGCCCCAGGACCGTCCTGGCCCGGAGGGCGGAGCCACCCACGGGACCCTGCGCGACCGTCATTTCGTTGACCAGCGACGCGCTGCCCCGGGTGCGGAAGCTGGTCAACAGCGTCAGAGCCGAAAAGAGCAGCACCAGGGCCGGGATGGTGAACCAGGCCCATTCGCGCCGGTTCATCCGCTTCAGGACCAGGTAGTTGGCCGGCCCGATCACCAGGGCGTAGACCAACCCGTAGAGGCCGAGTTGCCAGACGTCAGGCAGTTGCAGCCCGGGAACGGAACCCACGGCCGACGAGGCCGCAAAGCTGTCGCGGATGCCGCCGGACCACGGCGTTGGCGCGGGGATGCGCCCGGCGATCAGCTCCCACACGCGGCGCGTCCCACTCCAGCCCGCCAGAGGCGCTGTTTTCGGGTCCAGCGCCAGGAAATAGGCCTGGCCACGCCCGAGGCGGCCGGCCGCCAGCAGCGGCTTGCCGCCTTCACTGAGCAGCACCTCGGCCGAGGTGCCGGGTTCGGCCGTTGCCAGCAGGAACGGGCCGTCGCTCGTGAGGGCTTCCCCCCCGAACGTCTCCAGCGCCGCCAGCGACTCGACCGTGTCCGTGCCCGTGACCGTCGCGGGGAGCAAATCGGCCACGCCGGCCGCGGTCTGCGGGCCGCCCGCGCCGCCGGTCACGACGAGCGTGCCGCCCGTTTCGACCCAGCCCCGCAGCGCGCTCGTCTGCCCGGCCGAGAGCCGGCTCGTGTCGACGTCATCCAGCACCAGCACGTCGAGCGCGTTCCATGCGGCGGGGATGTCGGGAAGATCGCTTGCGTCCAGGAAGGCGACGGCCGCTTCGCTGCGCGTTCCCGGGACCACGCCGAGGTAGGTCAGCGCTCCGGGGTCCGCGCTGGCGACGCCATAGAGCAGGCTGTCGGCCCCGAGCGGTCTGACCGCGTCCGGCTGAACACTGGCCACGGTGCGGCCGTCTTCGACCAGGCGGACATCGATCGTCGCGCCAAAGCTGGGCAGGTGGACATACAGGGGGACCCGCTTGTCTGACTGGGTCGGCAGGCTGAGCGGCGCGCTGTAGACAACCGGCTCGCCGTCGGTCGCGCCGGCGACGATCACTTGCACCTCGCCATCGAAGGCGGGGCCGCTGTTGGCGGCGCGGACGACGACCGGCAGCGGCTCGCCCTGCTTCGACAGGCCGTCGAAGCCGGCTGCCACATCCAGCGTCAACCCGTCTCCGTTCTGCGCGGCCGCCGGCCGCCCCGAAAAGAGTAGCGCGACGACCGCCAGTATGGCCAACAGCGGGCGCATCACCTAGCGGAACTCGATGGTGTAGCCATAAACAGGGGCGTCCGGACGGTTGTTCTCGATCCAGTCGACCGACTTTTCGAGGACGCTGTGCAGGTAGCGGCCGTCGTTGCCAACGGTTGCCAGCCCGATGACGGCCGTTTCCCATTGGTCCTGGCCGTCCACTTCGGCCACCGACAGGTTGAATTCCTGCCGCAAGCGGGTGATGATCGATCGGAGGATGCTTCGCTTCTCCTTCAACGAGCGAACGCCGTCCAATTCCAGCGTGAGGATGCACGTAGCGACTACCATGAGACGAATTGTCCATCAATGAGTAGGCGCGGCAAGTGGGGGCCCTCAAAAGGGCGCGGGCTTAAGTCGTGCTTAAGGTGCTTCGCGAGCCTCCTTAAGGCATTGCGGCCGCAGGATGCGGTATACTTGTCACCGTACGTCGATGCGCGCTGCGCGCGTCACAAGGAGTTGACAAAGCAATGCAAGAACAGGACAGCTTGAAGGGGACTGGCCGGTCAAAGAACGTGCTCTATGGCGTGCTGATCGCCTTTGTTGTGGTGCTGTCACTGCTCGCTGTCGCCGCGATTCGACTGGCCAACAGCGCCAGCAACGCGGCCGACGCCGCCACCTCTGTGGTGGAGCCGATAGGAGACCGTTTTCGCAACCTGTTGGTCCCGGCCACGCCGGTCATCCTGCCGAACCCGGCGACCATCATCCGGCAGATCAATGACCTTGCCCGTCTGGAGACAGCCTCCTATGAACTCGAAAAGATCGTCACGGCCGATTCTGGTCAGGATGGTTTGCTGGAGATTCTGCTGGGTGAGTCGTTGGTCTTCGTGGGATACGGCAAGGTCTACGCCGGCGTAGACATGAAGAAGATGTCTGAGGCCGACCTGGTGGTTCTGGACCCCGATACGGTCATGGTCCACCTGCCGCCGGCCGAAATCTTCGCCGACATTCCCGTCCTGGATAACGAGCGGTCGTTCATCGCTGACCGGGACACGGGGCTGCTGACCCGCGCTGACCCCGAACTGGAGACGCGGGTCCGCCAGGAGGCGGAGAAGTCCATCCGCGAGGCGGCTGCCGGTAGCGACATCCTGGAACGGGCCAACGCCAATGCCCAGGACTACATGAGGGGCTTTCTGGAAGGGCTGGGCTTCACCGAGGTGATCTTCACCCAGGATGTGCCGCCTCCGGCCGAGCCTTACGAGCAGGAGATCCCGAAGGGGTACTTCTTGTTGCCGACGGCTACACCCGAGCCGGGCAGCTGATCACCATCACAAGAGGAGAGGAACCCTGCAAAGAGACCACGCCTGGCGCGTGGTCTCTTTGTTTGCCGGGAGGCCCGGTCAGCAGGGGGCGGCCGCTCAGCCGGCGTAGCTCCAGCCCACGTGGGGCAGGGTCAGCGTGTCGGTCACTTCCCCCGGCTTCAGGATACCGGCGTTGACCACTTCGCCGACGAGCAGGTCGTGGTCGCCGCCGATGTTGACCAGGTTCACGACGCGGCATTCCAGATAGGCGGCCGCGCCGGCGAGAATGGGCACGCCGGTCACGGGGCCGGGTGTGTAGTCGGCGTTGTCCATCTTGTCCGGCCGCTTCGCCCGGGCCTTGGTGAAAGGCATCATCGCTTCTTCGTCGCCCTTGTTGAACAGGTTGACGCCGAAGACGCGGCCCGCCGAGATAACCTCGTAGCTGTAGGACTTCGTCGCCAGGCCGAGGACGACCAGGCGCGGCGTAAACGATGCCTGCATGACCCAGTTGGCCACCATGGCATTCACCTCATCTCCGTTGCGCGAGGTGATGCTGTAGAATCCGTACGGAAGGCGCTTCAGGACGTCCTTGATCGCTTCTTCGTTGGTTGTGGTTGGTTCATCCATGTATGTACTGCCCTCCCTCATCCGAGGTGCTAGCAAACGATCCGTGTCACAATCGAGTGTAAATCATTCTAGCAAATTTCGCGGCCGCAAGGGGCGAGCGTGGGGCCGGAACCGGTGAGGCGCTATGTGCCCGGCCGGGGCCTCCGCGCGGCGGCCGTCGCCTGGTCCGCGGCCATGCTCGGCTGGATCGCCCTGGAGGGCAACCTGGCGCTCGATGTCGTCCTGAGCGGCTGGGCGATGGCGCTCATGGCCGCGTGGGGGGTGGGGTGGCTTGCGGCCGGGCGTTCGCTATCGACGGCGCACGGGCTGGCCGTCTCCGGGGCGGCCGGGCTCCTTGCCGGAGTGGGAACGGCGTTGATGACGCTGTTCCTGATGGCGTTCAAGACCGGGCTGCACGGCCACGGGCCGGAATACACGCCGGAGCAAATTGCCTGGGTCTGGGGCCAGGTCGGGTTGTGGGCGGTTGTCGGCTTGCTGGCCGGGCTTGGCCTGGGGTTGCTGGCGGCGGCGCGACGCGATTCGTCGTAAATCCGCCGGCCGCCGCCAGTTCAGGCTAATCAGCTGCCGGCCGGCTGGAGGACGAGCGTGTCGTGCTCTCCGCTTTCGGCCTGGGCCCGGTCCCAGTTTGATGGGTGGTACTGGAAGTTGATCCACAAGTCGATCAGGTCGTCGTAATGCGGGTGCATCGGGTGGCCGCTCTGGCCGACGCTGTGGATCATGCGCGAGTTGTTCAGGTCGCTCAGGTCGATGATCTGGCGCAGCGCCGGGATGCACGTCACCGTATAGTCCTCGTCTGCGTTCCAGCACGTCTTCTGCGGTACGGCCTCGCTGCCGCTGGTCGGGAAAGGCCCGCGGTTGAAGATGTTCTCGATCACGCCGATGCCGGAGCTGCCCAGCGTGTCGCTCCGGAAGGTGACCAGGTGCAGGTCGCCCCAGCGCCAGGCCGCGGGGTCGTCGCCAAGCGTCTGGAGGGCCTCGGCATAGGCATCGTTGAGCGAGCGAGCCAGGATGGCGTCGCGCGTTTCAACGATGTCGGCCGTCGCCACGTCGTCCCACCACTCGGCCCGTTCATCTGGCAGCATGAGTCCGATGCTGTCGCCGCCGGAGCCGTCCAGGTAGTATTCAGGCGGGAGCTGGTCGTTATACGTGTTGGCCAGCAGCCGTTTCCAGAAGATGTTATAGAGCGCCGCGTCCGGGCTGTCTTTGTCCATCTGCAGGTCCCAGCCAAGCAGGCGGTCGCGCGCCGCCGCGACGGCCGGGTCGTCGAAGGTCAGGTCGGCCAGGTAGGGGATGATCTCACTCGCCGAAATGCTGTAGTTGTCGGTCTGGATGACCATCAACTCCTCGACGGTGATACCGTCCGAATCCGCCTCGATCAGCTCGGTGATCCGCTGGGCGCGCTGGCCCTCGTCCTGGAAGCGGGCGATGTGGTAAGGATAGTCCTCTGCGCGTACCTGCGGATTGTTGCTCGTGACGACGAAACCCTGTTCCGGATTTAAGACGCGGGGCGCGTCCTCGAACGGGATGAAGCCGGTCCAGATGAAATCGTCGTTCCAGCCGGGCACGGGCACCGTGCCATCGCCACCGGCGCGGATCGGCACCTTGCCGGGCATCACGTAGCCGATGTTGCCGTCAACGTCGGCATAGACGAAATTCTGCTTGCCCGCTTCGAAGTACTGGGTTGCTTCCAGGAAGTCGTCCCAGTTCTGGGCGCGCAGGATCATTTCGATAGCCCGGACGGACTGCACCGGGCCAAGCGCCGTCCAGGCGAAGGTCAGGGCATAGGGCTCGGTTCCGTCGTCGGTCGCGCCAAAACGCGACGCATCGACCATCCAGTCAGAGGCGACCACGCCGTTTCGCGTCGACCGGACGAAGATGACCTCCGGCTTCTCGCGGCCGTTGATCTTGATCTCCTCGCGGCGGATGTCCATGTCGACCCACTTGCCGTTGACCTCGTACTGGTCCGGGTTTTCCGGGTTCACGCGCTCGATGAAGACGTCTTCGGCATCGAAAGCAGCGTTGGTCAACCCCCAGGCGATGCGGTCGTTGTGGCCGATCAGGATGCCCGGCACGCCGGGCAGGGAGAAGCCGCGGAAGTTGTAGGGGCAGGCGTCGGTCTTCTCGCGGCAATGCATGCCAACCTCGTACCACAGGGCCGGCATGCGGACGCCCATGTGCGGGTCATTGCCCAGAAGCGGCAGGCCGGTCGCCGTGCGCTCGCCGCCGATGACATAGCTGTTGGAGCCGCTGCCGTAGGGCGTCATCATCCGGGCCAGCAGCGGCGGAACCAGATCGTGCCCGGCGAGGCCCGTGCCCATCCGGGCCAGATAGGCTAGCTCAGCCTCATTGAGCGCGGCCAGCGGCGAATCGGCCGACTGGCTGAGGTAGTCGAGCTCGCTCGACTGGATGATCGTCGGCCGATCGTCTCGATAGGGCGGGAAGAGCTGTTCGAACCGCTCCGGGCCCAGCAAGCCGATCATGTTGGCGGCCTGCAGTTCCTGGTTTGGCCGAGAGCCCTGGTCGAAGATCATCATGTAGGCCCAGATCATCGAATCGACCGGCGTCCACGGCTCGATCTCCCACTGGGTTCCCTGGACACCGAGCAGGGCAAACTCCAGGCCGAGCTGGGCCGGGCTCCGGTCAGCGATGTAGGCGTTGATCCCGCGGCTGTAGGCGTCGATCATGTCCCGCGTTTCCTGGTCCAGCATGGCGTAGGCCTCTTCGGTGGACTGGCGGAAGCCGAAGTGACGCAGGTAGCGGTCGGTCTCAAGTGTCGTTTCCCCGAAGATCTCGGACAGCCTGCCGGCGGCTGTGCGCCGCTGGAACTCCATCTGCCAGAAGCGCTCCTGGGCGTGGGTGAAGCCTTCCGCGAAGAAGAGGTCTTCGGCCGTGTCGGCGTAGATGTGGGCGACGCCGTACTCGTCGCGCACGATCTCGACCGGGGCCTGCAACCCTTCGACGGTCAGCGTTCCGGTTGTCTTGGGATGAGCCTGACGGGTGAAGTAGAAGTAAGCGCCGAAGGCAAAAGCGGTCAATCCGGCGATCACTCCAATGACGGTGACGATGACTTTGGCCTGCCGTGACATGACGTGAGCTCCTGGTTGTGGGTGTGGTGCAAGCGAAACCTGAAACGGGACTATACCGCCGCGCGCGCAAACTGACTACGTTCTACAGGAAGTTTGTTGCGCGGTGATGGGCCGGCCGCCTGCCTGCCCAACGCCCACCCGGCTGCAGAGCACAACCGGCGCCGGAAGCCGTAAAACCAGCCCTGCCGGGAAAGGCGGGGAGCGCTGCCGGCCAACGGGAAGGATCCGGGACGGCAAACCAGGCCGGCGCGGCGGCCTTCTTCTGCCTGGGTGTTCACGAGCGGCCAGGCCGCGGTTTGAGGGCTCCACGCCTCAGGACGTGTGCTGTCCGGACGCCCTGAGGTTCGACTCGTTTAACAGATGCGGGGCAGCATCTCGCCGGCCAGCATATCGACGACGCGAGTGCTGCCGATGCTCGTCTTCAACAGGACGCGGCCGGCAGGAGCCGCCTGGACCCGGCCGATGACCACCGCTTCTTCGCCGTAGCGCGTGCCGCGCATGGCCGCGAGAACGGCTTCGGCCGTTTCCGGGTCGACGATAGCCAGCAGTTTGCCCTCATTGGCGATATAGAGCGGGTCGAAGCCCAGCATCTCGGACGCGGCCGCCACGGCCGGGCGGACCGGGATAGCCCGTTCGTCGAGGACGACCGCCGCGCCAGACTGGCGGGCGATCTCGTTGAGCGTCGTCGCCACGCCGCCACGCGTCGGGTCGCGCAGGACATGGATTCCCCTGCCGCCGGCCGCGATCATCGCCGCGACGAGGTGATTGAGCGGGGCCACGTCGCTCGTCACGTCGGCCTCGAAGCCGAGTTCGCCGCGCGCGCCGAGCACCGCGATGCCGTGGTCACCCATCGGGCCGGAGAGGATGACGACGTCGCCCGGGCGGGCCGCGCTGCCGCTGATGGCCAGTCCGTCGGGGATGAGGCCGATGCCGGCCGTGTTGATGTACAGGCCGTCGGCCTTGCCCCGCTGGACGACCTTGGTGTCGCCGGCTGCGATCGTCACACCGGCCTCGGCCGCCGCGGCCCGCATCGACTCGACGACCCGCGCCAGCAGGCTCACGTCCAACCCTTCCTCAAGGATGAAGCCAGCGGTCAGGTGGCTCGGCCGCGCGCCCATCATCGCCAGATCGTTGACCGTCCCGCACACGGCCAGGCGGCCGATGTCGCCGCCCGGGAAGAACAACGGCCAAACGACATGCGAGTCGGTCGAGATCGCCAGACGGCCGCCCGGCAGGTCGACCACGCCGGCGTCGTCACCGGCGGCCAGGACCGGGTTATCGAAGGGCGGGCGGAAGAGGCGGCCGATCAGGTCGTGGCTCATCTTGCCGCCGCTGCCGTGGCCGAGGACGATGCGCTCCTCATGTTGCAGCGGCACCGGGCAGACCGCGCCTTCCATCACAACCGGGTCTGGTGTCGTCTTTGGGTTCGTCATATGCATGTCCAGCGAACAGGTGAATCAGGGACGCTCACGGCTGAGAGACGGGTTCTCGTTACACGCCGGCCTTGACCTCTTCATCCGTTCGACCCGCGCGAATCCGCGCCCAAGCCACTCGTCAATTGACCGTGATCTCGTCCAGAGCGATGCCATCAAGGTGACGGCCGTATTTGTAGTAAGCCGCGCAGGCCCCTTCCGATGAGACCATCGTCGCGCCCAGTGGCGTCTCCGGCGTGCAGAGCGTGCCAAAGGCGGTGCAATCATGGGGCTTCTTCAGCCCTTGCAGGATCTGCCCGGCGATGCACAGCGGCGATTCGGCCGGGCGGATGCCGCCGACGTCGAAACGCTGTTCGGCGTCGAAGTCGGCGAATTCGCGCCGTAGCCCCCAGCCGCTGGCCGGGATGAGGCCGATGCCGCGCCACTGGCGGTCGCGAACCTCGAATACCTGCTCAATGACGCGCTGGGCCGGGATGTTGCCTTCAAAGGTGACTGCGCGCGAGTAAGGGTTGACCACTTCAGCGCGGCCCGCCTCCAGCAGCTGGACTGTCTCCAGCACGCCCTGGACGATGTCCAGCGGCTCGAACCCTGTGACCGCCATTGGCACGCCATACTGCTCGGCGATGGGCGGGTATTCCCAGTAGCCCATGATGGCGCAGACGTGGCCCGCGGCCAGGAACCCCTGGACGCGGTTGTGGGGCGAACCCAGGATGGCATGCATGGCCGGCGGGACGCAGACGTGCGAGACGAGGACGCTGAAGTTGGTCACCCCCAGGGCGCGCGCCTGGACGACGCTCATGGCGTTGGCCGGGGCGGTCGTTTCGAAGCCGATGGCGAAGAAGACGACTTCCTTGTCCGGGTTGGCCTGGGCGATCTTCACTGCGTCCAGGGGCGAATAGACGACCCGAACATCGCCGCCGGCGGCGCGGACCGCGAACAGGTCGCGGTCGCTGCCGGGCACGCGCAGCATATCGCCGTACGAGGTGAAGATGACATCCGGTCGCGCGGCGATGGCGAGCGCCCGGTCGATCTGCTCCAGTGGCGTGACGCACACCGGACAGCCCGGCCCGTGGACGAGTTCGATCTCGGCCGGCAGCAGCAGGTCGATCCCATGACGGACGATGGCATGGGTCTGGCCGCCGCAGATCTCCATGATGACCCACGGCCGGGTGACCGTGCGGCGGATCTCGCGCAGCGTTGCCTGGACGAGTTCAGCGTCGCGATACTCCGTGACGAACTTCATGGCGCTTTCCTAGCGGCCGGGCGGGGCGGGTTTCCAGCCGTCTCGCCCACGCCGGGCCCAATCTCTTCCTCAATGTCGACCAGTTCGCGCAGGGCCTCCATCGTCGCCTGGGCTTCTTCTTCGCTCAGGACGCTGATGGCAAAGCCGACATGGATGAGGGTATAGTCGCCAACGGCGGCTTCGGGCACGTAGGCCAGGCAGGCCTCGCGCAGGGTGCCGCCAAAGTCGATCCGTCCCATCGGCAGGCCGTTGGCCTCGTAGATGTCGATGATCTTACCGGGTACTCCGAGACACATGGTGTTCTCCTAGGCAGTGGTCAGCGGCTGCTGCTGACGCGTTTCATGCGGCGACGCGGCAGGTCGCCGGCCCTGACGCTCATCGTGCGCGTGCCGCAAGGCCCACGCCGCGACGGCCGCCTGTCCCAGGGCCAGACCGCCATCGTTGGCCGGGACCTGCTCATGGATCAGAACCGTGAAGCCGTCGCCGGCCAGCAGATGATAGCTGGCGCGCAACAGGGTCATATTTTGCCAGACGCCGCCGCTCAGGACGACCTCGCTTAGCCCTGTATCAGCCCGCAGGCTTCGACAGACGTCAAGCGCCAGCCGGGCGAAACCGTTGTGGAAGCGGGCGGAAAGACGGCCGACCGGCAGGCCGGCCCGGATGTCGGCGACGAGGGCGGCCAGAGCGGGGCGGGGGTCGATGATGGCGTTCGCATAGACGAACGGATAGGCAGCGTCCTCATCGGCGTTGCACAGGGCCTCGAACTCGACGGCTGCCTGGGCCTCATAGTTGACGGTCTGACGAACACCGGCCAGCGCGGCCGCGGCGTCGAAGAGCCGCCCGGCGCTCGATGTCGGCGGGGCGTTGAGGCCGCTGTCCAGTTGCCGGCGCACGGCCGGCAGGTGGTGTTCGCCGGCCGCCAGGGCGTGGGCGACGGGAGCCAGATCGTCGTCCCAGTCGATCCCCGCCGCCGCCAGCCAGCTCAGGGCCATCCGCCACGGTTCGCGCACCGCCCGGTCGCCGCCCGGCAAGGGGACATAGTCAAGGTGGGCCGCGCGCCGGTAGCCGCCATAGTCGGCCACCAGGACTTCGCCGCCCCAGATCGCCCCGTCGTCGCCGTAGCCGGTGCCGTCAAAGGCCAGGCCGATGACCGGCCGGCTTCCTTCCAGGCCGTGTTCAGCCATCCCGGCGGCGATATGGGCGTGGTGGTGCTGGACGCCGACTGCCGGCAGGCCCTCGCGCTCCGCGCGTTCCAGGGCGTAGCGCGTGGCCAGGTAGTTCGGGTGCAGGTCATAGGCCAGCGCTTCCGGCCGGACGCGGAACAGCCGCTCCAGATGGGCGATGCCTTCCTCGAAGGCGGTCAACGTCTCATAGTTCTCCAGGTCGCCGATATGGTGGCTCAGAAAGGCGTAGTCGTCGCGGGTGAGGCAGAAGGTGTTCTTCAGTTCGGCTCCGGCCGCCAGCAGCGGCGGCGCATCAAATGGCAGGTGAACCGGGAAGGGGGCGTATCCACGCGAGCGGCGAATGGGCAGTGGGATGTCACGGCCGCCGGTGGCCATGACGCGCATGACCGAGTCGTCGCAGCGCGTCTGGATATCCCGGTTGTGGAGCAACAGCGCGTCGGCCAGGCCGGCCAGCCGCTCGCGCGCCGCCTCGTTCGTCGTGACGATCGGCTCCTCGCTCAGGTTGCCGCTGGTCATGACCAGTGCATCCGGGAAGCCGCCTTCTGGCTCCAGCAGCAGGTAGTGGAGCGGCGTGTAGGGCAGCATGACGCCGATGTGGGCCTGGCCGGGGGCGATCCCGGCCGCGATGGGGGACTCCTCGCGCCGTGCCAGCAGGACAATCGGCCGCGGCCGGGAGATCAGCAGTTCCGTTTCGGCCTCGTTCAGGTGGCAGTGGCGGCGAACGGTCTCGAGGTCGGGCATCATGACGGCGAAAGGCTTGTCGACGCGCAACTTGCGGCGGCGGAGTTCGGCCACGGCCGCAGCGTTCGTCGCGTCGCAGGCCAGATGGAACCCGCCCAGCCCTTTCACGGCCACAATCGCCCCGTCAGCCAGGAGGTCGCGGGCGGACTCGATCGCCGCTTCATGGGCCGGGGCATCGCCGGCCGGGGTCATGCCGGCCACTTCCAGCCACACCGACGGCCCGCAGGCGGGGCAGGCGATGGGCTGGGCGTGAAAGCGGCGGTCGAGCGGGTCGGCATATTCGGCCGCGCAATCCGGGCAGAGGTCAAAGCCGGCCATGGTCGTCAACGGCCGGTCATAAGGGATGTCGCGGATGATCGTGAAGCGCGGGCCGCAGCTGGTGCAATTGGTGAACGGGTAGCGATAGCGGCGGGCAGTCGGGTCGAAGATCTCGGCCAGGCAGTCGTCGCAGATGCACATGTCGGGCGAGATCGGCTGGAACGCGCCGGGTACGGATTGCGAGGCGATGATCTCAAACGACGTGAAACCGTCGGCCGGGCACTCCTCAGACGACAGACGGTCGATGCGGGCCAGCGGCGGCAGATCGCTCCGGAGGCGGCGGGCGAACTCGGCCAGCGCCGGCGGCAGGCCGACGGCCGCGATGTCGACGCCGGATGAGGTGTTGCGCACCCAACCGGTCAGGCCCAGCTCGCGGGCGAGCCCGTAGACGAACGGCCGAAAGCCCACGCCCTGGACGACGCCGGTGACGTGCAGCCTGGCCCCTCGCCGTTCCGTCACCGCCGCACCTGCTCCCGCACCCAGTCGATCCAGGCGTCGACGCCTTCTCCGGTCCGGCAGGAGAGGGGAAAGGTCAGCACGCCCGGGTTGAGTGCGGCGACCCCGCGCCGAAAATAGTCCATGTCAAAGTTTACATAAGGCAGCAGGTCGATCTTGTTGATGACCAGCACGTCCACGCCCCGGTACGTGCCCGGGTACTTGTAGGGCTTGTCGTCCCCCTCCGGGACCGAGGCGACGAGGATGCTCTTGTGCGTGCCGAGCCGGAAGTTGGCCGGGCAGATGAGGTTGCCGACGTTCTCCACGATCAGCAGGTCGATGGCCGCCAGGTCGAGCTGCTCCAGCGCGCCCTGGAGCATGACCGCGTCCAGGTGGCAGTCGCCGCCGGTGTTGATCTGGACCGCCGTCGCGCCGGCCGCCGCCGCCCGATTGGCGTCAATGCTGGTGGCAATATCACCGTCGATGACGGCCACGCGCATCCCGGCCGCCAGGCGGGACACGGTCTGCTCGACCAGGCTCGTCTTGCCGGCGCCGGGCGAGGCCAGGAAGTTCAGGCTGAAGACGCCGGCGGCATCCAGGGCGGCGCGATTGCCGGCAGCCAGTCGATCGTTGGCGTCAAGGATTTTCTCTACGACAGGGACTCGTTGCATCTTGATGACTCACTCATGTGGTTGCTGCAACTGCTGCCGGGGCGACAGGGGCGTCATTGGGGCCGACGACATCGATGGCGTCAAGGTAGAATTCTTCGCCGGCCGTAACCCGCACCTGCTCGCTCCCGCAGGCCGGGCAGGTCAGGGCCTGGCGCGGGCTGTAGCGCTCGCCACATGCCTGGCACGCAAGTTCGGCCGCCACGCGACGGAAATGGATCTTTGCGCCGGCGGCCGGCGTCCCTTCGCTGACGATGTCCCAGTAGAACTGGACCGACTCGTCCACGATGGACGATAGCTCGCCGATCACCAGGTACAGGTCGGTCACCTGCGCAGCGCCCGCCTGACTGGCGTGGCGGAGGGTGATTTCCAGGAGGTGCTCTGTGACGCTTAACTCGTGCATGCGCGCGATACCGGATGATGAAAACGGCAAAACGGCCGCTGCGGCCGCTGTGGCGCTCGGTTGCCTGGTTGTCGCAGCAGCCCACAAGGAACCTGAGACGGTCCCAGCGCACGCGCTCGAGGAGCGGCCTGCAGCGCGCGGTCCGGCGATCCCCACCGGACCAGACTATCCATAGCTTAGCGCAAACAGCGACCGCCGGTCAGTGACGCATGTCACGCGTTTGTCATGACTATGTCACGATCCGGGCGGGTCTTGTCCGTCATGCGATGCGCCGGGCCTGACTCTCAGGGAAGTCGGTGGGCGATGACGACTGTATAGTCGTCGGCCTGTTCCGCGTCGCCGGCGAAGGCCTCGACGCGTTCGACGATGGCGCGCAGCAATTCCTCGGCGTCGGACCACTTTCTCGAGGCGAGCAGTGCTTCCAGGCCTTCTTCATCCAGGAAGTCGCCGCCGGCGTTTCGCGCCTCGGTGATGCCGTCGGTGAAGAATACCAGAAAGTCGCCCGGCGCGACGTGGCACTCGCGGTCGGAAAAAGAATCGAAGTCGAAAGCACCGACGACCAGGCCGGGGGCCGACAGCGTTTCCAGGCTGCCGGAGCCGGCGCGTAACCAGTAGGGCGGGTTATGCCCGGCGTTGGCGTAGAGGACGTGGCCGGTCGCTCCGTCGATCTGGACAACGAAGGCGCTCATGAAGAGCCGTGACTGGACATCATTGACGACGAACCGGTTGACGCGACTGAGCGCCTGCGCCGGTGTGTGCAGGTCGAGGGCCTCCATGCGCAGGATCGTGCGGCCGACGGCCATGAACAGCGCCGCGGGCACGCCCTTCCCGGTCACGTCGGCGATGGCGATGTGGAGTCGCTGGGGGTCAGCCGGCGGGATGACGAAGTCGTACAGGTCGCCTCCCACTTCGCGGGCGGCCTTGTATGCGGCGGCGAATTGCCAACCGTCAACGGCAGGGCACGAGGCCGGCAGCATGGCCAGCTGGATGCGCCGTCCAACGGCCAGTTCTTCTTCCATCCGCAGCCGCTGGCTCTCATCCTCGGTCATCCGGCGCAGGCGATGGGACATGATCGCCATGACCCGCAGGGCGAACTCGGGCGCTTTCCGGACCAGGTCGCGGAAGCCGTCGCGGTCCAGCGCGACCAGGCGTCCGGCGCTGACGGCGGAGACCGTGGCGCTGCGCGGCCGGCTATCGATCATGGCCATCTCGCCGAAGACCGTCCCCGCCGACAGGCGGTCGATCTCGTGCCCCTTGACGGTCACCACCAGTTCGCCTTCCAACAGGACGAACATGCGCCGCCCGGGCTCGTTCTCGCGCACGACAACGTCCCCAGGTTGAAGCGCCAGGCAGTCGGTGACGTCGTCCAGGAGGGCCAATTCGTCCGGCAGCAGGCTGTCGGGCGGCGGCTCGTCGTGTGTTTCCATAGGTGTGGGGCGTCGGGCTCAGCCGCCCGGCGCCGGCAATACGTCCCGCTTGACCAGGATCAACTCGTTCTGGCCCGTTTCCGTCACCCTGTACCGCAACTCGTCTGTGAACTGGCGCATCATGTGCACCCCAAGGCCACCGGGCGCGCGCATCTCTAACGGCAACGTGACGTCAGGCGCCGGTACCAGGGTGGGATCGAATAGGGGAGCGGCGTCGTGCAGCCGGATCAGGAGGTCGCTGCCGGCACGCTCGACGACAATATCGACGTGACCGGCACGGCCGCGGTAACCATGCAGCAGGATATTGGTCGTGGCCTCGTTGACGGCCAGCACCAGTTCGCCGACCGCGTCCTCAGACGCGCCCAACTCGGCCGCGGCCTGCTCAACGAACCGGCGCATGTCTTCCAGGTCGGGCAGGGTGGCGGCCGGGAATCGGAAGGAAGCGGCTTTCATCCGAACGCGTTCAGCGCTTTCTCGCGGCTGTCGAACATCTCGAGGAACATGTCATAGCCGGCCACGCTGAGCGCCTTTTTGGCGTTCCGCGAGACGTTGAGCAGTTTCAAATGGGGAGACTTGTAGGTTCCGCGGGCCAAACCCTTTGCGGAGGCTTCGGCGTCGGCCGGATCAGCATCGCGGAGCATCATGTAGACGCTGTGGAGGGCGCGCAAGCCGGCGCTGCTGATGTAGGGCACATCGGTCAGGTCGAGCAGGAAGTCCCGGCCGCCCGCCGCAAATGCCTCTTTGGCCCGGGTTTCCAGCAGTTCCTCGGATGCCAGGTCGCCTTTCAGGTGGAACACAGTCACGGGGACTTTGGCCTGTTCGTTCCACATCGAGATCTCCATCGTGCAACCTCCTCGCTTCCAGACAGTCTATCGGATGGTAACGGCTGACAGCGCACGACGCCTGGGGTGAAGTCGCCCATCGGTGTCCGTGCGAGTGGGCAGATGATAGCCAGCAGCGGCCGTGCGGTCAACGTGCAGGCCGACCACACCCGCGATGACGATCAAGGGGCGACGGCGTGTCGCCCCTCACGCAAAGCCACAGGAGTCCGGCGTCAGCCTGCGGGTCTCTGATCCTTGCCGTTCCCTGTTGCCGGCGGCGTTTCTGTCTGGACCGGGGCGGCCGCGGACTTGGTGCGTTTCTTGCGCGCCCTGGCTGCTTCCTTCGGGTCGGCCGGCGGCGGCACGTTGCCCTGCAGGTCGGCCTTAGTGAACACGTTCTTGTTCACGTCTTCGCGGCCGCCATGATGGATCTGCAGCGGCACGATCGTCACCACGACCCGTTCCAGGCCAAACAGAGCGATATTGAAGATGAAAACACTGTTCTGGTGCAGCGCCTGCTCAAAGACGTTCTCCATCGCCAGGTGGCCGACGATCACATGGACGAAGCTGTCCGGGTTCTCCTTGAGCAGGGAGATCACGTAGTTGCGGATCGGCTCGTTCAGCCGGCGGTAGGGCGAGGGGACGATCACCAGTTCTCCTTCGCCGATGACGCTGTCCCACATCTCCCTGACCTTGGCTGTGCGCTGCGGGTTGATCCCGATGTGGACCGCCTGCCAGGGGTGTTTGAGCGACTTGGCGAAGTTGACGAGCTGAATCGTGCCGATATGAACACCGTCAACAAGGATGACGGTCTTGACCGGGTGCGACGAGATGTCGTACTGGGTCTCGGTCAGGCGCAGCGCCTTAGCCACGGACTTGTAGTGGTTGTGGACGCGGAAGAAGAGGAAGACCAGCGTCGGGATCAGAACGAGGACGAACCATGCGCCGGACGTGAACTTCGTCACTGCGAAGATGACCATCACCACGAAAGTGGCTACCGCGCCCACGGCGCTGATGAGCATGTGGAGCCGCCAGGCCGGGTCGTACTCCATCTCCGTCTCGAGCCCCATCACTTTCTCGCCCGGCTTCATCTTGCCGATTCGTCGGGCGCGGATGACCATGCCCGTCTGTGATATCGTGAAGCTCAGAAAGACGCCGATGGCGTAAAGCGGGATGAGGGCCGTCACCGAAGCCTGCATGACGATGACCAGCAGAGAAGCGAACGCGGCCAGCGCGACGATGCCCCAGGAAAAGACCAGGCGGCCGCCGCGGTAGGTCAACTGGCGCGGCAGGAAGCCGTCGCCGGCGCTCAACGCCGCCAGGCGCGGGAAGTCCGCGTAGCTGGTGTTGGCCGCCATGAGCAAGATGAGCGCCGTGCCGGCCACAACCGCAAGATACAGCAGGCTCCCGTCGCCAAAGATGGCTCGACCGAGCTGGGAGATGATCGTCTCCGTCTCGCTCGGCATCGCTTCAATTTGATGGGCCAGGAAGGTGATGCCGAGGAAAAGGACGATCAGGATGCTGCTCATCGCTGTCAGCGTGATCGCCGCGTTGCGGCTGCGAGGCTCCCGGAAGGCGGTGATGCCGTTGGAGATCGCCTCGATACCGGTCAGCGCCGTGCAACCGCTGGAGAAGGCCCGGAGTAGCAGGAACAAGGTCACAGGCTGGACGACGCCATGGATTGACGCCTCAACATCGGTGATGGTGTCCAGGGTCCCGGTGAAATACTGGAAGAGCCCGACGCCCAGCGTCAGCAGCATGGTGGCAAGAAAGAAGTAGGTCGGGATGGCGAAAACGAGACCGCTTTCGCGCACGCCGCGCAGGTTCACGATGGTGATCAACAGGATCACCAGAAGTGCTATTTCGACCCGAAAGGGGTAAAGATTCGGGAACGCGGAGGTGATCTGGGCCACACCGGATGAGATACTGACCGCCACGGTCAGGATGTAGTCGGTCAGGAGCGCGGCCGCGGCGACCTGGGCGACAACTTCTCCCAGGTTATCGCGCGCCACAATGTAGGCCCCGCCTCCATTCGGATAGGCGAAGATCGTCTGGCGATAGGAGATGGTTACGATCACCAGCAGGATGGAGATGGCGATGGCGATTGGGATTGAGAGGCCGAAGATCGCCGCGCTTGTGCCGGCCAGGGCCAGGATGAAGAGGATCTCCTGCGTCGCGTAGGCAGTTGACGATATTGCGTCAGAGGCGAACACGGCCAGGCCAACTGGCTTGCTGACTGTCTGATGCTCAAGCGCCTGGGTAGCCAGCGGCCGCCCAAATAGTATGTTACCTAGCGAACGCTTCTTGGGTTCTTCCTGTATGACGGACATAGGGTCACCGATTTCCAGTCTGGCGGTCGCAGTGGGATGGCCTGATTGCTCAGACGTGGATGCTTGGCGCTATCGAAAATGGTTCTGAATGCAGCACAATCGTCGGCCAACTGTGCCGACATTGCAGTTTACGAGGATTTTTGTTCCGGTGCAACCGTCTTGGATGATGTCAAAGGGCAATCGCCGAAAGCCGAAACATGGACCAACCCGGAGACAATGCCCCGGTGATACGTCGCGGGGCTTTCCGGGTTACATTGCCGTCGCAGGTCCCGCGCCTTCGCTGACGCGACCTCGGAGTCTCTTGCCCGGAACGGCTCGCCCCGCATCCGGGCGCAGCCGGCCTCATCGCAGACCATCCGAACGATGTCATGACCCTCAACGCTTGAGTTCGCCGGCGAGTTCGGCATAGTCGTAGGAAGTTAGCTCCAGGAGATGGCCGTAGGGGTCCGCAAAGTAGATCGACCAGGAGCGTCCGTGGTCCACAACCTCGTCGCGCTGCAGCGGTTGCCCGTCACGGTTCAGCACCGGCACGGCCGCCAGCCGGTCCAGGAACGTGAGGAAGTCGCCCGCGCCGACACGAAAGGCAACTCGGTGGAAACCGGCCGTCGGCCGCTGGCCTTTGCCTTCGCCCCTGAACAGGGCCAGCATGGTCCGCCCGCCGTCGCTTGAGATCATGAGCGGCCCCTCGGCCGCCCAATGCTCGAAGTCACGGACGATCGTCAAGCCGAGGACGCGGTTGTACCAGGCAGCCGCCTCATACTGGTCCGGCACAAAGAACTCAACATGATCGAGACTCTGAACACGGAAATCTGTCATGGTACACACCTTCCACCGATCGCGGTTCAGGACATGCCGGTTGCCCGGCGGCGAAGAAGCTCGTACGACATGATGGCCGCGGCGGCGTTGACCGAATACGAGTCGACGCCGTCGGGCATGGGGATCGTGACCGTGTGATCGAGCCGGCGTTGGACCTCAGCCGGCAAGCCCCGGGCTTCGTTGCCCATTAGCACGGCGAGCGGGCGCGCGGGAAACTCGGCCGCCGCCAGCAGGGTGCCGCCTGCCGCGACCATGCCCACCGTCGCTACCTGATGGCGTTCGAGATCGTCCAGCAGGGCCGCGGCCGTCTCGTAGTGAATGATCGGCAGCTTGAAGACGCTGCCGCGGCTGATTCGCGTGGCTCGCGGGTGGAAGGCGTCGCTCGCCCCGGTTGTCAGCAGGGCGGCCGCGCCTGAGGCGTGGGCCGTGCGCGTCAGGGCGCCGACGTTGCCGGGGTCGACGATATCGAGCGCGACGAGCAGGGTCGGCGGGGTCATGGCCGCAGCAGCGATCACCTCCTCGAGGGCCGGCTGCACGGGCAGCCGGACAAGCGCCAGAACTGGCCCCAGGTCGCGCCCCTCGGTGAGCTCCGCGACGAGCGCGTCCGGCGCGACAACGACCGGGCAGGCGTCGCGCAGGTCGGCCAGCAGGCCGCCGGCCCGTTCCGACCCGCCGCGGACGAACCCCTCCGCCACCAGGGCCGCGACGAGCGGGGCCCCTGCCCGCAGCGCGCGTTCCACCAGGCGCGTGCCCTCGATCGAGTAAAGGCCCGTTTGCTGGCGGCCTTTCGCGCTGCTGACGCGGCGGATCATTTCGGCCGTGCCGGCCCAGGGAAGCAGGGTGGTCATGGTCGTAGGCGGAAGCTGGGCATGGCTAAGAATGGAGTTTACCAGCCGCCCCGGCATTTGCTAAACTCCGTACCACAGACCCAAAAGCAGAGGGCATGGTGGCGCCCGTGTGGGCGAGCCGACCAGGACCACCGGCCCCGGCAGGAGTTGGATTTGAAAGACTACATGGTTCTGGTCATCGCCCGCGAGGCCGGTCTGCGAGGCTACGCCTGCATCACGACGGAGTTGGCCAACGAAGCGCGACGGCGTCATGAGACGGCTCCGACGGCCACGGTTGTTCTGGCGCGCGCCCTGACGGCGGGCTCGCTCATGGGCGGGTTGCTCAAAGTGAGGCAGCGCGTGGCGATCAAGTGGGAGGGCTCCGGCCCGCTGCTCAAGACCATCGTTGAGGCCGACAGCAACGGCACGGTGCGCGGTTACACGGCCGGCGTGGACGTTGACCTCCGCGACAGCCACGGCGAGCATGACATCGTCCGGGCCATCGGCCGGGCCGGCCTGCTCACCGTCGTGCGCGACCTCCAGCTGAAGGAACTGGCCGAGAGCGCGGTTCCCCTCGCGACGAGCGACATGGACGGTGACCTTACCTACTATCTGGAGCAGTCTGACCAGATCCCGTCGATCGTCTCAACCGCTGCGGTGCTGAACGACGAAGGCGGGGTGGCGGTCAGCGGTGGATTGCTCATCCAGCCCCTGCCGCCGTATGACCCGGCAACGGTCGAGCAGCTGCGTGACCGCCTGCTGGAGATGCCGCCCCTGGGCGAGCTGCTGAAGAGCGGCCTTAAGCCGGAAGGGGTCCTGGACCAGGCCTTCATGGGGTTGGGCCACAAGCTCCTCTCCAAGTACCCGCTGCGTTTCCGCTGCAATTGCAGTCGCGAACGCACGCGACGGGCGCTGTTGATGCTGGGCCGGGAGGTTTTGGCCGATATGCTGGCGTCTGAAGGCGAGGCGATTGTCGACTGCCATTACTGCCGCGAGCGCTACGTGTTCGGCCGCGAGGAACTGGAGACGCTCATCGAGGAACTCACATAGTCACGCTGCAACCCAGGAAAAGCAAAACCGCACTGCAGCAAACGCAGTGCGGTTTTTTCTGTCGGGGTGGCCGGACTCGAACCGGCGACCTCTTCGACCCGAACGAAGCGCGCTACCAGGCTGCGCCACACCCCGAACGAAA
>CAYRBP010000031.1:0-3985 GCA_964422535.1 uncultured Ardenticatenaceae bacterium | reverse complement strand
TTGCCGTGTATAGCCTGATAAGGATTACGACGTTTGAGGTCCAAGCGAGTTCGTCTGCTCATCGGCTTTATCATCAGCGCCATCTTCCTGTGGTGGGCGCTGGATGGGCTTCACCTGCCTGACGTCTGGAAAAGCATGCGCGAGGCCAACTACGTCTGGCTTCTGCCCAGCGTTGCCGTCTACTTTCTGGCCGTCTGGGCCCGAACCTGGCGCTGGGACTACCTGCTGCGGCCGATCAAGCGCATCCCGCTCGTTCGGCTCTTTCCCATCGTCGTCATCGGCTACATGGGCAACAACGTCTTCCCATTTCGCGCCGGTGAAGTGCTGCGGGCGTTCGTCCTGCGCGAGCAGGAAGACGTGTCCATGAGCAGTAGCCTGGCGACCATCGTCGTCGAGCGCGTCTTCGACGGGCTGGTCATGCTCCTGTTCGTGTTCGTCGCGCTGCCCTTCGCGCCGATCCTGAGCGACGCCATCCGGACGGTCGTCGTGCTCGGCAGTCTCGTCTTCGTGGCGGCGCTTGCGGTGTTCTTCGCCCTGGCCGCCGCGCCGGCGCAGATGATGGACGTCACGCGATGGGTTGCCGACCGGCTTCTGCCGGAGCGCCTGCGCGAACCGGTGATCGGCTTCATGAGCCGTTTTCTCCTTGGCCTGGCCTGCCTGCGCGACTTCCGTAGCGTGTTGATGATCTTCCTGACATCGGTCGTCATCTGGTTGCTGGAGACGGTCAAGTACTGGTTTGTCATGCACGCGTTTGACTTCGACGTGACCTTCTTCGCCCTGATGCTCATGAACGGCATCGTCAACCTGGCCACGACCCTGCCTTCGGCTCCCGGCTACATCGGCACGTTTGACGGACCGGGCATCGCCGTGCTGACGCTCTATGGCGTACCCGAAGCCATTGCCACCGCCTACACGCTGGTATTACACGCTGCGCTCTGGCTGCCGATCACCATCCTCGGCTTCTACTACATGATCCGCCTCGAACTCGGCTGGTCGGACTTCAACCGGGCCGTCGAGGAAGGCGCGGCCGCCAAAGAGGGGGAGATGCGCACGTGATCGCGATCATCGGGGGCGGGATCGCCGGCCTCTCCGCCGCCTACGATATCCTGCGCGCCGGCCATCGGGTCGTCATCTACGAGGCGAGCGACCGCACGGGTGGCCTGGCTACCGGTTTCCGCGACGAGCGCTGGGAGTGGCCGCTGGAGCGCTTCTATCACCACCTGTTCACTTCCGATGAGGCGATCATCGGCCTGGTCGAGGAACTGGGTTTCCGCGACAAGCTGTTCTTTCCCCGGCCAACTACGTCGGTCATCTATGCCGGACGAATCGTGCCCTTTGATTCGCCCGGGCGGTGGATCACGTTCCCCGGCTTCAACTTGCTGGACGTGACCCGCTTCGGCATGGTCAGCGCCTACCTGCGCTTCACCAAGCCCTGGCGGCAACTCGAGCAGCACACGGCCGATGCCTGGCTACGCCGGGCCTACGGCAGCAAGATCTACGAGACGGTCTGGCGGCCGCTGCTGATCGGCAAGTTCGGCCCCTACTACGAGCAGGTCAACATGGCCTGGATGTGGGCCCGGCTTCATGTCCGCAGCCCGCGCCTCGGCTACTTTGAGGGCGGGTTCCAGGCCTTCATCGACCGGCTGACCGCGGCCGTCACCGACGCTGGTGGTGAGATCCGGCTCAACGCGCCGGTGGATGGCCTGCATCCCGCGCCGGCAGGGGGCGTCTCCGTCGTCAGCGACGGCGTCGCGACTGACTACGCGGCCGCGCTGGCAACGACCTCGCCCGGCCTGCTCGCCAGACTCGCGCCCCACCTTCCGCCGGACTACCTCGGCCAGTTGCTGGAACTGAAGAACATGGGCGCGGTGGTGATGACGCTGGCCCTGACCCGGCCGCTCATGCCGGAGACGGGCACGTACTGGCTCAACATCCCGGCCGCATCGCCCGACAAAAGCGCCAACGACATCCCGTTCCTGGCGCTGGTCGAGCACACCAACTATATCGACCGCGAGCACTACGGCGGCGACCATCTCGTCTACTGCGGTGACTACGTCACGCCCGACCATCCCTATATGACGATGGATAAGGCCCGGCTGGAGACGCTGTTCACCGGCGCGCTGGTCCGGGTCAACCCGGACTTTCGCCCGGATTGGGTGCGGCAGTCGTGGCTGTTCCGCGAGCGCTACGCCCAGCCCGTGCCGTTGCTGAACCATTCGCGGGCGATCCCCGACATACGCACGCCGCTGCCGGGGCTCTACTTTGCCAGCATGAGCCAGGTGTACCCGTGGGACCGGGGGACGAACTTTGCGGTGGAGATCGGCCGCCGGGCGGCCGCGATGGTGCTGGAGGATAATCCTGTCGGGTCGGCGGGCGAACGGCGGGTTTCCGCCGAACAAGCGGCGCAGAGCAGGAGCGTCTGAGGCTTGGTAAGGGCGCTGCCCAGGGGATAGAATAAGCGCGCGCTAGTCGCGTACACTCAGTAAGGAGCTTGGGATGAAAATCGTAGTGATCGGGACTGGATTTGTCGGCCTGCCGCATGCGGCCGTCCTGTCCGAATATGGCCATGAAGTCTATGCCTACGACATCGACGAGTCGCGCATCGCCGCCTATCAGAGCGGAGAACAGGAAGCCATCGAGCGTTATGTAAATGAGCCGGGGCTGGCGGCGATCATCGCGGAAAACATGGGCCGGTACCTGTACTTCACCACCAGCATCGCGCCCATCGTCGAGGGCACGGACGTCTTCTTCTTCTGCATCAACACGCCACCCAAGCGGGACGGCTCGACCGACCTCACGTATTACCTGGCCGCGGCCGAGAGCCTGGCCGAGCAATTGGCGGCGCGTCAGGAGCAAAGCCGGGTCGTCCTGGTCAACAAGAGCACCGTGCCCATCGGCACCGCCCGGCTGCTGGAATCGATCATGCTCGAGCACGGTGTGAGGAATTTTGGCGTCGCGTCGAATCCGGAGTTTCTGGCCCAGGGCAACGCCATTGAAGGCTCGCGGCGGCCTGACCGCGTCGTCGTCGGCGCCGATTCGCAGGAGGACTTCCAGGTCCTGCGCCGGGTCTATTCGCAGTTCGTCAACCATGTCCGCATTCGCTACCTGGAGACGACCCCCGAGACGGCCGAAGCCATCAAATACATGAGCAACACCCTGCTGCTGACCTACATCTCGTTCTGGAACGGGGTCGGGGCCCGGCTGGCTGAGGCGATGCCCAACATCCGAATGGAAGACCTGAAGGTCGGTGTGACGGCCGACGCCCGGATCAGCACCTGGGGCTCATACGTCAGCAATGGCGCGGGCGGGAGCTGCTTCGGAAAGGACATCCAATCGCTGATCTACCAGCTGAACCAGACGGGGCGCTCGACGGCGTTGTTGCAGGCGGTTTACGGGATCAATGAGTACCAGAAGAAGTACCTGATCGACCGGGCCGTCGAAGAAGCCGACTTCTCGTTTAACCAGAAGACGATTGCCCTGCTCGGACTGGCCTTCAAGAAACGGACGAATGATATGCGCGACTCGGCCGCGCTGAAGGTTGTCGAGGCATTGCTCGCCCGGGGGGTCAAGGCCATCCGCGCCTATGATCCGCTGGCGGCCGGCGAGGCCCGGACGAAGTGGTTTAACCCGAAGGAGAACCACCTGTTCGAGCGGATCAGCTACCATGACACGGCCCGGGAAGCTATCAGCGGCAGCGATGCGGTTTACATCTCGACCGACTGGGAGGAGTTCCGCGGGTTGGCCCGGACGATAGAAACGACGGTCAAGCCGCCCTATCTGGTCATCGACGGCCGGCGGATGATTCCCGACTATGAGATGCTGGTTGAGAAGGGCTATGACTACCTGCCGGTCGGGGGCATGCTGATGACGGGGAGGACGCCGTCAGCGGCCGCGACCAACACCAGCGCCGCTGCTGTGGCCCGTCGAGTGCCAGAAGCCCACGCCGCGTAGGCTCGCGGCGTGTGTACGCACAGACAAGATCGGC
>CAYRBP010000030.1:0-45126 GCA_964422535.1 uncultured Ardenticatenaceae bacterium | reverse complement strand
CTAGGTAACCTGAACTCAAGCAGTTGGTACGAATTCCAAACCTTGTTTAGCAACACCACTAATATGTGGGAAGCTTGGCGTAATGGCGTTCCAAGATATCAAATCTTCCTCGGTGACTCCTTTAAGATGGGAAACTATGTGGCCTGCGGACTTGAAGCGGGCCTCCTTGGCACGGCTTATCCGTCATATACCAACGACTGCATACAAATGAAGTACAAGGTCGGCAGCGGAAGTTGGACACTTCATGAATATGCCGCATCACAAATCGCTGGCCCTTACTGTATTACGCGCTTCACTAACTACGAAGTCTACTCATGGAAATGTTCTTGAGAACGAGACGATCTATTTGTGGTTCCAACGTAGCTCGATTGAATCGGGACGGATCGCTCGTTGCCTGCAAACTGGAGGTGAGACGCGATGAGACTTACACGCTTTGCGGTTCTCTTCTTCCTCACTGTCCTGGGAATCGCTGCATTGTTAGCTGGGGTGGCCGGCGCGATTAGGAGTCAACAGGGCGAACGGCCGGGGCTGACTGACCCTATCCCGTCCCCACCGGCAGTCTTCTCAACCGAACCCGACCCGACCACGCCGCCTCTTGTCCAACCGCTTACTTACGATCAAGCTTTGAAGCTTGCGCTGGAAATCGATAAGGTCTCGGCTATTCACCTCGATGCCTCTGCTGATTCACTGGCGTCACTGGCGAAGGTTACGCTCCATCCCAGTCTCACTGATGCCGACAAAGCAATTGGCCTGGAAACGTGGTATGCGCTGGAACTAGAGGCCGATGCGGGTGAGGTGTGGGTTGTCGCTTTCCCGGGTGCGGTCCAGCTTGTGATGGGCCCCGGCATCGAGCCCAGCCAGAACCTGCCCATCCATGACGGCATTAGCTATCAGTTCTCGGCACGGACTGGCGAACTACTCGGCGTGATCACCGGCCCGCCCCTCGATTGAGAGGTCGGGTCTTTGCGGCGGTGCAACGCACTTCAGAAGTGCAATGCACCGCCGCAATGCTGATGACGTAGATCGGAAGACACAGATAATCGCTGATAAGTAATCTGATCGGCGTCAATCAGCGCTGAATCAGCGTCATCCGCGTCCTATTCTTCAGCCAAGTCTCAAGCTTCCACGGCCCGCGCCGCCTTCATCATTTCCTCGATCTCTTCCTCGGTCATCTCCTTCTTGACCACCGGGCGGCCGTAGAGCCGGGTCAGCTCGGCCAGGCCGTGGGCGATGCCGGGCAGGCGCGTGTGGACATCGCGCGCGGTGAAGCGCCACTTCCACCAACCGCTGGTCTTGCCGGGGAAGTTCATCCGTGCCTCGTTGCCCAGCACCAGCAGGTCCTGCATCGGGATGACGGCCATGTCGCTGACCGAGGCATAGGCGCAGCGGATCAGGTCCCAGACGATGTCGGCCCCACTGACGCCGAGATAGCGGCGGACATGGTCGCGCTCCGCCTCGCTGGCGTTGCGATACCAGCCGAGCGTCGTCTCGTTGTCGTGGGTGCCGGTGTAGACGACGCTGTTGGGCACGTAGTTGTAGGGCAGAAAGTCGCTGTTCTGTTCGCCGCCAAAGGCGAACTGGAGGATCTTCATGCCGGGGAAGGCGAAGGTGTCGCGCAGGGCCTCGACATCCGGCGTGATCACCCCCAGGTCCTCGGCGATGATCGGCAACTCGCCCATCTGGGCCTGGATGTTCTCGAAGAAGGGGATGCCGGGGCCTTTGACCCAGCGGCCGACGATGGCCGTTGGCTCCTCGGCCGGGATCTCCCAGTAAGCGGCGAAACCGCGGAAGTGGTCGATGCGGACGATGTCGACCTGGCGGAAGATGGCCCGCAGGCGCTCGATCCACCAGGCGTAGTTGTCGGCAGCCATCGCCTTCCAGTTGTAGAGCGGGTTGCCCCAGCGCTGGCCGGTTGCGCTGAAGTAATCGGGTGGAACCCCGGCCACGACCGAGGCCGTGCCGTCGGCGTTCAGATAGAACTGCTCAGGGTGCGACCAGACGTCGGCGCTGTCATAGGCGACGAAGATCGGCGCGTCGCCGATGATGCGTACCTCGCGCTCGTTGGCATAGGCCCTCAGCGCCGACCACTGCTCGAAGAACAGGAACTGCTGGAAGCGGTGGTTGTCGATCTCGTCGGCCAGCGCTTTCGTCCAGCGCTTGAGCGCGGCCGGCTTGCGCCCGGCGATGTCGGCCGGCCAGGTGCTCCAGACCCCGCCCTCGATGTCCTTGTGGTGGGCCTTGATGGCCATAAAGGCGGCGAAGTCGTCGAGCCAATAGGCTGCGGCCTTGCGGAAGGCGGCATAGGCCTTCTTCTGGGCGGCCGTGGCGTTGATCTGGAAGTAGTCGTAGGCCTGGCGCAGCAGTTTCTCCTTGTAGACGATGACCCAGCCGTAGTCAACCTCGTGCTCGGGGAAGTCGGGCACGTCGGCCACGGCTTCCGGCGGCAGATAGCCGTCCTCGACCAGCCGGTCGGGGCTGATCAGCAGCGGGTTGCCGGCAAAGGACGAGAAGCTCTGGTAGGGCGAGTCGGCGTAGCCAGTCGGCCCGAGGGGCAGGATCTGCCAGAGGCGCTGGTTGGCAGCGACCAGGAAATCGATGAAGGTGTAGGCAGAGTCGCCCAGATCGCCGATGCCATAGCGGCTCGGCAGGCTGGTCGGATGGAGCAAGACGCCCGCGGCACGTTGAAAGCGCATAGAATGGTTACCTCGCTGAGATGCGAGGAATTGTACAGGGAAATGGGGACCGAGGAAAAGGATTGGACGCGCGAAAGTGGATCCGGACCGGCGCTGCCGGAGTTATGGGTGCGGTACGGCTGCCGGCGGCCCGGCCGCCACCGGCGCCGGTGAAGCGCGGGGACAACCCCAATGCGCGGCATTGTCGCCTGCCCGCAGCGACCGGCGCGGTATAATCCGCTCATGCCCCTCATCCGATGGCTCGTAGAATCGGCCGAATCGACGGCCACACGTCAGGCACTCGAACAACCTTCGGTCTTCCTGTCTGCGGCTGAAGAAGCGGTCTACGAGACGCTGAAGAGCAAAAAGCGGCGGCGCGACTGGCTGCTCGGCCGCTGGACAGCCAAGCGGCTCCTGCGCGAACTCGCCGCCGATTGGGCCGGGCGCGACGTGCCGCTGTCGTCGATCCGCATCGCCGCCCGCCCGGACGGCTCCCCCGGCGTTCGCTGGGACGTCCCAGATGGTTCCTTGCCAGAAGTCAGCCTGTCCATCAGCCACAGTCACAGCCATGCCTTTTGCGCCGTCGTCGCCGCGGCCGGCTTTCCGTTGGGGGCCGACATCGAGGTCATCGAGCCACGGCCGCCCGGTTTCGCCGCCGACTACTTCACCGCGGCCGAGCGCGCCCTGGTGGAACGCGCAGGCGACGCGTTCAGGCCGGCGCTGGAGACGGCGATCTGGAGCGCCAAGGAAGCAGCGTTCAAAGCGATCCGCTCCGGACTCACGGTCGACACACGTAACGTGAGTTGTCTGATCCGCGACGCGACAACGCCGGACGACTGGACGCCGTTCGATGTCGTGTGGGAACTGGTAGCGCCGGGCCTGCCCGCCCTTGGCGGGTGGTGGCGCGTCTGGCAGGAACCCGACGGTCAGTCCTTTGTCATGACGCTCGCCGCTGAGACCAGTCACAATTCACCAATCGAGATCTTCCGGCCGCAACGTGCGTAACTCAACCCCCGGCCGAAGCACTTTCTCCGGCGTTACGTCCTTTCGAAACGATCGACGGCCGCGTCGGTGAGAGAGCCGCCCGGTCCGGGGGACGCGGTTGGCATCGGAATCCGTAACAACCCGACTCCCCGACTGCGCAGCGGCCGTCGGGCGAGCGGGCGGACATTTCGATCTCGCCCCAACACTGCCTATAATCCCTTCCAGTCTGCGATCCACACGAGGTACTGCCATGCGACCCACGCCCATCAAACCCGGGCCCGGCCAGGAGTCGGTCTGGGACTATCCACGGCCGCCGCGTCTGGAACCGACGCCGCGGCACATCGTTATCGTCTTCAACGGCGTGACCATCGCCGACACGCGCCGCGCCTGGCGCGTGCTGGAGACGAGCCACCCGCCCGTCTACTACCTGCCGCCGGACGACATCCGCATGGAGGTTCTTTCCGTCGCGTCCGGCCGGTCGTGGTGCGAGTGGAAAGGCGAAGCGCGCTACTACTCGCTGGAGGTGAACGGCCGCCGTCTTGAGTCAGTCGGCTGGACGTATCCCAACCCGACGGCCCCATTTGCCGCCATCAAGGACTACATCGCCTTCTACGCCGCGCCGATGGACGGTTGCTTCGTTGATGGCGAGCGTGTCCGGCCGCAACCCGGCAACTTCTATGGCGGCTGGGTCACCAACGACGTCGTCGGACCATTCAAGGGAGAGCCGGGGACGACGGGGTGGTGAGGCGATGGAGAGCAGGCAGACCCTGGCGGCCGGCTGACGCATGAGCGCGGTCTACTCCAAGCCCGATCCCGCACTCGCCGCGCTCCGCCGCCAGTGGCTGGGCGTGGCCGTTGCCTGGGCGGCCGTCTGGGCGGGGTCTTTCGTCTTGCTGCGCCCGGTCTGGCCCCTCAGCGGCCGCTGGGCGGTCTTCGCCGCCGTCGTGCTGGCGTACGAGCTGTGGGTTCTCTGGCGGTACCTGCCGCTCAATCACCGGGTGGGTGAGGCGGCGCTGCTGCCGGCGCTGGGCGCCGGCAACCTGCTGTCGCTCTTTCGCGGTCTGTGCATCGGCTTGCTGGCCGGCTTTCTGTTCGGCCCGTGGCCGATGGGCGCGCTCGCCTGGGGACTTGTGCTGCTCTACACCGCCGCCGACATCGCCGACTACTTCGATGGCTACCTCGCCCGCCGGGCGAACCAGGTCACCCCTCTCGGCGGCCAGCTGGATATCGAGTTTGACGGCCTTGGCACCCTGGTCGTCATCTTGCTGGCCGTCTCCTTCGGGCAGTTGCCGGTGTGGTACCTTCTCCTCGGATTGGCCCGCTACCTGTTTCTGGCCGGCATCTGGTGGCGAAATCGGCGTGGCTTGCCCATCAGCGACCTCCCGCCCAGCGTCCATCGCCGCATCTTCGCCGGTTTCCAGATGGGCTTTCTCAGCGTCGTCCTGTGGCCCATTGTCCCGGCGGCGATGGCGACGATCGCCGGCACGATCTTCGCCGCCGCAACCGGCGGCGGCTTTCTGCGCGACTGGCTGGTCGTCAGCGGCCGGATCGACCCGGCCAACCCCGGCTACCGCCGGGCGCAGTCGGCCGCCTTTCGCCTGCTCGGCCGCATCCTGCCGGTGGTCTGGCGGGCGCTGCTCGTCGTCGCGCTGGTCAGCATGTTCCGGGCGCTCGGGTCGTTCGCCCCACCTGCGGCGTGGGCCGCGGAGCTGGCAAGCCTTCGCTTTCCGGCGCCGGCAGCCGTCGCAACGATCGCGGCCGTCTTCGCCCTCCTCGGCGGCGTCCTAATCGCAGCCGGCGTCGCCGGTCGCGTCCTGGCCATCCCCATGTGCTTCCCGGTCGGCGTCGATATCTCTGCCCGCGGCCTGCAACCGGATAACGCCATCGCGCTGGTCAGCATCGTCTTCCTGGCGTTGCTCGGCACCGGCCCCTATTCGCTCTGGAAGCCGGAGCAGCCACTGATCCATCGCCGATTGGGAGAGCGATGAGACGCCACGGCGGCAACCGGTCAGGCCGCCGCGGCCGGCGCGACGGGACGCAACCCGGCGTCGACGCGCCGGGTCGGGACGGCACGCGCGCCATGGCTGACCACTGACCACCCCATGTCGCGCAACCGCTTCCTCCGCCTCCTCCCCTGGCTCGTCGCGCTCCTGCTCGTCGCCTGGACCGTCCGCACGGTTGACTGGACCGAGACATGGGCCGCCCTGCGCCAGCTCGCGGCCTGGGAGATCGGTGTCCTGATTGTCGCCAATGCGCTGGTCCTGCTGGCGATTGCGGGACGCTGGTGGCTGCTGCTGGCAGCGCTGGGCCACCGCCTGCCCTTTGCCCGGCTGTTTGGCTTTCGCCTGGCCGCGTTCGGCCTGAGTTACTTCACGCCCGGACCCCATGTCGGCGGCGAACCCCTGCAAGTGCTCCTGGCCGAGCGCGACGGCGTCGGCCGTCCGGATGCACTGGCGGCCGTGGCCCTTGACAAGGCGCTCGAGTTCGCCGTCAACTTCACTTTCCTGCTGGTTGGCCTGCTGCTCGTCGTTCGCTGGCGGATCGTGCCAGGCGGGGCCGGCGTCCAGGCCGCGGGGCTGGCGGCCGTTCTGCTGGCCGTGCCGCTGCTTTACCTGTTAGCAGCCGGGAGCGGCCGGTCGCCTTTCGGCCGCACCTTCTCCCTCCTCGGCGGCGCACCGTTGCTCAGTCGCAGCGGCAACTGGCGCGTCCTCATGACGCGCCTCGCCGAGACGTCGGCCGCCGGCGAATCACAGATCGCCGCCGGCTTTCGCCGTTCCCCGCTGACGCTCCTGGCGGCAGTGATCGTCTCGGTCGTGGGCTGGGTGTTGATGATTGCGGAGTACTGGCTCATGGTCGCCTTTCTCGGCGCGCAACTCACGCTGCCGCAACTGGTGACGACGCTGACCGCGGCGCGGATCTCCATCCTGCTGCTGCTGCCGGCGGGCCTCGGCGCGCTGGAGGCGAGCCAGACCGTCGCGTTCAGCGCCGTCGGGTTGTCGGCTTCGCTCGGGCTGGCTGTCTCACTGCTGATCAGAGCCCGCGACACACTCGTCGCGGCCGCCGGCCTGTGGTGGGGAACGCGCCAACTGCGCGCGAAGGCCCCGGACCCTGAAGCAACCGGGGCGCAGTCTCCGCCGCCCTGAAGACTCGCCGGAGATGCCGGCTCCGGCTGTGGGGGCGCGGGCGAACGCGGCGAGGCAGCGGAGACGCCCGCAGCCGGCTGCCGCCTGTGTCGCGGCCGGGCCTAGCGCCCGGCTGTCCCCACCACATCGAGCTGGTGGGCGATGTAGATCAGGTCGCCGGCGGCAATCTGCGCCCGGCGCTGTTCCAGCCAGCGCGCGAGGCGTGCCGGGTCCAGCTCCGGCCGGCCGGTCAGTGACGATTCGAAGAAGCCCAGGATAGCCCGCAGGAAGGCCGCTTCATCGGCCGGGTAGCGGCCGTCCGGCCCGGCCATGACCAGCCAGTCCGATCCTCCGGCGGCGGTGACCGTCGCGCCCGCCGCCTTCAGATGGCCGATCAGGTGGCGGCCGGCGCGGCTATCGCCGGAACGCCGGCCGTCGACCAGGCGCTCGTCCATCGTCCGGTGATAGACGGCCATCACCTGTTCATCGAACACCGGGTCGATCGGCGGTTCAAGGACCGTCAGACCGTCGAAGTTGATGGTGAAGTAGAAGACGCCGTTCGGTCGCAGCAGCTCAAACAGCGCCGGCAGCGCGGCCGGCACATCGACCAGGTCAAGGAAGGCATGGGCGATGAGGACGTCCCAGGTCCGGCGCCCGCGCTCCCGTCTGGCAAAGTCGAAGGCGTCGATCGCCTCCAGCTCCAGGCCGGCGATGCCGCTGGTCCGCCCCAGGCGCTCGCGCGCGGCGGCGATGTTCTCCGGTTCGGCGTCAATGGCGGTGTACGTCCCGGCTCCCAGCACGCCGCGCTCCGCCAGCCGGTCAACCATCGTGCCGATGCCCGCGCCTATCTCGAGGATGCGTCGCGGTTCCGGCGGCAGCAGGCTGCGAAACATCTGCCAGACGCCCTCGTTGAGTGCCCGGTCATCGACGGTGCGCTTGGCGGCCAGGTAGCGGATGAAGTCGACCGGCGTGTCGTCGCTCATGCGATCCGCTCCAGCAAAAAGGCGCGCACGGCCGCGCCTGTCTGCTCCCAGGTCGGATGCCGGCCGAATCGGGCCAGTGCCGCCGTCCCCATGGTAGCCAGCCGCTCGCGATCGCGGGCTAGAAGCGCCAGCCGCCGGGACACAGCGGCCGCATCGCCGGCCGGCACCAGGAAGCCATCCGTGCCGTCGGTGATGATCTCCGGCGCTGCTCCGGCCGTCGTCGCGATGGCGGGCAGGCCAAAGGCCATGCCCTCGAGATAGACGATGCCGAAGCCTTCATAACTGGAAGGCACGGCCAGGAGGTGGGCCCGGGCCATCTCCTCGCGCAGGGCGTCATCCGGCAGGTTGCCGGCAAAGCGGACGCGCGGGTTGAGGCCCAGTCGCCCGGCCTGAGACCGCAGGCGCGCGGCATGAGCCGGGTCGGCCGTTTCGCTCCCGACCACCGCGAGTTCCCACGGTTCGTCCAACCCCGCCAGTGCCTCCAGCAACACGTTCAAGCCCTTCCTCGGGATCAGGTTGCCGACGAAGAGGACGCGCAGCGGTCCTTCTCGCGCCCGCCGCGCGACCGTTCCGGCGTCCAGCGGCGCGCCCAGGCGGTCGCCGGCCGGTTGAGCGACGACCGACGGCCGGCCGGCTCCGACCAGCGCTTCCACGGCTGCCCGCGTCGTCTGCGAGTTGAAGATGAACCCGTCGACCGAGCGGAGATAGCGGCGTTCAACCGAGGCATAGGCGCGGTTCTGCCACGCCGGTCGCGCCTCCGAGCAGCGCAGGTGGTGCACAATGCTGATGACCGGCGGCCGCCGGCCCAGCCGGCCGTTGAGCCAGGCCAGCGACGGGTGGTTCAATTCGTCCTGCAACAGGATGTCAAACGGTTGGGCCATCTGGTCCAGGTAGTGCCCCTCCAGGTTATGGGCGAGGCAGCGGCCATAAGGCCCCCAGGGCATCGACAGCACCTCGACCGCGTCGCCCGCGCGGCGCAGGTGCTCGACCAGCCGACGGTCGTAGAGATAACCACCGGAGACGGTCTCGAGCGCGCCGTAGATGACCAGCCCCAGGCGCATCGGCCGCTATCGCTGCAACCGGTAACTGGCCCAGGCGATCTCGTTCTCCCACATGACGATCGTCACGGCCGAGATGTTGGGCGCGCTGATCCGGCCCGCCAGCGCCTCGCAGAAGATGCGCGAGAAGTGCTCGATGCTCGGATTCAGCCCGGCAAAGGCCGGCAGGTCATTGAGCGTCTTGTCGCGATAAGCGGCGACCAGCGCCTCCAGATTGTGCTCGATGTCGACAATGTCGACCAGATAACCATGCGGGTCCAGTGTCGCCCCTTCCAGCCGCACTTCGACAGCATAGTGGTGCGAATGCCACTGGTTCTCCGCTCCCCAGTCGCCCCCGATCAGGTAGTGCTGGGCAACAAAATCCCGTTTGACTGCGACGGTATACATGCGGGAAATCTCCTTGGTGTGGACGGCGCGGCCGGAAGGCTCAGCCGTAGACAAAGACGACCTGCAGCGCCTCACCGGGCCGCTCATCCAGCAGCCGGTAAGCCTCGGCCGCCTGGGTGATGGGGAAGCGGTGGCTGATGAGCCGCTCCGGGCGGTGCAGGCGCAGCATCTCCCAGGCGACGCCCAGCCGCCGCGCCTTGGTCCAGCGGCCGCTCCATTCCGGCGCAAGGTGGCTGACCTGGGAACTGATGATCCGGAGATGGTCGCGATGAAAGCGGCCGCCGAGGTTGACCGGAGCCTGCTTGCTGCCATACCACGAACCGACAACGATGCGGCCGTTGAAGCCGGCCAGGGCGATGGCCGCGTCGAGCGCCGCCGGGTTGCCCGAACACTCGTAGACCAGGTCCGCGCCGGCAAAGTCGCGCCGGCCGCGCAAGACGCGCCGCGCCTCATCGATCGCGTCTGTCTCGGCCGGGTCCAGCGCGGCTGTCGCCCCCAACTCCCGTGACCAGCGCCGGCGCGCCGGGTAGCGATCGAGCGTGACCAGCGCGCTCAGTGGCATCTCAGCCAGCAAGCGTGCGACCAGCAGACCCACGATACCCTGCCCCACGACGGCCACCTGTTCGCCGATGACCGGCCGGCCGTCCATGACCAGCGAGACGGCCGTCTCCATATTCGGCAGAAAAGCCGCCGCATCCGGGCCAATGTCGGGAGGGACAACGTGCAGCGCGGACGTGTCGGCGATGAAGTGGGTTTCGTGGGGGTTGAATGCGAAGACGTCGCGCTCCAGCCACTCCGCGTCGACGCCCGGTCCGCAGTCTACGACGCGGCCGACAGCGGCGTAGCCGTACTTGATGGGATAGCTGAAGGCACCTTCGAGCGCGGAGATCGTCTCATCGACGGCCATGCCGGCCGGCGTTTGGCCGCGATAGACCAGCATCTCCGTCCCGCTGCTGATGGCCGAAAGACGCGTTTCGACCAGGACTTGTCCGGGGCCGGGCGGGGGCAGTGGTTCCTCGTGGACAGCCACCGCGCCCGGCATCGGGAAGGTCACGGCCAGCCGCTTCACGAGGCGGACCACTCCCTGATCTCATGGCTGTGGCTGATCCGGCACACGCCGCGCAGGGTCGCCGCGACGGGGCAGTACTTGTCCACCGACAGGTGGACAGCGCGGGCGGCCTTCGCCGGATTGAGCCTGGTGCCTCCCAGAATGAAGTGCAAGTGTATAGCCGTGAACGCCTGCGGCGGCGTCGGGGCCTGCTGCCCATCAACGTCAACCTGCAGTTCTTTCAGGGTCTGCCGGCCGCGCGCGAGGATGTTGACCACATCATAGGCGGCGCACGAGGCAAGACTCATGAGCAACAGATCCGTTGGCCTGGGTGCGCGATGGGCCTGCCAGTCTCCATCGTCGCCGGCGCTGTGGTCCCAGTAGCCGGAGGAGACGACATTACCGGCCGAATCGCGGCATACGAAGAACCGGCTGCGCTCTCCCATCCAGTTCAGGGCGACGTTGCTCATCGGCTCGACCTCCACACGCCTCAAGGGACGAGGCAGGAGGGGGATTGGGCGTCAGAAGGCGCGCCGGTCGCTTCGTCAAGGCACTGGCAATAGGAGGCGGGTTGTCCCTCGCCGCGCCACAGCCAGTAGCTGACGGTCGTCCTGAGGCAGATGACGCCGGGGAAACCTTCGGCCGGCGGCCGCACCCGCCGCGCCCGTTCCAGCCCAAGCCCCTCAGCGTCCGGGTCCTGCAGCAAGAAGAGGCGCGTGTGCGGTCCGGCCGGATCGCCGAGCGTCACCTGCCCGTTGCGGGCCAGGAAAGCCGCGAAGGTCGGGGTCAGCATGACCAGCAACCAGGCGACAAGCGCCAGCACGATGAAGAAGCGACGCGCCGTACGACTCATAAGCCCTACCTGAACAGCCTCCGGCGGGTCAATTGCCCCCGTAAGTCCTCACGACGCTCGCCTGTTGCGGAGCATCGAACGTCTCCCGGACGCCACTGCCCTCCGAGGCGGCCATCGCCTTCAAGTATAGCTCGGTCGTGTACTCCTTCACCATCCTTCGGGTGCTGAACCGCGGGGCGTTCGAGCGGATAGCGTCGCGCATGACCTCGACCCAGCCGCGCGGGATGCCGTCGCGGTCGCGGGTGTAGTAGAGAGGGACGATCTCTTCTTCAAGGAGCTGGTAGATGCGCTTGCCGTCGTAATCGTCCTGTTGGTCGAGGTCCGCGAACTCGGTTCCGTTGATCGCCCAGCCGTTGCCGCCGTTGTAGCCTTCGACCCACCAGCCGTCGAGGATGCTCAGGTTGGGAATGCCGTTCAGCGAAGCCTTCATGCCGCTGGTGCCGCTGGCCTCCCGCGGCCGCCGCGGGGTGTTCATCCAGACATCCACACCCTGCTTGAAGTACCGGGCCGTGTGCAGGTCATAGTCCTCGACAAAGGCCACACGGCCGCCGAGCTGGTTCGACTTGGCGAAGTTATAGACCTGCTGGATGAGTTGCTTGCCCGGTTCGTCAGCCGGGTGGGCCTTGCCGGCAAAGATGATCTGTACCGGCCGATGGATGTCGAGCAGGATTCGCTGCAGCCGGTCGAGGTCGTCGAAGATCAGCGCGGCCCGCTTGTACGTGGCGAAGCGCCGGGCGAAGCCGATCGTCAGGGCATCGGGATCGAGCAGCGTTCCACCAACCAGCACCTGCGTCGGGTCGCACGAGCCATCGACCCACTCGTGGCGGGCCCGCGAACGCAGGTAGTTCATCAGCTTGGCTTTCAGCAGGACGTGGACACGCCAGAGCTCCTCGTCCGGCACGTCGGCCAGGCGTTCCCACATGACCGGGTCGTCGTGGCGGTCCTCCCAGTCTGCGCCAAGGTACTTCTTGAACACTTCGCGCATCTCCCCGGCCGTCCAGCCGGGAACGTGGATACCGTTGGTGATCGAGGTGATCGGCACTCCATTCGGCGAGTGGGCATTCCAGACACTCTGCCACATCGCGCGCGAGACTTCTCCGTGCAGTTTGCTGACGCCGTTGATATAGCCGGCGTGCCGCAGGGCCAGAACCGTCATATTGAAGGCCGGGCCCCACGATTCCTCGTGCTGCCCCAGGCTAAAGAACCGCTCGCGCCGAATGCCGAGCTGGTCCCAGTAGCCCTGGAAGTAGTATTCGATCATCTGGAAGGAGAAGGCATCGTGCCCGGCCGGCACGGGCGTGTGGGTCGTGAAGACGGTCCGCGCCTTGACCTGAGCGGCCGCCTTATCGAACGTTTCGCCCGCGGCGACACGCCGGCGGATCGTCTCCAGCGTCAGGAAAGACGAATGACCTTCATTCATGTGCCAGACTGCCGGCTCGATGCCGAGCATCTCCAGCAGCCGCACGCCGCCGATGCCAAGCAGCATCTCCTGGCGAATACGCATGTCGTTGTCGCCGGAGTAGAGGCGGGCAGAGAGCTCCCGGTCCCAGGGCGAGTTCTCGGCCACGTCGCTGTCCATCAGATAAAGCGGCACGCGGCCGACCTGCACCCGCCAGACGCGCGCCGAAACCAACCGGTCGCCCATCGACACCGTCACGCGCAGCTCGTTACCCGCAGCGTCGTGCACCGGATAAAGCGGCACATCATCGAAGTCGAGCGGCTGGTACACGGCTTCCTGCCAGCCATGGGCCGGGACGCGCTGGCGGAAGTAGCCCTGAGGATACAGGAACCCGACACCCACAAACGGCAGGCCGAGATCGCTGGCCTCTTTGGCGTGGTCGCCGGCCAGGATACCCAGGCCGCCGGAGTAGATCGGCAGAGAGCTGTGCAAACCGAACTCAAATGAGAAATAGGCGATGGTGTCGCCGATCCGATCCGGATAGGTCCGGTGGAACCAGGAGTCGCCGTCGTCCATCTCCCGGTCATACTGCATCATGACCTTCTGGAAACGGCGCATGAAGGCCGCGTCGGATGCGGCCGACTCCAGCGTTTCCGGCTCGATCAGGCGCAGCATCTTGACAGGGTTGTGGCTTGTCTGCCGCCACAGCGGATAGTCGAGCAGACGGAAGACTTCACGCGCTTCGGCGTGCCAGCTCCACCAGAGATTGTAGGCCAGCTCCGGCAGGCGGCGCAGCCTCTCTGGCATCTTGTGGACCAGATCGTTCATTGGGTGCGGATCCTCTCTTCTGTGGATTAGCAATCGGGCCCGTGTGGGCCGGTTAGCACGGCAGCGGTTGTGGGTTTGCAGCCGGGAGTCTATCAGGCAGGCGTCGAGCTATCAACTAACGTTGCGGAAGCAGGCCTGTGAACCGGCACGGGGGCGACGACCCGCGTATCAGCGACGGGCATTCGCGCGGCGGAGTTGATCCGGCAGGTTGACCGGCAACGGCTGGAGTCTGGGCTGCAACGCCCGCTCAACAGCCAGGTCGGCCACTGCACGAGCGATCCAGTCAAACTGCGCGGCCGTCATCAACTCCCGGCTCACGAGGGGCGACGGATTGGTGGCGTTGATGACATAGACCTCGTCATTGTCGATGACAAACTCGACCATGTTGATGTCATAGCCATAGAGGTTGGTCAACTGCAGCGCCGCTTCCACGATCTCGCGCCCAAGCGTGCTGTCTGCCCCCAGCGGATCATCGACGTATTTGGCGTCCGCGAGGGAATAGGGCAGCAGGAGCGTCTTCTCGCCGCCGACGACCATGCAGTGAAAGTGGCGGTCAGAGTCCATCACCTGCTGCAAGATCATCGTTCGCGTGCCGCTTTCATCATAGCGCTGGATGAGTTCTTCAACCGTATGGACGCGATAGGCAAAGCGCCGGCCGCCGGAACGCACATCCTTGAAGATGCCCAGCGCGCCTACGTAGTCGATGATACCCTGCCAGTCCATCGGATACTCCAGATTACGGAAGCTATCAGGCACGGTATCGGTTTCGACGTCCTTGTTGGGCAGCACCAACGTCTTGGGCGTCTTGAAGCCCAGCATGGTGATCACGTTCGCGCCGAAGAACTTCGTGTCGGAGCCCCAGGTGAATGGGTTGTTGATCAGGTAGCAGCCATGGAGGCAGGCATACTTGGCATAGATGCGGTAGTACGGGATCTCGTGCGACATCCGGTCGATGATGACGTCATAGTCGACCGGCTCGCTCTGAAAGGTGCCGCTCAGCTTAACCAGCTCCGCCCGCATGTCGGACCGCTCGCTGTTGATGATGTCCATGACGGCATCGGGCAAGTCCTTCTCGCGGCCAATGAGGAAACCGATCAGCTTCTTGTCGTCGCGGCTCATGCGTCACTCCGTTGGTGTTGGGAACGGGGGACACGCCCCCCAGGACCAGGCAGACCTCAGGGAGAATGATAGCCCTATTTGACGGTTGATGCCACGAATCGGAGCCGATCGCCGCCGGCCCGGGTGATGCAACCGGCGGAAGACGGCCGGATGCGCAGGCATCATAGCCCGCACCGGAGGGCAGCCCACACGCCGGCGAAGGGCCCGTGATGGGAAAGCTCTGGCCTATCCCTCGCCGCTTTCACCCTCGGCCAGCAACTGCTCGATCGCCTGTTCGAAGACGCCATAGGGCTGCGCGCCGGACAGAAAGTGGCCGTTCAGAAAGAAGGCGGGCGTCCCGTTCACGCCCAGGCCGATGGCCTCTTCAATATCGGCCGTCACGGCCGCTTCGTGGACCCCACTTTCGAGGCACTCACTGAAGGTCGTCGCGTCCAGCCCCAGGTCAGCGGCATATCCGGCAAAGACCTCGGCCGCGCCCGGCTGGCCCGACCACTCGCCCTGGCCCGAAAACAAGCGCTGGTGCATGTCGACATACGCGCCCTGGTCGCCGGCGCAACGCGCCGCTTCGGCCGCCAGCATCGCTTCGGGATGGATGCTCGTCAGCGGGAAGTCCTTGAAGACGTAGCGGACCTTGCCCGTGTTGACATAATTCTCGATCAGTTGCGGCAACGTCTCAGCATAGTGACGGCTGCAGTAGGGGCATTGGAAGTCAGTGAACTCGACGATCGTCACCGGCGCATCGGCGACGCCCAGACTGTAGGCGTTCTCGGTCGAGACCTCGACCGGACCGCTCGGCGGCTGCTGGGCCTGAGGCTCCTCACGGGGCACATAGGCATCGGCCAGCGTACCTTCCTCAGCCAGGGAGACGGCATACTCAAACAATTCATACGGCTGCGCGCCGCTGATCGGGAAACCATTGATGAAGAATGCCGGGGTCCCGTTCACACCGAGAGCAAGCCCTTCATCCTGATTGGCCTGGATGATTGCGTCGAACGACCCACTGTCGAGACAGGCGGCGAAGGCGTCGCCGTCAAGCGACAGCTCCTCCGCGTAGCCGGTGAAGACATCGCGCGCTGCCGATCCAAGCCCTGACCACGTGCCCTGTCCGGCGAAAAGGGCGTCATGCATCGGCCAGTAGGCGTCCTGCTCCCCGGCGCAGCGCGCGGCGATGGCCGCGGCCCGGGCCTCAGGATGAATGCTGTCAAGCGGAAAGTCCTTGACCATGTAGTGCACGCGGCCGCCGTCGACCAGCTCGCTCAACAGCGAGGGCAGCGTTTCAGACACGTGGCGCGCGCAATATGGGCATTGGTAGTCGGTATACTCAATGATGGTCACCGGCGCGTCGGGGTTGCCCAACGAGCCGGCGATATCGTCATAGACGATGGTCGCCGGGGTCGGCGCGACGGCCGGGACCGGCGGCGCTTCCGGAGCCGCCTCGGCGATCGTCTCGCCAGACTGCACGGCGGCAATGGCCTGGCTGAAGACGTTCAGCGGCTGCGCGCCGACAAGCGGCTGACCATTCAGGAAAAAGCTCGGCGTGCTGCTGACGCCCCGGCTGGCACCGTGGTCCAGGTCAGCGCTGACCGTGCCGGCATAGCGCTCATCGTCAATGCACGGCCCAAAGGCGGCCATATCCAGTTCCAGTTCCTCGCCGAATGCCTTGAAGACCTCAACCGGGTCCTTGCCGCTCCATTCGTCGATCCCGGCGAACAGCCGGTCGTGCATGGCCCAGTAGGCCACTGCCCCCTGCTCCCCCGCGCAACGGGCCGCGTTAGCCGCGGCAGCCGCCTGCGGGTGGATGTTGTTCAACGGGTAGTCGTAGAAGACTAGCTTGACCTCGCCGCTGGCGACCTGATTCTGAACCAGGGAGGGCAGCGTCTCGGCCGCGAAGCGCGCGCAGAACGGGCACTGGTAATCGCTGAAGATCTCCATCTCGACCGGCGCGTCTGCCTTGCCGCGATAGGGCCGGCCCTCAGACGTGAACCCGACTTCGATGCCATCCGGACCCAAGACCACGCCTTCGGACCCGTCTTCCGCCGTCACGGGCATAGCGGCAGACGGGGTAGCCTCGGAAGTCGCCCCGGCCACGGCTGCGGTCGATTCTGCCAGCGGGAACATGCCCGCCGCGTCACTCGCGGTTTCGGCAGGGGAACCACAGGCGGCGAGGGCCACAAGCAGCAAGGCCAGAGCGGCAAGGAATCGATGATGGGTGGAAGCGATGGACATGAAAACACCTTGTGAGGATTCGTGTGGCCCGGCCAGTCGTAGCCAACTCAACCGGGCAAGTATAGCGCTGCGGCGCGGCCGCGTCGCCCTCTTGCTCCAATTCTAAGCGAATCGTTATCGCTCGTCGCGGCCGGCGCTTTCACGACGGAAGCGGGTCGCCGCGTGCCGTACCTTGTGCTAGACTACTTATTCGGCTGATGGGCCTCCCTGTCATCCGAGATCGAGTAGCCCTGTTCCGGAGGACATGTCGAGCGTGCTGAGACTGCTTACTGCCCTGATCATCATTGCGCTGGCCCTGGCCGCGTGCCGCCAGACGGATGGCGCTGGAACGCCCGTGCCGGGAGATGCGGGGGCGACACCTGCGGCCAGCGGCGCCGAGGAACCCGCGCCGGATGCCGCGCCGCCGACGCCCTCGCCCACTGCGCCGCCCACTCCGCTTCCGACAGCGACGGCCGTCCCGCCAAAGGAACTCGTTGTCTGCCTGGACGGCGAGCCGGCCGATGTTTACCTCTACGGCGATACCTCACCCTCGGCTGTTGCCGTCGGTCACGCCCTGTACGAACCGCCCTACACCAGCCTCGGCTTCGCCTATCAGCCGCTGGCCCTGACGAAGCTGCCGAATATCGCCGACGGCGATGCCCAGATCAGCGAAGTTGAAACCGCTGCCGGAAGCCTGGTCGTGGACGCGGATGGCGAAGTCGTGACGCTCGCTCGCGGCGTGAGTGTCCGGCTGGCATCGGGCGAGATCGCCCGCTATGACCGCACGCCGCTCATGCTGCCGCAGGTGACCGCCGAGTTCACCTTCCGGCCGCTTGTCTGGTCGGATGGAACGCCGGTGACGGCCGAAGACTCGGTGTTCAGCTTCGAGATCGCCGGCGACCGGCGGACGCCACAGGTGGACTACCGCATCGCTCAGACATCGAGCTATGAAGCGGTCGATGACCTGACCGTCCGCTGGACTGGCCTCCCCGGTCTCCTGGCGCCTGACTATGTGACCTACGTCTGGTCGCCGCTGCCCCGCCACCAGCTCGAGGGAATCGAGCGGGGCGAACTGGCATCGAGCGAAGAAGCGGCCGTCATGCCGCTGAGCTACGGGGCCTTCCAGATCGACGCCTGGACGCCTGGCGAAAGCATTCGCCTCAGCCGCAACCCGCACTATGACCGCGCGGCCGAAGGGCTGCCGGCTCTCGACACGGTCGAGTACCGCTTCCTGGAGGCAGCCGGGGACGGGCAATTGCCTGAGGGCTACGAAGGGTGTGACATTCTGACCCAGGAACTGACCGGAGTCGAGGCGTTGCCCGCGCTGGAGGCGGCCGCAACCGAACTGACGCCCTATGTGACGACAACGTCCGTGATCGAGTATCTCATCTTCGGCGTCGACCCCAGTTCAGCCCTGGAGGCCACGCGGCCGGACTGGTTCGAAGATGCGCGCGTTCGCCAGGGCATCGCCCAGTGCGTCGATCGCCAGGCGCTGGTCGATGAACTCGAGGCCGGGCAGGCCCCGGTCGAGAGCGCATACGCGCCGATCGGCCATCCGCTCTTGCCGGCCGACATTCCGGTCTGGCCCTTTGACCCGGAGGCGGGCGCCGCCCTGCTGGACGAAGCCGGCTACACCGACGCGAATGGCGACGGCGTGCGCGAGGACCTTGCCTCATCGCAGCCTTTCACCGTCACCCTGAGCACCAACGCGGAGAGTGACTTGCGGCTGCGTTTGAACGAGATGGTGGCAGACAATCTGCGCGCCTGCGGCATCGAGGCGACAGTCCAGGCAGTCCCGGCCGCGCAGTGGTTCGCGCCGGGTCCACAGGGCCCGGTCTTCGGGCGACGCTTCGACATCGCCGAATTCGCCTGGGTCAGCGACATGCGACCCCAATGCGAGCTGTTCACCACCTCAACCATTCCCGGCCAGGTTGAACTGGGCTTTGCCGGTTGGGACGGCCTGAATGTTTCCGGCTGGTCGAACGAGTTGTTTGATGCCGCCTGCGCCGGCGCCGGCTTGTTGCTTCCGGGCCAGCCAGGACATGACGAGGCCCATCAGGAAGCCCTCCGCATCTTTGCCGCTGAGCTGCCGGCGCTGCCGCTCTTCTCGCGGCTCAGGGCGGCCGCCGCTGCGCCGGGAGTGGTGAATTTCCGCCCCGACCCGACGCAGCCGTCAGAATTGTGGAACATCTTCGAACTGGACATCGAGCAGCCATAGTTGCCTCGACCGGTAAGACAGGATCGTCTGGCCATGCGAGGACTCTTCAGTCGAACGCGCGAAACCGAAGAAACGAGCGGCCGCTACCTGATCGTTGGCCTGGGAAACCCGGGTAAGGCGCATCAGCACAACCGTCACAATGTCGGCTTCATGCTGGTCGATCGCCTGGCTGCGCGCCACGATATCCCGCTCAGGAAAGTCCAGAGCAAGGCGATCGTCGGCGTCGGCCACATCCGGAACCGGCCCGTCATCCTGGCCAAGCCGCAGACATTCATGAACCTCAGCGGCGACTCGGTTGGGCCGCTGCTGAAGTACTACCGGGTCGAACCGGCCAATCTGCTGGTCGTTTACGACGAACTTGACATCCCGGCCTGGACGATCCGCCTGCGGGAGAAAGGCAGCGCGGGTGGCCACAACGGCATGCGCTCCATCATCCAGCATGCCGGGAGCGACTTCCCGCGGATGCGCCTCGGCATCGGCCGCCCGCCCGGCCGGATGGACCCGGCCGCTTACGTGTTGCAAGACTTCAGCAAGGCGGACCAGCCGCTGCTGAGCGAGCTGCTGGACAAAGCGGTTGCCGCCGTGGAGTGCTACCTGACCGAAGGTATTGACCTGGCTATGTCGCGTTACAACGGGTCTATTGTTGCCGGAGCCGAACCGGCGACCGAGTAAGTCATGAATATCGCGGGCCTGCTTCCCCTGTTCGACCAGATCCCGGCATTCGACGCCCTGCTAAGGCGTTTTGCCGGCGATCCGGCCGCTCAGCCGCCCCTCCTGCCACTGGAGTTGACCGCCGGCGCGCGTCCGCCGCTTGTCGCCGAGATCTACCGGCGCGTAGCCCTGGCGCGGAAAGCGCCACTCATCCTCATCACGGCCCGCGTCGACGCCGTGACCGACTGGCAGCAGTCGCTTGAGGCCTGGCTGCCCGAAGGGGCCAACCTGCACCGCTTCCCGGAGCCGACGCCGTTGCCCTATGACCACGGCCCCTGGAGTGACCGGACGAAACAGGCCCGGCTGCGCGTCCTGGCCGATCTGATCGCCGGGCAACACCCGCTCATCCCGCCGCTGGAACAGCCGCCGCTGGTGGTCGTATCTGCGCGAGCCTTCCTGCAGAAGACAGCACCGAGGCGGCGTTTTGTCGCCGGCACGCGCGTCTTGCGTATCGGGCAGGGGCTCGACCTGGAGAAGACGCTCCACGGCTGGCAAGAGATCGGCTACGAGCCGGTCAGCGTGGTCGAGATGGCCGGCCAGTTCAGCCGGCGCGGGGGCATCGTCGACATCTTCCCGGCCGCGGCCGAGCGCCCGGTGCGCATCGAGCTGTTCGGCGACGAGGTCGAGTCGATGCGCTACTTCGACCCGACCACCCAGCGGTCTCTGTCGGCCGAGGAAGGCGCGGCGGCGCCGGAAGCCGTGGTCATCACCCCATCGCGCGAAGCGCTGCCCGGCGCCGCCCGGTCTTTCGCCGATGTCTGGGCCGACGAGCCATTGCCGGCCGAGAATAGCCTGCCTTCCTGGCGCGACGACCTGGCTGACCTCCGGGCCGGCAACAACTTCCCGAATCTCGAGTACTACCTGCCGCTGATGTACCCGCGACCGGCCACCCTGCTCGACTACCTGCCGCAAGACGGCCTGCTGCTGGTCGACGACTGGGACGAGCTGGCCCGGGTCTCGGCCGAATTACACGAACACGCGCGCCAGATGGCGGAAGAACAGGCCAGCCTGCCCCCCGGCTATCAGAACCCGCTCTTCACCTGGGACGAGATCGCCTCCGAGCTGGGCTGGTGGCAGCCGCTCATCCTGGGTGAGGGCCACCCCGACATCGCCGGCGGGCCGGACGATGAGCCGGTCTTCATCGATCTGGCCGGCGCGTTCGACCCGGGCCCGCGCTATGGCGGGCAGGTCCGGCCTTTTCTCAACCTGGTCAAGCAAACCCTGCGCGAGGGCGAGCGCATCGTCGTCTTCAGCCGGCAGGCGGCGCGCCTGGCCGACCTGTGGCGGGGCGAAGGACGGGAGCACGACCGCCCGGTCAGCACGCTGGCCGACGTCGATGCCCGCGAGAATCGCCCACGCGACGAGATGCCGCCGATGAGCGTACGCGGTGCGCCCGCGAACGGCAAGCCGGCAGGCCACGAACAGACCCCGCCGGCGAGTGATTTCGCCGGGGAGGCCGTCGGGCCGCTCCTGGCCCTGCCCGTCCTGCCGCCGGACGGCACGCTGACGTTCGTCCAGGGCAGCCTGCCGGAAGGTTTCATCCTCGTCCGGCGCGAAGACCACCAGGTGCTGCTGCACTTGCTGACCGACGCCGAGATCTTCGGCTGGAGCCGGCCCGCGCCGCGCCGGTTGCGCGCCAGCCGCGCCACCGCGCCTGAAGCCTTCTTCGCCGACATCAAGCAGGGGGATTACGTTGTCCACCTCGACTATGGCATCGGCCGCTTCGAGGGCCTGGTCGTCCGCAACCTCGGCGGCATGGAGCGCGAGTACTTGCTGGTGCAGTACGGCAACGGCGACACCCTCTATGTGCCCGTGCACCACGCCGACCGGATCGGCAAGTGGATCGGGCCGGACGACGCCACGCCGGCCATGCACCGCCTGGGCGAGCGGACGTGGAGCCAGTCGAAGGTGGCGGCCCAGAAGGCGGCCGACGAACTGGCCGTGGAGTTGCTTGACCTCTACGCGGCCCGTGAGACCGTCCCCGGCCATGCCTATACACCGGACAGCGACTGGCAGGCCGAACTGGAGGCCAGCTTCCCCTATCGCGAGACAGAAGACCAGTTGCGCGTCATTGGCGAGGTGAAGCGCGACATGGAACGGCCGCAGCCGATGGACCGCCTCATCTGCGGCGACGTCGGCTATGGCAAGACCGAGGTCGCCCTGCGAGCCGCCTTCAAGGCGGTCATGGACGGCAAACAGGTCGCCATCCTCGTCCCAACGACCTTGCTGGCCCAGCAGCATTACACGACGTTTCGCGAACGCCTGGCCCCTTTCCCGGTCGACGTGGAGATGCTGTCGCGCTTCCGCACCCCGGCACAGCAAAAGCGCATCGTCGAGAAGTCGCGCCTTGGCCAGCTGGACATCATCATCGGCACCCACCGGCTGCTTTCCGACGACGTCTCGTTCAAAGACCTGGGCCTGCTCATCATCGACGAAGAGCAGCGTTTCGGCGTCGCTCATAAAGAAAGGCTCAAGCAGTGGCGGACCGAAGTCGACGTGCTGACCCTGACGGCCACGCCCATCCCGCGAACGTTGCACATGGCCATGACCGGGGTGCGCGATATCAGCGTCATTGACACCGCGCCCGCCGAACGCCTGCCGGTGCAGACCTATGTCGGCGAGGCCGACGAATCGCGCATCCGCACGGCCATCCTGCGCGAACTGGATCGCGGCGGCCAGGTGTTCTTCGTCCACAACCGGGTGCAGAGCATCAACATCGTCCGGCGGAGGCTGGAAAAGCTGGTGCCAGAGGCGCGCATCGTCGTCGGCCACGGCCAGATGAGCGAGCGCCAGCTTGAGAAGATCATGATGGACTTCGCCGGGGGCACGATCGACATCCTGCTCAGCACGACCATCATCGAGAGCGGCCTCGACTTCCCGAACGCCAACACCCTGATCGTCGACCGGGCGGAGCAGTTCGGCCTGTCACAGCTGTACCAGTTGCGCGGCCGCGTCGGCCGCGGCACGCGAAGAGCCTACGCCTACTTCTTCCATGCCCCGTGGCGCAGCCTGACGCCCGACGCGCAGGCCCGCCTGGAGACGATCGCCGAACACACCCAACTCGGTTCCGGCTACGCCATCGCCCTGCGCGACATGGAGATCCGCGGCGCGGGCGACTTCCTCGGCGGCCAGCAGAGCGGCCACATCTCGGCCGTCGGCTTCGATATGTACACCCGGCTGCTGGCCAAGGCCGTCAAACGCCGCAAGGCGGAGCTTCGCGGCGAAGCGCTGCCCGTTGAGCCACCGGAGAATACGCTGATCGACCTGCCGCTGGCGACCTACATCCCGACCGACTACGTGCCGGACGCCCAGTTGCGCCTGCGCCTTTACCGGCGCATGGCGACGCTGGACACGCTGGCCGAGATCGACGAGATGGCGGCCGAACTGGCCGACCGCTTCGGCCCGATTCCGGACCCGGTCCACAACCTGCTTTACCAGTTGCGCATGAAGTCGCTGGCGCAGATGGCCGGCGTGCTGTCCGTCGTCTCCGAGGCGGGTCAGATCAAGATCCGCATCGCCGATGTCGATGGGCTTGACCGCTTCCACCTGCAGCGCGTGCTCGGCAACTCGGTCCGGGTCAGCAAGAACGCACTCTGGTTGAAGCGCGAGATGAGCACCCACGAATGGCAGGTGGAACTGGTCCAGGTGCTGGAGAAGCTACGGGCCTACGAGCGGAAAGGGGGAGTCTCGGCCGGGGGCGCCGTCGAACGGCGCGAGACGCCCGCCCCGTCGGCGGGCGCCGGCTAACCTTTGGAGCTTTTGAATGGACATCCGTTTCTTTGATGACCCGTTGCAGGGACCGCGCGCACCGGAAGACGTGCGTATCGTCCAGCTTGGCCTGTTCATCTATCCGGAGGCGCGGCGGCTGATGTTCGGCATCGAACTCACGCCGTTCCGCGAACGGCCGTCGATCGATGTCCGGCTGACGAACGGACGAGGGGAGCCGGCCGGTTCATTGAGCGTCATCGAAACCATGACACCCAACTTCAGCCTCAACCTGCATTTGCGCGATCGGGAGACGGTCAACCCGTATGAACTGACGGCGACCGTCTACTATTCCGCCCCGGACCGGGACCGGACCGACATCGATCAGCGGACGATCAAATTCGACGCATTGGCCGCCGGCGAGCGGCTCTTCACGTTCGAGGACACCGGCACAGCCGGCTAGACGGCTGCGCCGAGTGATTGCCGGCGCTCAGCCATCTTCTTCAGCTTGGCTTTCGTCTCGCGCCAGGCGATCTTCGACAACCCCAGCTTCTGGCGGATGTCGTCCGGCTCCACCCTGGCATCCCAGTCACGCAGGGCTGCGGCCCAGCGCAGATTCTCGAACGACAGCAGGGCGGGGTCAAGGTCGGCCGCTTCAGCGATGTCGTGGAGGATGTACTCCAGATTGCGCGCTGTGCAGGTGAAGAGCGTGTCCGTCGGGCGGTATTGGCTCATATATTCATCCAGAACGGGCAGCCACTCCGGCTCCAGCGGCAATTTGCGCTCCTTGTAACGCAGCCGCGGGTTGGCGTAGCGAACGTAAAGCACCGGGTGCGCCAGGTCGCTGTCGTCAATGTGGTTGGGGACGATCGCCATCGCCTCCCCCTTCTTGATGCCCGTCTGCAGCAGAAGCGTCAGCAGGAGATAGGGCCGGGCGTCAGGCTTGCGACCGTCGCTACCCTCCCTCCAGGACTGGGCGACGGCCAACGCGCGGTCCAGATCGACCGGGTCCGGCGCTTCGGCCAGCGGGCTGCTGACGCTGCGCTGGATGACGGCCGCCGAGGGATCAGTCGGCAGCACGCCCGCTTCGTGCAGCCACCCGAAGAAGGCCTTCAGCGAGGTAACCCGGCGCGAGTAGGATTTCGGGCTGCACGGCACACCGCGGTCCTTCACCAACCAGTCCAGGAAATCGTTCAGGTTCTTGGTGGCTATCTGGCCTATCGGCTGGCCGATGCCGATGTAACGGCCCAGCAGCCGGATGTCGCTGGCGAACGCCTTGACTGTGTTGATCGAGAAGCCCTGCTCCTGCATGTGCTTCTCAAAGAGACCCAGCGCCGCCTGAAGCGAAGACTCGGCCGTCAGCGGCAGCACGCGCTGCGACTCATCGGCCGCGCCGATCTCCTCGGCGGGAAACAACTCCCGCTGCCCTCGTGAGTCCATGTCCCTCTCCTACAACCACATCTACGCGAACGTAGCAATATGCGAAATTGTAGAACGGGTGGGCGGAACTGTCAAGGCGTGATGCGCGCGCGCAAGGTGTAAGGGGTCGTGGAAGTCGGTCCGTCGTTGATGACCCAAATGTAGAATCGCCCGGCCGGACGCTGCCCGAGGTTGACGTCCTTGTTGGGCAGGTCGTCTCCGTTGCTGCCCAGCAGCTTCAGGCTCTTGCAGTCGCGTCCGGAAGCGACAACGAGTTGCCCGGCCGCGGGCGTGAAGGACCGCAGTTCCACGGTGATGGTCGCGGTTGACATCGTGTCGAAGTAGAACCAGTCGTTCACATCATCCGGCTGCAGGCTGATCACCCGGTTGGTGGCCACCCAGAAAGCTTCGGCACAGGCGTCGTTCGGTTCCTCGCCTCGCTGGGCAGCCAGCGGCAGATAGAGAAATGCCGTCGGCGTCGGGTTGAAGCGGATGACGCTCTGGGCCGAGGCGCTGCCACCCACGCTGTCGGTGACCGTCACGTTGACTGTCCGATCGGCCGTGTTTGGCTCCGGAAGCACGTTGTTATAGGTAGCGCTGCGCAGGACGGCCTGGTAGTTGGCCAGGCTGTCGAGACCGGTCAACGCCAGCATGCCCGTCGCCGGGTCATAGCTCTTGCTGATGTTGTCAGCCAGAGACACGTCCGCATCCAGGAACTCGGCGGGCGCGTCCAGCGGATTCGCGATGACCACCGTCAGGGATTGCAACCTCGTATTGTCAACATCGCTGACGGCCAGGTTGCTGTCGCCCAGCGAGACCGGGCCCCACTTGATGAAGAAGTCGCTTGCATGATTGACGCCCGGCGCGGCGCCGTTCAGGTCCACGACGGGCGGGTCGTTGACGGCTTGAACTTCGAGAGACAGCGAGGCGGGCGCGCTTGCGTCCAGTCCGTCCGCCACGGAGAGCTCGATCGGGCGCAATCCGGCTGTCGGGTCCTGCGAGAGATGGTGATAGGTGACGGAACGCAACACGGTCTCATACGTCGCCGGAGACGCCAGGCCCTCAAGCGTCAGCAAGCCGTTTTCGACCGTGATCTGCAGACCGGACCCCCCTGCTGTCGCTGAAAGGACCTCAGCCGTGCCGTCCGGCAGGCCGAGGAGCCGGACGGTTGCCGACGCCAGTTGCGGGCTGTCCACGTCGCTGATGTCCAGCGAGGCATCGAACAGGCTTATGGGCGCGCTGTTCTCAACGTAGACCAGACTGGGTGGCGTGAACTGGATCGTTGGCGGATCGTTGACCGGCGTGACGCTGACCGTCGCCGTGGCCGTCGCGGTGCTGAATGCCGTTGAACCCCCATTCGCCGTCGTATCGACGTTGGCCTGGCCGTTCGCCCCGGCCGTCTGGTCCCAGGCGCGGAATGTCAGACCGCCCGCCGAACCGGCGAAGTTCGCCGCCGGGATGAACCGGATGCCCGCCTGCGCGGTCAGAAGCACGGCCGCACTCTCGGAAACGGGACCAAAGGGCTGCCAGGTCCCGGCCGCCCCGCCGTCAATCGCGAACTGCCAGACGCCGTGGTTCGTAGCCAGCCCGACGACGGCGATACCCTCCAGCGCATTGGGATCCGCGTCGGTGATCGGATCGCCGCCGGCCGAGGCAAGCATCGAGGCCACCGACTGGCCCGGCAGGGAAAGGCTATCCTCGGCCACATCGATGAAATTCAAGGGCCCAGGAGGGGCCAGCACCGGCGCCCGGTTCTGGTTGTACACGGTGATCGTGCTGGTTGCGGGAGGGCCGGCGCTGCCGGCGTCTGAGGCCGCGACTTGAACGATGCGCGGCTGGACGCTGAGCGTCGTCGCGGCGTTGTGGTAGGTGACGGTGCGGAGCACGCGGCCGAAGTTTTCGGGCGACTCGGGGCCCTGCAACTTCAGCAGGCCGGTCGCCGCGTCATAGGGAACGATCGTGACGCTCGTGGTCAGCGGGTCGGCAGCCAGCAGTTCGGCGGCGCCATCCGGCCGGTTGGTCAGCGTGATCGTGACCGTTTGTATGGCGCTGTCATCGGCATCGCTCACGCCGGCGTCGGCCGCGGCGATCGCCACGGGCGCAGCACCTCGGAGGAAGCTCGCCGCGAAGTCGATCCCATTTGCCAGCCCATTCAGGTCGACCACCGGCGGCTGGTCGGTGGCCTGTACTTCGATCAGCACCGTCTCCGTCGCCTTGCTGAACGGCGTTGAGCCGCCGTTCTGGGAGACATCGACGCCCGTGCCGCCAGACGCGCCGCTGGTCTGGTCCCAGGCCCGAAAGACCAGGCTGGCGGAACCGGTATAGTCGGGGTTTGGCACGAAGCGTATCCGGGCAGCGAGGTTGAGCAAGACGGCCGCGTTGTTCGACACGGCCCCAAATGGGATCCAGCTCACGCCGCCGTTCAGCGAGTACTGCCAGGTCCCGTTGCTGTTGCCCACTTCGACGACGGCGATCCCTTCGGCCAGCCCGTCCACATCGGTGATGCGGTCCCCCCCGGCGCTCAGGATGATCGAGTCAACCGTGTTGCCCTGAGAGTCCGTTTCGTTTACCAGGATGGGCTTCATCGACATGTCGCCCAGATTGTCCAGGACAGGCGCATCGTTGACCGAATTGATGGCCACCGTGCTGGTGACCGGGTCGCTGGTCTCAAGGCCGTTATGGATCAGCACCTGAACTGCCCGGTCCGTCACATCAGGGTTCTGCGACAAGTTCTCATAACTCAACGTGCGCAGGACCTGCTCATACACGCTGCCGGCGGCGTTCCCTTTGATGGACAGGACGCCGGTAGCCGGCGCGTACTTGATCGTGAGGCCCGACGCGCCGGCATCGGCCGCCAGCGCTTCCACGGCGGCATCGGGGCGTGTCACGAGCGTCGCCCTCGCCCAGGTGATCGTGCCGCTGCCGCCATCCAGAACGCTGAGCGCCGCAGCATCGACGATCAATTCCTGACCTTCGTCCTCGGTGAACGTCGCACTGAAACCGGTACCGCTTTCGGGCCCGTTCAGATCGAGCGCCGGCTTGGCGGAGCCATCGGCCGCGGCTGCGCGAACAAGCACCACCGGCGCCACCAGCGGCGTCACGATGGTCGCCAGGAGCAGAATCATCAACTTGATACGGTCTCTCAATCGAATCACATTCACTCTCAGTTAGTCGCATCCGGCCCTGTTCGAACCAGGTCCGCGTACCCACCTCGCTAAGGCGTGCCCAGTGGCGGCGGCGTGCGCGTGGGTGGCGGAGCCTCGGTCGGCGGCGGCTCGCTTGTTGGCCTCGGCTGGCCTCCCCCATCGGGTTCCGGCGGCGTCGTCGCTTGGGCAGTCGGGCTGGGCGACGGGGTCGGTGTAGAAGTCGGCGTGGCGGTCGGTGGTGGCGGCGGAATGGTTGCGGCCGTCGGTACCGCGTCCAGGTCAAAGTCTGCGACAGGTTCGGCTATGCCGGCCCACAGCCATCCGGCCGGTCCATCCCCGCGGTCAATCAGCAGCCACGCACTGTCACTCTGGCCGACACGGGCCAGGACGGTCACCACATCATCCCGCAGCAAAAATCCAATCTGCGGGAACACATTCCCGGGACCCCCACGGAGGTTGACCGAATTCAGGGCAATTCGCACGCGGGCGACGGCGGTCGTCGCTGTCGCGCTCGGGGTAGGCGATGGCGTCAGTGTCGGCGTGGGCGACGGCGTCTCTGTCCCGGCTGCCAACAGCGCAGTGGGCGATGGATCGTCGCCCGCCGAAGGATAACCGGCCGGCGGCGGGTAGCCGGCCGGCGGGGCAAGCGCCGTCATCGTGGGAGCCGCGGTCGGCGTGGCCGCCAGGGTCGGCGCCAGGGTCGGGCTGGCAGAGGCCGGCAGGGCAGCCAGAGCGCCTTCGGGGGTTCCGTCCGCTTCCGGCGTGGCCGCCAGGGCTTCCGCGGCTTCCGGCGTCCGGGAACCTCCCCCGGCCAGGCCGCTCCGTGTCTGGACGCCGCGGGCGGCAACAAGACCGGCCACCAGGAACAGCGCCAGGACAAGCGCCGGGATCACGATTGCCCAGGTCCGCCGCACGCCGGGGTGTTCCAGGCCGCGCCCCTGATGAAGCTGGACTTCTTCCGCCGCCAGCGCCCCATCAAGCGCGGCGATGAACTGCTCGATGGTCGTGAAACGTCGCGCCGGGTCGCGGCGCATGCTGCGGTCCACCAGATCGTACGTCTCGCGGGCCAGGTTGGCGCGAGCGCGCTCGAGCGCCGTTGGCCCCGATGCCAGTCGTTGGACGACGAAGTCCTGCAAGCGCACTGGCGCGCCGGGCGCGTCGCCGGAAAGCAGGCTGTAGAGCATCGCTCCCAGCGAATAGACGTGGCTGCTCCAGTCAGGTTCTTTCTGCTGGCGCTGCTCCGGAGACAGGTACGCCGACATCGGGCCGCTGCCCTGGGCGGGCACTGATCCGTTCCCTTCGGCCGGGATGAAGAGGTCGAGCAGCAAGACGGTATCGTCCGCAGGCAGGGCGACGTTCTTCAGCCAGATATTTTCCGGTTGCAGGTCGTAGTGGGGAAAGTCGAGTCGCTCAGCCAGCAGGAGGGCCTCGGCCACCTGCCTGACGAGCTTCAGGGCGTAGATGCTGTTCGCCGGAACGTCGCGCTGGGTCAGTTGCTCAAGTCGCTGCGAAAGGGGGTAACCGTCGATCAGCGCCTGGGCGACATACGCGCGGCCGTCCGGTGTCTTGCCGAAATCATAGATGCGGGGGATGTTGGGATGGCGTATCTGCGCCAGCGTCTTGGCCCGTGCCAGCAAGCGGCCTGCGAACGCGGGATCATCGGCCGCGGGCGGCCGCAACACATCGAGAGTAACACTCCGGTCTTCATCGACGTCATAAGCGCGATAGTGATCGGTATAGCGTTTCTCCCCGAGGTGTTGCTCGATCTTGTACTGATCGACGAGGTCCTCGAACAAGTTGCTTACGGCCATCGAACGACTGAACGGTCTGCATTGCCGGCCGGTATCAAGTACGCGCCCTCAGCGGTCTGGCGGCGCCGGCAACGCCGTGACGGACGCATCTAGCCTGCTGAGATCAGCACTGCGGGTATCATAATGGGGCCAGATGAAGACCAATCTTACGGTCTAGTTTTGCTTCACGATCAGCCCATACGGAGGGAGCGGCTTCGTCGGAGCGGCATTGGCGATGAAGATCCAGTAGTTGCCCGGGCCCGCGGCGTCAAACTCCAGAACCTTGTTGGCCGCCTCGCGCAAGTCCTGGGCGACCAGGGGGCCGAGATTCGGCGGACAGGGCTTGCGGTAGACCGAAACCTGATTGTCAAGGATGCCGAAGTTGGTGATCTCCAGCCGGACCTTTCCAGCCTTGGGTATCGAAAAGGCGTAGTAGTCTTTCTCATCGACGATGTCGAAGAGATACTGGCGATTGATCAGGATAGGGTAGGCTCGCCCGCAACCGTTATTCGGTTCGACATAGTCATGGGCAATGGCGGGCAAGAGCAGCTGCTTCACCGGACGATCAGTGATCGTCACCTCGATCTCGTCACTCACCGTTGTGTCGGGCCCGCCGGGGTCTTCGTCCCTTGCCGTAGCAGCGATCGTACGCGTCACACTTGACCCGGCCGCTCCCGAAACCAGGGTCGAAAACTCGCATGTATAGAACCCGCCAATCGGGATGGCAGCGGTCGGTACCTCGCACGACCCGCGGCCGTCCAGTGTTCCGAGGATGGAGTCCTCCAGGGCGATGATCGTGGCCGTGTCGGATGGACTGCTGTTGTCGACGCGCACCGTATAAACCACCGTCTGCGCCGGCGCCTGGACGATATTCGGGTTGGCCGTCACGCCAACGTCAATCAGCGGTGCCTCGTCGGCGATCGTCACCGAGGTACTCGTCGTGGCCTCAACGACCTCATTCTCGTCGTTCACGGCCGACGTGTTCAGGATGACATTGACATTCGAAGGTTGGCCCAAAACAGCAGCCACAAACGTGCAACTGAAACGCCCGCCGTCCGGCGCGATGTCCGGCAAGGGGCCATCTTGCAGGCACGTGTTGGTGGCGGACGGCACTCCCGGATTATCGGGGTCCAGCAGGTCGCCATACTGGACGGTGCTTAGCGCGCTCAGCGTCAGCGGGATACTGCCGGTATTGATCACGTCGGCGGTGAAAGTCAGCAGGCCACCCGGTTCGGGAATGGACGCCGGCGACGCCTCCAGCGCGGCCGACACCTCGAGGAGCTCGACCCAGGCGGCGTCCGTGGCGGTCAGGATGACGTTCTCGACCGGGTCCTTGCCCTGAACGGTCGCGACGCCGACCGACGGTTCCTGCACGTTGGGCAGTTCACAGGAGTAGTCGCGACTATCTCCAGGCAGCAGGCTGATGGGAATGGACGGGTCCAGGTCACAGTCGGGCACGCCGCTGTCATCAACCTTGACGTTGGTCAGCACCACCGACGGGCTATTGTTGAAGATGACGATGCTGAACTGGGCTGTCTCCCCGGCGCGGACGGTCTGCGTCTCGGGTCGCTTGATGATCCGAAGCCCGGGCTTCAGCACGTTGACGAACGCATTGGCGTCGTCGGACGCGCTGCCCTTGCCACTCGTCTGCCCGGAAGCGGTCAACTGGAGGAGGACGCTTTCCGACACGTTGGCGCGCGAGCAGTTGTAGGTCAGCGTCTGCCCGGCCGGAAGCGCTCCGGCATTTGACTTCGTACAACCGGAAGCGCCGGAGCCTGAAACGGTCACCTTGGTGAATGGGATGGAACTGGTATTGGTGATCGTGACCGTGAACTCCGCCGTCTCGCCTTCGGAGAGTTCCTGCATCCTCGGCTGGATGCCGATCAGCAGGTGGGGCATGACGCCCTGCGCTGTGTGTGGCCAATCGCTGACGGCCGCTGTTGTCGCCGCCATCCCCCGGCCAAACGCAACCAGTACCATGAGAACGGCCAAAACGACCGCGACAGCGATCGCTATCCTGGAACCATATCTTTCAAACGTCACGATAACGGGTTCCCACCTTAGCCGCCCACCACCGGCCGTTGTGGCGGCCGGTGGTGGACACTCATTACCTGTTTTCGCGGCGCGCGCCCTCCCCGCCAGCGCGGCGGTCAGTCAGTCTCGACATGCAGCGTGTACGGCTTCGTTTCGCTCTGCTGCCCGTCGGCCAGCACCCAGACGTAGTAAGTGCCCGGCATCTGGTTGCCAAGATTGACACTGCGGTTCAGCACAACGCCATTGTCTCCGTTGTTCTGAATGAAGGTCGGCGCGTCGCACGCACCCTTGTAGACCACGATCTGGCCCGTCGCTACGTAGTTGCTGATCTTCACGGTGACGGAGCCTTCCTCGCTCAAGGTGAAACGGTACCAGTCGTTGGCATCGTCGGGCGTGAAGTAGTAGTTGCTGTCCGTCGCGATGGCCATCGCCGTGCAAACGCTATCGTTTGGCTCGCCCGCGACCGCGAAGTGCGGCACGGCCGGCAGCATGATCTGCTTCGTACCCTTGGCGGTGATCGGCACCTGGATCGAGTCGGCAATCGTCTTGCCGCCGACCGTGGCGCTGACCGTGAAGCTCACGACGTCGCCCGCATCTTGCCCGCTGACCGTGGCAGGGTAACTGCACGCGTAGCTGCCGCCGGGAGCGATGGTCTGTGGCGTCTCACAGGTTCCCTTACCGTTCAGGTTCCCTTGCAAGAGGTCATTCAGGGCCGTCAGCTGGGCGGTCGCTGGCTGATTGTTCGTCAACTGCAAGTTCAGGGTCAGGTTGCCGCCCGGAGCAAGGAGCGACGACGGCTCGGCCGTCAGCGTCAGCTGCAGCGGCGACTGGTCGGACACGGTCACCAGGGCCGTCACCTCGGCCGTCACCTGATTCTCATCCTCGTCCTCGACGGTCGCCGCGATCACATTGCTATAGGCCGGGGGCTGCGCCGTGATATTGACCTCATAGTAGCATGAATACGTTCCCCCGCCGGCCACCAGGACAGCCGGGTCACCCGTGATGTCGCAGGTGTTGTTGACCGGGATACCATTGTTGGGGTTGAGCAGGTCTCCATGCAAAGACTGGCCGCCCGGCGTCCTGCTGACCAGTTGCTTCAACGTGACATCCTTGCTGCCATTGTTCGTCAAGGTGATGTTGTAACGCACCTTGGTCTGCTGGTCGGACAGGATTTCGAACGGGTCCGCCTGCGCCTCAACCTTCAGGTCGAGGACATTCAGTTCGAGGATGTCAAAGTCCTGGACGATCTGGTTCGTCCCCTCGATCTTGCCGGAGATGACCACCTCGATCTCGAAAGGAGCCTGAACGTTGGCGACGGAGCAGGTGTAGTCCTGGTCCTCGTTAGGATCGAGATCACCGATCGTCTTGTTGCACACCGGCAGGGGCGACTGGTCCGGTTCAACGCCGTCGATCACGGGCAGCGGGCTTGTGAACGCCTCGACCTTGACTTCCTGCAACGCCACCGATTGGCTTGGGTTGAGGACGGTCACGACAAACTTGGCTTCCTGACCTTTCAGGATCGTATCGCCGACGGACGGGTCCGGGGCGATGTCGACCCGGATGTTGGGGCTTTCAACCTTGACAACGGCCGTATCGGTGTCGGAGACCTGCGAACCGCCCTGGCTGTCAGTCGCAGTGACCTTAACCTCGTTGTCGAGGCGCTTCGTCACATTCGCCTGGACACAGGAATAGGTCTGGAGCGACTGGCCCGCAGCCACCGATGCGAAGCTGCGGTTGCAGTCCGGCACGGCGTCCGAGGTCACTTCGATATCGTTCAGGTCCACGTCGCCAATATTCTTGATGCTGACGGTGAAGACCGCGGCCGTCCCGCTGATGACCACCGGCGTTTCGGCCTTGACAGTCACCTGTATCCGCGGGTTGATGATCGTCACTTCAGACAGCGCATTCGGGCTGAGCAACTGGCCGTCGTCCGTCACCCGGACGCTGATTTGGCGCTTGGTGGTATTGGGGCCGGGCGCTGTGTTGCTATACTCGATTGTCCGGATGACGGCCTGAAAGTCCACTGCGGGAGCCGGTCCTTGCAGGGTCATGATGCCGTTGTTGGCATTGAAGTCGATGGAGATGCTCGTTCCGGCCGCCTTTGCCGTCAACTTCTCCGCTGAACCATCCTTGCGGTTCTCGATGATGATCGTCGCCGAAGATAGCGTCGCGCTGTCCTCGTCGCTAACGGTCGCGTCCGAGTCGGCGATCTTCACCGGGCTGCCGTTTGTATTGAAGACGACGGCGAAGTTGACGCCGGAACCGTTTCCGTTGAGGTCGACCACCGGCGGATCGTTGATCGGCGTGACGGTGATATTGACCGCCGCCGCTTCGTCCGCATAGACTTCGCCATCAGAGCCGTTCCACTTAAAGCTTGTCTCGCCAGACCAACCCGCCGTTGGCGTGAAGGTCAGCGCGTCCAGATTGTCGCGGTTGATCTGGTCATTGACGTCGACCGGGTTGTTGTTCAGCCGCAGCGTGCCGTTGTCCGGTCGTTGGACGATACGCACCTTGGCTAACTGGTCGCCGTCGACGTCGAAGTAGGCGTTGACAAAGTCGCTGATGCCAAATGACAGAACGGCGCTTTCATTGACGGTCTTGCTGAAGTTCGACACGACTGGCGGGTCGTTCACCGCGGCCGTCATGTTGATGGTCACGGTCGCCGGGTTCTCTGCGTACTGCGTGCCATCCGACCCGTTCCACTTGAAGGTCGACGTCCCCTGGTCCCAGTTGGCCGCCGGCTTGAAGACGAGGTCATCCAACTGCCCGACCGGGATCTCGTCATTGAGGCCGACATCGGCCCCGCCCAGTTTCAGCACGCCCTTGTTGGCCTCGGGCAGTTGCGTGATGCGAACCTTGGTCAGTGGTTCATCGTCAGCGTCGCTGTAGTGGTTGATGAAGTCGTTTTCGGTGAAGTTGACGGGCGTATCTTCCGTCGTGTCCTTGCTGAAGTTCTCCACGACGGGACGGTCATTGATCGAGCCGACGTTCACCGTGAACGACGTGTTCACTGTGGCCCCATTCGTGTCCTCGGCCTGGATCGTGATCGTGGCTACGCCGCTGGTGTTGGCCTTGAAGGTCAGCGTCAACTTGCCGTTGCCGTTGTTGACCGTGACCGAATCGAACAGACCGGGGTTGCTGTTGTTGGCGACAACGAACGTCAGCTGGTCATCGTCATCCTCGATGTCAGAGAAGGCAGCCCAGAGGTTGATCTCGCGCGGGGGCGCGTCTTCGTCGACATTGACATTCGAGATGCCCGTGGTCGTCGGCGGGTCGTTCACCTCGTTGACCTTCACCTTGAGCACTTGCTCGACGAACAGGCCGAGCGAGTCAGTCGCCTTCAGGGTGAGGTTAGCCGTGCCGCTCGCGTTCGCCGCGCCGACCAGGTTCAGCGTGTAATCGCTGATAGCCGCTGTCGAGAACAGGCCCGCGGCCGAGTTGGACTTGATCGTATAGACGAGATCGGCCGGAGCGTCGACGTCGTCGCTGAAGAAGTCGCGCAAGTCGAGCGACTCGTCCAGCTGGTCCTCATTGCGGATGATGTCGGGGATGGGATCGGCCGTCGGCGCTTCGTTGATGATAACCTTGAACGTCGCGCTAACGGTCTGGTCGGCCGTGTCTTTCGCCTGGACAGTGATGTTGGAGAATCCACCCACGCCGGAGGCCAGATTAATGGTCAGCACCCCGTTGGCGGGGTTGATCGACGTACTCGTGACCAGCGACGGCTTGCTCACACTCGTCACGCTGTAGACCAGCGCGGCATCGGCATCCTCGTCATCAGCAAACGCCGGGAAGAGAGAAACGGTTGTCGAGGCCGTACCCTCATTCACCACTTTGTCGGCGATGCCGCTCGTGGTCGGCGGGTCGTCGGCCTCGATGACGTTGACGGTGATGACGCCGGTGTCTTCCTTGGCCGGCGTGCCCGCATCGACCACTTTCACCGTGAACGTGATGTCCGGGTCCGTTTCAAAGTCGATCCCGTCCGGATTCTCGACCTTGAGAAGCCCCGTGCCGGCGTTGATTGAGAACGGCGATGGCCCGACGATCGAGTACGTCAGCGTATCGCCGTCGTCAGGGTCGGTGGCGATCACGAAGCCGACGTCCGTGCCGGCCGGGGCACTTTCACTGACCGAGAAGGATTGGTTATTGAGGACCGGCGTCTCGTTGACGTCGTTGATATTGACCGTCATGTTCTCGGTGACATTGCTGCCGCCGCTGTCAGTGACCTTCACCCCCAGCGTTACGGTAGGCACGGCCTCATGATTCACGAAAGTGCTCGTCTTGACGCGGATCTCGCCGTCGTTCGCATCGATACTGAATACGTTGGTGGCCGATTCGCTGACGATCGCGTATGTGAACGTCTCACCGATGTCGTCGTCTTGCGCCAGGACCGTGCCAACCAGCGACCCGTTGGGCGAGTTCTCGTCAATATCGAACGTCTGCGGGTCGAGCACCGGCGGGAATTCGGACACGCCGGTAAGGTTGACGGTCATCGTCGCCGACGCCGACAGGGACTCCGTGTCCGTGACCTTCACGTCCAGCGTCAGGAAGGCCCGCGCCTCACGGTCGAGCAGGGTGTTGTCCTTGACGGTCAGGTTGCCGTTGGACGCGTTAATGTTGAACGCGTCCTGCCCCGTGCCCCCGGTGATCTCGTACGTCAGCGCCTGACCCTCAAGCTCAAAGGCCTGAACCTTGAGGGGCGAGGTTGGCGACCCTACTGGGCTGTTTTCTGCGATGGTGAAGGTCTGCGCGAAGATGGTTGGCGCAAGGCCCGCCAGAGCCGGCACGGCCGTAACAAGCGCCAGCAGCGCAACGATCAGCAGCCCAAGGGCGAGCGGTAGGTGTCTGGTCTTCATGATGCTCCTGCACTCCTCAAAATGCGCCGGTGCTCGCGCGCGTGAGGCTGCGACCACAGGTCAGTCCACCTTCGGTCCGCTTGTGCCGGGGAAATGCACAGGCCATATGGACAGACGAAAGGCGTCCAGACGTAATCTTATCGTCATTCAAATAGGCAAACAGTTAAGATCGGGTGAAATCTCAGGTCCCACTCCAGCCGCATGTCACCCTCAGCCAGCGGCCCGCCCGCAAGCGCGTGGCCCCTCCCTGGCAGGTAAGGCGTCAGTTGCGGCGCGCATGTCGCCCCGCTTCTAAGGATCCGGTGTGGCCGGCGTCTTGGTAGGTTCAGGCTGCGGCGTATTGGTCGGCGGCTCGCTCGTCGGCGGTTCGCTTGTCGGCGGCGCTGTGGTGCTCGTCGGCGGCGGCTGTGTCGGTCTACCCCCGCCGCCGCCACCGCCACCCTGACCCGGGGTCGCCGTCGGCGGAGGCGCGGGCGGCGCTGTTGGCGTGACGGCCCCGCTGGGCAGCCACAGCGTCTGGCCGACGCTCAGGAGGTCGTTCTGAAGGCAGTTCACGCGCATGAGCGTTCCGACCGTGATGTTGCTGCGCTGGGCCAGGCCGGCCACCGAGTCTCCCTGGCGGACAACATAGGACACCCAGCCCGGAGGCGGCAGGACAACACACGAAGACGTCACCGTCGCCGTGGCCGTGGCTGTCGACGTTGCAGCCGCCGTCTCGGTCGGCGCAGGGGTCAGCGTCGGCGTCTCCGTCGGCGCGGCCTCTGTCGCCACCGCCAGGATACGGATCGGGATGGCGTCGCTGGCAACGAAGACCTCCCCGCTGCTCAGATTCTCCAGCCGCACCTGCCAGAGCAGTTCGTCGGCTTCCGTTGGCAGACTGCCGGCGTTCACCTGGAGCCGGTAAGCGGCGCCGTTGTTCGGTTCGGTCAGGCTGCCGATCGGAAATTCAGACTCGCCGTCCGACAGGTAGACAGTGAACTGCTGGCCGGGTTCCGGGAGAGTCGGCCAAAACCAGTCGAAGTTGATGACGTCGTCGCGCAGGAACTCGCGGTTGGCCGGAGGGGCGAGGACGGAAATTCTCAAGTCGAATGGAGCCTCTGTCGGCAACTCAATGGTCTCCGTCGGCTCGGGAGTGGAGGTGAAACCCGCTTCGGTCGGGATGACGGCTCCCACTTCGCCCCCTCCGGACACGGAGGTTGCCACCGGTTCGTCGGGTGGCGGCTCCTGGCCGCCGCTGCCCCGGACAAACATGAACGCCAGCGCAGCAAGCGCGATGACGGCGATGGGGATGGCGAACAGGACCGGGTTGCGCCGGCGTGGGGCCCAGGCGGCCGCTTTGGGCAACTCCTGCTCGGCGAAGATGGACGTCTCAATCGCCGTGATCATCTCTTCGGCCGTCTCGAAGCGGCTCCACTCCTGCCGCCAGAGGCAGTTCCGCACCAGCCGGTATGTCTCGCCGGCCAGGCCGGGCCGCGCTTCTTCCAGTGGCTCTTCCTTCGGCATGTTGGCCTGGGGGAAGATGTCGTATGGCAGGTTAGGCAGGCGCGGCCGGTGGCCGGCCAGCAACTCATAGAGGACCACACCCAGCGAGTAGATGTTGCTGCGGCGGGTCAACGGTTTGCCTTCTACTTCTTCCGGCGAGGCATAGTCCAGCATCTCGCCGTCAGTCCTGGCCATGCCCGCGCTGTCCATTCTGGCGATCACCGGCACGCCGAGATCGGCCAGGACAGGCGACCCGTCATCGCGCAGCAGGATATTCTCCGGCCGCAAGTCGTGGTGGATCAGCTCTTCCGCATGGGCGACGCCAAGAGCCTGAGCGATCTGCTTGGTCAGCTCCAGCGACTGGATCGTCGCGAGGGTGCGGTCTTCATGGCGGAGGGTATCGAGCTTTTCGGCCAGCGTGATAGCCGGGAAATACTCCATCACCGCATAGGGGAACCCGTCGTCGGTGATATCGATCTCGCTGACGACTGCGATGCTCTCATCCTTGATGAGCGCGACCGTCTCCATCCGCTGTTGGAAGCTCTCCGCAAGGGCGGGGTTGTCAGCCGACGATTCCCGCAGCATCTCCAGGTAGACCAGGCGGTCCAGTTTGACGTCGCGCGCCAGAAAGAGATCGCTGACCCGGTGATCCGCGACATGCGAAACGATCTCGTAATTCCCGATTTGTTGTCCTGACAGGTCTTCCCTGTTCTGCGCGATCATGCTTGCCGATCCTGGCGATGCGTTCGAGTGCGTTGTCGGGCGAGCTTACGACGATTGGGAATAGGGGTTGTTGAACTGCTCACCCAGGGCTCATTTGCATCGGCGACGAAACGAATACCGACTCTATTATACACGTTATTGGCTAAATGTAGCCCAGCGCGCCACAATCCACGGCCATCGCCTGTGGTCGAAGGCGCGCGGCCAGACCGCCGGCTGCGCCGGGTTGACCCCGGCTTCGGGTGTGATGATGGGTCATGACACACCGAGAAGCGAATTCTTACTCGCCTGAATCCGTACTCCCTCACCGGTGACGGGTTCGCCAACCAAAGTATGATGGCGCAACTGGCGGCGCCTGACAAGCCCTCTTCCACTCCACTTATGCGCGACCTATCCTCCGCGCAGGGACAGGAGTCGCTCCTGGCTCCGCGCGAACGTCTGGCCGCCGGCGATATCCTCCAACCTGACATGCCACGCGACCGGCCCGGGACCGGCGACCCGATCGGCAAGTGTCGCGCTCAGCCAGTAGGCCCGACCCAGATTAGCCTCGCTGATCGTCCCGATTCGCTGTTCGCCGGCGTTTGAGCGCAGGAACAGGCTGAACTGCTGCCCTTCCGCCAGCGGTTCGGGCCACGACCAGTAAAAGGTGATGGGTTCATCGAGGCGAAAGACGCTCTCGGCCGGCGGGCCATAGACCGTGACGACTCCCTCCACTAGAGGCGCAGCCGTCACCTCGGCCGTCGGGCTGGCCACCGCGCCAAACCCCGCCACTTCCCAGGGTGTCGCAGGCGCCGCAGTCGCGGCCGCCGTCGTCGCGGGGACCTCCGGCAAACCATTGGCGCCCACCGGCGCGGCCGTAGCGACAAGGGTCGGCTGCGCCATGCGCCCAGGATCCGCCCCGACCTGCCATACGAGCAGCGCGGCCCACAAGACCGCCCCGGCCATCAGCAGCAGGCCCAGGATGCGGCGCGTCGAGCGTTCATCACGCGGCAGGTTCGTCTCGTCCACCTGGTAACGTCCTCTGGCACCTGACTATTGTGAAGTGTAGCACAAATGGGATCGCCCGGCATCGAGCGGCAGCGGGCTTAGTCGAGGATGAGTTCCTCCCGGCCTGACAGCTTTGCTTCAATGCGCTGGATGACCTCATTCAGGTGGCGAGGTTTGTGGACGAAGTCGAGCTGCTGGGTGCGGATCGTCAGCACGGGGCACAGATCGAAGTTCTGCAACCAGTCCTGATAAAAGGTATCGAGCAGGGTCAGATAATCGGCCGTGATGCCCGCCTCCATCGGCCGCCCGCGCTGGCGAATGCGCTCCAGCAGGACGGGCACGGGCGCAGTCAGGTAGATGAGGAGGTCGGGCCGCGGCAGGCCGCGCACGATCAGGTCATACAGCGTCCGGTACGACTCGTAATCCCGCTCGCTCAGGTTACCCAGGTGATTGAGCACGCGAGCGAAGATGAACGCATCCTCATAGATGCTGCGGTCGCCGATCGTGGACTGCGGCGACGTGGCCAGGGCCAGGTGCTGCTGGGCACGGTGGCCCAGGAAAAAGACTTGCAGATGAAACGACCACTGGCGCATGTCGGCGTAGAAGTCCGCCAGGTACGGATTGTCGACGACCGATTCGAACCCAGTCTGCCAGCCCAGGCGCGCCCCCAGCCGCTCCGCAAGCGAAGTCTTGCCGACACCGATGTTGCCCGCCACGAGGATGAAGTGCTTGGTCATGGCGCATCATTGTAACCGGGCGGCCGCGCTTGACAATGACGCCGCGTCCCCTAGAATCATGGTATGCGCTGCCATCGTGGCGGCGTGACAACCGACCGATAGCCGCGCGCCGCTCCCGGCGCGTTTCGTTATCGGGGAGCGGTCGGGAACACGGATATGAAACGTTTTGCGCGAATCCTGCTCGTTATCGTGGCCATCCTGGTGGCCGTCATCGTATTTGGCCCGTTTCTCGTGCCCGTGAAGCCGTTGGAGGGGCTGCGCCTGCCTTCGGCCCTGGCGGCCGAAGACAGCCAGTTCCTGTCGCTGCCGTTTGAAGGGACGGACGGGATCGACATCCACTTCCGCGCCGCCGGCGACGGCGAGCCGGCCTTCGTCCTGCTCCACGGCTTCGCGAGCAGTCTCTTCACCTGGGATCAGGTCTTCGACCACTTCGCCGGCCTGGGCCGGACATTCGCCTATGACCGCCCGCCCTTCGGCCTCAGCGAGCGAATGACGGAAGGAGACTGGAACGGCCCGAACCCCTACACCCCCGACGCTGCCATCGAACAACTCGATGCGCTGCTCGACACACAGGGGTTCGACAGGGCGATCCTCGTCGGCAATTCGGCCGGGGGCACGGTCGCCCTGCGCATGGCGCTGGCCCATCCGGAGCGCGTGGCGGGCCTCATCCTCGTCTCGCCCGCCGTCTACTCCGGCGGCGGCGCCCCGCCTTTCCTTCGGCCGCTGCTGGGCACGCCGCAGATGCGGCATCTCGGCCCGCTCGTCTCGCGCAGTTTCCTCTCACTCGGCGATTCGCTGGAAACGCAGGCCTACCATGACCCGAGCGTCATCACCGAGCAGCAACGGGAACGCTCTCGTCTGGGCCTGCAAGTCGAAGACTGGGACACGGCTCTCTGGGAGTTCACCCGCGCCTCCCAGGAGTCTGACCTCGCCTCGCGGTTGAGCGAGATCGACGTGCCGGTGCTCGTCGTCACCGGGGACGATGACCGCATCGTGCCGACAGAGCAAAGCGTGCAGCTGGCCGGCGAGTTGCCCAACGCGACACTCGAAGTCATTCCGGCCTGCGGCCACGTGGCCCAGGAAGAGTGCGAAGAGGTGTTCCTGGCGGCCGTCGACCGCTGGCTGGCGGCCGAAGGGCTGGAGTAGGTCGGGGCCGGCCGGGTCTGCCGGCCAGGGCGCAGGCGCATAGAACGATCACCACAAAAAACGCCCGGACTCGCGGCGAGTCCGGGCGTCTTGTTATTCGTTCAGCGCGACGGATGGCCTATCGGCCGATGTCCGGCTGTGGGCTCTCCGGCGGCTGGGAGGCGGCGAGCGGTGGCGCGGTTGCCGGCATTCCCAGTTGTTCGACCCGCGCGACGTACGCTGCGCTGATCTGAGGCCAGTTGTAACGTTCATTGAACCGGGCGCTTCCCTCACGCAGGGCAGCCAGGCGAGCCGGGTCACGGTGGAGCGCGCGCAGGCAATCGGCCAGCCCCCCGACGTCGCCCGGTTCGAAGAGCGCCGCCATCGTCCCGCCGAAATAGCCCCCAATCGCCGTCGTGCGCGCGGCAACGGCCGGCATGCCAAGCGCGGCATACTCCATCAGCTTGGTCGGCAAAAGACCATCGGTGAAAGGATCATTGCGATAGGGAGCGAGCCCCAGATCGGCCGCCTCGATGATGGCGGGAAGCGCTTCCGCGGGACGGAGCGCGTTGATCAACGCGACGTGCTGCTCCAGACCCAGCTCCGCGATCAACCGGCGCAGGTCGCCCACCGCGTCTCCGTCACCCAGGAGCGTGAGGTGGATGCCGGGGATGTCGGCCCGCACCTGGTCGACTGCGCGGATGGCCAGGTCAAGCCCGTAGCGTTCGGTGAGCGCGCCGTGATAGATCAGCCGCAGGCCGTTCGGGTCGTGCAGCAACGGCCGATCGGGGTCCAACGGGCGGAAGATGGCGTCGTCAGCCACGTTCATAACCACGCTGCACTTGTCCGGCTGGACGCCGCGCCGGATGAGGGTCTGCCGCCAGTGCTCGCTGACCGTGATGACGTGGTCGGCGAAACGACAGGCGAGCCACTCCTGGAACCGCACGAGCCGCACCGCCCAGCTCGTGGGACCGACGCCGAAGCGGGCAGCGTAGAACTCCGGCATCAGATCGTGGATGTCGAGGATGGTGCGCGCGCCCAGGAGCCGGGCCGGTAAGGCTGCAAAAACCAGGAAGTCGGGCAAGTTGTGGGCCTGCACCACTCGATACGGCGCGCGAGTATGCAGCCGGGCCAGCCGGAGCGCGGCCAGGACGAGAAACGTGACGTATTCCAGGAATTGCGCGCCTGCTCCGCGTCGTTTGTCGCGATGAACCGGCAGGCGGTAGATGGTGATCCCGTCGCGGGACTCTTGCGCGGGCTCGCCGCCTAAGCGGAGACACAGGACGTCGACAGCGTAGCCACGCCTGACCAACGCCTGCGCCTCTCGCTCCACGCGCGTCTCGCCCAGCGGGTAGTAGGCATGGACGATCATGCAGTGGCGCGGGGGGGCATTCGCGGCACGCTTCAACTGACGCTTCATGGACCACCTCACAGGAATCTTCGCATGACCTGATAGCCGGCCTGACTGACCGCCAGCCTCAGGGGGGCGTGGACGCAGATGTTGCGGCCGAAATTGACCAGTTCGCCACCATACTTGGCCTTGAAGTCACGGACGCCATACGCCTCGCCGGCCCTGCCGCCCCCGCCGAAGTCAAACAGGGTACAACCGGACGCTGCACCCAGCTGCAGCGCCCGCCAGACGAGCAGGTCGGCCGGGCGCAGCGCGCTGTGCTCGCGCAGCGTGCCGGTGTACCAGTACAGCATCACCCCACGGTGGATCAACAACGTCAATGCCCCGATGGCCTGCTCGCCCGCGCGGGCCACAAGCACGCGCATCATGCCTTTCGGCCGCAGCGTGTCGAACGCGGCGCTGAACAGCGATTCGTCCGGCAGCGGCACCTGGATGCGCCTGTACACCGCCTTCAGGACAGCGTAGACGGACGGCATTTCCGCCCGATCGACGATCTCCGACACCTCCACCCCCTCGGCCTCGGCCTTGCGGACGTTGCGGCGCGCGTTGGAGCGGATGTTGCTCCAGAGCTTTGACTCAGCCTGGGTCAGGTCGATGAGGAAGTTGAGGTGGTCCTCGAAGCGATAGCCGTGGGCGGCCAGCGTCGGTTGCAAGCCGTTCAGCTCGCGGTTGTTTCGCAGTTCGGTAAACAGCGTCCCCCTGCCCGCTCCCCGGTTATAGGCGTGCAGGACATCGTCGAGGGCGCGCCGGCCGCGGTCGTCGCACGAGGCCAGCACGCTGCCGTAGGCGACGGCGCGGCTGGTCAGGGCGCTCAGCGGGCCGCCGATAACCGTCACGCGCACCGGCGCGAAGAGCGCCAGCGGACACCCGCCTGCGTCCACGGCCGCCCACAACTCGGGCCTGTGCCCCGCAGTGCGTTCAAAGACGGCAAACATCTCCGGCGAGTGGAAGATGCCGCTCTCCGGATGGCGGTCGATGAACTCGTTCCAGCGGTTGGGGTCCAGTTCGCGTACGATCGGCATGGGTTCCTAGTGAGCGAATAGCTGCGGGTTCGCGCCGACCCAGTCCCACAGGCGTTCGATGCCGTCGCTGACGCCGACACGCGGCCGCCAGTTCAGCTCGCGCCCGGCCTTGCGGATATCGCTGATATAGACGTGCTGGTCGCCCGCCCGCCAGTCGCCATATTTCACCGGTATCTCATGACCGGCCAGACGCGCCAGCATCGGGCCAAACTCCGACCAGATGGCGAGCGTGTTTTCCGGCCCGCCACCCAGGTTGTAGACCTGCCCGGCAGCGGTATCCATGCGCTCGGCAGCGGCCTCGTAGGCGGCGATCAGGTCCTCCACCCAGAGAATATCGCGTACCTGTTTGCCGTCGCCGTAGATGGTGATTGGCCGTCCATAGCGCGCGGCGATGCAGAAGTGGGCCACCCAGCCCTGGTCCTCGACACCCAGCTGGCGCTGCCCGTAAATGCACGACTGGCGCATGACCACCGTCTTCAGCCCGAAGATGCGGGCATAGTCGCGCACGTACTGGTCGCCACAACCTTTGGAGCAGCCATAAGGCGAGTGGAAGTCGAGCGGGTAGTCCTCAGCGATGCCATCGGGATGGTCCCGGTAGTGGTAGCGGTTCCCGTTCACGCCCGTTGCCACTGTCTCCATGCCGCCATAGACCTTGTTCGTCGAGGCGTAGAAGAGGATGGCCTCGGGCGCTCTCTGACGCACCGCCTCCAGAACGTTGAATGTCCCCAGGGCGTTGATTTCAAAGTCCTGGCGCGGGTCGAGGATCGAGGTCGTCACCGCTACCTGGCCGGCCATATGGTAAACGCGCGCGCTGTCCTCCGGCATGGCCGCGCGGAGCGCGTCGAAGTCGCGGATGTCGCCCAGGCGGAAGTCGAGGCGCTCCCCATGACGCAGCTGAAGCCATTCCAGATTGCAGTCAGAACCACGACGCGAGAGATTGTCGTAGAGGATGACCCTATCGCCGCGCCGCAGGTGATGATCGGCCAGGTTCGCCCCTATGAAGCCTGCCCCGCCTGTGATGAATACCGTCATTGCTCTCCTTCTCATGAACTAGTGCTTAGTTAAGTTGATTACTGTACTTTGACAACTGGATAAAGACGCCTCA